>JBDVJN010000024.1:0-172211 GCA_039961455.1 Cyclobacteriaceae bacterium | reverse complement strand
AAAACTAACGGTGAGTACCAAGCTTGTATCAAGTGTTTACACGATTGGACGAGATGCATTTGAACCACGTCCTTTCAACATTCTTCAGGAGGAAAATGCAGGGGCTGGTATTCGATCCAGGGTGGAGGCGACCATGGAGCGCTGGTCTCTTCAAGGGGGATTTGAGGCCTATTATGACACATATAAGGCAAAGACATTTGAAAACCTTCAACCAACCAATGGAAGTGAGCAAGGGCCTTTATTAACGACCGTAAAGCACCCAAGGAGTTACCTGAATTTGTTTGCGGAGTCCAAATTTGAGATTGATACAAATCTGCTTGTCAGTGTTGGAGCAAATGTCAATCTGACATCATATAAGATAGAAAACAGTTTTCCTTCATCACTGGACTCGGACAACACCTTAGATCCGATTGTTTCACCACGGATTTCGGTTACCTACGGGATAAACTCATCGATGAATCTGTATGCTACTTTGAGTAGAGGTTTTTCTCCGCTGTCTGTGGACGATTCGACAAATCCTGATGGCTCCTTAAATGGTGAACTAAAGCCGGAAACGGGCTGGAATCGGGAGATTGGTATTAAACGCGCAAGCAGAAGGGCAAATCTTGAGCTTTCGCTATACTCGATGGATATTCGAAACTTATTGGTAACTCGTAGAACAGCCGAGGATATTGTATTTGGTGTTAATGCCGGAGAAACAAGACACAACGGGATAGAGGTAGACATTGAGGCACTGGTACTAGATGGTCCAAAATCTCAAATCATTGCTGATATGAGCTATTCACTTTCGGATTTCGAGTTTGAAACATTTGTAGATGACAACGCAGATTTTTCAGGAAATCAATTGACAGGAGTTCCAAAACATCAATTGAGTTTTGACTTAAGATATGAGGTGAATTGGTTTTTTACAGGCATCAATTATCAGTTTGTGGATCAGATACCTATCACAGACGATAACAGTGTTTTTTCCGATAACTACCAACTTGTAAATCTACATGCAGGCACGGACTTGTCCTTCGGAGAGAAATTGTCGGTTGATGTGGTCGTCAGGCTGAACAACGTGTTGGATGAAAAATATGCCTCGATGCTTTCGATCAATGCGAATTCGTTTGGGGGAAACGAGCCCAGGTATTACTATCCTGGCTTGCCCTTGAATTTTCAAACGAGTGTTTCTATCGCCTACAGACTATAGGTCCAACTGGTCTTGTACTTTTTTGGGCAACTTCTTTTTAATAATCATATAAGAATTTTCCAGGATCTCCTTCCACTTTTGCTCATTGAGAAATCCAATATCCTCGATTGCGATCCATTTATTTCTGGCTAAGTAGGGAGCTGGTTTCATTCCCGGTTGACCACTCATTTTTTCGAAACCTTCATCAGAAACTTTGAACGAGGCGTTGATGGGTGTTTGATCTAACCCAAAAATGGCGTACATCTTCGTGCCAACCATAAAAGTTAGATGTTCTCCCCACTTCATTCCTTCGGTGGTTCCTGGTAGGGAAAGGCAATACTCTCTGATTTCTTCAATTCCCATATTTTGGATTTCCTTCAGCAAAAGCTTTAAAATCTTCCATGTAAGCGGTGCTTTGTTTCTTAAAGGTACTTGCTCCCATAAAAAAAGCAAGAATCCTCATAAACCCGGAGCATTGAAATTCTGCCTCTGAAATCCACCGTGTTTGTCCATTCTCTTCTTTGAAGTAGTTTTTTTGACTATTGAAAACTCCGTTGGTTTCATAGTTCGCATGGAATTCTTCCGGAAGGTTTTTATGTGTGATGGTTTCGACCATCTCAACTTCCCTTTTCCCCATTTGGTATTTCAACTTAGACTTTGCGCCCGGCTGTCCAGCTTCTCCAGAGATATGATCTAAGCTCACGAATCCTTTTTGCCAAAACTTCATGTTACTAGCATTGCCAATCAATTCAGCAGCTTTTTCTCTTGGAACATCGATTAAGATATCTATGGAATATTTCATGTCTTTTTTAATTCAATTTTAAAGGAGCTGCCCCCAACTATCAAGAGGGAAAATCCGATTGATCAAAAATCATCCTAAAGGGTGATAAGGATTTACCTGCCCTGTAGACGGTATGTAGATATACAATAATTTATCCTGCTACAACTCGGCAATACTTTTATTCTTCCAAAGAAGTCAACACTAGAAATGATTACTAGAAAACTCTTTTTCTGGTTTCTACTGAGCGCTTTCTCATTGAGAACAATTGCCGATACGTTGGCAATCGAGAGGTTTGAACCTGCGGTTGGAACATTGCACGAGACTAGTGGGGGATCTGGTTGGTATGGAAACTGGTTTAATCAAGGCGAGTATACCGGTCTTGACGGCTGGGTGATTGCTGACACAGATATGATGGATTATCCGGGAGTTACTGAAGCGGGTAATTACTGTTCAGGAGGTTACATCTTTACAACGACAGGACGCTATTTCAATGTTGATGCTGGTAGTCCATTTTATGATTATGCGGATGAGGAAGGGCGAATAGGTCAGGGAAGTTTTTACTTCACATTTTTGATTCGAAAGGAGGCTGATAATGAAGACCCGATCGAGGTAATTTTTGCAGATTCAGAGGTAACTGCGGCTTTCATCAACACTGAGCTAGTCAAGATGGGTTATTTCGGGACTACTTCCAATTCTGGTGGAGATCGATATTGGTCGCTGGCGGTGGACAACGATGCATCTGTTGCGTTGACCAATGAGGAGATTGCTATTGGTGAAACATACAGAATGGTTGTTGAAATTAATTTTGGTTCCACGACTGATGTAAATATGTGGGTAAACCCTCCGATTGATCAATTGCCAGTTGTGCCAGATGCATCGGTAAGCTCTACCAGCGATCTGGGGTTTTGGAATATTGTTCTTCTATTTGAAGCTGGAGGAACTGGTCATGGTTCATTTGATGAATTTATTTTTACCGACGACCTGGGGAATGTTCTTCCTGTCGAGTACACTGAAATTTCAGCAAGTGCAGTGGAGAACGGAATTGATTTGCAGTGGACTACAGCCACTGAAATCTCCAACGACCGATTTATTATTGAAAGATTGCAAAATGAAGATAAATGGAAAGGTATTGGAGTGGTTGATGGAAATGGAGATAGTGGCGAACGTATCAGTTATGCCTTTCGTGATGAAAGCCCTGCCCTCGGATTGAACTTCTATAGGCTTGTGCAAGTAGATTACGACGGACAAAGACATATCTCAAAAACAGTCAGCGCCAATTACCAGGAAAGTCCGAATCTGGATATCAGTATTTACCAAAAAGGGAAGGAGCTCGTTTTTGTCTCAAATAGTAAAATCAAGGAAGTTTCAATTTCAGACCTGCGTGGGACGAACATTGTTCACCATTTCATCAACCAAAAGGAATTTTCTGTTGGATTGGCTCGAAGAGAAAAATCAGTCTATCTGATTGTGGTCAATTCAGTTAATGGGACTTTGAAGAAGAAGGTCTTTATCCAATAGACTTTATTTCTTCTTAGAAGATTTTGCTTCTTTGTTGAAAACCAAGCACTGGTCAACCCATGTAGACAGCTCGTCATCGATATCCCAACCTTCAGCATCAACAAACGCGTAGCCTTTCATTGGTCGCTTTGTGAAGTCCATTTCTCTAGCTCCTGGTTTCGTTAGAAATTTTTCGTATTCGTGTGGTCCGATGCGAGCCATCAAGTCCTCTTTTATGACTCCAATGCACATTTTATCATCCACCATGATGCACAGGCCGCCCATCATGTGTTTTTCTTCGAAGTTTACTTTCCTCTCATGAAGTGCTTGTCGTAGTTTATCTGCAAGTAGTTCGTTGTAAGCCATGTCGATAGGTTGTTATTAGAATAACGAACCAGATTGCTGTGGCGGGACAATGCCAATGTGTTTGTATGCAAGTTCAGTTGCTTCTCGCCCCCTGGAAGTTCTCTTGAGATACCCTTCCTGAATTAGAAAAGGTTCATATACTTCTTCAATGGTCTCCGCCTCTTCTCCACAGGCGGTAGCGATGGTCCCCAAGCCAACTGGTCCACCTTTGAACTTGTTGATAATAGTCGACAGAATACGGTTATCCATTTCGTCAAGACCATGATCATCAACATCGAGTGCCTTAAGGGCCATTTTTGCGATGTCCATGGTAATGGCACCATCACCTTTAATTTGGGCAAAATCTCTGGTTCTCCTTAGCAGGTTATTGGCAATCCTTGGAGTACCGCGACTTCTCCTGGCAATTTCATGGGCCGCTTCTTCATCGATAATCGAATTTAGAATGTCTGCTGATCTTCCCACAATACCCGTAAGCAGTTTAGCATCGTAATACTCCAGGCGGGAATTTATTCCGAACCGTGCACGTAGTGGTGCAGTCAGCAATCCTGATCTGGTGGTAGCCCCGATTAAAGTGAAGGGATGCAATTCGATTTGAACAGATCGAGCATTTGGGCCGGAGTCCAACATGATATCTATTCGATAATCTTCCATTGCAGAATAGAGATATTCCTCAACTATTGGACTTAGACGGTGAATTTCATCTATGAACAAAACATCGTGTGCTTCCAGGTTCGTTAGCAATCCTGCAAGTTCACCAGCTTTATCAAGCACAGGCCCTGAAGTAACTTTAATGTTTGACTGGAGCTCGTTCGCGATGATATGCGACAGTGTTGTTTTTCCCAATCCCGGGGGGCCATGAAGCAATACATGATCCAGAGGCTCTGTTCGTTGTCTGGCTGCCTCAACAAATATTTTGAGATTTTCAACTACTTTATGCTGACCAGCAAAGTCATCAAATGAAAGCGGGCGGAGTGCTTTTTCGAACTCCTTTTCTTCCGGATTCATTCCTTCATCCCCCTGCTGTAAGTAATCTTCTCTCATTTAGATTTCAAATATAGCAGAACCTGAATTTGATATTGATTGATTTATCATTGCAAAAAGATAATCCGGTGAAGAAAACTTCCCTTCTGGTTTTAGGAATTGTATTGGTGATTGCCTTTTTGTGGCAAGCTTACCGTCAAAATGATGAGCCGACACAAATGCATGTAACAGGCCTGACCATGGGCACGATTGTTTACAATGTAAAGTATTTAGGGAGCACCAATGATTTCAAAAGTGAGATAGATCAGGTCTTAGCTGAGTTTAATCAATCACTTTCCACTTACATACCGGATTCGGAGATTTCAAGATTGAATGCCGATGGTCAGCTAAACTTTGAATCGCGATATTTCCTGCCGGTACTTAGAACAAGTAAAGAAGTTTTTTTTAAGACAAATGGGACATTTGATCCAAGTATCGGTCCGTTAGTTCAGGCTTGGGGGTTCGGGCCTAATAAAAAAATTCCCGAAATGGACAGGGCGAAGATCGATTCGTTGAAAAAGGTAATTGGATTTGACAGAGTTGTGTTCGATAGCAACTCTGCTTCACTACCCGAAAATTATCAGTTGGATTTTAGTGCCATTGCAAAAGGATACGCGGTTGATCTTGTCGCAGAGTTGCTAGAGGTTGAAAAAATTGAAAACTATATGGTGGAAATTGGAGGTGAGGTGAGAAGTAAGGGACTCAATGAAAAACAAGAAACCTGGACGCTGGGAATTGAGGATCCAACCGTAAATAGAGATGAGAGGAGACTGTATGCCATTGCCCGTTTGAAAGATAGATCTTTAGCAACTTCGGGAAACTACCGGAACTATTACGAAAAGGATGGACGCACCTATGCTCACATCATCGATCCTCGAACCGGGTATAATGCAAAGCATGATCTACTTAGCGTTTCCGTGTTTGCACAAAATTGCATGACGGCAGATGCATATTCAACAGCATTTATGGTCTTAGGGATTGACAGTTCCATGGCTATCGTTGAAAACGATAGTGATTTGGACGCCATCTTTATTTATCAAAATGATGAAGGAAATTTGGAAAGTCTGGTTTCCAATGGAATCAAACCCTTTGTGGAAGTAAGATGATTTTGGCTAACTATGAGCTTTTAAGCGCAGATTGGAATTTTGATCGAGATTTTTTTGTAGTAGGGAGATGATCGTAACCATAATCATACTTATCATCAGTACACTGATTGGAGGATTCAGTTTTCACCTCTTCCCATCTTTGAAAAAAGACCTTAGACTCCCACTAATTTTTGCGGGTTCCTATCTATTTGCGATTACAATTATTCACATCATTCCGGAGTTATTTTCATTGAGTCCAAATCCATCAACGGTTGGGCTTTATGTTTTAATTGGCTTTTTCGTGCAGCAATTTCTGGAGTATTTCTCATCAGGAGTAGAACACGGTCATTTTCATACGGATAAAGCTGTTTCGGTTTCAGGAAGATCCTCCATTGTCATTGCGTTGATCATTCACTCTTTGTTAGAAGGATCGTTGCTTACGCATGATTCGCCCTTTCATGAAAAACATGAGTCATACTCACTACTCCTTGGAATTGTCTTGCACAAGATGCCCGCGGCTTTTGCCCTAATGGTGACCATGCATCAACTCGGCAAAAAGGCGATTTACCTTCTTGTTTTATTTAGCCTGGCGTCACCGATGGGTTTGGTACTAGGGGATATTTTTATGTTTTCCGAAGAAGGTCTCCTTATCGTATTTGCCATCGTTTGTGGAAGCTTCTTGCATATTTCTACTACCATATTTGTCGAGGCAAGTCCGGATCATCACTTTGGCTTGAACAAAATACTTATTAGTTTACTGGGCGCTACAATGGCGATACTTGTAGAATATTTGATCTAAGTAAATAATGGGAGGAACCAAGGCTAATTATTGGAAAAAGAACATCAGAATACTTCTTGTTTTATTGTCAATCTGGTTTCTTTCTTCATTTGGTGCAGCCATTCTTTTTGCGGAGGAACTCAATTCAGTCAGATTGGGCGGTTTCAAACTAGGTTTTTGGTTTGCACAGCAAGGCTCCATCTACATTTTCATCATATTGATTTTTGCCTATGTAAGGCTTATGAATCGTCTGGACAAAGATTTCGAAGTAGACGAGAAGTAATATGAGCTTAGAAATCTGGACGTATAGCATTGTTGGGCTTTCATTCCTTCTTTACATTGGAATAGCTATAAAGGCGCGAGCCGGAACGACAAAAGAATTTTATGTTGCAGGAGGAGGGATAAATCCTGTTGTAAATGGAATGGCCACCGCCGCCGACTGGATGTCAGCTGCCTCTTTTCTCTCAATGGCAGGACTCATATCATTTATGGGATACGGTGGCGCTCAGTACTTAATGGGTTGGACCGGAGGCTATGTTTTGCTGGCGTTGCTACTCGCACCATATCTGCGAAAGTTCGGCAAATTCACTGTCCCTGATTTCATTGGAGAACGCTACTATTCAAACAATGCCAGACTGATTGCATTGATCTGCGCAATTTTTGTGTCCTTCACCTATGTTGTAGGGCAAATGAAGGGAGTGGGAGTCGCCTTCGCTCGGTTTCTCAATGTCCCGTTTGATACTGGTGTCCTGATTGGGATTGGGATCGTCTTTTTTTATGCAGTACTCGGAGGGATGAAAGGAATCACTTACACCCAGGTGGCTCAATTTTGTGTTCTCATATTTGCTTTCACTGTACCAGCTATTTTCATTTCGATTCAAATGACAGGGAATCCCATTCCACAATTGGGATTTGGTGGGACAGTTGATGGCGGAGCTTATCTGCTTGACAAACTTGATCAGTTATCGGTCGATCTCGGATTTGCTGAGTACACAGCAACAAACTCCCAAAACACCACGAATCTCTTTTTCATAACCGCAGCGCTAATGCTTGGAACGGCCGGCCTTCCGCATGTGATTGTACGTTTCTTTACGGTACCGAAAGTTAGAGATGCAAGGATCTCGGCAGGGTACGCACTACTTTTTATTGCGATTCTCTACACCACAGCTCCAGCGGTTGCAGCTTTTGCAAGGACAAACCTGCTTACCACTGTTAAAGATGCAGAGTACAATGAAATGCCAGGTTGGTTTAAGAATTGGGAAAATACGGGACTCATTTTGTTTGAAGATAAAAATGAAGACGGTAAGATTCAATACGTCGCTGATGAACAGGTTAATGAATTGACCATTGACAGAGATATTATCGTTCTTGCAAATCCTGAGATTGCGAATTTGCCAGCTTGGGTAATTGCGCTTGTTGTTGCTGGTGGGTTGGCAGCGGCCCTTTCTACTGCTGCCGGATTACTACTCGTAATCTCAACATCTATCTCACATGATCTCTTGAAAAAGTATATTGCTCCGGACATAAATGAAAAGGGAGAACTAAGAGCTGCAAGAATTGCCATCGCAATAGCAGTAATAGCAGCTGGTTTGGCTGGTTTAAATCCACCAGGGTTTGTGGCTCAGGTAGTAGCGCTAGCCTTTGGTTTAGCAGCATCATCGTTTTTCCCAGCTATCATTTTGGGAATTTTTGATAAGAGGATGAACCGACAAGGAGCTATCACCGGGATGGTTGTTGGCATTCTGTTCACCACTGTTTACATCATCTATTTCAAACCACAGCTTGGTGGACCGGGAACTCCCGAAGGATATTGGTTTGGTGTCGCACCGGAAGGAATTGGGACATTAGGAGCAGTAATCAACTTTGTAATCGCAATGATAATTTCAAGATTGACTCCACCACCCCCTAAAGAGGTTCAGGAGTTAACTGAGAATATTCGATACCCAAGAAGCTAAAGCAATTTTCACTAGATTAGTTTTTAAAATCTGAAATCATGGATCATAGAATAAAATCCCTCTCTGAGTATACTCAGACCTATGATAGGAGTGTAGAGAATCCCGAAGATTTCTGGGGAAAAATTGCGGAATCATTTCAGTGGCAAAAGAAATGGGATCAAGTACTACAATGGGATTTTAAAGGGCCAGATATAAAATGGTTTGTTAACGGAAAGCTCAATATCACGGAAAATATTTTGGACAGACACCTTGATCAAAGAGGAGATCAAACTGCAATTCTTTGGGAACCAAACGACCCGGAAGAATCGCATCAAAAGATTAGTTATCAGGAGCTCCATCAAAAGGTATGTCAATTTGCAAACGCCATGAAGGCGAATGGAATTGAGAAAGGCGATCGAGTGATCATTTATATGCCTATGGTTCCGGAAGCTGCCGTAGCAATGTTGGCTTGTGCAAGGGTAGGAGCTGTTCATTCGGTAGTTTTTGCTGGTTTTTCAGCAACTGCGCTTGCAGATAGAATCAATGATTGCGAAGCAAAAATGGTTCTAACTTCTGATGGAAATTTCAGAGGGTCAAAAACGATCGAAGTGAAGAGTGTGGTGGACGCTGCTGTGGAGAAATGCCCGACTATTGAAAAGGTGATTGTATTTCAGCGGACGAATACGGAAGTCACGATGAAAGAAGGTCGGGATATTTGGTGGCATGATGCGATCGAAGGTGTTTCTTCAGAAAATGAGGCAGAGGTTATGGACTCTGAGGATCTTTTATTCATTCTCTATACCTCAGGCTCAACGGGTAAACCAAAAGGTGTGGTTCACACCTGTGGAGGATATATGGTTTACACTTACTATTCGTTTTTGAATGTTTTCCAGTATGAGCAGGGAGACATTTTTTGGTGTACTGCAGATGTAGGATGGATCACGGGACATTCTTATATAGTATATGGTCCATTGTTAGCTGGGGCAACCACAATGATGTTTGAAGGTGTCCCAACCTATCCTGACGCAGGTCGATTTTGGCATGCGTGTGATAAACATCAGGTAAATCAATTCTACACAGCACCAACTGCTATAAGAGCATTAGAGGCCAGTGGTTTAGAACCTTTGGAACCCTACAAGTTGGATTCTCTAAAAGTGATTGGATCGGTGGGAGAACCGATAAACGAAGAGGCCTGGCATTGGTATCATTTGCATGTTGGCAAAGGAAGATGCCCACTAGTAGATACGTGGTGGCAAACAGAAACAGGGGGAATGATGATTTCGGCACTTGCAGGTATTACTCCTAACAAGCCAGCTCATGCATCACTTCCGTTGCCAGGTATACAACCTATCATTGTTGACTCAGAAGGAAATGAGCTGGAAGGAAACAATGTTGAAGGAAATCTATGCATCAAATTCCCCTGGCCTTCAATTTTACGTACGACCTACGGTGATCATGAGAGATGTAGGCAAACCTATTTCAGCACCTACAAGAATTTGTATTTTACAGGAGATGGAGTCAAACGTGATCATGATGGATATTTACGAATCTTAGGAAGGGTGGATGATGTTATTAATGTCTCTGGTCATAGAATGGGCACGGCAGAAGTTGAAAATGCGATTGATGAGCACCCCAGGGTCATTGAATCTGCCGTTGTAGGGTATCCTCATGATATTAAAGGGCAGGGAATCTACGCATACGTTATTGCGGAGGAGGATGGAATCGAAGAAGAGATAAGAAAAACTGTTTCAGAACTGATAGGTCCGATTGCAAAGCCAGACAAAGTTCAGATTGTTCCTGGTTTACCCAAGACACGCTCCGGGAAAATCATGCGAAGAATATTGCGGAAAATTGCTAGTGGAGAAGTGTCAAATTTGGGGGATACATCCACTTTGCTGAACCCGGAAATCGTTGAGGGTCTCAAAAAAGGCAGCATCTAAAAACCTTTCGATCCGCTATCTAACAACTCTTTCTTTTTTTGATAGAGGATAAAAAGATACTTAGCTATAATCCGTACCTCTTCCTTATCCCAGTCAGTTTTGTCATTGATGTTAAAGCAATTGAAGGTTGAATTATAGTCGAGTAGTTCTGGCAAGGCGGATGAAATGACATAACTCCAACCGGCGGTATTGAATTCTTTCACCACCCATGACTTAATTTGCCGAGCGTTTAGAACACTACTATTTGTTTCAGAATCAATCATTCTTGAAAACAATTGTGAATGTTGTTCCTCGGTTAGTGGCACTCTTAGCCTTTATTAGCCAGCCCATTGCCTCTATCATGTAGTTTGTCATGAAAAGTCCCATCCCTTGACCCCTGCAATTGTCTGCATGGAACTGTACGCCAGCTTTAAATAATTTTTTGCCATAGCGTTTTAAATCAATTCCTCTGCCGTAGTCTGTAATTCTTACTGAGATCAGACCTTCGGACTCAGAGTGATCAATGGTAACTTTATTTGATTCTTTATTTGTACCATGTTCCAAAGCATTTGAAATCAAGTGATGAAAGATCCCATCCAGGTATGACGGGAAAGCCTCAACAAGCAGACTTTTGGGAAGTCGGTTGATTACCTCTATGTGTTTTTCCTGGATAGTTTGAGAACTTAATTCGAGAACGTGTTGCACTGCCTGCGATATATTGCAGGTCTCCTTATGTAGTAGTTCATATTGGTTGTCAAAATTTAGTAGACTGTTGATGTTGTATATACTGGTGTTTAATTTATCAATGGATGTATCCAAATATTCGAGGTATTTTTCATTCCCCGTGTCTTTCTGGAGTAGATTGTTGATCGCAACAAGATTCGCAACAGATGTGCGTACATTATGAGAAGTGATCTGAGAAAAGTCTTTGAGACGCTTTTTTTGTACGATTGTTGTCTCAAGGAGCTCTTGTAATTTTTGTTGATCACCAGCCCTTGACATGATATTCACGGACATGTTGGCAAATAGCTTAATCATTGTGATCTCACTGTCAGTATACTTTCTAAGTGATTTGACGGAGTCAAGGCTAACAAAACCAACACAGTTACTTTCCAGAATTAAGGGGACTGTTAGAACGCTTTTTATCTGCTGAGCCTGCAACGCTTTTTTGGCAGCACTTTCATCAAGCAAACTGACATCTGCAATAAATAGGTTTTCTCCTTTGAAGTGACACTCAATCATGTCGTTGATCGAGTCTAAAGATATTTTGTGTGAGTTAATTTTTGTGGGAGCGATACCCGGTGCGCACCATTCGTAGGTGGTTATGCATTCCTTTCGGGAAAAATCGTAATCATGAATTTGGAGCCGATCAACTTTCAGAAAGTTACCTAGCTCTTCTAATGTGGCGTTTACGACTTCATCAACAGCATCAAATGGTAGGTTAAGGAATTGTGTGGAAATGCTAATTAACACCTTCTGCATTTCAGATTGGTATTTGAGTTGTTCTTCTGCTATTTTTCTTGTGGTGATATCTCGTATAGCGCCATCGAAATAGGTTACTCCGTCATTTCCTTGGACCATTGTTGAGCTGAAAGATCCATTGAATACTGTACCATCTTTGCGTTTGAATTCAACCTCCTTGTTGGTTACAGCTCCATGCTTTATGATCTCCTTGGCTAGTTCTTCTCGCTCTACTGGGTTGTTGTATAGGTTTAATGCACTTTGATTTAGTATTTCATACTCATTTGAGTAGCCGAACATTTTTACAAATGCATCATTTATATATACCAGACCCTTTCCCCGAATGCTTCTATAAATGGCCTCATTTATGTTCTGACTTATGCTTTGAAGGAGCAACTCATCTTCTGACTTATATAGAGAAGGACCTTGTTTAAGATCATTCAGTGGAATAAGAACAGATTTACTGTTCTCCATTGGAATTATTCTTGCTGCTTTACTCATGCTGTGGCATTTTCTGATTGCTATGCCATAGAGTGAAAGTCTTTTGATCTACTTCAATGTCGGTAAATCAAGGATGGTATAATTGAGTGGATTTAATTATACAAATTAATGATGCAGACAGATACGCGAAAAATTCAAATAAGGTTATTCTCAAAAATCAAGGTATCAGATTTGTCAACTCAATACTAAACTTCACAACTGTTTATGGTTATCGAGTTGGCAGACAGTTCCGTTATCATTTGATAAAAGTATTAGGCTGATAAAAGGTAACCAAAAAAGCATGTATACATCAAGTATACATGCTTTCTATATGTGTTTAAATGCGAAAATTTGTCGTATCTGCTCTCTAGCTTAAGATCCGCACATTTCACATCCTTCGGGGTCATCAAGAGAACATTGCATTGCAGCTTGCTGATCAAGTTGTTCCTGACTAATGGTGGCTTGCTGACCCTGCGTTACTGTCTGGGCCGCCACCACTGCTTCCTTTGGTTGTTCCTTTTGCTCCTTCTCCACCGTGAATTTAATGGCATCTGTAGCTGCCTTCGTTCTCAGGTAGTACATGCCGGTTTTCAAGCCTTTTTTCCAGGCATAGAAATGCATCGATGTCATTTTCCCAAAATTCGCGTCTTGCAGATGGATGTTAAGACTTTGACTTTGACAGATGTATGCTCCTCTTTCTGCAGACATATCAATGATTGCTTTTTGAGAAATTTCCCAGACAGTTTTATACCGCTCTTTAATATCCTCTGGGATCTCAGAAATATTTTGAACCGAGCCATTCTCAGCCTTTATTCTGTTCATCATTTTGTCATCCCAAAGATTTAGCGCGATCAGCTCCTTCATTAAATGCTTGTTAGCTACAATGAACTCACCAGAAAGCACGCGTCGGACATAAAGATTAGAAGTATATGGTTCGAAACATTCGTTGTTTCCAAGTATCTGTGAAGTTGAAGCAGTAGGCATCGGCGCAAGAAGCAGCGAATTTCTAACTCCATTTTTTCTAACTTTTTGCTTCAAATCATACCAGTCCCATCTTCCAGAATCAGGCTCCACCCCCCACATATCAAATTGGAATATACCTTTCGATACCGGTGATCCTTTGTACGTTTCATACGGGCCTTGATCTTGAGCTAATTCCATCGAAGTCTCCATTGCGGCGAAGTAGATGGTCTCGAATATTTCTCTGTTTAATTTCTTAGCTTCTTCTGACTCAAAAGCCATTTTCAGTAAGAGGAATGTATCTGCCAGGCCTTGAACACCGATACCAATTGGTCGATGCTTCATATTTGAGTTTCTGGCCTCTTTTACAGGATAGTAGTTGACGTCGATTACTTTGTTAAGATTTCTTGTCGCAACCTTAGTGATTTCGTAAAGTTTTTGATGATCGAATTTTCCATCGATCACGAACATTGAAAGTGCTATTGAAGCAAGATTACAAACTGCCACTTCATCTTTTGAAGTGTACTCCATAATTTCTGTACACAGATTACTTGATCTGATCGTACCTAAATTCTTCTGATTAGACTTCTTGTTTGCCGCATCCTTATAAAGCATGTAAGGTGTACCAGTCTCTATTTGAGCCTCCAGGATTTCAAACCACAAGTCCTGAGCTTTGATGGTTTTTCTTGCTTTACCCTCCTTCTCGTATTTTTCATAAAGGGTCTCAAATTCATCACCGTATTTCTCATAGAGACCTGTGCACACGTTCGGATCAAAAAGTGACCAATCGCCATTCTCTTCTACGCGCTTCATGAATAGATCAGGAATCCAGAGGGCATAGAAAAGATCCCGGGCTCTCATTTCTTCTTTGCCATGATTCTTTCTTAAATCGAGGAAATCGAAAATATCAGCATGCCATGGCTCCAAGTAGATTGCAAAGCTTCCTTTTCTTTTTCCTCCACCCTGATCAACATAACGGGCGGTCATGTCGAAATTTCTGAGCATTGGCACTATTCCATTGGAAGTGCCGTTGGTTCCTTTGATATACGAACCTGTTGCCCTCACATTATGGATGCTTAGGCCTATCCCCCCGGCAGACTGTGAAATTTTAGCACATTGCTTAAGCGTGTCGTAGATGCCATCAATACTATCATCTTGCATTGATAATAGAAAGCATGAAGACAATTGAGGTTTTGGAGTACCTGCGTTAAACAAAGTAGGAGTGGCATGGGTGAACCACTTCTCAGACATTAGATTATATGTCTCAACCGCAGCATCAATATCTTCTCCGTGGATTCCAACCGCAACTCGCATAAGCATGTGCTGAGGCCGCTCTACGATCTTGCCGTCCAACTTCATTAAATAAGATCGCTCTAGCGTCTTGTAGCCAAAGAAATCGTAATTGTAATCTCTCTTGTAATCAATAGCATCATCTAATCTTTTGGCATTAGCTCTAACTATGCCATACGTTTCCTTCGAAAGGAGCGCAGCATTTCCACCTGTCTTTGGGTTGATGTATTCGAACATCCGCTTCATTGTGGTGGAAAATGAAGTCTCTGTTACTTTGTGAAGATTGGAGATTGCTATTCGAGCAGCAAGTTTTGCGAAATCAGGATGCCTGGTGGTCATGGTCGCTGATGTTTCAGCAGCAAGATTATCTAGCTCTACAGTAGATACACCATCATACAATCCGTCAATAACTTTTTTTGCAATTTCTACAGGTTCTACAAAATCTTCATTAAGCCCATAACAAAGCTTCTCAATTCTTGCAGTGATTTTGTCAAATTTTACTGATTCTCTTCTTCCGTCTCTTTTTACTACTAACATGTTTGGGTGCGATTATTTTGGGTGATACGTATTGGTTGGTATTATACTATTTAAAAATCTACGTCTAGTGAAAATTTGGCAGCATCGCCTTCTCCTTCTTTTAACACTCCTGCCTTTTGGTACTCACCAACTCTTTTTTCGAAGAAATTGGTTTTGCCTTGTAGTGAAATCATTTCCATGAAATCAAATGGGTTAGTTGAGTTGAAAATCTTGGATGCCCCGAGCTCTAGCAAAAGTCTGTCAGCTACAAATTCTATGTACTGGCACATCAAATCAGCATTCATTCCAATTAACTTAACAGGAAGGGAATCGGTCACAAATTCTTTCTCTATCGAGACTGCATCAGCGATGATTTCTTTAATGGTTTCTTCAGGTAGTTTATTCTGAATGTGATTATTATACAATAGGCATGCGAAATCACAGTGAAGTCCCTCATCCCTGGAAATCAATTCATTTGAAAAACTAAGACCTGGCATAAGGCCTCTTTTCTTTAGCCAAAAGATGGAACAGAAGCTCCCTGAAAAGAAAATGCCTTCTACCGCTGCAAAAGCAATGAGTCGTTCAGCGAATGAACCTTTGTCTATCCACCGTAGTGCCCAGTCTGCCTTTTTCTTCACGCAGTCCATGGTCTCTATTCCATTGAAGAGATAATCTTTTTCTTTTGGGTCCTTTACGTAGGTGTCTATTAGTAAAGAGTACGTCTCAGAATGAATATTCTCCATGGCTATCTGAAAACCATAGAAAAATTTAGCTTCAGTATACTGAACCTCAGACACGAAGTTCTCTGCAAGATTTTCATTCACGATGCCATCGCTGGCTGCAAAAAATGCCAGAACGTGCTTGATGAAATGTTTCTCATCATCATTCATCGTTTCAGACCAATCTTTTAGGTCCTGACTTAAATCAATCTCCTCAGCTGTCCAAAAACTAGCTTCTGCTTTTTTGTAGAATTGCCATATGTCATCATGCTGTATGGGGAACAGTACAAAGCGATCTTTGTTTTCTTTTAATATTCGTTCTTCGAGTTGTACGTTTGCTTCGCTCATTTAGCTTTTTTGTCTACTTTAAAAACAAGAAAATATCCCCCTGATCACGCATTTTGCGTGATTTTAAAAACTTTTATCGTGAAGGGATACAGCCCCCGAAAGTGGTTTATTTTTTCTGGCCGCTTGTCTACAAATCTGCTGAAAATGAGTCGAAATTCCAAGCGGTTATTACGGGTCTATGACCTGTATTATCAAGTGCTAAATTTGAGGTATAAATGATTGGAATTAAATGATTTATGAAGTTGTTTCAAAATGATAACTTGCATGAATATGATGAGATTTGGGGGGTGAAAAAAGCTGAAAAAAAAAGTAATTTTTTTTTAATTCACCATTTAAAGCATTCACTGTTTGAATATATGATTCTAAATCATATCTTTGCAAACCTTTTTTCAAAAGAAGATTAAAATGTACGTTATAGTAGATATCGCAGGTAAGCAATACAAGGCTGAGAAAAACAAATTTCTTTATGCTCCTTTGCAGGACGCTAAAGAAGGTTCAAAAGTAGACTTTGATAAAGTGTTGCTTGTTGACGACGAAGGCAAAGTGAAGGTTGGAGCACCAACTGTGAAAGGTGCGAAAGCTTCTGGTAAAATACTTGAGCACGTGAAGGATGATAAAGTCATTGTATTCAAAAAGAAGAGAAGAAAGGGTTACAAAGTGAAGAACGGTCACAGACAACAGTTCTCTAAGATTTTGATTGAAGATATAAAAGGATAAGATCTCATGGCACACAAGAAAGGAGCCGGTAGTTCCAATAACGGTAGAGAATCAGAAAGTAAACGACTAGGTGTAAAAATTTACGGTGGTCAAAAGGTAATTGCTGGAAACATTATTGTTAGACAAAGAGGAACGAAACATCACCCAGGAAGCAACGTAGGTCTAGGAAAAGATCATACGATCTTTGCGTTGACCGATGGAGTTGTAAAATTTCAAAAAGGCTATAAGAACAGATCTTTTGTTCACGTAGAGCCTGCAGCTGAATAAGCATAAGTTATTGATAAAAAGAAAAGGGGTTTTTAAACCCCTTTTCTTTTTATAATCTCACTCTAAATTTTTTAACTAAGCCTTCTCTGCGACTTTCTTCCTTGGTCGTCCTGGCAAAACTGTTCCAGGTTTGAATCCATTGGAATATCTTTTCTTACGAGTTTTCCAAACCTTGAAGTTGTTTTTGTTGCCAACTTCAAATTGCCATTTCATGTGCTCTGACTTCGTCATCCACTTAAGATTCTCGAAATAATTGTTCCTAGGATTATTATCCTTATGAACAATCATAATCTTTTCCTTATCCTTCGTAGCTACGAAAACCTTTGCAGTCTCCTTATGTGGATAAACGGTTCTTCGTTTTTTGTTATCATCAATTAAATCAAGGAAATAACACTTGCAGATTTTATTCCACCTCTGCCGCATAATTTTTCCGCGAAGCTTCATGTGGGTTTTGCTTCCCTTGTGCCAAACTTTCCTTGTTTTACTTCTGATTTTTCCTCGGTTGGATATTTCGTAATTAGAAAATCCTTCGATCGAGCCCCACTCTTCTTCTTTTTTCTGGTCTGCCATACGTTTGCTTGTTTATTAAATCGGTTAATCTATAACAAGCCAGCTCTTAATGAATATCGAAATTACCAAATTTTGATTTCAAATCTTACTATACCTTCAAAAATTATGATGAACGGCTTTACTTACTTGCATATTTTTTTGAAGCATATAAAAACCCGAATGATTCACCCTCTTCTTTTGTATGAGTTTCGTGATGCGCATAGTGCGCATTCATAATTCGCTTCATGTATTTGCTCCTTGCCTTAAAAGGAATTTTGATTCTTCGATGTACGATGATATCATGAAAAGTGAAATAGAATACTCCGTAGCAGAAAATACCAATTCCAATGTAAAGGAGCCATTGGAGCTGAAGATTATTATATCCTAGATATATCAAGACAATGGAGGGGATGCTAAATACCACTGCAAATAAGTCATTCATTTCTAAAGCATGTGGATGTATCTTATGATGGGATTTGTGCCAACTCCACAAGAATCCGTGCATGATGTATTTGTGTGTGAACCATGCAACTCCCTCCATGAAGAGGAATGTCCCTATTACTAATGCAATGTTTAGTGCAACGGTCATTTTGAAAATCTACTTTTAAAGAATTCGTAATAATTGATATTCATTAACAACAGCAACAGAGAATACATAGTGTCTTCAATGGGAACTGTAACTAATCTAACTCCAAAATTCTCTTCATTGTTGTACCAAACCACTTGATCTTCAATGAAAGATCCTGTTAAAATCCCGTTTACTATGAAAAAGGGAATCAGATGATATAAGTAAGCTATCCAGAAGCGAGAAAGCCAGGTCGGATTTCTATAAGCAATGGAGAGGAGGAGCAGGCCTGTGAATATGAAATTCCAGAATGTATAGCTGCGTGAATAATTGAAAGTAGCGATGAGTAGAAGAAGTGTACCAAGTGAATATGTTAGTGTTCGAACGTTTTTAAAGGCCCTATTTCCTGGAAGAAAATATCCAACGCACTCATAGATAAAAACGCAGCTAAACGGCACAACAATAAAGAACAGAATTTCTTCCAATGGGAGGCTTCCAAGTTTTATTCCCAATATGTATGTGTCATTAAACCCCCAAACTCCCCGCTTAGTAAATACCTCATCCCAAAAAAGGAAGAAGAGCGCCGTTAAGAAAATTGCAGGGAAAAGGCTTTTCCAATTTTTGTAGTAAGAAATTCGCTTTTCAAATGACCAAGCCAATGGAAATATGAGCGAGCCACTCATCAATATGAAATAGAGCCACTGCATTTTAGACAATCAAATTAAGCTTGTGCAGGAAATAACACCTGAAGAGCAAGAGCAGTTTTCTGAGGTCGGGGACTCGTATTCTTTCCGTTTTTATTCGAGTATGTGACAAACCTGCGATTTTTTTAAAAAGCGCAGTATAATAAATGTAGGCAAGATAAACTCCTGCTCGAGCATCCTTGGGTAGCGATTTAATCCCAATCAACGATGCTTTGAAATCTGAATGAATGTCCTGCTCGATGTTCTTCTTATCTTCTTGTGTGAAATTATTGAAGTCAACTTCAGGAAAGTAAACTCTGCCTCTTTCATCAAAATCACTTTTCATATCTCGAAGAAAATTTACCTTTTGGAATGCTGATCCTAAATGTTTAGCCGGAGTCAACAGTTTTTGATATTCAGCTTCATCTCCTTCGCAAAAAACTTTTAGACACATTAGTCCAACCACTTCGGCACTTCCGTAGATATAGGTTTGATAGTCTTTATCTTGATAGGTCTTCTTATCAAGATCCATCTCCATACTAAGTAGGAATGCATCTATCAGTGCTGTGTCAATTTGATATTTATTGACAACCAATTGAAAGGAATGTAAAACCGGATTTAGGCTTATTTTCTCGTCCAATGCCTGATAGGTATTCTTCTTGAATCGAGCCAGTAGTTCCTTTTTATCATGCGTGTGGAACGTGTCCACGATTTCATCTGCGTATCGTACAAAGCCGTAGATAGCATAGATGGGCTCATGATATTTTTTATTCAAGGTTCTTATTCCTAGTGAAAAAGAGGTGCTGTATGCTTTCGTAATAAGCTCACTACACTCGAACGCTGTTTTTGAAAATAGATCCATCATCGGGCTCCAAAATTAGAAAAATCTCGTCCGATTTCTTTCGCAACAACTTCTCCTGATATCAAGGATGGGGGAACACCAGGACCTGGCACTGTAAGCTGACCGGTGTAGTACAAGTTTTTGAGTTTCCTGTTTTTCAATGATGGTTTAAGGATTGCTGTCTGCTTGAGTGTATTTGCCAATCCGTACGCATTTCCCTTGAAAGAATTGTAATCGGAAAGAAAATCTCTATGTGCGTAACTTCTTTTCACCAGCACATGATCACGGATATTCTCACCTGTATGCTTTTCAAGTTTGTCCATGATAATGTGATAGTACTTTTCCCTGATCTCATCTGTATCTTCAATATCGGGAGCAACTGGGATCAAGACTACCAAGTTTTCTTTCCCTTTTGGAGCTACGGTATTGTCTGTTTTTGAAGTAGCAGAAACGTAGAGCAGTGGTTTTGACGGCCATTTTGGATTCTCATAAATCTCTGAGGAGTGAACGGAGAAGTCCTCATCGAAGAAAAGTGTATGATGTTGAAGATTAGGAAGTTTTTTATCAATTCCTAAGTAAAACAGGAGGGACGAAGGAGCCAAAGTTCTTGAATCCCAATACTTTTTTGAATAGTTCTGAAATTTAGCAGGAAGAATTTTCTGATCTACATGATGGTAGTCGGCACTAGCTACTACCACGTCTGTGGTAAATTGATCGGTACTTGTGTTAACGGAAAGGACGTTCTTCCCTTCGTATGTAAAGGAGGAAACATCTTGATTGTACTGAATTTCAACGCCAAGTTCATCAGCCAATTTCACCATTCCTTTTACCACTGATTGCATTCCACCCTTTGGGTACCACGTACCCAGAACAATGTCTGAGTAGTTCATCAGGGTGTAAAGTGCAGGTGTGTTGGTTGCAGTGGCGCCAAGAAACAGGATGGGAAATTCCATGAGTTGAATGAGACGCTCATCTGTAAAGTGCTTTCGTACATGCTTGGCGATGGAGGTGAAGACATCCATTTTTAAAAGCCCCGATAGCAGTTGTAGATCGATAAATTCAGTCAAAGATCGACTTGGCTTATAAACTAGCTTTTTGACACCAACATCATATTTGAATTTTGCTTGTGCAAGAAATGCTCTTAATTGAATACTGCTGCCCGGCTCAATGCGCTCAAACAAGTTTTCGATTTCGTCCATCGCCGCAGGAATATCCCATTCATCATCTTTGAATTTTACCCGATAAGAGGGATCCAGTCTTTCCAGTTGATAATAGTCAGAAACGCTTTTTCCGAAGGACTGGAAGAATCGCTCGAATACATCTGGCATCCAGTACCAAGATGGCCCCATATCCCAAGTGAATCCTTTTTCCAAATAAGGTCTTGCTCGACCACCTGGTTGAGAATTTTTCTCAAGTAGAGTGACTTTGTGCCCCATTTTTGCCAAATGACAAGCACAAGAAAGGCCGGAAAATCCGGCCCCAATTACAACAATCCTATAGCTGAGATCTTTAATTGGCATATATATTTAAAGCGTCTTTGAGCTCTTTCCTGGCTATGTGGATTCTGTTTTTAACAGTTCCGATAGGGATGCTCAGGCGCTTTGCAATTTCGTGATATTTAAACCCTTCGAAGTATAATTTGAAAGGAATCTTATAAATATCCTTAAGTTGGTCCATAGCTGATTTTATGTCTTTGCCAATGAAATTCCCATACGCTCTGTTTTCCATTACGACGCTACAATTGATGAAATGACTATTCTCAGTGGTATCAATAAAAGTGTTTCGGCGTACCATTCTTTGGTAGTTGGTGATGAATGTATTTCTCATGATTGTATACATCCATGCTTTCAGATTTGTACCTTCTTCAAACTTGGTTCTGTTTGTGTAGGCTTTGTAAACAGTCTCCTGCAGAAGATCATTTGCATCTTCAGAATCTTTAGTGAGTTTGAGCGCATATGGCTTCAAAGAGCCTGTCAATGATTCGATTCTATAGCCAAATTCCAATGCTGTCATATCATTTTGTTTAATGATTCACTTAAAAGATTAAACGAATATAGAACGAATATTGTTTAATAAAAAATTAAAATGATTAAACAAACTATTCTCTGAATGAAAAAGTCTTTGGTAAAACCACAAAAGGGGACCCTAGGTTAGCTGAACTTGCTCAAGCTCAGTGTCGAGTTCATGGAACTGTCTGATAAGTTGAACGTTTTCTGGGAAAGTGAGCTCACAAGACAGGACTTGGCTACCGGTAATGAAAACTTTGGATTTCTTAAACTTCGCTTTAAGATCCTTTAGAAAGTCTGGTAGCTTATTTTGATTTGGTTTAGATGTGGCAACAGTAAATATGTAGTCCGGTTCAATGGTATGATATATTTCTTCAACATCTTTTAACGGGACAGATTGACCAAGATAAACTGTCTTATACCCCCTTGCCCTCAAGAGGTAATTAGCAAAAAGTAAGCTGATTTCGTGTAGTTCTCCTTCAGGAAGGAAAAGTAGAAAAGACTCAGAGTTTGACACCAAATCTAATTGAGCTGTTTCAACAATCAATCTTTGCCTGATCAAATGCGAAATGAAATGTTCTTGAGCTGGGTTGATGGAGCTTGACACCCACAGAATACCTATTTTCTTGAAAAAGGGATAAACGATATCAATGATGGTTTTTTCAAAACCAATCTTTTTTTGATTTGATGAAATGATTGAATGGAACAATTCTTCATTTGTGTCGATCATAGCAACAGTGAGTGCACTTACCTGATCTTCATTCACAAATTCACTTTCAGCCAGTTGGATTACTTGTTCCTGAATCTGCTCAGTCTTCATCTGAACTATCTTACTGATCTTGATGCCGTGGTTTTTAAGTAGAGATATATTCAAAATCAATTTTAGGTCCTCATCACTATAAAATCGAATATTGGTGTCAGTTCGTTGCGGAGAAAAGAGATTGTGGCGCTGCTCCCAAATCCTGATCGTATGTGCTTTGATCCCAGACAAATGTTCGAGATCTTTGATTGAATATATTCCCATCTATGGGGGAGTAAACTTTATTTATTTGAAATTGTTAGACATAAATTTAGAGTTTTTTCGTTAGTCATCTTTCAATCCAACCAATCGAAACTTATGATTTTATATAATGTTACTGTGAATATTGATGCTGATGTGGAACAAGAGTGGATCATGTGGATGAAGGAAACCCATATCCCAGAGGTGATGCAGACTGGATTTTTCACAGAGCACAGAATGATGAAGATGCTTTCAGAAGCTGAGGATGAGACAGGTACCACGTACGCCATTCAATATATGGCAGATAGCCTTGATCAGCTAGAAACCTATTTAAATACAGTAGCAACAAAATTGCAGAAAGCTTCCATCATTAAGTATGGAACTAAGATGGCGGCCTTCAGAACAGTACTTGAGGAAGTCTAAAAATTTAGATTGCAATTGATCCATTCTCCGTCGAGATTGGAATCATACTTTTTGTAGAAGTTAATGGCAGGTTCATTCCAATCAAGTACTTGCCACATCATTCCTGTGCAATCGGTCTCTTTTCCGATTTTGATTGTCTCCTCGAAAAGTAGTTTTCCAACGCCTGCTCCGCGCTTGCTTTCGGTCACGATGAGATCTTCTAAGGACATTCTTTTGCCTTTCCAGGTGGAATATCGATAGTAGTAGATGGATGCACCTATTACTTCAGAATTTTCTTCTGCTACAATGAAACCATAGATGGGATTTTCACCAAATCCATCCTCCTCCATTCTCTCGACGGTGTTGGCGACTTCTTCTTCCGCTTTTTCGTAAACAGCAAGCTCAACAATTAGCTCCAATAGCCTTGGCAGATCGCCTTTTGTACCTTTTCTAATATTAATCATGCCTTAAAAATAAAAAACCCTACCTCGAGTGGAGGCAGGGTCATTTGGGTTAGTTGATGAAGTCTTACATTTTTTCTTTAGCAAACTCGGGAATTACACCCATGTTATACCATGCATACGAATACATGTCACTATACAGTTCGATTCTCTTTTCAGTGGACATGCCTGCACCATGACCTGCTTTTGTCTCAACACGAATTAGAAGTGGATTGGCATTGTTTGGATTCTTCTCTTGCAGCGTTGCGGCATACTTAAAAGAGTGTGCAGGAACAACTCGATCATCGTGATCAGCAGTGGTAACCATTACAGAAGGATAGTTGCCATTTTCTTTGATGTTATGAAGTGGAGAATAGGACTTCAAATACTCGAACATTTCTTCGGAGTCTTCAGCTGTGCCATAATCTGCTGACCAAGCTCGCCCAATTGTGAAATTCTGATATCGAAGCATATCCATCACACCCACCATAGGAAATGCTACTTTGGCAAGGTCGGGTCTCATATTAATTGTTGCGCCAATTAGGAGCCCTCCATTAGAGCCTCCTTGAATGGCCAGATATTCGCTCGATGTGTAACCTTCACTGACTAGGTACTCACCTGCTGCGATAAAATCATTAAAGACGTTAATTTTCTTGAGTTTTGTTCCTGCTTCATGCCATTCTTCGCCATACTCTCCGCCGCCTCGAATATTAGGCATTGCAAAGACACCCCCATTTTCCAACCAAGCTATTCGAGCGGTATTGAAACTCGGACGAAGGCTTATGTTAAAACCGCCATAAGCATAGAGCCACGCTGGGTTTTTACCATTCATTTCCAGTCCTTTTTTGTGAACTATGAACATTGGAACCTTGGTGCCATCCTTGCTCGAATAGAAAATTTGTTTTGTTTCGTAATCATCTGGGTTGAAATCCAGTTCAGGTCTACGGTGTAACTCAGACTCTCCGGAAGAAATATTGTATCTGTATACTGAGGCTGGCTGTGTGAATGATGTGAACGTATAGAATATTTCTTCGTCTTTCAGACTGCCACCGAAACCAAAGGCGGTTCCAATACCTGGTAGCTCTACCTCTCTTTCAAGGTTGCCATTATAGTCGTATTGCTTGATAGCAGTTTTCGCATCTACCAAATAGGACGTAAAAACCTTTCCTCCAGCTGATCCAGCATTCATCACATTATCAGTTTCAGGGACCAATTCCTTCCAGTTTTCTGAGCTAGGATTTTTGAAGTTGACCTTGACTAATTTGTTGTTTGGAGCATCTAGATTCGTATGAATAATCAGATTGTCTCCATCACTATCAACGATGTAGTGGTCGTTGTCAAATCCTGTGTGAATAGGAATGAAGTCATTCCCTTCATTTGATAAATCTTTAACAAATAACTCATTGCCACTTGTGCTAACTGAGGAATAAATGAATAGGAATCGCTCATCCTCGCTTACGCTAGCACCAAATCTGTTTTCGGGATTATTAGGATTTTCATAAATCAGCTTATCATCATCTTGGCTAGTTCCAACTTTGTGATAATAAATCTTACCGAATTTGTTTGTTCCTTTTAGAGCATCGTCCTCACTTGGTGCGTCATAACGTGAATAGAAAAATCCATCTTTGTACCAACTCATACCAGAGAATTTAACCCACATTAGTTTATCGCTTGTTTGTTCTTTGGTTTCAACATTCAGAACATAAATTTCTCTCCAGTCAGACCCTCCAATAGAGATGGAGTACGCAAGGTATTTGTTGTCTCCTGAAAAACTTCTTCCTCCCAGGGCAGTTGTGCCATCATCGGAAAAAGTATTTGGATCAAGGAAAACTTCTGGCTCATCATCAAAATTCTTTACACGGTAAATCACAGATTGATTCTGAAGTCCATCATTCTTAGTAAAATAGTAGTAGTCACCGTATTTGTTCGGAGCACTGATTTTTTCGTAATTTTCTAGTTCTGTCAAACGATTTTTCACGTCGTTTTTAAAATCAATGTTGTCCAAGTATGAATCTGTGACTTTATTTTGTTCTGACACCCATTTGGCTGTCTCTACGGAAGCATCATCTTCAAGCCACCTATATGGATCTGGCACGTCGTTGTCAAAGTAGGTATCTACGGTTTCAACTTTTGCTGTCTCTGGATAATTGAGGTTGGTAGCAGATTCTTTAGTATTTGTTTGACACGACCACAGCAGTGTCAAACTGATCAAATAGGTTAATTTTTTCATAGCTTAATTTAAATGTAGCGGACATGAAATTAAGGCAAATCCCAAAAGATTGCGATACTATTTACACGAAAGGTAGTTACCTAAAAAGTAGCTCTTACTTTTTGATCGAATCGAATCCGAGGTATGGTTTCAAAACTTCTGGCATTTTGATTTGGTCTGATTCCTGATTGTTTTCGAGAAGTGCAGCAATGATCCGCGGAAGAGCTAAGGCGCTTCCATTTAAAGTATGGGCCAGCTCTTTCTTGCCTTCCTTATTTTTAATCCGAAGCTTCAAGCGATTTGCCTGGTAGGTCTCGAAATTTGAAACAGAACTAACCTCCAGCCACTTCTCTTGAGCGGCAGAGAAAACTTCAAAATCATAAGTGAGAGCGGAGGTGAAACCAAGATCTCCAGCGCACAATCTGAGAATTCGATAGGGAAGCCTCAGAGATTTTACTAATGTTTCGACATGGCTCACCATTTTATCTAATGTCTCATACGAATTGCTAGGATGTACCACCTGCACAACTTCGACTTTGTCAAACTGATGCAGACGATTTAGCCCACGAACGTGAGAGCCCCATGAGCCAGCTTCTCGTCGGAAACAAGGAGTGTATCCTGTATGCTTTATTGGTAGAGCTGCTTCATCCAAAATAACATCTCGATACATATTGGTAATCGGAACCTCAGCTGTAGGTATTAAATACAAATTGTCTACTTGCGCATGGTACATCTGACCTTCTTTATCTGGTAATTGTCCAGTGCTAAAACCTGAAGCTTCGTTTATTACAATTGGAGGTTGAACCTCCTTATATCCAGCTTCATTTGCTTTGTCAAGAAAGTAATTGACCAAACCGCGAACTAAGCGAGCACCTTGCCCTTTGTAAAAAGGAAACCCTGCCCCGGCTACCTTATTTCCCAACTCGAAGTCAACAATATCATATTCTTCTATTAGATCCCAGTGAGGTTTCTTGTTTGAACCTAAGTCTGGAATTGTTGAGTCCTCCTTTTTAATGACTTCATTGTCTTGTTCAGAATTTCCGGCGGGAACGCTATTATGTGGAATGTTGGGAATGTCGTAGAGCAACTCCCTAAGTTCTTTTTCCACTTGCTGATGAGATTCACTTAATTGCCGACTCTCCTCT
Source organism: Cyclobacteriaceae bacterium (assembly GCA_039961455.1). Lineage (GTDB taxonomy): Bacteria > Bacteroidota > Bacteroidia > Cytophagales > Cyclobacteriaceae > Ekhidna. The sequence continues at coordinate 145,062 of JBDVJN010000024.1, read as the reverse complement.
TTCAGCTCTGCTGATTTAACTTTTGATTCGTTGGCCCTCTCATGCTCACCATCTTTAAACAGCTGTCCTATCTCTTTTGCCAATGTGTTAGACTTTTGCAAAATTCCATCCAGCTTTTGTTGAATCTCTTTTCTATTCTGATCCTTACTGAGGATTTCTTTCAGTAGATTTTTAGCGTCTTTTAGCCCTCTCTTTTCGAGGCCTTTTTGACACCTTTCAAAGTCTTTTTCTATGATTGAAATCTGTAGCATTCTTATGGTTTTTTCAGAAGGGTGCAAAGAAAAATGATTTTCTGATCAATAGGGCACAAAAATCTGGTCAGTTAAAAAATAAGGTGGTACTTGCTAAAGTATGGGTGATGACCTATACTTGCGACACAGTCCTAGGAAAGCCCAGCCGGGAATTCCAGCTTTTACAAGCTTAGAACTATCATTAATACTTCAAAAAGAATTTTAAACACACTTTTATTCACTTATGTACACATTGGATGATCTGAGTGTAATGCTTTTGTCGGAACTACGAGACATCGCAGAGCAGTTAGGAATTAAAAATGCAAAAAAGACCGCGAAGCAGGATTTGATATACAAAATTCTGGATCAGCAGGCGACCATGCCTGAAAGCGAGATCAAAAAAATCAAAGAGGGGAACGTATCGGCAGCACCAAATTCTGAAGAAAAACCACAGGAGACCAAACCTGAAGAGGCTCCTAAAGAAGAGGCTCAGAACGAGGAAAAGGCTGAAGGTAAAAAACCAGCAAGCAAAGAACAAAGACCTCCACGTAGAGACAACAAGAAAAGAGAAGATAACAAGAAGGAGGAGAGGCGCGACGACAGAACCGAAAACAAAAAGGAAGGGGAAGGAGAAAAGCGAGAAGAAAAGAAAGAAGATCCTGAAAAAGCAGAAAGAGATGCTGCAAGACAGGAAAGAGAAGCTGAGCGTCAGGAAAAAAGGAGGAAAAAAGAGCAGTATAACGAAGAGATCAAGGAGTTTGATGGAATGATTGCCAATGAGGGCGTTCTTGAAATCATGCAAGACGGATACGGATTTCTTCGCTCAAGTGACTACCACTACTTGGCTAGCCCGGATGATATTTATGTGTCACCTTCTCAAATCAAATTGTTTGGTCTGAGAACTGGAGATACTGTAAAAGGACAAATCAGACCTCCAAAAGACGGAGAGAAGTATTTCGCTTTACTAAAGGTGGAATCTGTAAATGGTAAAACGACTGAGGAAATAAGGGACCGGGTTGCCTTTGAATACCTAACACCATTGTTTCCGGAGGAAAAACTTAATCTGAGCACTAAGCCGGATAATTATTCGACACGGATTCTTGACATGTTCGCTCCAATTGGGAAGGGACAAAGAGGAATGATTGTAGCGCAGCCAAAGACTGGTAAAACTGTTCTTTTGAAAAATGTTGCGAACGCAATTGCTGAGAATCATCCAGAATGTTACTTAATGATCCTTTTGATTGACGAACGTCCAGAGGAAGTAACAGACATGGCAAGATCAGTAAAGGCGGAAGTTGTCGCGTCAACGTTTGATGAGCAGGCAGAGAAGCATGTGAAGGTGGCCAATATTGTTCTTGAGAAGGCCAAGAGAATGGTTGAATGCGGACACGACGTAGTGATTTTGCTTGATTCGATTACGAGACTCGCTAGAGCTCACAACACCGTGGTTCCATCATCAGGAAAAATACTCTCAGGGGGAGTTGATGCCAATGCACTTCACAAGCCAAAAAGATTCTTTGGAGCAGCAAGAAATGTTGAAAATGGTGGCTCTTTAACAATTATAGCTACTGCACTAATAGAAACAGGTTCGAAAATGGATGAGGTGATCTTTGAGGAATTCAAAGGAACTGGAAACATGGAACTTCAGCTGGATAGAAAGCTTTCTAACAAACGAGTTTATCCAGCAATTGATGTGCCTGCATCTGGTACACGACGAGAAGACTTGCTTATTGGTAAGGAGGAATTAAGCAGAATCTGGATTCTTCGTAAGTTCATGGCTGACATGAATAGCAATGAAGCAATGGAATTTCTTCTAAGCAAAATGAAGGGAACGAGCAATAATGATGAGTTCCTGGTGAGCATGAACAGCTAGATTAAAAATAGTTTTAAAAAAATGCTGTACCTCTTGGGGGTGCAGCATTTTTTTTGGTACTATTTTAATATAAAATTGAATTATTATAAACTACTAGTCAAAATGAAGATTAAATATTATCTACCTGTTTTATCCATCATTTTTTTGGCGGCATGTTCAGATGAGAACTCCACAGACCCAAAGAGTTCTGCAGCTGAGATCAATGCGATTGCTGGAGAGTTAAATGATGATGTTGTTACGTTAGTTAAATCAGATGGTGTAAAGGGTGCACGTACGTTGATCGATCTTATAGATAACTCTACTCAGTTTGGCAGAGTTTCACCTTACCAAATGGATGAAAATCGTGCGCTGATTACTAATCAGATAGGGCAGATCTCCTACAGTTTTACAACTGGAATTGCGCGCTTGCTAAATGAAGAACCTGCAGACTTTGCCGAAAATAAGGGAGTCTACGTGTGGAATTTTAATTTGGAAGATTTCGAGAAGGTCGAAGCGTCTGAATTCATCGTTATTGCATTTCCTACCGAAGGTTCTACTACCAACAATGCAGAATTCAGATTGACGGAATTTACTGTCATTGAGATTGATGGTGAAGAATTGCCAACTACTATTAAGGCAGACTTAACTATAGATGATGATCCGCTAGTGGATGAAGATCCAATTATCGATTTGGATTTCGTGGTGAACTATAGCGCGGACGGAAACCCAGAAGCTGCGGATATTTATTTGGTGGCAGTTCCATTTGCGCTTGACATCACATTTGATGATTCTGAAGCATCGACAACCTCGCTTGCTGTTACCTTGCTTCTAAATAGTGAAAATCTAGTTGGTGTTGACGTGGATGTCGAGTTTGACTCAGAGGCTAAATTGGAGCCCAAGAGTATTTCAGGAGAGGTTTCATACCGAACACTTAGAATTGTTGGTAGCGTTAGCGATGACCAAATGGATAACTCTCAAGATGGTGATCCGAATGATTACATTGATCTAGCTTTATTTGTGGGTGAAGATAAAGCTGGTGACATTGTTTTTGTTTTCGAAGAAATTGTTGAAGATGGAGAGACATACGAGGACTATGTTCCTTACGTAGAGTATGCAGATGGGAGCAAGGATAAACTGGAAGAAATTCTTGAGCCAGTGATTGACGAAATTGAAGAACTTCTAGAAGATTTTGAATAAACTTCAGTCCCTAATAAAGGCCTTGCAGCAATCTTGCAGCAAGGCTTTTTTATTTTCCATCAACGTAACCCTGTAAGTATTTGTAACGATCGGTTAAAGCTCCGCTTTCAGTGATCGTGGCATTTTTTATGACGTTCTGATCATCGTCGCCTAGAAGGTGAGGAAGGACGTTTTCAATCAATTGAGCTCCAAAACTGTCGGAGGCATCACGAGGGAGCTCACATGGTAAATTATCAACTGCCATCACAGTGATATTACCCTCGTCTGAGAACGCCTGTTCTATCGCGTCAGCACTAGGATCATAATCATATACGGGGTCATCAATGGTGCTTGGCTTTTTAGTTGAGGGGATTGAGCCTTCAATATCACAGGTTATGTCAGCAATAACTCGAATGTGAAAATCACCTTTGGTTGCATCGTCACGACGGAAAAGCACTGGCGCACTGGGGTCCCAAAAGGCTGACGCTATCAGAAGATCAGTAACTTTTGCAAACTTTAGAAAATCCCCCTCGAATAGCTCAGGGTGCTTGTGAAATTCACCCTTGTTAAATTCCGCACCATCCTTTCGTCGGTTGTAGTCTCGTGAATTGAGCTGAGTGAAAACTGGTTCCTTGAATCGTTCGTGTACATAGTCATGCGGTGTGACTTTTCGAATGCCAATTCCATTTAGAACTTCCATGGCACCTTTAGCAACTCTTCCTCCTCCAGTTATGGCAATCTTGATTGATGGTAACTGGATTTTTGGAAACTCCTTTCGCAAATCCTCCAGATCAAAGCATTCATGAGCTTTTCTGATGTCAAATAAGTTATACCTTTTGCCGTATGATAATATTCCATTGTAGGCACCGACAATGCCTGCCCACCTGCCAAACGCAATAACCCTGTTCCCTGTCTCATTTGTTAATGTCTCCCAGTCGATGAGACGAATGTTCTTGTCAAGAATGGCTCTTATTAAGTCTTGGTTATAATCTTGTTTCTTAATCGTGTGTGAAAAAAAGAAATGCGTTTTTCCAGAGATGAGCTTATCGATAGGAACTTCCTTAACCCCCAGAATGATGTCGCAATCTTCCAATGAATCGACAACCTCTATCCCTAGATTTTGATAGTCTGTGTCTGGGAAGCATCGGATATCACTGGATTGAACAACAATTTCGACATCGAAATTTTGAGCAATGTACTTTGCCTGTTCAGGGGTAACTGGAACTCGTTTGTCAACCGGAATTTTCCCCTCTTTAATTATACCAATTTTGGTCATCTCCGTGTTTTAGAGGCGAAAATAACCAAAACACGTAACGTGGTATCAGATATCTTTCGTGGTATCAGAATCTTTTTTCACATCAAGATCATCGCGATCTTTCAGTTTCTTATCCTCGACATTCTTGTTCAAGAATTTGTTGAGCTGGTCAATTGGAAGATTTGACTTTATCTCTCCAAAAGTATCAACGCTAAGTTCGAACCCGTCAAGATCCTCATGTACCTTTGCTTTTTCTTTTTTCTTGCTCATGAGATTACTTATTTACCACTTAACAAAGAAATGGTGTAATTAATTCTCTCAGCTGACTTCTTGGAGCCCATTATTTCCATCATCATCATTAGATCGGGTCCGGAGCCCTGTCCGGTCAAGGCAAAACGAAGCGTTTGCATGAATTTACCTGGCTTAAACCCTTTGGATTCCAAGGTATCCCAGAAGAGTATTTTGATCTCCTCTGCATTTAATGTCGGGTCGCTTTCGAGTTTATCTGCAAAGAGTTTAAGTGCCACTGGTGCTTCAGTATCCCATTTCTTGTCCTGGACCCCCTTATCGTATTCCTGAGGGTTTTGAAACAAAATGATACTTGCCTCCAAAAACTCCTGTGGGTAGGTAACACGTTCTTTCAATAAATCAACAATCTTCTCGGCTAGGTCTAATTCGCACTGAATTGAAAAGGAGCTCTTAAGATCCGCTCTCAGGCTTTTTGCGAAAACGGAGCTCGAAGTGGCCTTTATATATTGCTGATTGTACCAGTTGACCTTATCGAAATCAAACTTTGTTCCGGCCTTGTTGATCCTTTCAATGGAAAAGGTATCAACAAGCTCCGCCATCGAGAATATCTCCTGCTCGGTTCCAGGGTTCCAGCCGAGGAATGCTAGAAAATTAATAAGTGCTTCAGGTAGAAAACCTGTCTCTTTAAAGCCTTTTGCAACGTCACCTGATTCCTTGTCTGTCCAGTCAAGTGGAAATATCGGAAAACCAGCTTTGTCTGCGGCTCTCTTACTTAGCTTACCATTTCCATCGGGCTTAAGGATCAATGGCAGGTGAGCAAACGATGGCATAGAGTCTTCCCAACCAAGAAACTGGTATAGTAGAACATGCAGGGGCGCTGAGGGAAGCCATTCTTCACCTCTAATTACATGTGAAATTTTCATGAGGTAGTCATCAACCACATTAGCCAAATGATAGGTTGGCATTCCATCAGATTTCATCAATACTTTATCATCAATATCAGCGGAATTCACTTTTACCCAGCCTCTTACTAAATCATTCAGTCTGATTTCCTCATCTTTAGGTACCTTAATTCTAATAGCATATGGTTCACCAGCATCAAGTCTCTTCTTCACTTCATCATCTGAGAGAGTGAGGGAATTCTTCATCGAGGACCTTGTCACTGTGTTGTACTGTGGCTTGATAACCTTCGCGGCTGTCAATTTCTCTCTCATAGCCTCAAGTTCCTCGGGAGTATCGAAAGCGTAGTAGGCTTTGCCGTCTTGTATCAATTGATCAGCATACTGTTTGTAAATGCCTTTGCGTTCTGATTGTCGATAGGGTGCGAATTCACCGCCATGTATTGGGCTTTCGTCAGGCTCAATTTGACACCATTTAAGCGCTTTCAAAATGTACTCTTCGGCACCCTCCACGAAGCGACCTTGATCGGTATCCTCTATTCTGAGTATGAATTTACCTCCGTGTTTTCTAGCAAATAGGTAATTGAATAAGGCCGTTCTTACTCCACCAATATGGAGTCCTCCAGTCGGGCTCGGTGCAAATCGCACGCGTATATTTTCCATTGAATTTGAGTTGGAAGTTAAAGTTAGAGACAGTCTAGGGAATTATTCGTAAGGCTAGCTGTTAAACGCTGCAATGCATGAGATTTCAACGTTGACACCTTTAGGCAAGCCACTAACTTCTACAGTCTCCCTAGCTGGAGGGTTTTCTGTGAAGTATTTTCCGTACACCTCATTAATCCGTCCAAAGTTACCCATATCGCTCACGAAAATTGAACATTTCAATACATCAGAATAACCCAAACCTACTTCCTCAAGTATAAATCCAATGTTTTTCATGACTTGTTCCGTTTCCGCTTCAATGGTGGTGTCAATCATTTCTCCAGAAGCTTGGTCGATTGGTATTTGACCGGAAATGTATAGGGTATTGCCGTGTCGTATTGCTTGAGAATACGGACCAATCGGAGCCGGTGCCTGATCTGAGTAAATTATTTCTTTCATCACAGAAAGTTATTCAACCGTAACTGATTTTGCTAAATTTCTTGGTTGATCCACGTTGGCACCACGCATCACAGCGATGTGATAGCTAAGTAGCTGCAAAGGGATTACGGAAATTAGTGGCATAAGTGCTTCATGCGTGGATGGAACCTCAATTGTGAAATCTGCCATTTTAGGAATGAGGACATCGCCCTCGGTTACAATAGCGATTACGACACCCTTCCGTGCTTTTACCTCCTGAATATTCGAGACTATCTTATCGTATGAACTATCCCGGGTAGCAATGACAACAACTGGCATGTTTTCATCAATCAATGCAATAGGTCCATGTTTCATTTCAGCTGCCGGATACCCCTCAGCATGTATGTATGAGATTTCCTTGAGTTTGAGTGCTCCCTCCAGTGCCACAGGGAAGTTATAACCTCTACCCAGATAGAGAAAATTCTTTGCGTCCTGAAAGAGGTCTGCAATCGTCTCGATCTTATCGTTGAAATCAAGCGCTGTCTGAACCTTAGCAGGGACGCTCTCAAGATCAACTAAGAGCTCTTTGTATTTTCTTTCCGAAAGGGTGCCTTTAAGGTGGGCAACCCGTAAGGCGATCATGGTGAGCACGGTGATCTGCGCTGTAAACGCCTTCGTGGAGGCAACTCCAATTTCTGGGCCAGCGTGCAGATACGCACCTTCATGAGTGATCCTTGAAATAGATGATCCAACCGTATTTACAATACCAAAGACAATAGCCCCCTTGCTCTTAGCCAATTCAATCGCAGCCAGAGTATCCGCAGTTTCACCTGATTGTGAAATAGCTACAATAATATCTCCTTCTTTGATGATCGGGTTCCTATATCGGAACTCCGAAGCATATTCTACCTCCACTGGAATCCGACATAGATCTTCAAAAACGTACTCCGCTACAAGCCCGGCGTGCCAGGATGTACCACAAGCAACGAATGTTATTTTTTCAGCATTAATCAATGCTTGCTTATAGTTTCTAATGCCACCAAGTACCAACTCTCCGGAACTAGCCTTCAGTCGGCCTCTCATGCAATCGGCAATGGATTTCGGTTGCTCAAAAATTTCCTTTAGCATGAAGTGCTCATAACCACCTTTCTCTATGGCTTCAAGTTCAAGATCAAGGGTGTGGATTTCTGGAGTCTGCGAATCATCGCTTGTATTACTTGTATTAATGATTCGATACTCGGAGCCTTCCAGTATAGCTATTTCTTCGTCTTCGAGGTAGATCACCTCGTTTGTGTATTCTATAATTGGAGACGCATCTGAGGCTAAAAAAAACTCTCCTGTACCCAAGCCCAGGACCAATGGACTTCCTTTTCGAGCTGCTATGAGTTTTCTTGGCTCGTCACGGGAGACAATTGCGATTGCATATGCACCAACTACTTTGGTGAGGGCAACTCTGACAGCATCTTCCAAGGAAAGACTTTCACTTTCCTTTATGTATTCGATGAAAGAGATAAAGACTTCGGTATCAGTGTCGCTTTCGAACTGATATCCCTTTTGTGTCAAATCTTCCTTTAGTGCACCGTAATTTTCAATTATCCCATTATGGATAATGGCTAGAGAGCCGTTGTTGGAGAGATGTGGATGTGCATTAACGTCATTTGGCTCACCATGAGTTGCCCACCTTGTGTGACCTATTCCTATGGTACTTGCAAATTCTTTATCACCAATTTGGGTTTCAAGATCAGCAACCTTACCTTTCTTTTTCTCAACGAGAATCTGATTGTTTTCAATTACAGCAATTCCGCTACTGTCATAACCGCGATACTCAAGCCTTTTCAGTCCTCCTATTAGAATTGGATGAGCAGGCTTTTTTCCAAGATAACCAACAATTCCACACATAATCTATTGATTTACATCAGTATAGAAGATCCTTAATTTAATTCCATTATTGCTAAATACGGTCTGGCCAAGGGTCATTTCAGTAGGATTGATTAGTACAATTTCGGATAACTGAATCGTATCACCACGCAACGGCTCAATGTATACAAGGTTTCCGCTGTTCAAATAGTTATTGTACATGGACTGGAAGAAGAGCGTCGGCCGTACCAAATACTTGTCTGTATCAGAGTTGTACTGTACAGCTGCAGGGGTGCTGCTTCCAGTGAGGTAGCCTTGATCGGCCATAACTATGTTGGCAAATGAATTTTGAACAATTGCGGGCCCGAAAATACCACCATCTGGCCGCCGAAAAAAGAGATTGAAACCCTGGAGTGTGTCTCTAGTTGCAAAACCTTCTCCTTCAAAATCAATGATCGTGGTGTTGATCAAAATGTTGGGATTGTCAGCAAAGAAAGTCTCAAGCGCATCCACATCAAAAGTTGTCGTAATTCCGGCAAGCGGATCCAGAACTGTCCTGCCATCTCCAGCGAGGTCAAAAGTTTGTTTTTCCTGTATGCTGCTAAATACTGAAGCACTACGATCTCTCGTGATATTTGTATGGAAGGAAGGCTGAATGTCAAATTCGGCAAAGTATGTTGTATCTCCTGTCATAAACACACGAAGTCTTGATGTGTCTGCTGCGGTATTAAAGGATACCAGGCTTTGGTTAGTCACACCACTGGATAATGCTAAACCCTTGAAAAAATGAGTGGCTACTGAATCAGGGAAGTCGTTGAGGAAGTCAAAGATTTCTTGTCCATAGGTATCGTCTAGCTTTATTGATACAAGCTCATCTTCTGATGAAACGGTGCCAGTCAAATTCCCTACTTGGCGCGATTTCGTTTCCTGCTTGGTCGCAAGGTAAACGATGCTATTAATCAAAGTATCCTCAATTTCGAAAACATCAATATCAATAGGTGATGATCCCGTCAAAGGCAAAATCTCACCTGTAGCTAAAATCAATTGAATTGAATCATACATCAAGGAATCACCAGGAAAGAAGCCTCTTTGGAATTTGAATTGAAAGTACCCTTCTGCGGTAACTCGTCCTGTCAGAGGGTCATTGTATGTCCCCGCTATTAATCGATCCTCTCCGTCAGTTCTCAAACTGTCGATGTAAAGATTTGATGACGGAAGATCTAACTCAGCTAGCTTAACATCTATGTTCGTATTTAAGTCAAATTGAGTCCCTAGATCCTCAGCAGCATCGCAACCTAAAAAAACCGGGATTAATACGATTAATCCCGGCTTAAAAAAGCGTTTAATTTTTTTAAATCTAGCTAACAAGTTCATTGTATAGGTTAAAGTATGACTCCTCAAAGTTCTCGTCTTTTTCAATTGTTTCTGTTAACTTTTCTTTAGACAGGTCTGCAATTAGTTTTTTGAAACTTTCAGTGGACTCTTCATGTCCATTGATAACTGCGTCTGCGTATTCTACTCCCATCTTCACAAACCCTTCATAATCCGCTGTTTTCAAAGGTGTAAGCATCTCATCATCAATGTCAAGCATTTTAACTTTTTCTAACAAATCAGATCCAAAAGTGTGGGTGAATTTGTTATTGTACATCGTGAAAACCGTCTTAGCATTCTTATAAATTGGGTCGTTCTTATACGTGGTTTTCGTGTAAAGAGGTATAAGGCTTGTCATCCAATCATTGCAGTGAATGATGTCTGGTGACCATCCTAATTTCTTCACTGTTTCAAGAACGCCTTTACAGAAAAATATTGCTCTTTCATCATTGTCTTCAAAAAAGTTATCTTCTTTATCGAAGAAGACAGATTTTCTGTAGAAGTAATCTTCGTTGTCGATGAAGTAAACCTGAAGTTTTGCATTTGGGATAGAGGCAACCTTTATTACCAAGGGCTTTTCTTCGTCGCCCACCGCAATATTGATTCCCGATAGTCTTACCACCTCATGCAACCTGTTTTTCCTTTCATTGATAAGTCCGAAGCGGGGAACTAAAATCCTAATCTCCATACCTCGTTCCTGCATCGCCTGTGGCAGCCTTCTTACAAAATCGGCCACTTCCGTCGTTTGAAGAAATGGATTAATCTCGCTAGCTACGTAGAGGATTCTAATATTTGACATAAAATCTTTGAGTTAAAAAATTATTTCGTAGGGGATTTGAAAAATGAGGACAAAAGTACGATAATTTTGGTTCAATATCAACGTATTCAATAAGTTAAGAATCCAAACAGTCTCTTTTATGAGAGCAATAACAGCTCCAAAAGAAATCCTTGAAGTAGCTCGACTGCTGAGGGGAGAAGGCCAAACCATCGGGTTAGTGCCAACAATGGGCGCCCTGCATGATGGCCATCTTGCTTTGGTTAGCAAGAGTATGGAAGAAAATGACAACACGATCGTTAGCATTTTTGTTAATCCTCTTCAATTCAATAAGCAGGAGGACTTGGATAGTTATCCAAAAAGTATTGAAGATGACACAGATAAACTTGAGTCTTTGGGAGTGGATTACCTTTTTGCGCCATCTGTTGAGCAACTTTATGCCAATAAACCAACTCTGATCATTTCATTTGGGGATTTGGAGAGCAAATTAGAGGGAGAATTTAGGCCAGGTCACTTTGCTGGCGTTGGTATTGTGGTCAATAAATTTTTGAATCTTGTTCAACCCACCAGAGCATACTTTGGTTTAAAGGACTTGCAGCAATTTATGATCATCAGAAAAATGATAGAGGATCTGAGCATGCCGACCGAAATCATTGGAGTTGGTACCATTAGAGAGGAATCTGGATTGGCCATGTCTTCTCGAAATCGAAGGCTGAGTGAACAAGGGCTGGCGATTGGCGCGAACATTTATAAAGGACTGGAAAAGGCAAGGTCGGAAATTCTGGAGGGAGAACACCTGAATAAAGTGAGAAGTAGATTGATTTCTTTTTACTCGTCTGTAGAAGGGCTTGATGTTGAGTACCTTGAAATTCTTGATCCTTCAAATTTTGGTGCGATCAAAAGTTACAATAAGGAGAGTGAACTAGCGATTTTCTTTGCCGGATATGTCGAGAACGTCCGACTTATCGATAATCTATATTTGCGACCGCATGTGACACCCTCATGAAAAGAAATATTCTTGCTATCTTAAAAGTACTTGTCAGTGTTGGATTGGCCGCATTTCTGCTATTTCTTGTTTTTAGGAATATAGAATGGGTGGACTTTTGGCAAAAAGCAACTAAGGTTGACTACTCCTGGGTCGTAGCCTCCGTTGTACTATCGATTGTTCCTTACGTGGCAAGAGCTTATCGATGGAATATTTTGCTGAAACCTCTTGGGCATGATTTAAAAACATCCAGAACCACATTGGCTGTTTTGATAGGCTATCTGGCAAATTTGGCATTACCCAGGCTTGGGGAAATAACGAGATGTGGAGTGTTAAGCAGAAATGACAAAGTACCAGTTCCTGATGCTCTGGGGACTGTAATCGTGGAGCGCCTGGTGGATGTCTTGACGCTTTTAGTTTTGATGGGCCTGAGCCTGTTTATAGAGTACGAGCGGTTAATGAAATTCCTTACGGAGGCATTTGCGGGTCTGGATTTGCCGAATTGGGTCATTGTTGTATTACCATTGATCGCAATAGCTGTGCTAGCAGCGGTAATTTTCTTTATTAGAAATCAGAGAAATAAAGAAGGAAAATTTTCTGGCATCATCAAAGGATTCACCAATGGACTGCTCACCTTAAAAGATATTGGTAACCCAATAGGATTCGTGATCTCAACGCTTGCTATTTGGATCGCCTACTTTTTGATGTCTTACATCATTGTTTTTTCTCTTCCGGAGACCAGTCACTTGGATCTTAGCGCAGGTCTCATGCTGTTGATCACTGGCGGAATTGCGCTCGCTCTTCCTGTGCAAAGTGGATTTGGTACATACCATGGAATGATTGCAGGCATGCTTTTGTTGTATTCTGTGGAGGCAGATACGGGCATTTTCCTTGCGACTTTGCTCCATACCTCCCAGATAATTGCGATTGCTTTTTTTGGAACTGTGGCGTTAATTATTTCTGCGTTAATCCGGAGGAAGAAAACTGAAAAGGTTCATGAATTCTTGTGAAGTTTGAACTCCTTTTCTAAAGAGGTAAAAGATTCTGAAATTAGCAACATCCTTGGTGTAGATATCGTAAATCGAAGTATAGTTCAGTAGCGAATTTTAATAATTAAAAAATAGACATAAATGCTTTTTGTAATAATAATAACATTCATGATTTTAAGCTGGGCAGTGAGCTCCAGGTTGAAAGGTAAGTTTAAGAAGTACGCTAAGGTACAAATTGGTTCTGGTCTATCGGGGAGAGAGATTGCAGAACTGATGCTGAGGGATAATGGGATTCATGATGTGAGTGTCACCTCTGTGGGAGGGCAGCTTACAGATCACTACAACCCGGCAAACAAGACAGTAAACCTTAGTCAGGAAGTGTATAACGGCCGATCAGCGGCGTCCACTGCTGTGGCTGCGCACGAGTGCGGGCACGCTGTGCAGCATGCGACAGCTTACAGTATGTTGGAGTTTCGGAGCGCGATGGTACCGATCCAAAACGTAAGCGCTAGAATTATGAATATCATTTTTATGGCAATGATTTTCGGGGCATTTTTCTTGCAAGGGATGATTCCGATGAGCACTGCCTTGCTAGTAATTATTGCATGCTACTCGGTTTTTACGCTGTTTGCCTTTGTAACCTTGCCAGTAGAGTATGATGCAAGCAAACGGGCCTTAGCATGGATTTCCGATCGGAATATCGTTACACTCGAAGAACATGCAATGGCAAAGGACGCACTAAATGCAGCTGCTTCTACATATCTTATAGCGGCACTCGGTGCTTTAGCTACCTTGCTATACTACGTGATGCTGTTTCTGGGGAGTCGCGACTAAATGACTTTAAAAGATAGTCTGAGGGAACTTGCAAGAGTTCCCTTTTTTATTGGGTGAATTTATTCCGGCTCAATCTTGACATTGAATCGAAGGGATCTACTAGCCCCGGTAGTTCCAGCTGTCTCTAGAACTTGAATTAGCCCTATCCTTGCGCCGCGTGTTGTCGCTATTTGAAAGCCGATGATATTAGTACTTGCCAGGTTTGTAACACTACTTAGTCCACTTACTTGAACATTTGACGAATAAGCATTTTGTAGGTCAGGAATCGTTCGGACCGCGTCAAAATTTGGTGCGCTTATAAAAGTCCTGAATCTTGTTGAATTTCGAGAAGAAAAATTATCAAGATCGCTGGTGGTCTGGGCTTCGAGAGTCATATCTGCATCCGAATCATCTATTGATGAGATCACATAGCCGGTGGCATTTGTATGATAGAAAAGAAGGTCAATATTTGCGGCATTGGATGGAGCTGTGATTAGGTTCGAAATAGTGTTTTCAATGGCATCATAGAAGCTACCTACTGAAGTATTTTCAAAACCACCCAATGTAACATTTGAGTAAAGGTCTACAGTGGAAGTTATATCGAAGGAAAATCGAACAGTATCACTTTGCTGACCAATCTCATCCACAGCTACAAAAGAATATTTGGCAAGCCCACCTCCGTCACTCAGGATAGTCAAAACCCGGAAAGGAATACCATCAACCTGGGTAGCTGAACCTGCTGCCCCGGCATCACCTTGATCTAGGATGGAATTTCCTGATCCTCCTATTAAAACAGAGTTGAAGCCGGCAGGTGCAGTAACATCAATTGAAAAATCTACTGTGTCTGTTGCTGTTACCGTCCCATTATCGTTTAGAGGACCTCCACTCAGGACGCTAGCCGAGACGGTCAGAGTTGGAGGGTCTCCTCCTGGCGATGATTCATCCTTTTTACAACTTGTAAAAAGCACAAGACCAAGTGCCAAAGCAACGTAAGTGGTAAGAGATTTTGAAGTTTCCATTTTCTAAAAACACAAATTAAATATAGGTGATGCTAGAATCACATCTAATTTTGAATTATCGCCATTGATTCTAACACCCTGATTACCAACATTAGTATCTGCACATGATGCAAAAATTTACTTTGATGCAAGATTTTACTCGGTTAGTGGTCAGTATGGAATGATAAAAACAAAAAAAGCCCACCAATTCGGTGGGCTTTTTATCTAAAAATCGTTGATTTTATTGCTGCATTTTCAAGTCAAAGGCAACGAATCCATCTGAATCAAAGGTTGCCTTAAGGTCAGTAACCTTCAGTACTCCTTTTTTACCATATTGATCTAGTACGTATACTACATCTCCAATTTCGAGATTGTTTACTTCCTCTTCATCGGTCGTGGTAATAGTAAACGTTAGATCGTCGACTACCTTGAAACTGTCAAAGTCAGTATCAGCAGGAGCTTTCACAAAGTAAGCATTGTTGATTTCTGTCGCTTCAATATCTAAGAAGGTAGTAATACCCACAAGGTCAAGTGTTGTTTGCCCTTCCGGAGCTGGATCTGTCGGATCCTTGAATAATTTTGGATACACAGCAGTTGACGCTAAAGAAACACCTGGGTCGCCAAGATAATAGAATCCAAAATCCCAGAAAGCTGCGTATTCTACTCCTTCATTTATTGTATAAACCAATCCATCTAACGTAGAAATAAATGTTTCTGACTTACCGTCAGCTGTTGGAGCTTGAAGCGAAATCTTATTGGTGTACTCTTTAAGGATTGCATCAGGGTTAGTGCCTTCTAAATCAATTGTCAAAGTAGCAGGACCAAGCAGGTTTCTTTTTGTATCATCCCTGTAATCACCTCTTCCACTCGTTGCCCAGAACTTGTAGACTACGGTTCCCACGTCAGGTAAGCCAGCGGTAGGAAATTTTAAAACGAAATTAAAGGCAGTTTGGGAATCCCCACTTAGGTCAATGGAGCCATCTGGTTTGGCATCTACTCCGAAGACTACAGCAGCATCTACTTTCTCATCTCCTTGTCCCTGGATGTTTTGAGTAGTGTATACTCTCTTCATGTCTTCCTCAGACGTGAATGATAGTAAGACGTCAATTACACTGTCATCAACATCGGAAAGAAATACCTTTGCTGTGAGAGAATCTGTTGCATTGTTGTTAAGACGCGCATCATATGGATCGTCAGTCTCTGTAGGGTCTACTGCGATTGGATCATTGTCATCACTGCTACAGCTAGCGAAAAATCCCATCGATAGGACTGCTAAAATTGTGAATAAATTTTGTCGAATGTGTTTCATAGAGGAGTGCATTTTTAATTATTGTTTATAGTGAACGATTTGAAGACCTTTTTGATTGTATAATTCCAATCAAATCTTGTATTTTTTTTAAGAATGCAATATTAAAAACTTAAAATGTAACCATGCATCGAGTTTCGACAAACTATCAAAAAAACCAGTTTGGAAGTCCCGTTTTAGTCATAAAAGAACCTGAGAATGAAAAAAAGGAGATGTCGATTGTTGAAACAAAAATGTACGAACTTTCTTTTTTAAAGCATTAGGCATGCATAACAATTGATATAATTTTGCGGTCATCAACGAAATGATAATTTAACGTATGAATTTCAACTTTACCGAGGAGCAATTAGCAGTTCGAGATGCAGCAAGGGATTTTGCCCAAAAAGAACTACTTTCCGGCGTAATTGAGCGCGACGATAAGCAGCAGTTTCCCGCAGAGCAAATCAAAATGCTTGGGGAGTTGGGGTTTATGGGAATGATGGTTGATCCGAAGTATGGAGGCAGCGGAATGGACTCTGTTTCATACATTCTTGCTATCGAAGAGATTTCTAAGGTAGATGCCTCCACCTCCGTGTGTATGTCGGTCAATAACTCCTTGGTATGCTGGGGGCTAGAGAGGTATTGCAACGAGGAGCAAAAGGAGAAATATTTGATTCCACTTGCTACAGGACAAAAAATTGGGGCTTTTTGCCTGTCAGAACCTGAAGCAGGCTCCGACGCAACGTCTCAGCGAACAACGGCTGAGGATAAAGGCGACCATTACCTTTTGAATGGAACCAAAAACTGGATCACCAATGGTAATTCTGCTTCTACCTATATTGTAATGGCACAAACTGACCATGAAAAGAAGCATAAGGGAATTAATGCTTTCATTTTGGAGAAAGGGATGGAGGGATTTGTTGTTGGAAAAAAAGAAGACAAACTGGGGATTAGAGGGAGTGATACACATTCGCTGATGTTTCAGGATGTGAAAGTTCCAAAGGAGAATCGAATTGGCGAAGATGGTTTTGGCTTTACGTTCGCAATGAGCACGCTTAATGGGGGTCGAATTGGGATTGCTGCTCAAGCACTTGGCATTGCTTCTGGAGCAATGGAACTCTCGCTAAAATATGCGCAGGAGAGAAAAGCTTTTGGAGTGGAAATCGCAAATCACCAGGCGATCCAATTTAAGTTGGCAGACATGGCCACGCAGATTGAAGCGGCAAGACTACTTTGTATGAAGGCAGCACAGAAGAAAGATGCAGGATTGGATTTTTCTAAAGAGGGGGCAATGGCCAAACTGTTTGCTTCAGATGTAGCAATGAAACACACGGTCGAAGCGGTCCAAATTCATGGGGGCTATGGCTATGTAAAGGAATTTCATGTGGAGCGTCTCATGCGAGATGCAAAGATCACTCAGATTT
The DNA here is from genome assembly GCA_039961455.1 of Cyclobacteriaceae bacterium. Classification (GTDB taxonomy): domain Bacteria; phylum Bacteroidota; class Bacteroidia; order Cytophagales; family Cyclobacteriaceae; genus Ekhidna. Next base: position 127,845 of record JBDVJN010000024.1, on the reverse strand, counting down.
ACGAGGGCACTTCCGAGATTCAACGAATCGTCATTTCGCGCGGATTATTGAAATAATCCCATAATCCCACAGCAGTAGCTGTTGTCTTTCATTAGGTTTTATTCAAGAATAGTATTAGATTCGTCCAATTAATTGGCTATTTATTGATAGATAAACCAGCTTTATTCATAAATGGAAGACTATAACAAAATCATAGAATCGCTTGAGATTCGCTTCGTCAAGGCTAAGAATATTAATATTTTGAGGCCAATCACGATTGAGAATAACTATGAGGTAGAGAACTTTTTAGTTCTTGTGACTGCCGGCGAAATCAAATTTGGAAAGGAAAAGGAGGTTGCAAAGGAGGGCGATGTGATATTCGTTCCAGGAGGAAGACCCGTGTCAATGACTTATGGTTCGGGGAAAGCAGTGAGCTTATCCAAAGATGATTTCTTAACGAATAAAGATCAATATTTAAAATCTTTTGATGATAGCGCTTCTGCCGAAGAGCACTATAGCTATGTTGCATTTGATGCTAAAGCCTTTGATTCTGTCAACTTTTTTGCATCGTTAGATATTCCTCCATTCAAAATTGAGGAAGGCTACAAGCTTGCCGGCTTGATTCGCCAGATTAATGATGAGTACACTGGCAATATGCCCGGAAAGGATCGGATAGTGAAGGTCCTTACCGAGAGCATGACCATAGAGTTGATTCGATTTATCCTGAATAATGGTCTTTTTGTTGAGAAGCTTGCTACTAATAGTACATACTTTAGAGATCCTCGACTGATTGATATTTTCACTTTCATCAAAGAACACCTCGCTGAAGATCTATCCAATAAAATTTTGGCTAATGTGGCTAACGTTTCAGAAGATTATGTCGGTCAGTACTTTAAGATGCTTACGGGAATCAACCCTCAAGATTATATTGAATACCAGCGGATGGAAGCAGCAGTCAATTTGCTTAGAACATCAAAGAAAAGCATTCGGGATATTGGAAAAGATGTTGGATACAAGGATACCGCTTACTTCTGTCGTCGGTTCAAAATGATGTTTGGAATACCAGCGGGTAAAATGCGTCGAAGAGAATCTCTAATGAACGTATAACTTAGTCTTCTGCAGCGTTTTCCTCTTTTGCTTCAGGATTTTCCAGCGGCTTACTCATCTTCTTTTCTAAAAAATCATCCAAGACCTTACCCAAATAGGGAAGAAGAAACATTACTAACTTCTCGGTTATGATTCCGGATGTTGACTGTCCCTGTTTTATTTTGCTTTTCTTCGACTTGGATTCTCCCTGAAAGAAGGCTTTGTAGAGTCCATAGGTAAGAAGGGTTGCAAGTCCGCCGATAAGCGCAGTCTTACCCACTTTGTTTGCTTTCGACTTGATCCCTTCAGAACTGCCCATCAATTTCTTTTTCAAGGCGATTTCCCTGGTAGCAAGTTCTTTGGTTCGTTCTTCAATCTTCTTGCTCATCTTCTTGCTCTACAATGTTTAAAATCAAATTTTCCAACCAGCTCTGAATTCGACCAGTTTTGGCAAGTAAAAGTATGATGATGATTAGCAAAAGGTAGAATGCGGCAACAATCAAATGTCCCAGAAATTCACTCTGCAGAATCCCATTCAGATATGAACCAATACTGAAGCTTAGGAAGAAAAAGAAGAAAAATGCAATGATGCCAATTAGTGCGGCAGAAATTACGTTGGCTAAAACTCTGGATACAATCCCAATCACCTTGAGCTTTATCAACTCTGTTTTTACCTGGATGTACTCCGTAATCTTTTCTATAATGTCACCAACTGATGAGGTCATTGCTCGAGTTTAACTTAGGACAAATCTAATCCCACCACATCACATTAGTGCAAAAATGAATCCTTCAAACCCGTGATTGACAAATTCTAATTCGAGACCTTTCGTGAAGGTGAGCAATCTAGGCTTCTTCAGCTTCTTCCATAAGCTCACGTTCCTTTTCTCCTGTGATTGCTTCTGATACATTAATTATATGATCGCCGAGTTTTTCACATAGGTGAAAAACGTCCTTATACAGGCTGTCCCTCTTTGGATCATATTTTTCTTTCTCGATGTCCTTGCTTTGCCTTTTTCGGAGCTGATTTCGGTATTCGTTGATCTCTGCTTCTATTCTCATGGCTGGTTCTAATCGGATATCCTTCTCAGTGGACTCGAGATTTGCATTCATGATTGCAATTGCGTCATCAACCAAATCCATCATTTTTAGAATATTCTCGATTTGTTTGTCTTTGAATCTTTTTTCATTGTCGTAATTCCGTTCCACATCTCTGGACATTTGATAGAAGATGTCACCAACTCTTTCCAGGTCGTTCACAGCGCTAAGCAGACTTGTAACTTTAAGGCTACTGGCGCTACTTAGTGTTCCGCTGGCAGATACTCCCATAAGGTACTCGGATATCTCAAGCTCCATCCGATCCGTCATCTCTTCGTAGTCTCGAATTTTTTTCAAAAGCTTCTTTTGCTTTTTCGGTTTCTCAGCAGTTAGGAGTTCTCTAAATTGTCTCGACATTTTTCCGGTCATATCTCCAAAACGACCTGTTTCTTTTCTTGCCTGCTCGATGGACAACTCTGCTGTGTTCATTAAACCGGTACTGATATACTCCAATGAGTATTCATCATCTCCCGAAGATTTGATGGCCTTGGTGACAACCCTAGCAATGAAATTCACAAAACCGACTAATAACAAAGTATTCACAATATTGAAAGACGTGTGGAATAGTGAAAGTCCAATTGGTATACTTGTAGCAGTCGTAAAAGGAGACGCACCTCCAGATCCGACGATATACGTATCAACTAAATAAAGTACAGGGTGAATCAGGATTATGATCCACAGAACTCCGAAAATATTGAATATAAAATGAGAGAGCGCAGCTCGCTTGGCATGGACATTTCCAATGAGCGCAGCTAAGTTGGCAGTAATGGTGGTGCCTACGTTTTCACCGAGGACCATAGCAGCCGCAAGTTCAAAAGGAATCCATCCATTGTTGGCCATAACCAACGTCAATGCCATTGCGGCACTGGAGGATTGAACAATGACGGTAATCAACGTTCCGATGGCAACAAAAATCAAGATAGATAAGAATCCTAGATCCGTATACCTACCCAGAAACTCAAGAATTTCTGGATTTGATTTTAGGTCCGGAACGGCATCTTTTAACAAGGAAAGTCCCATAAAAAGCAGTGCAAACCCTACCAAAACCTCTCCCCAGAATTTTAGTTTGTCTCGATTGAAAAACATTAAAGGAAATCCGAATGCGATTATTGGCAATGCGTATGTTGCAATTTTGACTTTGAAACCAACAATAGAAATCAGCCAGGCGGTGATTGTGGTTCCGATGTTTGCCCCCATAACCACACCGATAGATTCAGTTAATGATAGTAGCCCCGCGTTCACGAAACTTACAACCAGAACGGTGGTCGCAGATGAAGATTGCACAAGGCTGGTGATAGCAAATCCTGTAAAAACTCCCTTTACCCGATTGGAGGTCATAGAGCTTAAGATTCCGCGCATTTTTGCACCTGCTACCTTCTGAATACCTTCACTCATTACCTTCATTCCATAAATGAAGAAGCCGAGGGCACCTAGCAAACTTAGAACGTCAAAAAATCCGTATTCCATTGGTTTATATTTTCACTGCAAATTTATAATTCCAATATGTCGTATATGTTAAGAATCAGTTTTTCTCATAAGTGAAATATTTTATTGATATTGCGCCTCTGCTATAGACCACCCCTGATTGCAAGACTTCCGACATAATATTATGATAACGTTTAGATAAACTTGTCTTAATATTGCAGCCAATAAACCACTTCTCATCGCCCTATGAAATGTTATTGGCAAGTAGCGACTTACCTGATCTTTTTCTTTGTTTCACATTTTGGCTTAGGTCAGGATCTCACCTCCAGCAAATGGGGTAGCGGATTGAAGGTGACTGCCCAGGATTCTTCATTCCATTTAAAATTCGGGTTTAGATTTCAGACATTGTACGTAGGAGAATTAAATACGGTAACTGACGAGTATTCCGATAAAATGCTTATTCGCAGGTCTCGATTAAAGTTTGATGGCTGGGCGTATGACCCGTCAATTGTATATAAGGTGGAGCTCGCTATTTCAAATAGAGATCAGCGAAGTGGTCATATTCAAGAATCAGGTAACACTGCCAACATCGTGTTGGATGCGGCGATAAAATGGTCCTTTTCAAAGGATTGGCAATTGTGGTTTGGACAAACCAAACTTCCCGGAAACAGAGAACGGGTTATTTCTTCACAGAAATTGCAGTTTGTAGATCGTAGCTTGGTCAATTCGAGATTTACTTTGGATCGGGATAAGGGCATTCAGATCAGGCATAAAAACAAAGCTGGCGGCATGGTTATTAATCAAGCGTTCGCATTTTCTCTTGGAGAGGGCAGAAATATTATTGCTGATAATCCGAGAGGTGGATATCAATTAACTGGCCGACTAGAATTTTTGCCATTCGGTAGTTTCACGAACAAAGGTGACTATTTCGGATCAGATCTCGAACGGGAGGAGTCTCCCAAATTGTCTGTGGGGATCACAGGTGATGCAAATTTCAGCTCGGTTCGATCAAGAGGAAACTTGGGAGGATTCAATACAGATGTCAATGGCAATTATCTTTCAAACGATCTGACTACAATAATTGCAGATATGATGTTTAAGTTCAATGGAATTTCGGCCTCTTCTGAGTTCGCTACGAGATCTAAAGGGCGATCAAATACTGGATTTGGGACAGGAAGCGGATTTGTGTTCCAGGCTGGCTACCTACTGCCGTCGAATTGGGAATTTGCCGGTAGGTACACAACCATCAATGGAGATTCGAATTCAACTATTTCGGACTTGAGCGAAATGACTTTCGGTATTTCCAGATATATCGTAGGTCATAGTCTAAAGGTACAGAGCGACTTTAGCTATCAAGACATCCCTTCCGGGGACAATGGATTTGTATTTAGACTCCAAACGGAGATAGCTCTCTAACTGCTTAGCTCACTAACGGCAAGATATGCCATCAGTCCCATTCCGTTTTTAAGAGAAATTTCGTCGATATCAAACGTTGAAGTATGTACGCCGGATGTAATTCCTTTTTCTTCATTACGGGTTCCTAATCGGTAGAAGCAGGCGTCCACATGTTGGCTGTATGAAGCAAAATCCTCTGCAGCCATCCATAGATCAAGTTCTTCGACATTGTCTGCTCCGAGGTAACTCTTGGCTGCCTTTACGTTTCGGTCGGTGTATGCTTCGTTGTTTTTCAAAAAAGGATAGCCCTGAGAAAACCGAACTTCGCATGAGGCTCCCATTGATTCTGCAATGTTTGTTGATATGCTTCGAATTTTCGCCAAAGCCTCTTTCCTCCACTCCTCGTCAAAAGTCCTGAACGTTCCTTCTACCTGGACTTTCTCAGGAATTATGTTGGTGACTGTTCCCCCGGATATTTTGCCAAAAGAAAGTACAGTAGGCATTTTGGGGTTCGCAAACCGACTTACAATCTGCTGCAAGGAAACAATGATCTGACTGGCAATCGCAATTGGATCAACGAAATTTTCGGGCATTGCTGCGTGACCACCTTTTCCCTTGATGGTAAGGTATACCTCATCGGCGCTGGCCATGTATTTTCCTTTCCTGAACCCAACTTTCCCAGCATCAATAAGCGGCATCACATGCTGTCCAAGTATTGCCTCCGGCTTTGGATTTTCCAAAATTCCTTCTTTGATCAGAATCGAGGCTCCACCTGGTGACTTTTCTTCGGCTGGCTGGAAAATGAATTTGATAGTCCCAGCCCATTCATTTCGCGTTTCGTTAAGAATTTTTGCGGCTCCCAGCAAGCTAGCTGTATGTGCGTCGTGACCACATGCGTGCATGACTCCGTCGCTCTTAGATTTATATGGAACCTCATTTTCTTCCAATATTGGGAGCGCATCAATGTCTGCTCGAAGGGCTATCGTCTTTCCTTTCTCTTTCCCATTGAGGCAAAAAGTGACGCCCGTTGTTGCAATCCTTTCGACATTCTGGATGCCGAACGAGGCCAGTTTCTTCTCAATGAATGCCGCTGTGTTATGTTCCTCAAAAGAAAGCTCAGGATTGGAGTGTAAATGCTGTCGTATCTCTTTTATCTCCTCAAAAAAATTCTCAGAAAGGGATTTGATTTTTTGCGCTAAATCACTCATAATTCATGGTGAGCCTTTCAGGCACTAGCAAAGCCTTAGGGAATTCCTCTCTGACCCGCCTAAAGATCCTGTGTGCTGTGAGTCGATCGGTAAACCTTCCTGCCTTCACCCTAAAGTTCGGCTGGTGATATGAAATTTTTGCGGTTAAGTCTGGGAAGTTCCTGTCCATTTGATTCCAGACTTGATTTGCTCTATCTCTACTGTTGCCATTGTATACCTGAATCACAAAACCGTCAATCAGTTTTTCTTCTTTGTTTTCGACAACACTGATTCTAACAATGCTGTCAAGTTCCGTTTTGATGTGTCCTTTTAACGGAACAAAATCCTCCGTTTTTGGAACATCTGAAACCACCAATGAGCTATCAAGCTGTGGGCGATGAACACTAAGATCCTCCTCATACGTGGGAATGGTTGACGGTGGAGGAGCAGCCTTGCAAGCTGCCAGAAGAGATAATATGATTATTCCACTATAACGCATCGATTGTTCTTAATGTCGTCCTCTACAGTTTTAAATTTAACATCTTTCTTGACGGATCCATCGGCGTATTGCACATTCACTCTTTGATTCCTGCTAGCAATTTTTTGTGCCTGCACCGGCTGAGTCTTTTGTGCTGGGGGTCTGTTACCCTGTCCCCCTCCAGCTAAAGCTGATCTGCTTTCCTCTTTTTGTTCGTTATAGTTTCGTGCAGTTCTTTGTTGCTGTGCTGCCTGAACGTCATCTGCTTCATTGACCGGAATTTCCGCTTTCATCAGAAACGAAATAGTTTCCTCGTTTACTTTTCCGATAAATCCTTTGAACATTTCAAAGCCTTCAAATTTGTAAATCAGTAAAGGATCTTTTTGCTCGTAAGCGGCATTTCTAACCGATTGCCTCAGGTCGTCCATGTCTCGGAGATGCTCTTTCCAGAGTTGGTCAATAGTCGCTAGTGCTATCATCTTTTCCATCTCCAGGATCACTTCGTCTCCCTCAGTTTCTACAGCTTTCTCCAGATTTACAGCAGTACCTATTTGTTTCTTTCCATCGGTAAATGGCACGAGAATATTCTCAAGCGTGGCTCCGCGGGTTAGGTGCAGCTGTTTTAAAATTGGAAGTGCTTTTTCCTTGATTAGGTCGTTTTTAACCTTATAGTTTGCAAGCGCTTCATCGTAAAGTTTTTGTGATAGAACATTTTCATCTGTCTTTTCCAGATCCTCTTGTGATAGTTGAAAATCTAGTCCAAGAATTGAGATGGCATTTAACTTCAGACTGTCAAGGTCATTTGTTCCTTTCGCATTAAAAACCAAGTCTTCACAAGTCTCGAACAACATGGTAAGAATGTCTAGCTCCAGGCGCTCGCCATATAGTGCATTTCTCCTTCGTTTGTAAATGACCTCCCGCTGACTGTTCATCACATCATCGTACTCAAGTAGGTTCTTACGAACTGCGAAGTTGTTTTCCTCAACCTTCCGCTGTGCTCGTTCAATGGATTTGGTAATCATTGAGTGTTGAATTACCTCACCTTCCTGTAGCCCTAATCTGTCCATGATTTTGGCTACCCTGTCAGACATGAACAAACGCATCAGGTTATCTTCAAGAGAAACGTAGAACTGAGAAGACCCAGGATCTCCTTGCCTTCCGGATCGACCTCTTAGCTGCCTATCTACTCGCCTGGATTCGTGTCGTTCTGTTCCGACGATCGCCAATCCTCCTGCTTTAATTACTTCTTCAGAGAGTTTGATGTCAGTTCCCCGACCGGCCATGTTGGTGGCGATGGTTACGGCTCCCGGCTTTCCAGCTTCTGCAACCACATCGGCTTCTTTGGCATGCTGCTTAGCATTTAGTACCTGATGGCCAATGTTTTGTATTTTCAGCATTCGACTGAGCAACTCCGATATTTCCACCGAGGTTGTACCAACCAAAACCGGTCTTCCCTGCTTGGTCAGCTCAACAACTTCCTCAGCTACTGCATTGAATTTCTCTCTAATGGTCTTGTATACCTTGTCTTGCTCATCTTTCCTGACAATTGGTCGGTTGGTTGGGATAACCACCACATCCAATTTGTAGATATCCCAAAATTCGCCCGCTTCCGTTTCTGCTGTACCAGTCATACCAGCTAGCTTGTGGTACATCCTGAAATAGTTCTGCAGCGTGATGGTCGCATATGTCTGCGTGGCATCTTCCACCTTCACATTCTCTTTTGCTTCAATCGCCTGGTGCAGACCGTCGGAGTACCGTCTTCCCTCCATGATTCGGCCGGTCTGCTCATCAACGATTTTCACTTTGTCATCCATCAGCACATACTCAGTGTCCTTCTCGTACATGCAGTAGGCCTTCAGTAGCTGATTGACAGAGTGAATTCGCTGACCTTTCGCATTGTACTGGCGAATGATTTCCTCCTTTTTTTGAAGCTTGTCATTTTCAGAAAGCACTTCATCTTTCTCCAGCTTGGCGATTTCGTCTCCAATGTCTGGCAAAATGAAAAAACTAGCATCTTCTCCCTCACCGGTGATGAGATCAATTCCCTTTTCAGTAAGATCGATACTGTTGATTTTTTCGTCTATGGTGAAATACAGAGGCTCATCTGCTTCTGGCATTCGCTTTTGGTTGTCCGCCAGGTAGATATTCTCTGTTTTTTGCATTGCCTGCTTTATACCTGTTTCACTCATGTACTTAATGAGTGGTTTGTATTTTGGCAAGCCCCTGAAAGTTCTGAAAAGAGATAGACCTGCCTCGGCGTCATTTCCTTCTTTTGCTTGCTTCTTGGCATCATTAAGAAATTCGCCAATCAACTTACGCTGCGCATCTACCAATCGCTGAATTCGAGGTTTCAGATCATAAAACTCATGCTCGTCGCCCTTCGGGATTGGACCAGATATAATCAATGGGGTTCTTGCGTCATCAATCAATACTGAATCGACCTCATCCACCATTGCGTAGTGGTGCTTCTTTTGTACCAGTTCCTCCGGGCTTCTCGACATGTTGTCGCGCAGGTAGTCAAAACCAAATTCGTTGTTTGTGCCGTAGGTGATGTCAGCAGAGTATGCATTCCTTCTTTCCTCAGAATTTGGTTGATGATTGTCAATACAATCGATTCTCAAACCATGAAATTCAAAGAGTGGTGCATTCCACTCTGCATCTCTTTTTGCTAGATAGTCATTCACTGTAATGATGTGAACTCCACGTTCGGCAAGGGCATTGAGATATGCTGGTAGAGTGGCGACGAGCGTTTTCCCTTCTCCAGTTGCCATCTCTGCAATCTTTCCTTGGTGCAAAACAACACCACCAATTAACTGGACGTCATAATGTACCATGTTCCATAGCACATCGGTTCCAGCGGCTTTCCATTGATTTTTCCAAGTGGCAGTTTCGCCGCTAATTTCTATATTAGATTTTTTTGCTGCCAGCTCTTTGTCGTATTGAGTGGCTTGAACGACTAATTTTTCGTTTTCAGCAAGTCTTCTTGCGGTTTCTTTAACAACTGCGAAGCCTTGCGGCAGGATGTCGAGAAGAACTTTTTCTAACTCTTCATCTCTATCTTCTTCAAGCTTGTCTATTTGAGAGAAGATGGTTTCTTTTTCATTGGCGTCTAGCTTCTTATCGTCCTCTACTTTTTTGTGAAGGTCAGCAATCTGGTCGTCGATGGACTTTAGGCGCTCTTTTATGACGCTTTTTAGCTCTACCGTTTTTCCACGTAGATCATCGTCAGAAATATTGGCGAGTTTTTCAAACTCTGTATTTATAAGAGATACATAGGGTGTAAGTTCTTTGAGATCTTTTTCAGTCTTTGTTCCAAAAATTTTGGCAACACCCTTCGATATCGAATTTAGCATTTAGAAAAGATTTTAAGCTTTTAAAGTTATAACGTAATCATATAAAGAGAAGCTAGATTGTGACAGTTCCTTCGAATACTTTTTCAGCCGGTCCCGCGAGCCAAATATTTTCGAAAAAACCATCCTTGAGCTCGAACGAAACAGAAAGTGTACCTCCCTTTGTCTCCAACTTTACCGGGCTCTGCAATCCATGTTGGCTTGCTACTAGTGCAACTGCCGTAGCACCAGTACCGCAACTCAGTGTTTCATCCTCAACGCCTCTCTCATACGTCCGCATTTTCACCCCTTCGGGCAAAAGTTGTGCGAAGTTCACATTTGTGCCATTTTGGCTGGAATAGACTGCCAAATTGCGAATTTTTTTACCTTCGGAATAAACATCCACATCCTCTACATCATCCACAACGCGTACGTAATGCGGTGAGCCCGTATGCATGTATTTGTCCCCACCAACCTCCGCAATTTTGTTTTCCATGGTAGGAAACCCAAAATGAATTATTCCAGCTTCCTCCTTTATATCGTGAATTCCATCTGTTGTTTCGAAGCGCGCCGAGTCATTGACCATCCCTAGGCTTTTTGCAAAAGCAAACCCGCATCGAGAGCCGTTCCCACAAAGACTCTGAGTTCCATCAGAATTGAAGTATACCATACGGTAGTCCAGATCGGGGTGTTCCTCTATCAGAATGAGGCCATCGGCTCCAATTCCAAATTTCCGATCGCAGAGCTTAACGACATTCTGCTCGTTTTTTGGAAATAACCCTTGACGATTGTCAATCATCACAAAGTCGTTTCCGGTGCCCTGATATTTGGAGAAGTTGAGTACCATCTTTCAAAGATAGCTTAGCTGATGTGTCCTAAAACAAAAATCCCGACGCTAGGTCGGGATTGTTATTATTTTTGAATTTTTTCTTTAATTCTTGCCGACTTACCTTTTCTACCTCGCAGGTAGTATAGTTTGGCTCTTCTAACTTTCCCTCTTCTGAGGACTTCTATTTTGTCAACATTTGGAGTAAGTGTTGGGAAAATTCTTTCCACGGCTATATCACCTGAAACTTTTCGAACTGTAAAAGTCTCTCCGTTTGTATTCTTGTTTCTGATCTGCATTACAGTTCCCTGGAACTGCTGGATACGCTCTTTGCTACCCTCTTTAATTTTGTAGTGAACATTAACAGTGTCACCAGGGCCAAAAGAAGGATGTTTTGCTCTTACTTCCTTGTATTCTTCTGCTACGATATCGAATAATTCTGCGCTCATTTTTCTTTCTCTAAAAGAGTGTTTTCAAAAAGGAGTGCAAATATAGAAAAATGGTACTCAAAAAGAGAAGATAAATGGTAAAGAATATTTGTATAGAAAATCCCTTTCTAGGAAGTGCAGAAGTGGTTCTTATCTACGGTGCTCTTGATCAAATAATCCCGTTATTCAGTGCATACTGAATTAACTCGGAGCTATTATGAAGGTCAAGCTTTTTCAAAATATTCTTTCTATGGGTCTTCACTGTATGGAGTGAAATGAACAGCTTGTCAGCAATCTGACTGCTGGTCAAACCCTCAGCCTGGCATTTTATTATATCTAATTCGCGTTCACTCAGCTTATGTTGCTTTACTTCTTCGTTATCTGAGCTAAAGGATTGTATTTGATCATAATACGAACGACCCGAATGAACCCGATCAATCGCATCCGCCAGTTCTTTTCCGGTGTTGTTTTTTAGCAAACATCCGTCGATTCCAATTTGGATGATTTCCTCAATAAAGGACTTCTGAGCGTACATCGTCAGAATGATCACTTTGACGTGCTTGTAGAGTGATTTTATTTTTTTAGCGCAGGTAATACCATCCATCACGGGCATGTTGATGTCCAGAACTACAATGTGCACTTTTTGATTTTCTAGAAAATCCAGGACTTCCTGCCCATTTTCCACTTCTCCGACAATTTCGAAGTGTTCATTGGAACTCAGGATCAGTTTTAATCCATCAACCACGATTTGATGATCATCTGCGAGTAGGATTTTTACGCTCATTTGACTGGCAATTCAATAATAAAAGTACTACCTCTTTTTGGCATAGAGTCAATTTTGAATTCTCCATTTAATTTTTCTACCTGTTTTTCGATATTCCTCAAACCATTTCCAGGGTGTTCAATTTTCTGATCGAACCCAACACCGTTATCCTCATAGATGATTGTGATTCCTCTGTTTGACTGAACGTCCAAATCAACCTTTGAACACTTAGAATATTTTAAAGAGTTGCTAAATAATTCTTGTACTATGCGGTAAACATCACAAGCAAGTTCATTATACACTTCATCTGAAATCTGTATTTCTAATTTCACCTGAATGCCCATTGATTTCTGTACTGCTTCAGCCAGGTTTTTAAGTCCGATTTCAAGTGCAAAATGTTTGATCAAACCGCAGTCGAGAGCGATGGAGATTTTTCTAACCATATCATTCGCCTGTCTAGAAGAGTCACTAATTTTCTCAGAAATGACCTTTAGTTGATCTGGTTTTGATCTAGTAATTAGAGAGTCCGCATACATATTCAAGGCAACTAAGATGCTGCCAAGAGTATTATGTACTTCAGAGAAAACGCCATTGATTTCTTTATCCTGAGCCATTAGCAGGTTGTGTGCGGAGTTTAACTCCTCTTTCAGTAGCAGAGTATCGATGCGGTTTATCTCGAGAATTCTCTTGAACTGTTTTCTTTGATAGAGATACATCAGAGATGTAATCAGTAGACCCAGAATAAGGATTCCTAAGAGGATGGCATCCAGAATGGAATTACTATTCATTAAATCGTTTCTCAATTGCTGGTGGAACTGATTGAAGAATTAAGTGTAATAGAACAGTGGTGGGTCGACTCTTAAAATTCACATTTAATTGGATTGATGGAAATACCTACTTAGGGGTATTTTGACATTATTTCAAAAAAAGCGAACTCCTGGAGCTCGCTTTTGCTTCCGCCTGCTAACGGTAAGCTGCCTTAGTTATGCTTATTGTTCCCAACCGCCTGACGCAGTATCCAAATCGTCTACAAATTCAAGCCCTGCAGGTAATTCCAATGTATCAGAAATGAAGCCTAGTCGGCAAAGTCTCATGTTTTCTCCTACGGAGGGAGGAGAGGATGTAGCTACAACTATAAAAGTGCTAGTGCGATTCGCAGGAATAACCAAATCCGTTAATACTCTTGAACCAGTTGTAGACTCGTTCATTACAGTGGTGCCATTCAAGGCAGCGCTTGCTTTTTCTCCCCAATTGGAATAGGCACTATACATGATATCTGGCGACCAAAGTATTGGACTAGCAGTGTTATTCCTTATACGCATAAGCACCATTGCCACTTTTCCATTGGTGGAAGAGAAGCTAGAATACTCATCGTTTATAATCATCGCATTCTTTGTTGCGTATCCTTTGTGCTGAAAGAGGGTTCTTAAAACTTCTTTGTCAGAGGACATCTGTGAGGCGATTCCGCTTGCGTCTGTCCAAACTTGGGGTGTGACTCCCCCAAACATGTTCGGATCGTTGTTAAATGCCCATTGGTTGAGATTGTTGGAATAGGAGTGAAAAGTAGCCCACCTGTATGTGGCTGCGGTTCCACCTCCAGAACCTGCTGGTCCCTGAGGGCCCTGAGCACCAACCAAAGGGGTGGCTGCGCCCCAAGCTCCGCCTGTTTTCGGTCCATAAATTTCGCTTGTTGCTGTGTTAATGTAGAAATCTCCGTCCACACCTTCGGTTGTTGGAGCTTCTGACCCGTTCAAGATTGTTTGACCGTCACTTCCATCCGCTCCGTCGCTTCCGGCCGCACCAACAAGAGAAGTGGCAGTGCCCCAGGCTCCTCCGGTTTTCGGCCCATGAATTTCACCGGTTGACGTGTTGATGTAAAAGTCCCCATCTACACCTTCGGTTGTTGGAGCTACAGACCCGTTCAAGATTGTTTGGCCGTCATTTCCATCCGCTCCGTCGCTTCCGGCCGCACCAACAAGTGAAGTAGCAGCACCCCAGACTCCTCCGGTTTTTGGACCATGAATTTCATTCGCCGTAGTATTGATATAGAAATCGCCGTCTACACCTTCCGTCGTAGGAGCTACTGCTCCGTTTAGAACTGTATGTCCGTTGTTTCCATCAGCGCCGTCACTACCTTCTGCTCCAACAAGTGATGTAGCAGCGCCCCAAACTCCTCCAGTTTTTGGCCCGTAGATTTCGCTTGTTGTTGTATTAATGTAGAAATCTCCGTCGACGCCTTCGGTTGTTGGAGAAGATGTGCCGCTTACAATCGTTTTACCGTTTTGTCCATCGGCACCGTCTGCACCATTCACTCCATCTGTTCCGTTGGTACCGTTTGCTCCATCAGCACCGTTCGTTCCATTTGTGCCGTCTGCTCCATTCGCGCCATCTTGACCATCGGTACCGTCATGGCCATCGGCACCAGCAACACCTACCAAGGATGTCGGTGAGCCCCAACTGCCTGATGTTTTTGGGCCGTAGATCTCGCTAGTTGAGGTGTTGATATAAAAGTCTCCATCCTCACCTTCAGAGAGAGGTACTCCAAATCCACTTAATACCGTTCTCCCGTCTGCACCAGCCTCGCCCTGCGGCCCGGGAACTGAGCTGCCAGAGTTTTTAGCGTACAATGCGAATGGGACACTTAGTAATTGACTTGCACCAAGTACCTGGTAAGATGTACCACCTGTTATATCTATCGAAGTTTCAACAAAATACGGGCCATTGCTCCAGTCTATTGTCGAGAAATCACCGCTAACAGTGCTTCCTGTACCTATTTTTAAGTTTAGCAATCCGAATGAAGTAGTTGATTGGCTGAATGTTTCTCGAAACACAACACTGCCTGTTGCACTTCCTTGCAAAATTGTCATTCGTACACCGATTGCCTGCTCAGACAGAATTTCCCCAGCTCCATCTCTGATAACTGCTTGGTAGTTGAAACTATCTGGACTTTGAGCGTACGCTTGAATGGTTAGAAATACGCTGAAAATAATTGGTAAAATCTTTTTCATAGTGTTTGTTTTAAATCGTTTATGATCGTTGGTTGAAGCAGCCTGCCATCATGTGGCTTGCTGCCGGACTTAATTTGTGATTGGGTAATTATTTCTTTTTGACTACCAGAAAACTGTTGAGCGTTTTGCCGCTTTGGTCCGCAATGGAAAGCCTAAAGGCACCATCAGCGAGATTTGAAATATCGACGGTTGTAGAAGCGGTGCTTAAAGTGCCCTCATTCACCAATTTTCCCATCAAGTCATGTAGAAAGTACCTGGCTCCATTGCTGTTTTCCGTTTCAATTTTCAAAAAGTTGCTGGCTGGGTTGGGGTAGATCAAAACATTGACCTCTGGCCTGATCTCGCCCGATCCGAGCGGCAATTGAACAACATACGATTGATGAAACCCCTGAGTGTACCTGATCAAATTTGTAGAGTAGCTTTCAACGAGTACTTCCCCAATGGTAAAATCAACACGTGCGGTTTCCGATACATAAGAATCACCCTGACTACTCATCACCTCTTGGGCAGTTAATTGAATACTATTGAGCAAAAGTGCAAGAGCAAGCAAGGAGTGGTATTTTTTAGATCGCATTTTAGTTGGTGTTAAAATTTGATCCAAAATTTATCATTTGATAAACACTGGAAAATACCTACATGGGGGTATAATTAATGGGGTAGGGGGTATTCTAATCTAATAGATCAGGTCGGCGTTTTTTAGTGCGCTCCAAGGCCTGCTCGTTTCGCCATTCTTCCACTTTACCCTCATGACCGGAAGTGAGGATGTCGGGAACTTTCCATCCTTTGTATTCAGATGGCCGAGTATAAACCGGTGGTGCAAGAAGATTATCCTGAAAAGAATCAGATAACGCCGACGATTCGTCATTCAAAACACCTGGAATCAGTCTGATTAATGAGTCAGCCAAAACCATTGCAGCTAGTTCACCCCCAGAGAGCACATAGTCACCAATACTGATCTCTTTAGTCACAAGATGATCTCGCACTCGCTGGTCAACACCTTTGTAGTGACCACAGAGGAGAATCAAATTTTCATTTAGGGAGAGTGTGTTAGCCATTGACTGGTTGAATGTTTCTCCATCTGGGGTTAGGTAAATGACTTCATTGTAGGTGACATCTTCTTTTAACTTAGCAATGCACGCATCAATAGGTTCGATCGAGAGTACCATGCCTGCTCCACCACCAAACGCATAGTCGTCGACCTTTTTATGTTTGTCGCTGGAGTAATCACGGAGGTTGTGAATTTCAATGTCAACCAGTCCCTTTTCCATGGAACGCTTCACAATGCTTTGGTTCATTGGACCATCGAAAAGTTCAGGTAAGCATGTGATGATGTCGAGTCTCATGTTTATTTCACTATTGCGAAGGGTTCAGCAAACTAATTTAGTTAGCATTTCATTGCTTTTCTTCCTCCACTTTTTTTCTTGATAAAAAAAGTGGCAAAAAAATCATGAAAATTTTAAAGCCTTCACGCACGTACTATCACCACCGCTCCAAATTTTCCTCCCCACCCTCCGTGAAGAAAAATGTTGATCGGATTTCACTCATTATACAAATCCAGCAACCCATGGGGAAGATTAACATCCACCTTCATGGCCTCGATATCAACCTCCTTTAACACCTCGTCGGTCATTGGAATGAGAATTTCTTTATCACCGGAGTAGACCGCCATTAATTCGTTTGCTCCTTCATAAACGTCCTTTACCACACCAACTAGCTTCTTGCTCTCAAAAACCTTACAACCAATCAAATCATGAAAGTAGAATTCCCCTTTGGGGAGTTTTGGTAGAAGGGTCAATGGTAAGAAGATCGCCGACTTGACCAAGGGTTTAGCCTCATCTACGGAGTCAATGTCTTCAAATCTCACCAGTGCCTTGTCACCATTTACCTGAATGGTAGAAACAAAAAATGGAACCAGTTTCCCCTCTCTTAGGAGGAAAACCGATTCCAATTTTTTATAGTCTTCAGGAAAATCAACATCAAGATGGATGCTGACTTCACCATGTAGGCCGTGGGTTTTGATTACTTCACCAAGTTGGTAGCAATCATCCAGCAGCATAATGATTATTTTTCCTTTTTCTCTTCTTTGTCAGCAGGAGCTTCTTCTGTAGCTTCCGCTTTTGGCTCTTCCGCTTCCGGAGCAGCCTCTTCAGCCTTAGCTTCTTCGGCAGGTGCTTCCTCAGCTTTTGCCTCTTCAGCAGGAGCTTCCTCAGCTTTTGGCTCTTCTACTTCTGGCGCAACTTCTTCGGCAACTGGTGCCTCTTCAGCTTTTGCTTCCTCAGCAGGAGCTTCCTCTGCTTTAGCCTCTTCAACTGGTGCCTCAGTTACTTCAGCTGTAGCTTCTGGAGCAGCCTCTTCAGTTGTAGCTTCCGTA
This sequence comes from Cyclobacteriaceae bacterium, assembly GCA_039961455.1. Classification (GTDB taxonomy): domain Bacteria; phylum Bacteroidota; class Bacteroidia; order Cytophagales; family Cyclobacteriaceae; genus Ekhidna. Next base: position 110,475 of record JBDVJN010000024.1, on the reverse strand, counting down.
GTCGCTTCAGCTTGCGCTTCTTCAACCTCAGCAGCATCTTCCGCTAAGCTCTCATCGCCTTCAGCTCCACCTTCCTTGATTTCTTCAACCAATGCAGCTTCAGCGTCTTGGAGTTTTTTCTGTATTGCCTCAGCTCTTGCTTCCTTCACCTTAGATTCAGCCTCGAATCTTGCTTTCGCAGCCGTAGCCTTGTCTTTGGATAGAGAATCAATTTTGCCTTGGATTTTAGATTCTTTGTCCGCAACCCATGCAGCCAATTTCTTGTCTGCATCTTCCTGCGAAATCGCACCTTTATCAACTCCTACCTGAAGATGTTTTCTATACATCACACCTTTATAGGATAACATCGCACGGACGGTGTCGGTAGGCTGTGCCCCTTTCATCACCCATTCAAATGCTTTGTCTGAATCAAGATTAATTGCTGCAGGATCGGAATTTGGATTGTACGTTCCGATTTTTTCGATAAAGCGACCATCTCGTGGTGCTCTTGCATCAGCCACGACTACATCGTACATGGCCATTTTCTTGCGTCCTCGACGCGCTAGTCTAATTTTTACTGACATACGTTTTTCTTAGTTACGGATCTCGTCCGTGTTAAAGTTTTAAAATGGAGCGCAAATGTAGGAGTTTTTTCTGGTTTAAAACACTATCCGTTCATTCTTTAATTTGGAGCGAACGAGCAGTGCAAGAACTACATTCAGTCCCGCTTTCGGCTTTATCTTTTTCATACAAGAAGGTAGTGTCGTCTTCGAGAACCTCAGACTGACTTGTCGTTGTTTCAAGAAAAAAGGATACCGCCTCTATCGGGGCTAAGTTGCAAAGTTGGGGCCGGGATCCTAAACGCCTAATCTCTATTCTGTGGTATCTCTTGATTAAGAGAGGTATCTTACTACACAACCGTGTCAAACATGGATGCTTAAATGGATCAGTCTGACTTAGTGCCTGATGCTAGGTAAACACTGAAATATTAAATAATTAGTGTTTACTCATTTGCTAACCTAAATTTTAGGGCCTATCTTCGAGTAAACACTAAAAAATATATAAAATAGTGTTTAGTTAATTGCAGACACGAGAAGTTATGGGCGAACCACTTTTTAGGATTAATCCAGATCGCAATGTTCCATGGAATGATCTTCCGGATCTACCCATTCATCCGGATTTATATCGAACAGTTGGAATTATGGAGCAACTCGGCAACGCTAAATCGGCCCTGGGAAGGCTTCATGGTAGATCTGTGGCTATTCCCAACCAGGGCATGTTAATAAATTCCATCAGTTTGCAGGAGGCAAAAGCTTCTAGTGAAATCGAAAATATTTTCACTACTGATGATGAACTGTATCAAGCGTACAGTGAGGAGGGGGAGGACGATCGGATCAAGGGATCTCCAAAAGAGGTACTTCACTACCGGGAGGCGCTTTGGGAAGGACATCAATATTTGAAAGCCAATCAGCGTTTTGACGAGAAGTATTTTGTTCGAATTTATCAGAAGATCAAGCAGACGAATGATGGCGTCAGGCCTCCAAGTGCCTTGATATATATCAAACAAGGAGGAACAGGGCCGAACGCCGGCACAGCGATTTATACGCCACCACGTGGCAAAGGTGTGGTAGAGGCAAAGCTCCAAAACCTCGCAGACTTTGTGAATGATGACGAAGCATTTCCTATTGATCCGTTGATTAAAATGGCAATCGCACATTATCAATTTGAGGTAATCCATCCTTTTCGGGATGGGAACGGTAGGGCAGGAAGAATCTTCAACATCAATATTCTCACGCAAAAAGGACTGCTTGACTTACCTATTCTATTCTTGAGTCGATATATCATTGACAACAAGAGTGATTACTATTCTATGCTAGCGAGCGTGACCCAACGAGGGACGTGGGAGCCGTGGATCATCTTTATGTTGAAAGCTATAGAGGTGACCTCGAATCTGACATTTAGTAAAATCAATGATATACTCGCGACCAAAGAGGCGATTGTAAAGGAAATCGAAGCGGACACCAAGATTCGAAAATCGGAGCAATTGGTTCAAATGATTTTCACGCAACCTCTGACCAAAGTAAGCCATCTAACGGAAGCAAAAATCTATGCGGAAGACACGGCACGAAATTACCTGAATATACTTTGCGATTTGCGTATTCTGGAAAAACGCACAATCTCAGGCCATCACTATTATCTCAACCTGGAACTGTATCGAATTTTGTCTGAGTAACCATTTACCTTGACACAGGTTGGGTTATTTCTTTTTGAATTTCTGAATGAATTGCTTTGTAAACTCAGAAGTCACCAAATTTCCGCTCATTTGCGCTCGTTCAGATAGGAGCTGGTCCCAATCTTCTGTTCCTTCCCAAAACACCTTCTTGAGCGTCGTCATTGCCTCCGGATTATACCTGGCCAGTTTGCCAGCTAAATCATTTACAGCTTTGTCTAATGAACCTGCATCATCATAGAGTTTAGCAAACAATCCTTTTTGGTGTGCCCATTTTGGATCGTAAAATTCATCTGCATTGATTCCCATCTGAGACATGGCTGAAACTCCTACCTTCCGCTCAATGGCAGGACCAACGACAAATGGGCCAATGCCCACTGATAGTTCACTTAGTTTAATTGCTGCATGTTTTGTGGCAAAGCAGTAGTCCGTAGCAGCGGCAAGACCGATGCCTCCGCCGACAGCTTTGCCCTGAACACGACCTATAATTAACTGTGGCGCTTTGCGCATAGAATTAATCACATTAGCGAAACCCATAAAGAACTCTTTCCCCTTTGCGGGATCTTCAATCGCCAGCAACTCATCGAAACTAGCGCCAGCGCAAAATGTCCGATTTCCACCACTTTTTAGGATGATCACTTTGATTTCAGAATTCTCGCCAGCTTCCTTGACAGTGTCCGCAAGTTTTGCTAGAATTTCGCTTGGAAGAGAATTACTTTGTTCGGTACCAAACTCAATGGTCCCTATACCGTCTTTAATATTTAGGTTTACGTAGTTCATTAGCTCAAAAATAGTGGCATGAACTTAGCAATGAATTCTAAAATGAGAAATTTCTTTATTGCCCTCTTTCTGGCTGCTTCATTGACGGTGTCCTTCAGCTCTAATGCGCAGTTTGTGAGGCTTGATCCAAGCAAGTTTTTTACACCTTCAGAAATCGCCGCTGCAAACACTGCCGTGAATGAAGATTACCTGACATCTGAGGAGAAGAATATCTATCTCTACACCAATCTGGCGAGATTGTATCCAAAAAAATTCTACGAGCTATACAGAGCTTTTGTCATCGAAGATGGTGAAGAATCTAAGCTTCGTTCCAATCGATACTACTCATCTCTGAGTAAGGAACTAAAATCAATGACCCCTGTCGGAGCTCTTCTTCCCGAGAAGAAGATGTTTGAATTGGCTGAGTGCTGGGCCGTTGAGTCTGGAGAAAGAGGGCTTTTGGGACACGACCGAGTCAATTGTCCGCGCGGATATTCCGGTGAAAATTGTGGATACGGCTATGATCCCACTGGGTTATATTTTGTCATGCTGCTTCTAATCGATGATGGAGTTGTAGGCGTTGGACATAGAAAGAATATTCTCTTTGGAGAATTTAAGGGCTTAGGTGCAGCAATTCGTGATCACAAAAGTTACAAATACGATGCAGTTCAGAATTTCTCGTATACCAATGATTTTCTAAAAGAGCAGGAGGAATTAAAACGTCAGGAAGAGGAAAAAGAACGCCAAGCTAGAGAGGTCTTACTCGAACGCAGGGGACAGGAATTTGCAATCGCCATGAGTCAGTGGGTGGATGAGGAAATGAAGCAGGCGGATGTGACTAGAGAACTGGGCTACTTAAATGAACTAGAAAAGGATCTCTACCTCTACACGAACCTTATAAAATTATACCCCAAAAAATTCAAAGAATTGATCTGGGATAACGGGCCATTTTTTGATCAACTAGAACCTGAACTAGAACAAGGCATTCGAAAGGATACCAACTACAGACGAGTGGCGAATTGGCTTGCAAGTGCAAAGTCAGGTAATGCACTTGTTCCCAGGGAGGAACATATCTCTGTTCTTAGGTGTGTGATAGATAGATACCTTTCTGGAAAAGAGAACTATAAATCATGCTTTCAACTTGCCGGAGCATGGAGGTTCCAGACATTCTATTCGCAGTCGAATTTCAATGATGTGATGAACATTCTGCTTAACCCGGATGACTTTAATGATCTTTTCGCAAAAGGAGCCACAATGGTGCTACATAAAGGCGATCCAAGTATTAAGTTGTTTTTAACGACTAATTAAAATCATTATGTCTATATTTGATATATATGGACATAATACGCTATTGCTATGAACGTAAGTTTCACTGAAAAACAAGAAAGATATATTAAGGATCAGATAGAATCTGGTGATTTCCAAAATGCAAGCGAGGTGGTTAGAGATGCACTGCGTTTGCATGCCACCATGCGACAAAAAATCATTGAAGACTTAAGAAAAGAAATTGATAAAGCGTGGGATGCACCGGTTAGTAAGCGATCACCCGAACAAATACTTGCTGACAAAAAAGCTCAGTACGGATACAGTGGCAAACTATAATTTATCTCAACCTGCTGAAATTGATCTAGAAGATATTTTTGATTACAGCTACGATCAGTTCGGAATTGATCAGGCTATAGCATATCAAAATCAGCTATTTGATACTTTGGGTAGGCCGGGTAATTTTCCCGAATCAGGTATTTCAAGAGACGATATTCGCAAGGGTTTGCGGTTTACAATTTCGGGAGGACATATCATTTTTTATCGCCTCAAAAAGCAAGAAGTCTTCATCCTTAGAATCTTGCATCATTCAAGAGATGTGAAAAAATATCTATAAACGCTAACTCTGATCTTTCTTCTTGATCATCGTTAAGATCGTAGCGATGGCAACTGTCTCATCAGTTTCGTCATAAACGTCGACCAAGAATTTGACTATCCCCTTTGCGATATCGTCTTTCTTTTCCTGGTCAACTTTTTCTTTGGCTGTCAAACGCACGCCTATGGTCATGCCAGGGTAAACAGGTTTGGTAAATCGACATTCTTCCAAGCCATAGTTCAATAGCACTGGGCCTTTCTTCGCCTGAACAAACAACCCTGCAGCTGCGGATAGAATAAAGTATCCGTGAGCTACCCTTTTCTCGAAAGTTGTTCCCTCTAAAGAAGTTTCGTCCGTATGTGCGTAGAAGTGATCCCAACTTACGTTCGAGAAGTTCACAATGTCAGTTTCAGTTACAGTGCGCTTTGCAGTTATGACTGTATCTCCAATTTCGATTTCTTCAAAGTACTTCGAGAACATATGTTGTCCTGGATCTTTGTATTCTCCGCCATACTGATATTGTTGCGTGATCTCAGTAAGGGTAGTGGGAGAACCCTGAATTGCCGTTCGTTGCATATAGTGCATCACTCCACGTTTACCTCCCATTTCTTCTCCGCCGCCTGCACGACCAGGCCCACCGTGCGTAAGCATTGGCATTGGAGAACCATGACCTGTACTTTCTTTCGCGCAATTTTCGTTGAGAACAAGAATCCTTCCGTGATGTGAAGCAGCTCCAACCACATATTCAGCGGCAATCTTGTCATCGCCAGTAGTGATTGATGAGACAAGAGAGCCTTTTCCTTTTTTGGAAATCTCGATGGCTTCATCCATCGTCTTGTATGGTAAAATAGTGCTAACGGGTCCAAAAGCCTCTATTTCATGCACTTCATTCGTCTTCAATGGATTCTGGTTTAGAAATAGGATCGGCGAAATGAATGCACCTTTGTCCCAGTCTGCACCTGTGATGTCGACCTTGTCTAAGGTGCCGTAAACCATTTCAGAAGTTTTGGCTAGTTCCGCCACCCGTTTTGTTACTTCTTCCAGCTGCTCTTTTCCAGCAAGGGCTCCCATCCTAACTCCTTCCACACCTGGATCTCCGATTGTAGTTTGGGCCAATGCTTTGCCGAGTGCAATCTGGACATCTTCCGTTAGTTTTTCCGGTACGATGATTCTGCGGACAGCGGTACATTTCTGCCCACATTTCACTGTAATTTCTTTTCGTACTTCTTTTATGAAGAGGTCAAATTCAGGAGTTCCTGGCGTAGCATCCTCTCCAAGGACGGCACAATTCAATGAGTCTGCTTCGAGATTAAACGGAACCGAATTCTCAATAATCTGTGGAAGTGTTTTTAATTTCTTACCAGTCTCAAATGAACCTGTAAAGGTGACCACATCCTGAGAGTCCGCGTGATCAAGAATTCCATTTCCAAGCCCGGCAACCAATTGCAGGGAACCTTCCGGCAAAATTCCAGAATCGATGATTTCCTTCACCATCACTTCGGTTACATAGCAGGTTTGTTCCGCAGGTTTGATAATGCAGGGAACACCTGCCAGCCAATTGACCGCAGCTTTTTCCAACATTCCCCAAATTGGAAAATTGAAAGCATTGATGTGAACAGCGACTCCATCTTTGGGAACCATTATATGATGTCCAACGAATGAACCACCCTTACTAAGTCCCACCATTTCGCCATCGACATGATATGGTAAATCAGGAAATTGCCTCCTGAGACTGGCGTTTGAAAAAACATTTCCAATACCTCCTTCGATGTCAATCCAACTATCTATGCGTGTTGCGCCTGTGGCTTTGCTTGACTCGTAGAAAACCTCTTTCTTCTCCATCAGATGAAAGGCCAATGCTTTCAACATCAAACCTCTTTCCTGGAAGGTCATTTTACGAAGGGCTGAATTTCCAACTGATCGAGCATGATCATACGCAATGCTGAAGTCAATTCCTTCAATGGTGTGTGCAGCCACAGGTGCGCCGGTTATTGCATGATGTAGAACTTCGCCGTCTCCACCACCTTCAATCCATTTGCCGCCGATGTAGTGTTTTATTTTCGGTATTGTCATTTTTTTCGATTTTTTCTAATCCCTGAACAAACAAATTTACAGCCGGGGAGGGCTTTTAGCTAAACAGCCCGTGTAGTTCCGTATCAATTTTGAAGACAATGTCAGAGAAATCTTCTGGATTGTTTAGGAAGTCTTTGTCCGTAACATCAACGATTAACAATTTTCCAATATCGTAGCCGGATATCCAGTCTTCGTAATGTTGGTTGAGTCCTTTGAGGTAATCAATTCTAATTAGATTCTCGTAGTCACGTCCTCTTGTTTCAATGTTGTGAACCAGTTTACTAATATCCGATTTAAGGTAGATAAGCAAGTCCGGTGGCTGCACGAACTTTATCATAGAGTCAAATAAGGTGCGATAACTTTGATAATCTCTTTCCTTGAAAAACCCTTGCTTAAACAAACTCTTGGCAAAAATGTATGCGTCTTCGTAGATAGTCCGATCTTGAATTACAGTTTTATCACCAGTTCTAACCTTATGAATTTGTTCAAAACGGCTATTTAGAAAGTAGATCTGTAGATGAAAAGACCACTTATGCATATCACCATAAAAGTCTTCAAGGTATGGATTGTTATCCACGGACTCATATTCGGGATGCCATTTGTAATGTTTTGCTAACATTTCCGTTAGGGTGGTCTTGCCAGCGCCAATGTTGCCAGAGACGGCAATATGCATGTTCTGATCACTCATTGATTGATACCTTTCTTGGATTTACTTTTTGCTTTCATTCCAGGTTTTATAGTTAGCTGAGGCTGTCGGCCTATCAGGCTCCACTTCTCTCAACGGTTCACATTCTTTTAATGTCTCATGACATTCACCGGGTAGTTTTTGGTAGAGTTTCGTACCCTCCGTTTTCCAGCTGATCATATCGTCACTGACTTCTTTTATTTTTTTTCCTGGGTTTCCTACAATCAAACTCCTTCGTTCGAATACTTCATCAGCTTTGATAAAGCATAATGCTCCAACAATGCATTCATCTCCAATCACAGCATTGTCCATAATGACCGCATTCATTCCGATAAGTACATTTTTCCCAATTTGAGCACCATGAACAATAGCGCCGTGGCCAATATGAGCATTTTCTTGTAGGGTGATGGTAATCCCCGGAAACATGTGAACAGTGCAATTTTCTTGCACATTGCAACCATCTTCGATTACAATTCGTCCCCAGTCACCACGTATCGCTGCTCCAGGGCCGACGTACACATTTTGCCCAATTATGACATCCCCTGTAACTGCAGCCAGCGGATGGACGAAGGAGGATGCGTGTACGACAGGCTTTAAGCCCTTGAAGGAATAAATCATATCAGTAGATGGCTAAGTAGACTCCAGTCAGGCTTTAAGACCCGAGACATTTGGGCCAAATTAAAGGAATGAATCATTCACAAACTAATTATGCAGCCTGCAAAATGCCTAAACTTAGGTATTTGAGACTGTTATTAAATAGACTAGTTTAGCGTCAGATTTTTTCACCAAATAAAACAAATCAAACTATGAAAAAGTTATTTCTAACCGTTTTTGCAGTAGGAGTACTAGGGTATTCCTCTATGGCTCAATTTCATATCGAACTTGGTCCTAACTTTAATTCTCCACAAGGAGATTTTGCTGATGCCTATGATCTTGGTATTGGATTTTACATCGAACCTAAGTACGCGATTACTGAAAACATTGATCTTGGTTTGTATTTAGGAGCTAATGTATTTGCTGGTGCCGATATCGCAGGTGTTTCACTTGATGCTCAAACGTTGAATCCATATTTGGCTACTGGAACTTATCGATTTTCAACGAATAAGGTGACTCCTTACGCTGGTCTGGGGCTTGGACTATATGTTGCTAAGGCAGTAGAGGTTACAACAACAATAAATGGAGTTACAACCACGGATCCGGGAGAAAGCAATTCTGAATTTGGATTTGCTCCGAGAGCTGGTGTGTATGTAGGCCGATTGAACCTTGGCCTTGCATACAACTTAGTAAAAGATTCAAACTTTCTTCAATTCAATCTTGGGATTAGAATCTTGAGCAGAGACTAATTCCAGATCTTAAGCAATAAATATGAAGGCTGCCATTTGGCAGTCTTTTTTATGCCCTTTCCAAAACGATGGCATAGCCTTGCCCAACTCCAATACACATGGTTGCCAGCGCATAACGCTTGCCTGTCTTCTGAAGCTCTAGTGCGGCTGAATAGGTGATTCTCGCTCCTGTCATGCCTAGCGGATGTCCAATGGCGATTGCTCCACCATTTGGGTTCATTCGCTCATCCTTATCATCTAAGCCTAATGCTCTGGTGCAAGAAAGAGACTGAGCAGCAAAAGCCTCGTTGATTTCAATTACATCTATTTCATCCAAGCTTAGTCCTGCCTTGCTTAAGGCTTTCTGGGTAGCTTCAACCGGCCCAATTCCCATGATTTTCGGTTCAACACCAACAACAGCTGAGGACACTATCCTTGCTTTTGGAGATAAATTCTGAGCCTTAACCGCATCTTCTGACGCAACAAGTACTGCTGCTGCACCATCGTTAAGACCAGAAGCATTTCCTGCAGTGACCGAACCATCATTTTTAAACGCTGGTCTTAATGAGCCAAGTATTTCTGGCGTTGTAGTCGCCTTGATAAATTCATCCTGATCAAAAACAATGGGATCAGCTTTACGTTGTGGAATCTCGACTGCAACGATTTCTTCAGCCAGTCTCCCGTTCTTTTGAGCCTCGGCTGCTTTCATTTGTGATCGATAGGAAAAAGCGTCCTGATCCTCACGGCTGATGTTGTGAATGTCCACCAGGTTTTCTGCAGTCATCCCCATGGAGTCCACTCCGTAAATTTTTTCCATCTGTGGATTGATGAATCTCCATCCAAAGCTGGAGTCATACATTTTGGCATCTGTCCCAAAAGGCTTTGTAGATTTGGAAATGACCCATGGTCCACGTGTCATATTTTCTACACCCCCGGAAATAAAGATATCTCCGTCTCCAGTTTTAATGGCTCGGTTGGCATGAACAATAGCAGACATACCTGAAGCACAAAGCCTATTGACCGTTTCGCCCGGAACCGAATAAGGCAATCCTGCCAGCAAAAGAGACATTCGCGCAACATTACGATTGTCCTCACCTGCCTGATTGGCACATCCCATAATCACTTCGTCAACTGCGGCAGGATCAAGGTTTGAGTTTCTGCTTATTAATTCTTTGATGGCAAGCGCACCTAAATCATCCGTTCGAACTGCGGACAAGGTCCCGCCAAACTTCCCAATAGGTGTGCGAATGCCGTCTACTATGTATGCTTCTTTCATTTTTTCTTGGTTGATTGGTGTATTAGTTGACTTGTGAAATAGTGAGTTAAGGATTTTATTCTTACTGGTTAACTATTCAACTACATCTAGCCCACGTTCCACTCTTCTTGTTTTCGAAAGGCTACTCCTTTGAAAAGGGCTACTAGTTCATCTTTTCTGGTTACCCTCACCAAGTAATTTCCAACACTTCTGGAAATACTTTCCTTGGTTGCTGTCGCGACTAATTCATCTCCTGCAAATATTGGTTGGATGTGGTTGATAGATGTTTCAATTGAAACACTCTTTTGTCCATGTGTATTGCAGGCGAATGCAAATGCGCTGTCAGCTAATGAAAAGGAAATTCCACCATGTACAACTCCGTGTCCATTGAGCATCTCTTCTCTTGCTGTCATTTTGATCTTTGCTAAACCATCAGCGACTTCAAGCACTTCAATTCCTAGCCACTTGCTAAACGTATCTGCGGCAATCATTTGATCTACTATTTTTTCTGCTTTGGTCACCTAGTAGAATTTTTGGTTTGTCTCATTCATTCGTCGCAGCAAAGGGCTGCAACGATATCGATCCTCCCGATATTCATCATATAGTTTGTCTAACTGCTGAACGCACCAATTAATTCCAACTTCATCTGCCCACTTCAGCAATCCTTTCGGATAATTCACGCCTTTTGTCATAGCACGGTCGATGTCTTCTTTGGTTGCGATATTCAAAAACAGCGCATCCGCTGCCTCATTAATTAACATTACCAAAACTCGGTTTAGAATTTCCTTGGCAAGTTTTTCATCTTGTTGGGGCTCGGGTCTAGTGGCGCCATCGGCGTAATTGTAATATCCTTTCCCAGACTTTCTCCCAAGGAACCCCGCTTCAGACATTCGCTTCTGGGTGAAAGACGGTTTGTACCTTGGGTCGTAGAAAAAAGACTGAAATACTGTTTCAGTTACTGTATAGTTGATGTCATTTCCAATGAAATCCATTAGCTCGAAGGGTCCCATTCTAAACCCGCCTGATTCCTTCATAGCCCAGTCGATTGTAGCAAAGTCAGCGATACCTTCTTCGTAGATTCTTAACGATTCTCCGTAAAAAGGGCGCGCCACTCTGTTCACAATAAACCCTGGCGTGTCCTTTGCAAGTACCGTTAATTTTTTCCATGAGTCAACCCAGTCTTTGGTTTTAGTGGTGACATCAGGATTTGTTTGGACAGCAGGAATGATTTCTACCAATGGCATTAGCGGGGCTGGATTGAAGAAATGGATTCCAACGAATCGGAAAGGGTCTTCCAGAGAAGCCCCAATTGAAGCAAGGGATAGCGATGATGTATTTGAGGCTATAACCGTGTCCGGTCTGACTATTTTTTCAATCGCTGAAAATACTTTTTGCTTGATTCCCAGATTCTCAACAATCGCCTCGATGACGAGGTCGCTGTTTTCAAAATACTGTTGGTCTTCTGTGAAATCAATCCGACCTAAAATCTTGTCTGCAGTTTCCTGATTGATTTTCTCCTTTTCAACAAGTCGGTTCATCACCTTGATCAGACTTTCTGAAGATTTTTCCAGAATCGATGAATTAGTATCATTAACTACTACATCCCAACCAGCCGTTGCCGCTACCTGTGCAATTCCAGTTCCCATCGTACCGGCACCTATTACGCTTAATTTTGGCATTATTCTCCTTTAAAGTCCGGATTTCTTTTTTCTAAAAATGCCTGCACGCCTTCTTTATAGTCGTGCGTTTCGGTGGCACTAAACTGATATTCTTTCTCCATTTCCAATTGCTGATCAAGCGTATTCGCCATAGACTGATTAAGCATTTCCTTGATGTAACCCAATGCTTTTGTAGGCATGTTTGCAAGTTTGGCAGCTAACTTTTTAGATTCACTAGTCAATTCTTCATCGGAAAATACTTTGTAGATCATACCTATTCTCTCAGCCTCTTCTGCAGGAACTTTATCCCCCAGCATCATTAGCGCCGAAGCTTTTTGAAAACCAATAATTCGTGGGAGAGTGAACGTTCCACCTGTGTCTGGAACCAAACCGATCTTGCTAAAAGCCTGAAGAAAGGATGACGATCGTGCCGCCACAACTACGTCGCATGCAAGAGCCAGATTTGCGCCCGCCCCAGCAGCTACACCATTTACGGCAGCTACAATTGGTTTTTTGATCGATCTTAACTTTTTGACAATCGGATTGTAATGCTCATCAACGATTTGCTTGATTTCCAGTCCATTGTCATCAATCGCTTCCTGCAAATCCTGACCTGCACAAAATGCACGCCCATTTCCAGTGATGAGGATTGCTCTTATGTTTGGATCACTTGCATAGTCATCCAGTGCGTTCTGGACAGCCAGGGCCATTTCTTTATTGAAACTGTTAAAGACCTCCGGACGATTGAAGGTGATGATTCCGAGATTGTCTTTCCTGTTTAGTTGTATGGTCATTTAGTTAAATAGTTGACTGGTTGGATTGGTTAAATAGTAAATTTAATTGGATGTTACTTCACATTCTGCTTTCTGGTTTTCAAATATGAAATGTATCCGTTAAGCATCCTGATCAATTCTTCATATTTCTTCAGGAAATCTTCGAAAACTGAACTCAGAATGTAGTTTTCATCTAATGCAACAGTGAGATGATCAAAGCATTCAACCAAACTGCCCCTTGCCTGGCGACAGAATTGAATATTCTCCTGAAAATGAAAGCGACCATGACCCTCTGCAATATTAGCTGTAATTGATCGTGAAGCTCTGATCATCTGATCAATCAACTTAAATCTCTCATGTGCCGGAAATGTATTCACCAAAGTTGAAATATCATTTCTAAAAAGTCTACCCTTCTTCCATACCTCTAAGTCAGTAAGATTCTTACTCATTTTTACCAATTAACTATTCGACTAATTAACCAGTGGCACGCAAATCTAATGACACTTGAAATAGTCAAACGGCTCCAGGCAGTCTTCGCATTTGAACAGCGACTTGCAAGCAGTAGATCCAAATTGACTTATCAGTGTGGTATTTCGGGAATTGCAATTTGGACACTGAATGTCCGCTTCATCAGTAGGATTTGGTGGAGCAATACCATACTCTTTCAGTTTTTTTTTGCCTTCAGCTGACATCCACTCTGTGGTCCAAGCCGGAGAAAGCACCGTGGTGATTTTGAAATTTATGATGCCATTCTCTTTCAACGTATTGTTGATGTATTTTTCAATTTCAAGCATGGCAGGGCAACCGGAGTAGGTGGGAGTAATTACGACTTCAATCGCATCATTTTGGACCTTAACATCGCGAAGAATTCCCAGGTCCCTGATTGAAATGACGGGAATTTCAGGATCAGTAACCTCCTCCAACAATTGAATGATATTTTCCTTATCGATGATCATCTTTTCAGGCATACTCAAAATAGGTAGTTAATTCCTTGAAGCCAAATTTTCTGTAGATACCAATACCATCCTCAGATGCTTGTAAAATGGCGTGAGTATATCCTACCTCCTTACACTTATTCAATGCAAAAGTCATCAACGAAGTTCCAATCCCAAGTCCTCTGTGTGATGAGAGCGTGGCAAAACCGTAAAGGCCGATGGTCTCACGGCTCGACGGAAACATCTCAACGGTAGATACAGGTTTACCTTCATGATAGTAAACCAGCAATATGATTTTACTATCAGTCGACAAATATTGACTTGACGTTCGGTCATAATATTTGATCACGTTTTCATCTGGCGGACTCCAGTTCTCTGCAATGACAGTGGCATATGCTGTGAGTTGTTGAGAATTCTTGACAATTTCGATGTTCGAGTGTTGTTCACTACCTATTTGCTTGTAACTCTTCAAATCCAGTACCATTCCGACTTCCTTGTTTTGCTCAGAAACAGATTGTTCCTCCAGGTAATCTTTAACCTCGACAGAGAGATTTTGTCCATTGATCCAGATGCAGTATTCAAGATTTCTCGATTTGAAGTGCTGCAGTGCGTTGCTTAATTCTTCTTTTGAAAGATTGAGGCCATCGTGAATGTGTATGATATTAAAAGTATCACAGGATAAACCACTGTCTACAAACGTGAGACTTTTAAGATGAGTGACTACCATGCCAGCACTTTGGGATGGGATTTTCCACGAATGCTGGAAGAAATTATCGTCGATGTGCCTTATCATGGATTGAATAGTTAAATTGTAGAATGCCTCAATTTCTCGACCATACTAATTAACTCTTTAACTAATCACTAGTCAACAAGTCTCACCATTCATTGCCCGGATAGGCTCGCTGCAAAAACTGGAGGTCAGCCAGAATGTACCCAAGATACTCTGTGTGTTTCCCTTCTTTACCGCCGGAGTGACTGTATGTGCTTTCCGGAATTGAGAGCGTTGCTTCCTCTAAAACCTCTTTGATTTTACTGTCTCGTCTGGATTTGAGAGCGATCAGATCTACTCCAAATCCTGTTTCAAGTGCCACTTGATCTGCTTCTGTGGGAATTACAATTTCTCCTGAATAAGACCAGAGCTCATTCAATGCATTTTGAATCCGTTCATGGCTTTCTTCGGTGCCATCACCTAGTCTCAACACCCAGTCGGAGCTCCATTTCAGATGATATAGAGCTTCTTTATGAGACTTGGCAGCGATTGCAGCAAGCTTTTCATCATTGCTACTTTTTAGCGCTTCATAGAAATTGCAATTGAAACTGTCAAAGAGAAACTGTCTCACTATTGTTTTGGCGAAATCCCCGTTTGGTTGTTCAACCAGAAGCACATTCCTAAAGTCCCATGCATCTCGTAGGTATGCAATATCATCTTCAGATTTTCCTTCGCCTTGAATTTCGGCAGCATATTGATACAGCATTCTTGCCTGACCGATAAGGTCCAACGAGATGTTTGTCATTGCTATATCCTGCTCCAGGATTGGCCCATGGCCGCACCACTCGCCTAATCTCTGTCCAAGAATAAGGCAGTTGTCTGCTTGCTGAATGGTATAGTTGAATAAATGATTCATAGATTCTCGCTTTGCTCGAAATGACAAAAAATTACATGTGCTTTACCTCGTCAGGTAAATCGTAAAATGTTGGGTGTCTATACACCTTGTCCTTTGCTGGTTCGTACAATGGATCTGAATCATCAGGGTCAGAAGCAGTCAAGTATTTTGACTCTACCACCCAAATACTAACACCTTCGTTTCTTCTGGTGTAAACATCCCTCGCGTTTTGGATTGCCATATCAGCATCGGCAGCATGCAGACTTCCCACATGTTTGTGATTTAATCCGGCTTTGCTTCTGATAAATATTTCCCAAAGTGGCCAATTGTTCATCTTACTTGTAGTTAAATGGTTAAATGAGTAAACCGGTAACCAGTTTACTATACACTACACTAGGCAGCTTGCTGTTTAGACTTCTTCTTTCCGGCGTAGGCACTCGCAGCTTCTCGTACCCATGCACCTTCTTCCCAGGCTTTCGTCCGGGCGTCGATACGTTGTTTATTACAGGGGCCATTTCCCTTAATCACGTTAAAAAATTCGTCCCAATTAATTTTTCCGAAATCGTGATGACCTCTTTCTTCATTCCATTTCAGATCAGCATCAGGGATTGTGATTCCCAATAGATCTGCTTGTGGTTTTGTCGCGTCAACAAATTTTTGGCGTAGCTCATCATTCGTAAAGCGTTTGATTCCCCAACGCATCGATTGTTCTGTGTGAGGAGAATCTGCATCAGTTGGGCCGAACATCATCAAAGCAGGCCACCACCATCTATTCAGTGCATCTTGCGCCATTTTCTTCTGCTCATCAGAACCTTTGCAAAGTGTCAACATTATCTCAAAGCCTTGTCGCTGATGAAATGATTCTTCTTTGCACACTCGGACCATCGCGCGCGCATATGGTCCATAAGAGGCACGGCATAGCGGAACTTGATTCATAATTGCCGCTCCGTCTACCAGCCATCCAATAGCGCCCATATCGGCCCACGTTAAGGTTGGGTAGTTGAAAATACTGGAATATTTTGCCTTACCACTATGGAGTTGATCAAGCAATGTATCCCTATCAATACCTAGGGTCTCACAGGCACTATACAAGTAAAGCCCATGTCCAGCTTCATCCTGAACTTTCGCAAGTGCCGCCGCTTTTCTTCGAAGCGTTGGAGCCCGTGATATCCAGTTGGCTTCAGGGAGCATTCCAACAATTTCTGAATGAGCGTGTTGCGAAATTTGGCGAATCAAAGTTTTACGATAGTTGTCCGGCATCCAATCCTTTGGCTCAATGCGGATATCCTTGTCTATTTTTTCATTAAAATGATCTTCTAACTGCTTTTCGTCCATCTTCTTAATTTCAATATTCAAAGTTAGTTAACTAAGAAACAATCAATTTGTTCCTAGATTAAACGTCAAAAGTAAGCTTCACTTTTTCGGTTTTCGGTCTCGACTGACAGGTCAACACAAGCCCTCTTTCAAGTTCGTCTGGTTCAAGTGCGTAGTTGATTTCCATTTCAACCTCACCTTCCTCTACTCTTGCTACACATGTACTACAGACACCTCCTTTGCACGCGTAGGGTAAATCTGCTCCATTCTGAAATGCAACATCCAGAATCGATTCTTTCGAGTTGTAGGGAAATGATGTGCTAATGCCATCGAGAACAACAGTTATTTCGCTCTGTGCTTTTTCATGCTCAACTTCGACTTTAGCCTCACCTAGTTTGCCAACTGGCGAAGTGAATAGCTCCAAGTGGATCTTCTCCTCTGACACTCCTAATTCTTTTAGCGTGTCTCTCACTGTCAACATCATCGGTTCAGGGCCACAAGTGAAAAAATCATCTGCAGATTTGACGTCAAAAAATAAACTTGAAAATCTATCTATTTTCTCAGCATCAATAATTCCATTAAATAGCTCCGAGTCCTGCCTCTCATCACTTAGGATATGGTATAGACTAAGCCGTCCCATAAATTTATTCTTCAGTGCTTCTAACCGTTCATGGAAAATAATTGTACTCGTTTTCCTATTTCCAAAGAAGAGAATGAAATCACTTTTTGGTTCACTCCTCAGCGTGGTTTCGATAATTGAAAGTATCGGTGTAATTCCGCTTCCTGCTACGAAAGCAACGTATGTCTTTTGATTGTTCGGATCAAGTTGGGTATAGAAACTCCCGTGTGGCGGCATCACTTCCAACTTGTCACCAACTTTCAACTCGTCATTTGCAAAAGTTGAAAATCTGCCTTTGTCCAGTTTCTTGATTGCTACTTCAATTTTTTCATCTAATGGACAGGTGCAAAGGGAATACGTACGTCTGGTATCCTCTCCGGCAATGACTTTTTTCAACGTGATGTGCTGTCCCTGGGTAAATTCAAAGTCATCTTTGAGCGAGTCAGGAATCTCAAAGGAGACTGCGACAGATTCGTCAGTGGGCCTGGAAATTGATTTTACCTTGAGCGTGTGAAATTTTGCCATTTTTCAGTTTAGCTTTCGACAAAGCTAATCAGATGCTAACAGACATTGACTTAACTCAACCCCAGTTTTTCTCTGATTTTTGTCATCTTATTCTCCAGTCTTTTTTCGAGTGGATCACCCGCCAGAAAAAGTTTTTTGTCTTCATCGTATTTCAGATAAGCATGGTATTCCACGCCCTTCACGCTGTGGCCATGGTTTGATTGAGAATACATGCTTTGACTTGTCTTCACTTTGTTGATGAAAATTTTGTCTACTGATTTATACTTTTTCCGTTTCCCAGTTTTGTACCCCATAATCCAATAACCCTCATGAATTTCTTTTAAGTCATTATCAATCGTCAGGATTTTATTTGAAAACCAGATCATGGGAAATAGGAATGACAGCAAAATGGCAATAGGAATAGCTAGACGCTCTGGAAGGTTTTGCATGGAAACCACAATAAGTGTAAAAACAATAAGAACCGCAATAAATCTAAATGTCCATGGCAGGCTTCTTCCTTGATTGATCATAACTTTACCCATCGGTCTAATCTACCAAACTATTTTCTGTATAACGAGTTTCAATTTTTGATGTCTGTCGAGTTACCAATTTTTCCGTTGAATATTGTTGCCTTCCCAGGTGAAGGAGTCAATCTTCATATTTTCGAACCTCGCTACAAGCAACTTGTAAATGACTGCCTTGAGGGGGCTCTCACTTTTGGTATTGCGTCACATGTTTTAAACAAGGTGGAATTGGGAACCGAGGTGAAAATTGTTGAGGTGACCAAAAAGTATTCCGATGGTAGATTAGACATCAAAACCCTTGGGCTTCGAGTGTTTGAAGTTTCAGATTTTCAAAATCCATGGAAGGACAAGTTGTATGCGGGTGGGTCAATAGAATTTGTGGAAAACGACGATGATAAGAACTTAAGCAAATTGGTTGAATTCAAAGAATTGGTTCGTGAGCTTTTTGTGTGGCTAGGCGAAATAAATGCACCAGATATCTCCGGAATAAATTCGGTCTTTGAGATCGGGCACAAAATTGGTTTGAAGCCTGAAGAAGAATACTTGCTGTTGGAAATGAGAAAAGAAAGCGAGCGATTACGATTTGCTATTGACCACCTCAATAGGTTGATACCAGCACTTGAGCGAGCCCAACATGCGCAAGACAAAATCAAGCAAAATGGTCATTTTAAGCACCTCGACCCGCTTGAATTCTAAGAGTTAATTGAGATAATTAAGTAATTTCCCCATATGACCGAAATCAGCGGCTTAGGTACTGTTCTGCTTTTTATTGTGGGAGCAATTGGCTTTGTCATTGCAATGCTACTTTTTGGTAAGTCTCTGCGACCAAACAATCCGACTCTCGAAAAGCAGACTACGTATGAATCGGGCGAAGAGCCTTCTGGGTCTGCATGGATAAATTTCAATGTCAGGTTTTATGTCATAGCTCTGATCTTTCTCCTTTTTGAGGCCGAACTGGTCTTCCTATTTCCCTGGGCCACGGTCTTTGGAGATGAAGAAATGCTCAGGGAGACAAACGGTTTGTGGGGGTGGTTCTCATTTGTAGAAACGTTTATTTTCATTGGCATATTGGCGGTTGGCCTTGCCTATGTCTGGGCAAAAGGAATGCTGGACTGGGTTCGACCAAAACCTGTCCAGAGTGAGTTCAAGTCAAAGATTCCAGGAAAATTTTATGAGGAATTCAATGAAAGAAACTGAGCTACCAGAAATCGGAGGACTTAAGACTGGAGAGGGTGGAATTATCGTTTCTCAGCTTGATGATCTCCTAAATTGGGCTCGTCTGAGCAGTTTATGGCCAGTAGGATTCGGTTTGGCCTGCTGCGCAATCGAGTTTATGTCCACAGCCTCTTCGGCTTACGACTTAGATCGATTTGGAGTCATTCCTCGAAATTCACCGAGGCAGGCGGATGTAATGATCGTTTCAGGTACCGTCACATTTAAAATGGCTGACCGGGTTAAGCGATTGTACGAGCAAATGGCGGAACCGAAATACGTTATTTCCATGGGTTCCTGTGCTAATTGCGGAGGTCCGTACTGGGAACACGGGTACCATGTGCTCAAAGGTGTAGATCGTGTAATTCCTGTTGATGTGTATGTGCCAGGTTGCCCTCCAAGACCTGAGGCTCTGATCGGTGGTTTCCTAAAACTTCAGGAAAAAATTAGAACCGAATCTGTACTTAGACCAAAGGCGTTAGAAAAACTGATGAAGGAGAAAAATGGAGCTTGAAAAACTTAAGGAACTCATTCAAAATGAAGTGCCAAATGCTATTCGGGGGTTGGATGAGAATGCAACACCTAGTGCTCTGTTGGTTAGTTCGGATCTTATTTCACAAGTATGCGAATTGCTACATTCCAACGAGCAAACCTATTTTGATCAACTCTCCTGTCTGACCGCCCTTGACAACGGATTGGAGGTTGGAACAATGGAGGTAATTTACAATCTCTATAGTATTCCTTATGATCTTCATTTGATGTTGAAAGTAGAATTGGCTAGAGAATCACCAACAATCAATTCTGTTTCACACATTTGGAAGACCGCAGATTGGCACGAACGTGAAGCGTTTGATCTCCTTGGGATTTCGTTCAGCAATCATCCGGATTTGCGAAGAATTTTGCTTCCTGCTGATTGGGAAGGACACCCGTTAAGAAAGGATTATGTGGAGCAGGAGAAGTATCATGACATCGTCGTTAAATGGAAAGCTGACGAATGACGGATCAAATTGAAAATGGTGAATTGAGAATTGAGAATAGAGAAAATCCTCTATTGAAAAAAAGCTATGACTTTGCTCTCTTGATCGTAAAAATTGTGAGAAAAATCCAGCAAGATGAAAGGGAATTTATCCTTACAAAACAGGTGCTCAGAAGTGGAACTGCGATTGGGGCCATGTCTGAGGAGGCACAGCAAGCAGAATCAAAAGCTGATTTCATTCATAAGCTGGCAATTGCCAACAAGGAGGCTCACGAAACTCATTATTGGTTGAGACTGATTAGGGATGCTAACCTGAACAGTAATGCAGTTGATGAATTGATAATGCAATGTTCTGAGTTGAAGAGATTACTTATTTCAATTATTAAAAGTGCCAAAGCACGCAAGGTGAAATGAGATTGTCCATTGTCCATTGTCCATTATCCATTTTCTAATGGAGTCAGAACCAACATATTCCAAACTTTCTGCCTCTGAGCCTCTGAAATACAAGCAATCTGATCTCAAGTCTGAGGAGATGATTATCAACGTTGGGCCGCAGCATCCTGCCACACATGGTGTTCTTAGGTTGGAGGTAGTTTCAGATGGCGAGATTGTAAAGGACGTAGTACCACATATTGGATACCTGCATCGATGTTTTGAAAAGCATGCAGAGTCTCTTGCCTACAATCAGGTAATACCCTACACGGATCGAATGGATTATGTGGCTGCGATGAACAACGAATGGGCATTTGTGATGGGTGTTGAGCGCATGCTGGGGATTGATCAGGAAATACCCAAACGAGTTGAGTACATCAGAGTATTAGTTGCAGAACTTAATCGCCTGGCATCCCATCTTGTGGCTATTGGGACTTACGGATTAGATATTGGGGCGATCACACCATTTCTTTGGATGATGCGAGACCGGGAGCATATCCTTCGGATGCTTGAGTGGGCAAGTGGGGCTAGGATGCTCTACAATTATATTTGGGTTGGTGGTTTATACTATGACCTGCCAGTTGGATTTGAAGAACGCTCAAAGGAGTTTGTTGATTATTTGAAACCGAAATTGGCAGAGGTTGAAACATTATTAATATCTAATAAGATTTTCATAGAACGGACCGCTAGTGTTGGTATACTGCCGCTGGATTTGGCTGTGAACCACGGGATTACAGGGCCGATGCTTAGAGCTTCGGGGTTGAAGTTTGACCTCAGGAAGATTGATCAGTATAGCGTTTATCCGGAAATAGAATTTGAGGTCCCAATTGGGAGAGGAGAGATGGGGCAAACTGGTGATTGCTGGGACCGCAATTGGGTTAGATACCACGAATGTTTGGAATCTGTAAAGATCATTGAGCAATGTGTCAATAAACTTCTTGATGAACATAAACGATCCAAAGACTTTGATCCCCGAGCATTGGTGCCCAAGAAAATCAGGCCAAAAGCTCAGGATTTGTATTTCAGGGCAGAAAATCCAAAGGGAGAGTTGGGGTTCTTTTTCAGAGCAGACGGAAGGTCAGATCAACCATTTAGATGTAAGGCCAGAGGACCAAGTTTTTCGAATCTCTCAGTGCTGTCAGAGATTAGTAAGGGATGTATGATCTCAGATCTATTTGCAATTGTAGGTTCACTAGATTTGTTAATGGGTGAAGTTGACAGATAGCCATGAAAATATTAAGTTCATCTCAGATCCGAGCAGCCGATCAGTTTACGATTGAAAATGAGCCAATTGCCTCCATCGATTTGATGGAGCGAGCTTCCAGAGCTTTTCTAACAAAGTTTTTGGAGCTTTTCCCAAGGAAGAGGCCAGTGACCTTATTCTGTGGAACTGGCAACAACGGTGGAGACGGGTTAGTAATTGGCAGAATGCTTGTTGGAAAAGGATGGGAGGTTACGGTTTTTGTTTTGGGAGAGACAGGGTCTCCTGACTTTGAGGCAAATCTCAGAAGAATTAAAGATTACACTTTGCTGACTGCACCGTCGAATTTTCCAGGACTTCTCTCTGATCAAATTGTTATTGATGGAATTTTTGGATCAGGTCTATCAAGACCAACTGAGGGGTTAGCTGCGGACTTAATCGAGTATGTAAACAAATCAGATGTTATTCGAGTCTCCATCGATATTGCATCTGGGCTCTTTGCAGATATCCCTCAACCAGCAAAGTCCATTGTTTTCAAATCTTCATTCACCATTTCACTTCAAACTCCTAAGCTGACCTTCTTCCTACCTGAGAGTAGCGAGTTTGTAGGTGACTGGCATGTCGTTGACATAGGGTTAAGTCGGAGATTTATTGATGATTTGCCGACGAGATACTTTTTCTCTGAGGAAGCCGAACTCTTAAAATTGATACCTGTAAGAGATAAATTTTCTCATAAATCCAAGGTTGGAAAACTGCTTGTAGTGGCGGGAAGCAAAGGTAAAATGGGAGCAGCGGCACTTTGTGCTAGAGCTGCACTCAGAGCGGGCGTTGGTCTCATCAATGTACATTCACCGAAGTGCGGAGTTGATATTTTGCAAACTTTGGTTCCGGAGGCGATGGTTGTAGAAGATGAGGAAGAAAGTATAATTTCAAAAATTGAAAGCACTGATGCATATGTTGCAATTGGACCTGGCATTGGAACGGATTCCAAAACAAAAAATGCATTGGTAAAATTTCTTAAGGCCAATGACAAGCCATTGGTTTTGGATGCAGATGCCTTAAATATTCTGGCTGAAGATAAAAACCTTCTGGACAAGCTTCCCAATCAATCAATTTTGACTCCGCATCCTGGGGAATTCAAGCGACTCGTTGGTCAATGGACTAACGATTTTGAAAAGCTGGAGAAGCTAAGATCATTTTGTATGAAGTATAAACTCAATGTCGTTTTGAAGGGAGCATACTCAGCTGTTTGCAGCGTCAGTGGGAACATTTTTTTTAATCCATCTGGCAATCCAGGAATGGCCACAGCAGGAAGTGGAGATGTGCTAACCGGGATCATCTCATCCTTCCTGGCGCAAGGACTTTCACCTTTCGACGCGTTAAGTCTTGGAGTTTACATTCATGGTAAAGCAGGAGATAATGCCGCCGAAGAAGTTGGTGAAAATAGCTTGATCGCCTCAGATATTATTTCACACATTTCCAACCCTATTTGTCAAAAGAGTGTCTGAATCTCTTCTTTTAGATCAAATCTTTCATTTTTTCGACAAAAAGTAAAAAAGACCAAAAACGGCCTCAAAACAGTTAAAATCAATTATTTATTAGAATAGTCCTATCAAATATGCGCTGGTTAACGTTATTTAACTATTAATATTTCATTCAGATGCGGAACAAACTAAAAAAAATTGCGTAATTTGTATAACAAGAATGCGCAATAAACTGATCATATTATCGTTCGCCATTGCTCTAAGCTTCACAGCTTTAGGCCAAGATACTGGCAATGACCTTTCTCAAGAGGCAAAGATCAGCGTATATCCAAACCCCGCAGTCGAGTATATCGTGGTTGAGTTTGATTCATCTTTAAAAGACGCAACGTTCGAACTAAATTCAATGATTGGAAATAAGATGACAATCCAACCAGAGGAATTAGGCTTTGGGAAATATCGAATTTCAGTAAAAGACTTCGCTACTGGCTACTACTTTCTGATTGTTCAGGACAAAGTTGCCAGAGTAAAAGAAGCAGTCAGATTCCTTAAAAATTAGATCTTTCTACTTGATCCCCCGCAATTATTTGGTAGTACTGAGTGAATAGCGACTCATACTTGTTTGCTAACTCTCGATCATCGTTTGCTCTATAAGCCCTTGCAAGTTCATTTAAGTACAGCATCTTTTTCTGTAGAGTCACAGGATCTTTAATTCCCTTATCTAAATAATAGTCCAACCATTCTACAGCATCTTGGCTGGTGACTTCTGCGATGTGTGTTGCTAAACCTGGCTCTCCCACTTTAAGAAGTAGATCTACTTGGGCGATGCTAAAGAAATCGTATGGAATGGATTCGTTGGGCATAACTTCCAAACATTTTATCAATGCATTCTTGGCTCTTTCGTAGTCTCCATCATTTATTAATGCTCTAACCAATGTGTTGAAAGTGCTCCTGGAGTTAAGGCAGAATCCCATGTAATCTTGTGAATGATAGATGTCAGGATTATCGAGCCCTCTCCATTGAAACTTGTTCATCACGTTATCATACATCACATCTATGCTGGTCTGGAAGCCAGCTTGAGGATTTGGGTTTAGGACTGGCAACAATCGTGTTGCAATACCTTCTTGTACCATGTACGGCGAAAGTTCAAGGTTTACTCCAGCCAGCGAAGTGTTGTTAAAGTAGATCGGACGCTCCCAATTGGCATTTACAATAAGGTCCAAGACAGCTAGATCTTTCTTTTCTAGAGCTCGTCCTTTTACATTGAAGTCCATGTAAGGCTGAACATTTCCTTTTAAGTGATCAGGCACCATGGCGCGAACTTTGGCTGTATCAATTCCGGTCAGGATAATCCGTCGGCCCGGGATGGAATTATAGCTGCTTATCGAGGTTGGAATTTGTAGCTGTGGATGTTCTTGCTCGATTGCTTTGAGAAATTGTACAGCACTAATCGCACCTTTGATATTTGGATTTTCTACGACTGGCAGATAGTCATTTAGTCCCCCCTGTTGATAGTGCTTGGCTGTTAGACCGAATGGAAGGGGAGTCGATTCATACGCAGGGCGCATCATTTGTTGGATGTACCAGTCAGTGTTGAAATAGCTCAAAACAATAACACGGACATCTCTTCTATATCCCTCTACCTCCTGGGCGTACCAGAGCGGAAAGGTATCGTTGTCACCACCTGTGAATAGGATTGCATTTGGGGCGCATGAAGCCAGGTAGTTCTTAGCCGCATCTACAGAGAAATATCTTTCTGACCGATCATGATCGTCCCATGTTTGACTCGCCATCAAAATCGGTATACTCAGCCCAAGGACTGTTGCAAGCACGGCAGCAATTTTCTTTTGTTTGGAAATCCTTCTAATCATATCGTAAAGCATAATTACCCCAAATCCGATCCATATGGTGAACATGTAAAAGGAGCCCGCATAGATGTAATCTCTTTCTCTGGGTTCTATTGGAGGGGTATTTAGATAAAGAACAATTGCAATTCCTGTCATGAAAAAGAGCATTGCAATGGCCGAAAAAAGTTTCGGATCTCTTTTGTACTGAATAAATATCCCAAAGATTCCCAGCAGCAGTGGTAGTCCAAAATAGATATTCCTACCTCGATTTGCCGCTAGCGAGGAAGGTATGTCATCGAAAGCATCTGTGATTCCAACCCAGGAAGCTCCCTGGATGTCCGAATCCCGCCCAACGAAATTCCATAAGAAATACCGCATGTATTGGTATCCCAATTGATGTTTAAAAAGATAGTAAATGTTGTCACCAAAACTCGGCTTTTCTCCAGCCTTCAATCCTGTTACTTCCTGGTATTTCTGTACGTGGTTAGGTGAGCTGCTGTACATTCTTGGAAGAATGGTGGTGTGTTCTGAGTCGAATACCTGCTCTACTTTGTAATCTTTTACAACATAATCATCCTCGCCACGCATGTAGACTTTCGAACCTTTCTTATTGTCGACCAGCGTGGCAGTATAGTACTGACCTTTGAATAATGGACGACTTCCATACTGCTCTCTCTTTAAATATGAGACAAAGGAAATGATATCTTCGGGATTGTTTTCGTCAATTGGAGGGTTATAGCTACTCCTTATCGGTATCATCATGTATGAAGAGTATCCAATCATGATGAATGCAAAACTTAGTAAAGCTGTATTGAGAATGTATTTATTGTGTTTGACCGAGTAATAGATTCCGTACGCCAATCCAGCCAGAAAGGCTATTGCAAAGAAGATTACTCCCGACCCGAAGGGTAGTCCAAAACTGTTGACAAACAGGATTTCAATTCGACCTGCAAGTGAAGGAATTCCAGGTATAATCCCTTCGAGAATGAAAATAACTACAAAGCCAGAGATGGCTAGTGTTGCAATGATTCCATTCCTTGTCACCTTATCGTAGTATTTGAAGTAAACAATCAGTGCAAGGACGGGAATTGCTACTAGATTCAAAAGGTGGACGCCAATGGACAGTCCCATCATGTAAGCTATTAGAATTAACCATCGAGCACGATCTTGCTCTTCGCTTAAGTTTTCCCATCGAAGAATCGCCCAAAGAACGAAACCAGTGAAAAATGCGGACATGGCATACACTTCAGCTTCAACCGCTGAGAACCAAAAGGAATCCGAGAAGGTGCAAGCAAGCGCTCCCGTAAGTCCGGCTCCCATGATCAAAATGATATCTGAAGTAGACTCTTCGCCTTTTTTAATCTTTAAAATTCTTTTTGCAAGGTGTGTGATGGACCAGAAAATAAACAAGACGAAAAAAGCACTGCTAAGCACGCTTAGAATGTTAACCCAGTAGGCTATTTGTTCCAGATCTCCACCTCCCAGCATGGAAAACATTCTACCTGTAAGTAGGAAGAAAGGCGCCCCAGGAGGGTGTGGTACTTGTAATCTAGCAGAGCAGGCAATGAACTCTCCAGCATCCCAAAAACTAGCCGTCGGCTCGACGGTAAGCCAATACGTTACTAGTGCAACAAGAAAAGCAAACCAACCTGTAATGATGTTTATTCTCTGATATCCCATAAAATTCCTAATGTAGAGGGCGAAAATAGCAATTAAAGAATTATAAACGGCCTAGTTTCTTCTCTGGCTAAGATTTTAACATTTACTGTTTCAGTAAACAGCGACATAAAATACCAGCCAGAGTAAGAAGAATAACACATATGTAGATAGAACGATATAAACCGAAATTCTCCATTTTTTTCCGCTTAAGAAATAAATACCGATCATTAAAAGTGGCCAATACATCAATTCGAAAATATTCAGAGATTTGAGTGGGTAATGATACTCTGCTGCCACGGTTGTGTAGTCTACCAGATTGATCAAAGAAAATGGGTAGAACGCTACATAGTCATGATAGTTGGGGTCAGAATAGAAAAGGGTGTAGTAGAGAATTTTAAAAATCTCTGGAAGGAAGAAGAAAACCTCTGTTAGCATGACCAATTTCCAAAGCCGATTGAAATGTAAACGATAGCCGAACATGAAACTGCCAATCCAGAGTGAAAGCGTTGTCCATGTGAATTTCCAAGCCAGGAAAATGGGGATGCTCAAATATTGGATGCCATACAAAATGTCAAATACCCAAATATCGCCTCGCTCGTTAAGTACTTCAAAAGCAGCAATTGTATCAATTATGAAGACTCGCTTAACAAAAAGTAATGCCATGTAGACCAGGCACACGATTACAAACATTCCAGGAAAACTAAAATCGAACCATTCCTCTAAAAATCGTTTTCTGTATTTGTCTAAAGTATTGGTCATATAGTTTTGCGCTCGAATGAAATTTGACATCAAAAATATCATCCTCAGTGTGGTAATCCTAGCAGTGAATTTTGCGGAGGCACAACCTCAGGATAGCCTTGACTACAACTTGTTGCAGAACCCGTACATTCAAATTGAGGCAACGGAGGCGATCAACTCGATGTACAATTTTGAATTCACAAAATCGAAGAATCATTTCAATTACCTCAAAAAACAATATCCATGGCATCCCTTGCCGTACTTGCTCATTAGTTTGAACTACTGGTGGAGAATAGTCCCAAACTATGAAAATGAAGAATGGGATAAGGAATTTCTTGCGTACATGGACACTACGCAAAGGCTGGCCAAGAGATTGTACAAAGATTACAACGAAATCGAGGGAGCTTTCTTTTTAGCCGCTGCTTATGGTTTCGAAGGGAGGTTGTATTCAGAACGTGGGTGGTATCGGAAAGCTGCTGTTGCTGGAAAAAACTCTCTCAAATACCTCAAGTACACCAGAGATCATGAGGCGTACAGCCCGGAGATGCTGTTTGGAGATGCTCTTTTCAATTACTACTCTGAGTGGATTCGTGAGAATTACCCGTTGCTGAAACCTCTGATGTGGGTTTTCCCTGAAGGAGATAAGGAAAAGGGGATCGAGCAATTGAAGGAGGTTGCACGGAATGCTTTCTACTCAAGGACTGAGGCTCAGTACTATTTGATGCGATTGTTGGCGACCGAAGAAAATGATACTCGTGGAGCGATTCAGGTGGCCGAATACTTAAATAAATCCTTTCCAAGGAATGCCTACTTTGATCGATACCATATGCGCTTGCTGTATCAGAGCGGGAGATACGGTCAGGCAGAAAAAATTGCTCAGGAGATGCTTGTGAAAATAGACAGTGGGCAAGTTGGTTATGAAGACAACTCGGGAAGGTACGCGGCCTTTTACCTTGGTCATATTAACGAAATCAGAAGAAAATACACCCCGGCGAAAGAGTACTACAATCTTAGTATGAAGTATGCTGAGCAAGTCGGGGCTGAGAAAAAGGGTTATTATTTTTACTCACTACTTCACTTGGGTAGAATTGCTGAAAAAGAAGCCCAATTAGAATTGGCCCGATCCTATTTTAGGCAAGTAAAAAAGATTGCCGACCGGAAGCATGCTGCTAGAAAAGAGGCAGTCAGGCGGTTGAAGAAATTATAGCGGAACCAAGCTAAACTAGTCACCCAAAACTTCAACTACGAATTCCAATTGATCTTCTGTCAGTTCTGTGTGAATAGGAAGAGATAGTATTTGCTTGCAAAGACTTTCCGCATTCTGCAAATCACCTTCCTGGTAGTTTAGGTATGAGAATGCTTTTTCAAGATGGAGAGGGCTTGGATAATAGATCGACCATGGAATGCTCGCCGAATCTAATCTGTTGATCATCTCACCTCTATTCTTCACTTTGATCGTGTATTGATGGTACGTATGTGTTGATTTATCATGCACGAATGGTATCTCAATACCAGAATGATTGACTAACGCACGATCATAAAAATTGGCTACTTCTTGCTTGGTCTGGATGTATGCATCAAGATATTTCAGTTTCACGTCTAGTATTGCAGCTTGAATTGTGTCCAGTCTTGAATTAAAACCAATTATATCGTACTGATATTTTTTAGTCTGACCTTGAAAAGCTATTTGTCTCATTTTGAGTGCTAGAATATCGTTATTGGTGAATACTGCACCACCATCTCCCATGCCACCCAAGTTTTTTGTAGGATAGAATGAAGTAGTTCCGATATCTCCAATAGTGCCTGCTTTTTTGAATGCCTCATTTAGTTTGACGCTTGCTCCTAAGGCCTGTGCGGTATCTTCAATAACGATAAGATCATTGGCTTTAGCAACCTCTATGATTGACTCCATTTCTGCCACTTGACCATAGAGGTGAACGACAATTATAGCTTTAGTATTTTTCGTTATGGCTTTCTCAGTTTCTTTCGAAGTAACATTAAATGACTTGGGATCAACATCTACAAAGACTGGTTTGAGCCCAAGTAATACGCATATATCAGCTCCTGAAACATAGTTTAATGTTGGAATGATTACCTCAGACTGTTTTGGGAGATCCAGAGCCATCAATGCAAGTTGAATTGCATCCGTACCGTTTCCACACGGGATGACGTTATGAACATTCAGATATTTCTCCAGATGTTCTTGAAATTGATCGACTTGAGGTCCTTTTATGAATTGAGCACCTCTGAGCACCTCTTGAATAGCAATATCAATCTCCTCCTTTATTTTCAAATGTTGAGATTGGAGATCTATCGTTTTGATATTGTGTTTGGTTTCATCCACTTTATCCAAAAGTATTCTTGTGTGTCATAAGAAGTAGTTTTTGTACCACTTTTGAAAAATATACAGGGCCCAAATGGTCCCATGAACATCTCCTGGATTTGAAGAAAGAAGTTGCTTCCGAAGCAGCATTACTTTTTTCGTCACAAACAAATTCTGTTCTTCTAAAATATCTTCTAAAAAAAGAGTATTGTCAAGTTCGGAAAGTAGTTCGTTTCGCATCCAATGGAGCATCGGTACCTCAAAGCCCTTTTTCGGACGTTGATAAATTTCATTTGGAAGTATATCCTTAAAGGCATCCTGCAATATTCTTTTTCTTTCGTTTCCCTTGATTTTATAGTCTGAGGGTAGTGAGCGCGCGAAATCTACAACGTTTTTGTCTAAAAAGGGAACTCTGACTTCAAGGCTGTTTGACATTGACATTAGGTCAACTTTGGTGAGCATATCTCCTGGTAGTACGATTTGCTGATCGACTTTCAAATAGTCATTCAAATCAGGATCAGAATTTAGGAAATTGTTTTTTAAACCCGAAATATCACTGTCAGGGATTGAGGACTTAATTAAATCAGATGGATTATTTGTTAGTGAGGCGAGAAACCAATAGCGTTCCACTGGATCTAACTTGAGCATTTGGCCGAATCGATCAAGTCGACGAATTAAATTACTGATGCTATTCGAGCGAGATTTGGGAAATCCTGAAATTAACGGATGCAAGGCTTTGATGACAACATTAGACAACCCTGAACCCAATGCTTTGTGGAGTGCCAAATGTTTGTAGTATCCTCCAAATAACTCATCAGCCCCATCCCCAGACAGCGCAACTTTTACATGCTGACTTGTATACTTGGATAAAATGTAGGTCGGAATCGCTGAGGAATCTGCAAAGGGCTCATCAATGTAACTAACTATTTCATCCAGGTCGTTAAGAAGGTCATCATTGGTGAGAGAAAACGTGGTGTGATCTGTATTGAATTTTTTAGCCACCAACTCGGCGTATTCTGTCTCATCAAAGAAGGAGTGTTCTCTATATCCAATTGAAAAGGTACTCAGTTGGGTTGTGTGCCGAGAGGCAAGCGCCACTACAACGGATGAGTCAGTTCCACCACTTAGAAATGAGCCTAGTGGAACATCTGACATTAGCCTTTTTTGTACTGCTTGATCTAGCAATCTCACGAGTGCTGATTGTGAGGAGTCATAGTCAGAGGGTGTTATTGGTTCTTTTTTAGGATGAACAAATGGATGTTTTTCGACCTTTGCGCCTTGAATAGTTAAGTAGTGGCCCGGATCTAGCTTAGCAAAACCATTGAGTAAACTGAGGTTTCCCGGTAAATAGTTTAGCTTAAGATACCAATAGAGTGCTTGTTGATTAATGGTTTTTTTGATTGGAAAGGAAAGGAGAGCTTTCATTTCTGATCCAAAAATAAATTGGTCTTTGTCAGAATAGTACAACAGGGGTTTGATACCCATTCTGTCTCGTGCAAGGATCAGTGTGTCAGTTTCTTTGTCATAAAACGCCAAGGCGAAAAAACCGTTTAGTTTGTCAAGGCAGGATATTCCGTGACTTACAAGTAGGTGTAAAAGGACTTCTGTGTCGCTGGAGGATTTCAGCGATGTACCCTTGATTAGACTCTTTAAATCAAGATGATTGTAGATTTCACCGTTGAAGATCAGCGTGTATCTTCCGCTGGGATCGGACATTGGCTGATCGCCATTTGCAGAGGTGTCAAGGATGGAAAGGCGTGTGTGACCAAGACCAATATCCTTATTAGCCGAGTATATGCCAAAAGTGTCTGGACCTCTTTTTGCAATTGTTTGCACGGCTAATTCAAGATTTTCACCAGCTGAAGTAGTGTTTTTTGAAAAAAGTTTATATCCGACTATGCCACACATTTGAACATTTATTGAGAGAACCAATTGTTGGTGTCTCAATTTATTCTTTGTTTTTGAATCTCAAGATGGTATTCAAAAATTTAATATCAAATGCTGTCACAAGGATGTGGAATTAAGGATGCCTATCTTTGTTCAGCAGAATTAAAAAGCAGTTTAATTTGGGATTGGTTGATATTATTGTGACTCCAATATATGCCAGTATTGTACTCATTGTGGCATTTTGGTATCGTAAACGAATTAAGGATACAACGCTTAAGCGATATTTTGTTCCAGCTCTCGTGGTAAAAATAGTTGGAGCAATTAGCGTGGGGTTGGTTTATCAGTTTTATTACACGGGTGGTGACACGTTTAACTACTTTAATCAAGGCTCTGTTTTGCATGAAGCTTTTTTTAATGATCCGGTCAAGTCAATTGACTTGTTTTTGCGGTCAGAGAGTGCCTATGCTCTTCCATATGTAAGGAAGATCTACTGGTATACGTCTGCAGAATTTTTCATTATCAAAGTTTCCGCTCTTTTCTCCATACTTGGATTTGATAATTACTCGACAGTGGCTATTTTATTTGCAGCAACAAATTTTTTAAGCCTGGTTCTTCTATATGGAGTTTTTGCTAAGGAATTACCAAAACTGAATACCAAAGTAGTCCTGATCATTTTCTTTATCCCTTCGTTATTCTTCTGGTCATCTGGCATTACAAAAGATACACTTGCTATGACAGGTTTAAATTTTTTGATTTATGGCGTCTATTCCATATTTATTGAAAGGAAGATCAGTGTTTTGAGTATTATCTTAACTTTATCTTCTATATACATTCTTAACAACACCAAGGTCTACATTTTAATTGCTGCTGTTCTTGCCCTTTCAATATGGATGTTTATGTACAACAGATCGAGAGTTAGAAGTCGAATTCTCAGAGTACTCGTAACGCCGATTTTGATAATCCTTGGCTTGGGTTTCGCTTTCTATGGGACTAGTTACCTTGTAAGCAGCAAATCAAAATTCAGACTGCAAAAACTGTCTGAAACAGCTTATATATCTTCTCTGTATCATAGTAACATAAGCTCTACCTCATCGACGGTACCTAGAGGTCACGGAGGATCAGGGTACGAAATGCAAGTGTTTGATGGAACTATAGATGGAATGCTGTTTTTGGCTCCAAAAGCTATTACACTGTCATTATTCAGGCCATTTCCCTGGGAGGTCAGGAACCCCTTAATGTTATTGGCTGCACTAGAAAGTCTGTTTCTTGTATACCTGACATTCTTATCTGTTTCGTCTGGGAAGGCCAGAGTGTTAAGAAAAATCAAAAAACCTGTTATAGTTTTTTGCTTCATTTTTTCAATCACAATCGCTCTGGCAACTGGTCTAACTTCCGGTAATTTTGGTAATCTCTCGAGGTATAGAATTCCATCATTGCAATTTTATTGCATTGCGATGGTTGGTATTGCTGGAAACCGGAAGGTAAAGCAACCTCACATTACCTTAGCTAGAGCCAGGCGAGCTTCGTTTACTAAGTAAATGAATAAGAGAAAAGTTTTATATATCTCATATGACGGAATGACTGATCCGCTTGGGCAATCGCAAGTTATTCCATACCTGCAGGGAATTGCCAGAGAGGGATACCAAATAACAATACTAAGCTGCGAAAAAAAAGCAGGATTAAAGAAAAGGAAATCCTTAATTGCGAGTTTACTGAGTCAATCAAATATCGCCTGGGAAACAGTTAATTACTCTAAGAGACCGCCTGTTTTTTCAACAATTTTTGATGTTTTTCGATTGAAACGAAAGGCGCTAAAAATCTTTAAGAAAGAGCAGATCGAGGTAGTTCATTGCAGAAGCTATCTGCCGGCACTCATCGGCCTGATACTTAAAACAAGGTTCGGAGCAAAATTTGTATTTGACATGAGAGGTTTTTGGGCCGATGAACGAGTTGATGGGAATTTATGGAATCTGAAAAATCCCATTTTCTCGAGTATCTATAAATACTTCAAAAAGAAGGAAAGAGAATTTCTCGAAAATGCCGATAGTATTATAAGTCTTACAACGAACGGGAAATGTGAAATACAAACCTGGAAAGATGATTACAAGAAACTGCCAATTGTGGTAATTCCATGTTGCGCGGACACTGATCTGTTTGAAAGAAGGAATGTGAATACTTCGGCACAAAAGAAAGCCAAGGACCTTCTAGATATAAGTGATGATGATTTCATTTTAACATACCTTGGTTCAATCGGGACATGGTATATGCTGGAAGAGATGTTAGACTTCTTTGAGGAGTTAAGTAGGGAAGTTAAAAACGCTAAATTTTTGTTTGTATCTCCTTCTGATTCTCATAGGGTAATACAAGAAGGTTTTCAAAAAAGACAGCTGGGCTCGGAAACCTTCATAATTACGGAGTCTTCCAGATCTGATGTTCCTCTGTATTTATCTCTTTCGAATTATTCGATTTTCTTTATAATGCCCTCATATTCGAAGAAAAGTTCTTCCCCCACGAAACAGGGGGAAATAATGGCCATGGGTATTCCAGTGATCTGTAATAGTGGTGTGGGTGATACAAGTGCCATAGTTGAAAAGTATGACAGTGGCTTTCTGATTGAGAAGTTTACTAGAGAACATTACAACACATTGATAGAGCAGATGCAAAAAAAAGATTGGAACCCAGACGATCTAAGAGACGGAGCAATTGATTACTTCGCACTAGATAAGGGAGTGGAAAAATACATCCAAATATATAACAGTCTCTGAGAGGGAAATTAGTAATTATGAGTAAACGGATCTTGTTATTGTGTCCTCATCCAGAAGGCGTTGCTCCCGGCCAAAGACTTAAATACGAACAGTATTTTGAGTATTTGAAGTCAAACGGCTATGACATTCAAATTTCTCCATTTATGAGTAAAAGGTTCTGGGGTATTGTCTACAGAAATGGCCGCTATCCCGAAAAGATTTTCTGGACCATTGTTGGCTATCTGGTCAGACTTGGTGACTTGTTTAGGGTACCTTTTTATGATGGAGTTTTTGTGTTTCTTTGGGTCACTCCGTTTGGCACAACATTTTTTGAAAAAATTGTTTCAGCTTTTTCTAAAAACCTCTTGTATGATATTGATGATCTGGTTTTTATGAAGCCAAAGAGCACGGTAAATCCCATTGCTGGCTTATTTAAGTCATCTCAAAAACCTATTGTCTTGATGAAGAATGCTGATCATGTTATCACTTGTACCCCATATCTTGACCAGCTTGTAAGAAAACATAATCAGAACACCACCGATATTTCTTCTACCATCAATACCGAAACTTACCTTCCTGTTAATAGGTATTCCAACTGTGAGACATTAGTGTTAGGGTGGAGTGGAAGCTTTTCTACCTCACTATATCTAAGAACAATTGTGCCAATTCTACGAAAGATTCAGATGAAGTATCGTGTCAAAATACTTATAATCGGAGATCCAAATTTTTCTGTAGATGGACTTAGGGTTGAAAGTGTGGCATGGTCTCAAGAAAAAGAAGTTGAAACCCTTCAGAAGATCGATATTGGGCTGTATCCCTTACCGGATGAAGAGTGGGTTCAGGGGAAAAGTGGACTGAAAGCTCTACAGTATATGGCATTGGGAATTCCGACGGTAGCTACTGCCATTGGTGCAAATTTCAGAATTATTGAAAATGGAGTTTCAGGTTATTTGGTCAATACATCAGATGAGTGGGAAAATAGACTAATCGACCTGATTGAAAATGAAGGACTGAGAAAATCAATGGGTGTGGAGGCACGAAAGTCTGTTGTTGAGAACTATTCCATTGAGGCGAATAAGGACATCTATTTGAAGATTTTTAACGAAGTCTACTCAAAGAGTTAAGAGGATTACTTAACCGCCCTTCGTTCCCACGGCATGCCAAAATGGTTCCCTCGAAGAAAAAGTAATATCTGATAATCCGGCATCCCTCATCATTTGTGTAATCTCCTCACGAGTAAAACGCTGCTCTAAAGGTGTTCCAAACCTGTCAAGTGCATCGTTGCGCATCAGCCTAAATGTTTTGTCATGGTAATTGTAAAGAGGCAACAAGCGAGCGATTTTTTTCAACCCCAATTTCATTGTTATCCATGCGAATTTTGCAAGCGGTAAGTAGACAAGGGTTGCAATCAAATCACAAACTGTCTTTTTGCCACCCGATCCCATTTTGTGAACGATTAACCTAATACTGTTAGAAATTGAGAAAAACAGTTTGTACAACCTGTTCCTATTATCCATATTATAGTACAGATAGACCATGAAGTGTCCTCCCTTTTTCAACTTTTGAACACATTTTTTTAGAGCGTCAGCTGTGTCCGGAATATGATGCAATACCCCAAGACTAAACACGAAATCGAAGGAATCATCATCGAATGGGATATCATCTACTGATGCTTGTGTCACTCTGCAATTACTATTTTTCAATAAACCCATAGCGGGATAGACAGCTTCACTTGGATCTATAGCTTCTACAAATTTCACTTTGCCATCTAAATACTTTGACCACCTACCTGCACCACAACCCACGTCAAGAACAATACTGTCTTCTGTGAGCATTCTTTTTGAAATGATATCAAAATATTCGTCTCCGGCGATCTTTATTTCGTCATCTGAAAACTCACTGAATTTGCTCCATTCCTCGCCGAATGACTCGACAGTTGCCCAGTCAATATTGGAATAAACTTCTGGTGATTTTACTACAAATGAATAGATGGGCTTTTCATTATATCGAAGTTCTCTGAGTGCTTTTTTATTATATTGAATCATATTATACTGTATCAGAGTCAGAATAACTTAGATACCAATTTTTGGAATCTCCAGGATCAGCTTTGGCATCCAAGTTTAAGTTTTTGTAACCAAAGTGGAGTTGTATTGGTCTTAGTGATTTTGGCAACTTGAAGAATGAAAGCTTTTTAAACAACGGATAGCTGATTGAATGATCAAAGACCCATGCTAGACAAACATCAATTCTACTTTGAAGTAGTTCATTTCTTGCATATTTCATTAATTCGAGTGCTTCTTGTTCTTTCTTTGGGTTGTATATGAATTCCATGATATAGCCGATTCTTCCATCGTGTTTTTCCTTCACAGCGTAGATAATCAGCGCTTCAAGCACTCCCTGTAGGAAAAGCCCTTTAATGATGTAATTTTCTCTTGGTTTTTTGATATACCTCCAATAAAGATACTCTTGATTTCTATCCACGGAGATATTGATGTCCTGTCTGAATTTATTCCATAATGTATCTATTGAGTGATCAAAATGGTCCAATGTGCGAATTTCACTGGCTGTAATTTTTTTCTTTCTTAAGATTCGGATAGCAGGAATAAATCTAAGGAGCTTTCCAAAAATCGGCAGTCGGCTAATGAAATATTTCAGGTTAATGGGTAGAATCATAAAAGGAACATCAGCAACTTCGACCCAGCCCAGTTTATTAAAAAAACCGTGTGCAGAATTTTCATTAGGGAATCCATAAATCATTTGATAACCTTCTTCTGAACAGTCCCTGTAAGTCATAGAAGAAAGCCTGCTAAATAATCCCATTCCACGATAATCCGAATCTGTCAATGTATCAAGGGATTGCAACGCCTTAACATTTTCTCCTCCAATTTTAAATGTCACTGGGAACAGGGCATAAATTCCTGCAAGTGCAGGAGGAGCTTTGTTGTCATCAAAAGCAAGAAAAGACTCTAGAGGACCATCTTTTCCCATTAAATACATCCATTCAAGCTGATCAAAATCTTTTTGAAGATTGTTTTGATTGAAGCAGTTACCAACCAGACGAACATCCTTAACTGAATTGTTAAATTTCCTGTATGTCAGTTTTTTATCCACTACTTGTGAATTTCTCTATAGTTGATTAGTTCTACCTTATCTGACTTGAAATAATTTTCTTGTCTGCTTAATAATTGATGTTCGAAAAATGCAGTTTCGAAGAAGGGTAGTCGCTGATAGTAGTCAGAGGGATAAGTACTCATAAGATCATCTGAATTGATGTAAGGATGAACAATCAATTCAACTACTTTTCCATCTTTATCACTTTGTCCGTTAACGAGCTGCAATAATTCATGATAAAAGTCGTCACCTCTTTCGACATTTGGATAATCATGCATTGAAAGCATAAAGTCAGGTGATTTGGAGTATTTTCTTTTGAGTCTTAGGATATTATAGTTGATAATTTTTTGCTTAATAAGCTTAATCAAATTTGAAATTAGTATGGTGTTGTTAATGGGCGTTGGGGCAACTCTTACTGGGAGTTTATGTGACTCAAGATGTGGTAGTATGGTCCTGAATATCCCGGGAATTAAATGAACATGCTGATGTGAGTCTACATGAGTTGGATTCACATCCAGCTCGATAGCTTTTTCTAGCTGGGCTAAAAATTCTTTCTCTACTTCTCCCCACACGATCTTTTTCACCAGGATCTTTGTAATTAGAGTCCCCCGGTCTAAAAATTGACCTCTAGAATCTGTAAGTGATTTGCATGCTGTTAATGGCTGACCTTCAGTCAGAGAGAAATGTAATCCTACGCCGAGACTTGGATGATCTTTGCTCAGTTGCGCGGCTTCATTGGTGCCAGGCATGTTTGTCATCATCGTCGTGCTGGTCAAGTTACCCTTTAGAAAACAGTCCAATATTGCCTGGTTGACACTATGGCATAACCCAAAGTCATCCGCATTTACAATTAATTTGATTGGAGTGTATATCATAGCGCAACCATAAATTTAAATGGAAGGGTCTTTTGTTAAAATCTATAAATCGAATTAACCATTATCCTCAAGCCACATATGTAGTATGATTAGCGTCCAAATCCGATTATACAAGAAATCCTGACCTTGCGAGAATGCATCAAGAAGTAATTTCACCTGATCATAATTAACAATATTATGAGTCTCGATACTCAGTTTTGATAAGTATTTATCGACCAGATAGTTGAGTTCATTCTTAAGCCAGTTTTGAAGAGGGATTGAAAATCCCCATTTCGGTCTCTCTAATATTGATTGTGGTACAAAATCATAAAGTACCTGCTTTAAAAGGTACTTTTGGGTCCCATTTCTAATTTTGAGTGATTCATCGAGATTTAGAGCAAACTCCACAATTCTGTGGTCAAGTAATGGCACTCTTGTTTCCAAAGAGTGAAACATCGATGCCCTGTCCACCTTAACAAGTAGATCACTTTTTAAGTAGTTGTTTAAATCAAAAAAAGCCTGTTCTTCACGGGCGCTTAGGCTTCTTCTTAATTCTGGATAGTCCTCAACTATTTCTAAGATAGACTTCTTTGTTAACAGATGTTTTATTTCTATTTCAGAAAAAAAGTATTGTTCCTGTGAAAAAATGTGGCTTTTGATCCGATCTTTATTTGAATAGTCAAAGACCCTAGAGGCCCTTCTTTCTCTATTTCTGCCAAAATTCAAAAGAATTGAAATGGGTTTTCTTACAGACCTGATTAATGGATTTGATAACCTGGCTGCCCAGTTGTACATTCCATACCCCATAAAGAGTTCATCACCTCCGTCACCTGAAAGAGTAACTGTTACTTCTTTCCTAGCCATTTCAGAAACGAGGAGCGTTGGAATCGCTGAAGAATCAGCGAAAGGTTCATCATAGATACTTACCAGATCCACTACCTTTTCCTGGGCATCTTTCTCAGATAAAATAAATTCATAATGATCAGTTTTCAGGTAAGAGGCGACCTCCCTCGCATGATCAGATTCATTGTATTTGCTTTCTTTGAATCCAATTGAAAAAGTCTTTATCGGGAAGTTGGATTCTTTTTGTGCAATTGCAGTGACCAGGCTGGAGTCAGTGCCTCCGCTCAGGAACGTCCCTAAGGGCACGTCACTGATCAATCGATAGTTAACAGATGATGTAAGTAATCCACCCAATTGCTCTTTCGCAACAACCAAATCATCTAGTGTACGATCTGCAATTTGTGAGGAAGGTTCCCAGTACTTTTCGAAAGAAATCCCCTTCTCAGTGACTGTTGCAAAATGACCAGCGCCGAACTTTTTGACATCCCTATAGATGGTCAAAGGTTCTGGTACATAGCCCAAATACAGATAAGTTGCAATTGCAGAATCATCAGGGACCAACTCCTCCTTTAGGAATTTTTTCAACGATTTCAACTCGGAGGCAAAAGCAAAGATATTTTCAGAATGATAATAGTATAGTGGTTTTATTCCAAGCCTGTCTCTGAACAGGCAGAGGGTTTTTTCTTTTTTATCATAAATGGCAATGGTAAACATGCCGTTTAACATGTCGACAAACTTTGTTCCGATTCGGGTAAAAAGCTCAAGAATTACTTCAGTGTCTGAGTTGGTTTTTACCTCAATATTGTATTTTGTGATCAGTTCACGGAAGTTGTAAACTTCTCCATTGAATACCATCACAAACCTTTCACAACTAGAATGAAAAGGTTGATTCGCACTATCAGAGGTATCGAGAATACTAAGTCTCCTGTGTCCCAAATAGCAACATGCGTCACCAAAGTATCCCTGAGCATCGGGTCCTCTATGGGCCAATTCATAGGTCATTTCGATAACCTGGCTTTGGTAGTCCTCCCTATTATTGGTGTACAATCCTACAATTCCGCACATACTATTCCCTGTACTTTAGCTTAAATAGATACTGGTCAAATTTTCTAAATAGATGTCCTTTAGGCCTATGTTCTTAGCCCTTATTCTTCCTTTGTTCGAAAGTAATTCAATGTCCACCTCACCATTGAAAATTCTGGCAAGAACCTTGACGAGTGAGCTCACATCTTTGGGATCAAAAAATAATGCAGCATCGCCTGCAATCTCTTTTAGCGTTTCAATATTTGATAGCAGGGTTGGAAGTCCTGAGGCCATTGCTTCAAGGGGCGCAAGACCAAAACCTTCATACAATGAAGGCATCACAAACAGGTCATAATTTGGAAGGACCTCTTGCAGATTGCTGCATTTTCCCATGAAAGTGATACTTAGGTTTTCTGCTTCTCTCTTGAGGTTCTCCAATTCCGGGCCATCCCCGAAAATATCAAGTGAAAACTTTTCGTTGTTAAGTTCCTTGAATGTCTGGATAAGAAATGGATAATTTTTAACAGCTTTAATATTACCTACTGCTACCATTTTGATCAAATTACCTTTTCTGTTAATTCTGGTCAAACTTCTTTGAAAAAAAGAATCACCAATGAAATTGTACAAGGTATGACTTTGACCTTTTAATCCGATTATTTCGTCATAGTCTTTTAAAACTGAATTGGAGACGCCAAGCACAATTTGCTTTTTTTTATAGGTCAATTTTTCCATGAGGGTCATAACTCTGCTCTTGTTGAATGAATCTTCACTCATTATGGTATGCAGACTAAAAATGAACTTAACTCCAAGACCAATACAGGCTAGTCTTGCAACTAGGGTAGACCAGAACAAATGTGCGTGAACAATATCAATTTCATTCTTTTGAATGATCTTTCTTAGCTTCCATGCTTTTGAAAGAATGGTTGATTTGCTTTCGAAGCACAGAGAAAAGATTTCGAAATCTTTGAGTGTTTCGGTGAAATCATTCCCGTTTTTAAGGAGAACAATATGATGTTCAAAATCATCAAGAAATGGGATCGTGTTAGCCATTAGGGATTCGGCCCCACCTAGTTGCAATGAATCGATTATATGTAATATTTTAAGCTTGCTCAAGAACTACCTTTGCTCCCAGGTTAAATTTCTAACTTCACAATAAGCATCTAAAATTACTACTCTTTTCAAAGTTTGAGTTTTAATATGAATACTAAGAAGTTTCTCAAAAAGGTTTATTGCCTAATTCCATTGAAGCAGTCTTTCTTGACAATTCTAAAAAGATTTTATACACCATCACGGAATGTATATCAGCATTTGCATTTTGAAGGTAACTTCAAAGTAGAAGTCACGAGAGAAATAGAGTTTTGTATAAAGCATTATGGTCTTGTAGTTGAAAACGAGATCTTTTGGAGTGGGATTTTTGGAGGATGGGAAAAATATTCTTTAATGATCTGGGCAGATTTATGTCGACAGGCTAAGGTGGTTTTTGATATTGGAGCAAATACAGGAGTGTACTCACTTTTGGCAAAGGCGGTTAATAACGATGCAGAAGTCTTTGCATTTGAACCAGTCGAAAGAGTATTTAAAAAACTTAAGAACAATATCACTTTGAATAAATTTGATGTGCACAGCATAAACAAAGCTGTTTCGAATTCGAATGGGAAAGCTATAATTTATGATAAAAACACAAAGCATACTTATTCAGTAACGGTAAATAAGGATTTGAGTGAAGATAGAGCTAGTTCAGTTGAAGTTGAGATTGATACAGTAACTCTAGACCATTTCATTCAGAATGAGGACTTAGACCAAGTGGACCTGCTTAAAATTGATGTCGAGACGCATGAGGCTGAAGTACTTATGGGCTTTCAGAAGTCACTTGCCAGAAGTAGACCTTCATTTATCATTGAAATACTGAATAACGAGATCGCTGAAAAGATAGAGATGTTGGTTAAAGGCATGAGTTATGAGTTTTACAACATCAATGAAACCACTGGCATTACCAAGGTTTCTAAACTCTCAAAAAGCGATTCTTACAACTATTTAATCTGTCAACACAGTATTGCACAGAAGTTAAAAGACCGTAACCCACACATTTTTTCTAATTAGGGCAGTATGGAGCAAAAAATAGACCTAATGATTATTGGTGCACAAAAGGCAGGTACGACTGCTCTAAATAACTACTTAAGTGAGCATCACCAACTTCTAGGGCATCCTCAGACGGAGTTCGGATACTTCATTGGAGATGAATTGTATTCCGAAAGTTTCGATAAAGTATTTTCGATGCATTTTACAAAAGGTGATATAGGGAAAGCGAAAGCTATCGTGGCGAAGAGTACAGGTGTATACGAAAATGAAACTGCAATTCATCGTTTGTATCAGCATAACCCTGAATGTAAGCTTGTTTTTTTGATCAGAGAGCCAGTATCAAGAGCAATTTCTTCCTTTAATATGGAAGTGTTTAATGGTTTGGTAAAGGAGAATATTTCTGGTCTTAAGGAGATAATACTGAAGAAGAATTTTGATCATTACATGTATAGGTACTTTATCCGACTTGGTTTGTATTCTGAACACTTGAAAAACGTATTCAAATTCTTTAGATCAGATCAGGTCAAGATAATTCTATATGAAAATTTCAAAGAAAATCCAGAATCAGTTTGTAAGGAGTTATTTAGATGGCTTGACGTGAATCCTGAATTTGTTCCCCAATTGGAGAAAAAACACAATGTATCGGCTAAGCCAGTATCAAAAAAGATCTCGAAAATCCTGTTGTATCTAAGGCGTAATGAAAAGTTGAAAAATGTTTTTAAGACATTTCTTCCTTATTGGTTATTTACCAAAATAGGCAATTTCTTAATTGATTTGAATAGATCTTCGGCGAAGCCCTCTCCAATTTCAAATGAAATAAAGGCCTTTCTTAAAGAATACTTTCATCAATACAATGATGAATTGATAAAAATGACAGACTTGGATTTGAGTCTTTGGGGACACAAGTCAATTAAGTAGCAGATCAACATCTGATCAGTGGAAATCGTTAGCATAGAGTTTGATACTGAATTTTTCACATATGGATGCGATGTTTTCAATTTGTTTTTGATTAAGGAATTCTTTCCATTTATAAACCTGATCTTCTTTTTTTCTTACAGGTGAAGTGTCTAGCACGGTTTCAGAGGGGACTTCAATGGCAGCGATACTTTTAGTATTAATTTCATATCCGATAAAATTGAAGAGTTTTGTAAATTCTTCAATTGGATCTAAAATTAAGGATTCGTAAAACACACTGTAGATATGTTGGTTGCTATCTAGTACGTTCATATTCCTAATACACCAATCCGCTGCGATAGACTCTTCATGGTTGGAGACAGATTTTAGTATATTTTCATGTTTCGTGTACAATAAGTTATTGAACTTATCACTGGGAGCAGGGTAATGATCTATTGTAGAATCATAGCCCCATCTTTGGAAAATTGATGATGCTACTGCGCACGGGTGTCTCAGAATGTGAATATTCTTATAAAACCCCAAATTTTTGATCATCCAAGGGATGCTGAGATTTGCCCTTGTAAATTTAAAAATGTAAGTTTTTGCACTCAGAGCCTTTGAAATTGAGGAATAATTCAATGTGTATAAGTTGAGAACTTTCCCCTTATTGTATAAGTCCTCAAAGATTTTGATTAACTCTTTATCATTATTTTCAGTTGGAATGAACTGTCTTTCTTTGAATCCCTGATTTTTTAGTGCTGGGACTCCTGCAATTGACATTGGCTCCCAAATAATCATTGAATTGTCGATTTGACTCAAAACATCGGCTAGCCAAGTGGTTCCACCTCTGACCTCACCTGTTATAACAATTTTGTTCTCAAGAGAAGCTTGCAAATATCTTCTTCTAATAAGAGGCAAAGAAATTAACTTAAGGAATGTGCTAATTTTCATTTACAATATGACGCTGGATTCAATCTTGTTTTTAGTTATCTGCACACTATTTCCTTGCTTCTACAAAAAGCGAAATTTCAGGAAGAGTGTCA
Source organism: Cyclobacteriaceae bacterium (assembly GCA_039961455.1). Taxonomy (GTDB): domain Bacteria; phylum Bacteroidota; class Bacteroidia; order Cytophagales; family Cyclobacteriaceae; genus Ekhidna. The sequence continues at coordinate 66,036 of JBDVJN010000024.1, read as the reverse complement.
AACAGTTTTGTGTCCCTTAAAACTGGAGAACGAGATTGGCCATAACCAGAAATGTAGATGTTATTGAATCCTGCCGATTTCATCATTTCTGTTACTTTTTCTCTATTCCACCAATTTGTATGGTTTCCAGGATATTTTCGCTGAATCTCAATCGGACATTTATTACAACAAAAATCCAACGCTTCTTCATAGGGAATTTCTTTGAACAAATTCCTTAGCTCTTCATCACTTATTCTTTGCTGAGCTCCATCAAGGTGTAAAGTGGAGGACGCAGATGCAAAGCTCTCTAGAAATAACTGTTCAATACTAGCTTCATTCAAGGGCTTGTTTAACATTACCTTTTTATACTCAGCCTCGGTTGGATATGCACCTCTCCAGGAATAAAAAAAGGAGGGATCATTATTTTTTAGTGCTGCATAATGCAAATCAATATCAGGGCAGACAATTCGTATGAGCCCGTCTTTTTTTAGCAATCTCCAGGATTCGTTAAAAAAATTTTGTGCATGCTGATCTTTAATATGTTCAATAGTATGACTCGAATAAATAAGTTCAGCAACTCCATCCGGCACTGGGATTGGTTCCATAGAATATAGGTCGAAGGGAATTCCTTTCTCAGTGAGTTCTGAATTCCCTTCATACCAATCTGAGAAATAATCTATATTGGTCCAGTATGGATGCGAAAAACCGCCAGCACCCACGTTATAAAAATTTTTGGAAATTATACTTTCTTCGGGATAGAATACTTTGTAGCACTCATTGTCAAAATCATTCTTCTCTAGTCTTCGAATTTGTAATCCAAAATTTTGCAAAATTTTTTTTACTAGTTCTTTCATTGATTAAGCTACTTATTGTTCTCAAAAATCTTTTGGAATCTAAACCATGGCATTGGGTATATCCTGTTTGATATCAAAATGGTAAAGATAGCAACCAAGAAATACGATATGCAAGTAGCATAAGATGCTCCAATGGTGCCAAACTTTGCTATCAGTATATAGTTTAAGCCAAGGTTAATAGTAACATTGAATAATGCCATGTAGGCAAGGATATACGTCTTCTTTAAGTAGTATATGTACCCAGAGAATACGAGATATATTCCCCAAAAAACATAACTTAGCCCAGTCCAAACCACGTACTTAAGTCCGCTTTCGAAGGCATTTTCAATAAAGTGGCTGTAAAATATTGGTGCTAAAGTTGACAATATGAGAAGAGTCAAAATCATTCCCCCAATGAACGTATAAGACAATCGAAGAATTTCAAACTTTTTCTGGTTGTTGATTGCAGCAAGGCGTTCAAACAAGTAAGGTGTGTAAATATTTAAAAAGGCACCTGACAGAATCATTATCATACTACCAAGCATATACCCTGTGTTATATATACCCACTTCACTCTTCGAAACCATGTTTGCAATAAACAATTTGTCCGATTGATTTATTACAAACCTACCAACTACGTGCGGTATTAGCGGGAGTCCATAAAGTAAGGCAGATCTAATGTTAGATTTTTGAATTCTCTTGTAAAGTCCCAGACTTCTATAAAATCTTAGGGAGAAAATTACAATAATAACCAAAACGAGGACTGCCGAACCTACTCTTCCAAACCATCCATATCCAAGAAATACAACCAGAAGAATTGCGACTCCGTATTCTATTGTTGTCTTGCTAATGTTTATAACAGCGTAAAGTCTAGCTTTTTTGAGCACTATCAAATAGTCAATGAATTGCTGTTTGTATACAGAGAGAAGGGCAACAAATGGCAACGTAATAATGGCATATCCAGGAATGTCAAGTACGGGTACCAACACATCATTGAATAGCAAAGTTGTGCTGAAAAAAAACAAAAAAGGAGCAATGGGAATAGCCGTAATAGAAGAGAAGAGCGACCCAAAATCTGTAGTCCCAATGTCCTTTTTAAAATAGTCCACTGAAATTAATCCGGAGGCTACTAGTCCGATAAATGGCACTAAAAGTTGCACATAGGTATTGAACAGAGTCAGAGTTCCGTACTCATCTGTCGAAAGATAATGCGTCAAAATGGGCATTAGAATGAATCCGGCTGCAGACCCGAATACGCTGACACCTGTGTAAATAGAAAAGGATGTAATTAATTTTTTAAATGACACCTAAGGGTTGTGTAAAAATTATGCATAGCAAATTAATTCGAAAAGCTTAATTAAATACTTGCCAAATAACTTAGTCATCTAGTCCATTTTCACCAACTGTGTGTCTCAATTTCCATTCGTTGCTTGCGTCTTTCCCCCACAGATGTGGAGATCTATATTGGTCAATTCGTTTCCAGAAATCTTCTTCTGTGGTATCTATATATTCCAAAAATTCGTGGAAAAATTTGTCAGGGAACTCCTGATCAAATTTCTCGACGAGTAGAACCCCTTCCTCCCTATCTATCTTGTCATTTCTAATTTCCTGGGCCGCATCATAAGTGGCTCTTCCGATACCGAATTTAATTAGAGTTGTGAAATAGTGAAAGGGATCAATTTTATCATCAATACTACTATACTTGGAATACGAACCCTGAGTGCGCTCCGTGTTTGCTTTAAATCCCGTGTTTTCTACTGCATAATAATAGCATTCTTGAGGATCCCATTTTAAATAATAACCTAGGTAATGAACTTCAATATTCTGCTTCTTCAATGCTTCTGGGCTTGGTGGAATGTATGGTGTAAAATCGTCTAATTTGTACTTGTGCTTTTCTATAATCTCCTGTATGGAAACTCCACCTAAAGTGATGTCTTTTGGGTCATCAGCTGAAAAAAACTTGTAGTTCATCGTTGGAATCTCATTTTCATCTACAGAATTTCCATATTCTGCCTGATTTTCGCCGTACATAACCAGCTCTACTCCAAATTTAGCAGCCATGGATGGACCAATTATTCTTTGACCTACAATAAAGGGCTGGAACGGGTGAAGCAAATTATGGAATGCAAACTTTGTGAGGAGTCTATGTAACTTTCCATTAGGCGTGTAAAGAATATTATCCAAACCGCCCTCGTGCATCCAATTCGTAAAATTTTGCCATCCGATATTTGTGTATACATGAGGAGACCAGGTAACAGTCAGAGGGTTCATACCATATTTATATTTTAAAACATGAGAGGTGTATGCACTGTCCTTACCGCCACTTCCTGGTACAATTACATCGTATCTCCCATCATTCCTTCTAAACTTATCGCAAAGCTTCCAGAGCACTTCTTCTCGCTTATCCCAATCTATGCCTAGCTCTTTTTCTTCGTGATACTTGCAGGCTGAGCATATTCCATCCTCATCAAATGAAATCACTTCCTTCTTGTCCTCTTGCTTGCTCTTGAATTCAACAGTAGAGTTTGGACGTTGATTGGAAATGACGCATTTCTTGCAGTATCTGACCTCGTTGGGGAGTCCATAGTATGCTTCTTGTTTTGACATTATTTAATTAAGTAAGAGGGGACGTTGGTAAACGGAAATTTCTTTAGTGTAAATCCATGTTTTTCACAATATTCATCGGCAATTTTTGTCTCTCCAGGAAACACTCCATAGTCATCAAAAATGATTATGCCACCTTTCACAACCCTGTCAGCCAGAAGGTCTATGATACATTTGGCTGGTTCATAGACATCGGTATCAATGTTTAGAAGTGATACTTTTTGCTCAGGATGTTTTTCTAGGTACTTTGGTAATGTATCTAGAATATCCCCTTTTACAAGTTCATAGTTCTTAAAATTTTTGTTTTGGATAGCTTCCCTTAATTCATCCTCTGAGACGGATTTTCCACCACCTGTTTCATCAATAAATAATCCAAGTTCTTTTTTATCATCTTCAAAGTTCGTTGATGGGAAATCACCAAATGTATCAAAGCCAATAATTCTTCTTGAATTTTCAACTTCAAATAGTTGGTGAAACATAATGAATCGTAGAAACGAGGCACCTCTAAACACACCAAATTCAAATATGTCCCCAGGCAAATGAGTTGTCATTTTGTAAAGCTCATAGTGAGCAAGCAATCTCGCCATTCTCTTAGACTGAGCTGTCAAATAAAAGTTATTCTCATGCTCAAATGATTTACTGTAATCAACCATAATTAAATAGAAATATATTTTTCCAAAATTGATAATCCGGCGGTGCCGCTTTTTTCTGGGTGAAACTGTGTTCCATAAATATTGCCCTTTCTTACAGCTGCACATATTTCGATTCCTTCATACTTAGTTACTGCCAAATAATCGGATTCATTGTCTGGAAATCCGGCATAGGTGTGAACAAAGTATACTCTGCTTTGCTTTTTAGTTGTTTCTAGGATAGAGTTGCTCCACGATCCATTTTTGGCTGAAAGATTTGTCCAACCAATATGAGGAAGTCTGCTTTTTGTGGGAATTTTTCGAACATCACCTTCAATAAGATTAAGGCCCAAAGTTGTGCCAAACTCTTCACTCTTGGTGAAAAGCATCTGCATTCCAAGACATATACCCAACAAAGGCTTACCTGTTGAAATAAATTCTGTTATAACCTGATCTAACCCTCTTCCTTGTAGGTTCTCCATTCCTCTTTTGAATGCTCCTACGCCAGGAAGAATGAGCTTATCACAATTAAGCAATTGGTCTTCATGGGAGGTTAATATTGAACGTGCATTTAGTTTGATGAGAGCATTTTCAATACTTTTAACATTGCCTATTCCATAATCTACAATTCCAATTTCTCTTTTCATTTTTGTAGTCAAAAAACACCTAGATCTCTCTTGATATCGGTGATGGATAGTAAATCGTAATGTAGAACACTTGCTGCTGAAAAGGCGCTTATATCTGAATTACATGATTTGATCAAATCATTGATATGCTGCATATTTCCAGCACCACCACATGCAATAACAGGAATGTTGACAGCCTTATTGATGCTCGATACAAGATCAAGATCAAAGCCGGATTTTGTACCATCTTTATCTATTGAAGTTACCATGATTTCTCCAATGCCTAATTTTTCAAGTGTAGCCGCCCAGCCAATTGCATCAATATTCGTCTCTTCTCTACCATTTTCAATGTAGGCCTCCCAGGAGTTGCCTTTCCGTTTCGCCTCTATAGACCCCACAATACATTGTGATCCATATTGATAAACTGATTCTTCGATAATTTTTGGATTTCTAATTGCTTGAGTATTAATAGCGATTTTGTCAGCACCGGACTTTAAGGCCATTGCTATGTCAGAAAGATTTCGAATACCGCCACCGATTACAATAGGGACAAATATTTCCCGGCAAGCTTCTTCAATTATGTGAAACAGGTTGTTTCTACCATACAAAGACGCGACTGCATCCATGAAAATTAATTCATCAGCTCCCTGTTCATAGTATTTCAATGCTAATTCTATTGGATCTCCAACCTTTCGCAAACCTTCAAGCTGAATTCCTTTTATAACATAATTGTTCTTTATGTCAAGCCTTCCAATTACTCTCATACTTCTAATTCGGGAAAGCTAAATCTCTAAATTGTTTTTGCTTGGGAGTCGTCCAAAAATCCTCGGTTTCTATGACTTCTAAGAATTTTTTATCACTTTGCCCATTTCCAAAATGCTCGACCTTTTGCACTATAAGTCTGTCTGACTCATTTATGGCATCAAGTATACTGTCTGTTTCATAGGAAGTATTCAGAATGCTCTTATTGTCGGATCTCTTATCTTGCCTGCTACCTATGTTAATGGTAGGAACCCCATAGTAGGGCGCTTCCCTGATCCCAGCACTTGAGTTACCCACAATACACATGGCATGTTTCAAAAGAACCAAGAAATATTCAAATCTAACAGAAGGGAATATTTTGAAGTGATCATTACCTTCTAGAACACTATACGCTCTTCGTATATCAGAGCTCCCCATATCATTGTTAGGATAGATTACAATAAAATTACTTTTCGACTTTACTAGTGCGTCAACAAGTTGAGATGAGTATTTGCCGAAATTTTTTTTATCTGTGGTCACAGGATGGAACAGTACAATTCCATATGTAGTAAATTCAATCTGGTAATACTTTTTGACTTGTCCCAATGGTAGAAGTTTTTTGGAAAGCATGATATCCACATCGGGGGATCCTATTGTAAAAACGCTCTCTTCAATCTCGCCCATTTGAATTAATCGTTTTCTAGCTAGGTCATTTGCTACAAAATGCACGTGACTTAACTTGCTCACGGAATGTCTTATTAGTTCATCTATAGTTCCAGAGACCTCACCACCCTCAATGTGGGCGACAAGTATATTATTTAGCGCACCAACAATAGCCCCAGCCAAAGCCTCAACCCTGTCACCATGAATGACTATGAGGTCAGGCTCATTTTCATTGACATATCCAGAAAGCCCTTGGATAGTATTTGAAAGAGTAAGATCCATTGATTCTTCAGTCGATTGGTTTATATACTTATATATATTTCCATACCCCTGCTTAACGATTTCATCTACCGTGCCACCATAGAGTTTGTGCATGTGCATTCCAGTGGCAAAAATGTGAACTTCAAAATCACTATCTATTGATATCTCTATTAATGACTTCAGTTTGCCGAAATCTGCTCTTGTGGCAGTCAAAAAAACAATTTTCTTCACTTTAGATTAAATCAGAGTTTTTAAGATGCTCACCTTTTTTGATATTTCGGGCGGCTTTTTTTTCAAGAACCTCTTCAAATTGACTGGCTGAGATTTCACCTGTTCCTGGACGCTTTACCCAGATATTTTCTTCATTAAAAGAATCACCCTCATCAATGTCTCTGATCGCACAAACTGTTGCGTATGCAAAATCGCGAGTCACTTGTTCTTCAGTCAAATGTGTTTTAGCTCCGTCTCTTTGTTCAAAGAGTATCTTGGCTCCATCAATAAGCTCCTTACAGGCTTTTTCATCCATGGAACAAATGATGTCAGGACCCTTTCTACCCATATGGTCTGTGAAATGACGCTCAAGTAGTGAGGCACCTAATGCTACTGCGCCAAGACAGGCATGATTCGAAATTGTATGATCTGATAGACCAACTATGCAATTGAAGCGATCTTCCAATTCCAGCATCGCTCCCAATCTAACCAAATGATTAGGTGTTGGGTATAAATTTGTTGTATGCAAAAGCGCAAAATCAATGTCATTCTCTTTCATGATCCTTACAGAGGGAGCTACAGTATCTAAAGTGTTCATTCCTGTACTAAGAATCATTGGTTTGTTAAACTTAGAAATGTGTTTGATTAATGGGTAATTGTTACATTCTCCCGATCCAATTTTGAATGCACTTACGTCAAATCCCATTAATCTGTCCGCAGCAGCTCTACCAAATGGAGTGCTTAGAAACACCATTCCCTTTGATTCTACATATTTCATGAGTTTAAACTCATTATCCTCACTGAGAGCGCATCTTTCCATTACAGAATAGATGGACTCAGAGGTATTCCCGGGTATTACTTTTTTTGCTTGCGGGGACATCTCATCATCCACGACATGAGTTTGGTGTTTTACTGCCTCGACCCCCGCTCTGTATGCAGCATCTACCATTTCTTTGGCTACATTTAAAGATCCTTCGTGATTAATACCAATTTCAGCGATTACGAGTGGGGTATATTCTCTTCCAATTTTCCGTCCCGCTATTTCAAGTTGATTCATAACGGAAAATCGGCCTCCTTTTTAAAATTTGTCATCAATGTTTCTGCTAATTTCAAGTCGTTTGGTTCGTCAATATCAACCGAATCAAACCAGTTTTTACATATCCATGGTGCCGGGTTAACACTAACATGCCCATTTCTCGCTACTGAATTTGATGTAATATAAAATTGTCCGGTTTCGTAATACAATTTTTCCATATCCTGCCCCCTGTCTCCCAATGAATAGTTTGACGCCAAATAAATTCCATTCCTAATCGAACCGAATTTCTGGCTTACCTCTGCAACACTTATCAACGACTCTGCTTGAATTTCTTGATATGAATTTATAGCATCAAGCAAATTTTTCTTTGATCTAAATGGATTGGTTGGCTGTAAAGTAACTATCGTATCAAACTGCATATCATTTTTCTCAAAGTGTTCGAGAGTACTCTTCAGTACTGACCCCGTTGAGGAGGTATCTTCGGCAAATTCTGATGGTCTCTTAATACAGTTGATGTTTAGGTTCTTACAATACTTAAGAATTTCAGCATCATCGGAGGAGACGACAATTTCGGAAAAATCTGCTATCGAATGCGCAAATTTGATAGTATAGTATAGCAAGGGGTGCCCAGAGATCTCTCTGAGGTTTTTTTGGGGAATCCTTTTTGAGCCACCGCGAGCTGGAATTAACGCCAGAATTTTCATTGGTTATGTTTCGAACATCAAAATTAGCATGGCTCGTCTAACCATGTTAATCTTTGAGATACAATTCTTTTAATCTTCGAGCCGAATTCCCGTCTTTTTTGTAAAGCCAACGCTCACAAAAGTTACTTTTATTACTTCTTTGTTTTTGCCAGATCGAGTGAATGTCTTTCTTATCAACTAGACTAGTTACTCCATCAATCCAGTTGGCTACTCCTTCGTTAATAAAAATTTCAGTCTCGTTTTCATTTCCGTCTGGATGAAATCTGACGCAAAAAAGTACTATATGGTCCAAGGCCGCCAAAGAGACAAGTAAAGTTGAGTTAAACCCAACAACAATTTGAGTTGAGGGTAAATAGGAAATCAAATCATTGGTATAGTTAATGTTACTATGGGTAACTGCTTTCCAAACTTCTTCACTTTCTCTGGGATGTTTTTTTACAACCAGATCAAAGTCATTCTGATCACACCAAATGGCCAGTTCATCTATCCAAATAGCTTTTGTCTGGACAGACCAGCCAAATAGCTTTCCTTTCGCATAGGGTTGATCAATGTAAAGCAGGTGTTTCTTGTTTTTTGCTTGCGTTACATGAAACATGTGATCAAAATCTAGAAATCCAAAATAGCTCACAGGTATGTCAGAATCTTTGTTTAGCGAGGATTGAAATTTATAGTTTTCTGGACTGATGCAATAGTATTCGGTAGGATAGAGAAGCTTATCGTCCACTTCCAAATATGTTTGTAGGATGGAGTTTTCCAGTCTTATATTCTTGAACTCTTTGAGGAAATTTGCACCCTTCTTAGAGGCATTTTTAACCGTATACACATAGAATAATCTGTTTCTTACAACGTGAAATGGATTTCGCTTGAACTTGCTGAAGGAAAACTTCATTTGCGGTTTCATCACCCTATCTAATTTTAAAGATGGCTCCATTAGGCTTAATCCATGATCACAAAATACTGTTTTAATTTTTTTTTCTTTGCACGCAACATTCAACGCTACCTGATTTAGGGTCTCTAATTCAAAGAATACTACCTTGAAAGGGTCTAATTTCTCCAATAGATCATACGCTCCATGGAAATCTTTCCAATACAATATTGAACCATACTTCTCGAAGAGAGTAGAGGATGATTCGCTTGGAGATGAGTAGTGAATCAAGTATACATTTAGCTCCTTGTCGATGCATTTGACGAATTCGGCTAAATATTCCTGATTGTAATCAATACCAATAATTATGTTTCGTTTTTGAATCAATAGATTGCCTTTTATTCCTGCTAAATTTATATAGTAGCAAAACTAAGATATATTGTGAGGGTCGGATTTTGTTATATGTTCCTAATATGGCTTTCGATGAATTTTTCATTTGGACAATGTCCTGTTAATTCATTTACTGTGCCACCTACTTTATGTGTTGAGGAACAATTTGATATTTTGAATACGTCTTCTGGAGCAGTCACATATGAGTGGGATTTTTGTCTAGGTGATATAAATGAGACTCCATCAGCATCGTTAGAGACAAACTCAGTAAGTGCAGCTTATCGACCAGAGTTGATTCCAGACAATGGAAATAATTTTTTGTTCGTTACGAGTCGAACTGGTGGTATCAGCTCGCTTCATCGAATTGAGTATGGTAGTGATTTAACAGACTCGCCAATTCAAATAATTGATTTGAATCTTGGACTGTCAGAACTATTATCAATCGAAATCATCAAGCATGGGAGTAACTGGCATGGGTTTTTGTTGTCATTTAATGGAAATCTTTATCGACTTGATTTTGGAATAGACATCACGAACAATAATCCAACTGTTACTGAAATCACCTCCGTTCAGAGTTCTTTGTCATCACCTTTGGATTTGGTTTACCTGAATCAGGATGGTGAACATTTCTTCCTTGTTAATAGCTTTAACAGTAATGACCTAACAAAGATAGATTTTGGTAATAATCCCCTTGATCTAAACCCTGGAGTTAATCTAATAACGATTGGTAGTGTCACTACCTTATCTGGAGGACTTAGTACAATGAAAATTTGCGACTCATGGTATGTTTTGGCCACTTCCAGATCTAACAATTCTGTATTACAGCTGAATTTTGGAACGGATGTAAAGAACAATAATTCCCCAGGAGTCTCCGTCATAGATACAAACCCATTAACTATGCAACTTCCTCAGGGGATTGCAACTGTCTCAGAAGGTGGAAATTTTCACAGTATCATTCAGGCCAATTCAGGGGATATTTATCGCTTATCTCACGGTACGTCGTTCACAGGTGTTGCTCCTGGTGAAAATCTTGGAAATCTAGGAATGACAAATACTCGTTGGGGATTGAGTCTACATAAAAATGGAGGAGACTGGGTGGGATACAGTGCCAAAAACGCTGGTGCTGATTTAACAAAATTAACTTTCTCAAGGGACTGTGGGTCAATCGAAGAGACTTCTACACTTGAAAATCCAGAACCATTGAGTTATTCCTCAAGTGGATCCTATGCTATTGGATTAAAAACTAAAGATGCAGACGATAATACAGCATATTTAGGTCAATCGATCGTCGTGACAAATGATGTTGCACCTTCTGCAAGTTTTCTCATTGATGAAAACATCTGCATCTCCACCCCCAACACCTTCACACCATCCATCCTTGGCCTTACCTACACCTGGGATTTTGGGGATGGTTCCATGCCAGCTTACATTAATGATGATGTCCCTACGCATCAATACAGTCTTCCTGGCACCTACACCGTCCGACTTGATGTGAATGATGGAATGTGCGACAACTTCACTGAGCAGGAAATTACCATTTACCCAGTCCTGCCAATACCCACTTTTACGGCACCAGCAACCGAATGTAAGAATACATTGGTGTCATTTACTAGCACAACCGATAGCTCTCAACATCTTGGAGTGCTGACGTATGAATGGGATTTTAACGGGGAAGGTGCTTCCACAGATCAAGATCCAACCTTTACCTTCACAACGCCTGGAACGAAACAAATCACACTAAAGACCTTGATTCCAGGTTGCGAAAACACTTCTTCTATTTTTGAAATAGAAATAGCAGACGGCCCAACATCAGCTTTCAACCCTTCATCTTTCTCTATTTGTGAAGGCGAAACCATTTCCTTCACGGATGTAAGCACCAATAGTCCGATTATGTGGTCCTGGGATTTCGACGATGGCTTTACTTCGACCACCCAAAACCCCAATCATCTGTTTTCAACAGCTGGAATCCACAATGTGGCCCTGACTGTGACCGATGCGCTGGGCTGTGAAAACACACTGGTACAAGAAGTGTCTGTTTCTGCCTTGCCTGTGGTCTCATTTGATTTTAATGTCCCATGTACCAGTGCTGACGGTATCCAGTTTATGGACTTCTCAACGGTTAGCGGAGGGACTATTGTATCTCGAACATGGTACATTGGTGATACACCATTGGCCGAAGCTCAGAACCAACAGAATCCACTGCTAAGTTTTGCTGCGGAAGGCACAGTAAATGTGAGACTCGAGACAGTAAGCTCCGGTGGTTGCGAAGCTTCTCACAGTGAGGACATACAAATCTTAGCTTCTCCTCAACCAGAGTTTTCAATGAATATTGGATGTCAAGGAGAAGAGTCCCTATTTACCGATCTGTCTGTCTCGCCAGGTAATCAGGTAACGTCATGGCTATGGAGATTGGATGGAGCGGAATATGCGACAGAGGATATCAATCATACGTTTAGTGGCGCTGGGATGTTTGATGTTACGCTGGAAGTAACTGGTCAAAACTTTTGCTCGGAAACAATTACAAAATCCATCGAAGTACTTGAATTACTGACTGTTGACTTTGATGTCAATGGGGATTGTAGCAATGAGCTGGTTGAGCTCGCAGATCAGTCTGTTATTCTACAAGATCCAATCGTTTCGCGCGCCTGGTCGTTAAACGGCAACCCAGTGGGAAATGGAGCAGAATTGGTGCTGGAATCATTGCCAGATAATACCTATGACATTATGCTGGAAGTTACCACAGCTTCGGGGTGTGTGGTAAACACGACCAGTAGTCTTGTCATTAACCAATCTCCGGAATCGTCTATCTCTGCACAGAAGACATTTGGCGTGCCTGGTGATGTGATCACATTTACTAATCAATCAACCGGAGGCTCTTCCTATCATTGGCTTTTCAACGGAGTCTCTGTTAGCGACAATGCCGTAGAAGAAACGTTTACTTTTCCGGATGCAGGTACGTATCAGGTTAGCATGGTTTCGGATAATGATTTGGGATGCAGCGATACGACGACTACAAACGTCCTAATCGCAGTTCCGAGTGTTGATCTTTCAGTTGGCCAGTTCGAAATTGTAGGTACAGGCAGCGTGGGTACGATCTTCCTGGAGATCCAAAACAACAGCAATTTGCCGATAGATAATACGGAGGTTTCGGTAGAGCTTGAGAATCAATTTGCAATTACAGAGCAGATCACCTCTGTCATTGACGTGGGCGAAAGTGAACTAGTTAACCTGAGCATTGGTGTGCCATTGAACGTTGATCAGCTCAGCTATCTGTGTGTAACCTTGAATTCTCAGTACAAAGGGTTTGACGACAACAATCCTCTTGACAATGAGAAATGCATTGCAATTCAGCCGAAAGTTGTTGTGGAGGCGCCATTCCCCAATCCAGTAAGAGACCAGGTTAGAGTGCGAGTGGTTACACCAGAAGTGGGATCAGCTACTTTGACACTACTAAATTCTGCTGGTAAAGTAGAAATAGAAAAGAGTGTGCAGACTCAGGAGGGATTAAATAATTTCTTCGTGGATCTAAAAATCCTTACCACTGGCATCTATTTTATCCGAGTTCAAACTGGGGAGATAACCTCAGTACAAAGAATAATCAAACTTTAACATCATCGACGTAGGGGTAAATGTCAGTTGATTGTTAGAAGTTTAGATATTTTTTGGTTCATAATCAAAATATTTATTAATACTATTAACTTTGTAACGAATAATATTTCGTAATGAAAATAAACTCTGCTAGAATTAAGCTTGATGAAATAGACAGAAAAATTCTGGATATTCTACAATCAAACGCTAAGATCACAAACGCTCAACTATCCAAGGACATTGGGCTATCTCCTGCTCCAACGTTAGAACGTGTGAAAAAACTGGAAACATCGGGAGTGATTAAAAGCTACCATGCCACTTTGGATACCGAACGTGTAGGACTCAGTGTGAACACCTTTGTCCAGGTTTCATTGAAAGGACACAACAAAAAGAACATTGATTTTTTCATTAATGAAATCAACAAAATCCCTGAGGTCATCGAATGTCATCACATTACGGGATCGGGTGATTTTATTTTGAAAATAATTGCGAGCGACATCCAGTCCTATCAGAAACTTATGCTCGAGAAGGTCTCAGATATTGAAGTAGTAGATGGCTTGCAATCTATGGTCATACTATCTACCTTCAAGGACAGCAAAGTAATGCCTGTACCTGAGAATGAGCGATAAGATCCTCACAAAAGAAAAAATCGATCAAATTATTCGAAGAATCGCCTACCAAATCCATGAGAACAACATGGGGGAGGAAGTCGTGTTGGTGGGGATCGATTCTGGGGGCAAGAAATTTGCGTCTCTTCTGGGTGATTCGCTAAGAGAAATTTCTAAGAAGAAGCCGAAGTGTTTCGCCATTAAGATTGACAAAGAAAATCCCTTGGATAAAGAGATTAAGTTTGATGGATCATTGAATGATCTGGTTGACAAATCAGTTATTCTCTGTGATGATGTCTTAAATAGTGGAAAAACTCTTGCTTACAGTCTTGGTAAACTTCTAACAGTGAAGCTCAAGAAAGTAACAACTGCAGTTTTGATTCTTAGAAGTCATGGCGAATTTCCCATTTACGCAAACTACAAGGGCTACGAATTGTCAACGACGCTCAATGAGCACGTGAGAGTTGACCTCAATCGAGGAGTTTTCTTAACATAAAAACCCCAACATCTCTGTTGGGGTCTTAGTTACGAGCCTGTTACGTAATTACCTATTCACACAGTCAGAACTCGTAGAAACACTGTTCTTTATCTCTACCTTGTTGCGCTTCCCGTTGGAAGAGAGCTCAAATTTTGTCCAAAGTCATGCGACGTAGGCGCAGTGGCTGCATCTGCAGCAATCATTGAAAGTAGAGGCTTCAGCAAGAAAGGAGCTGTGCTATTGTCAGGTACTGGCTCAACAGAGATTACGGTAGTAAGTCCTCTCATGTCGAGTGGAAATGTATCCATTGATCCTGCCGGAGCCACAAAGAAATCTTCGCCTGGTACCGGAGGACCAACATTATTGACCGTGCTACTAAATGGATTTCCACTATCTACTGCTCCAAAGTCTGTGAAGGTTCCAGTTGAGAGAGGGCCATTTTCTGTTACTACCCAACCTTCGTATGTCCATCCTTCTCCTAACGTAGGAAGTGTGAAATTAGCTGTTGGAGGAGCTCCCGGGCTTCCAAACCAAATACCAAATTCGTCATTTCCATTGTTCATGTCATCAGCTTCATCCGTTGGTGTCCGTAGAAAGAATGTTCCAGCAGCGGCAGAAAAATCACCAACTGCGGGTGCGGTAGCTGTTGACAATGAAGCCATGTCAGAAGAAAAATCTCCAGCAATCAATTTTTGGGCTGAAGGTGCTGGATCTGTGTCCATCGCAGGCTCTATTGTTAGAATGAACTTTGTGGCAGCGTCTACATCTGTTTTAGCAGCATAAAACATTGTTTTTGAAAGTTCCTTGGCATCGTTTACTGTAAATGTACCAGTAGTCACTGGTGTTCCATCAACAAGTACCCATCCTTCGTATACGAAGTCTGCTCCAAGATTTTCCAAGCCAGCGATGTCCAAGGTGACACCTGCTCCCTCAACTCTTGTGACCATGATAGAATTGGAAAGGGCAAAATGATCTGAGTTTAGATCGTCTACGTCAGCATCAACGGCTAAGCCAGTCAGCGCATCTCCGTATCTAACATACCAAATGAAGCAAACACCAACCCCAGCGCCATCGAAGTCAACACCATGAACTGCATCCAAAGTACCCGGCATTCCAAGAACCTTCCCGTCAGCATCTGTGATTAACCATGAGCTATTTGCACCCATTGCAGAAGAATTGTCAATTTCAATTCCTGAGACATTATCTACTTGGTCATCTACAACAAACGTGAATGGACCTCCGGTAATTGTTCCTGCATTTAATGCGTTTCGAGTTACTGTTATAGAATTCGAAAGGTCAAATGATCCATCCAATGCACCTGTACTCATGCCTGCAGCCAGCCCTTCGAGCTCACCTTCATATCGCAAGTACCAAATAAAGCAAACGCCAGTGCCAGCAGCGTCAAAATCTACTCCTTCTAAGTCATCAAGCGTTCCTGGCAATCCAAGAATATTATTGTCCTCATCCGTGATTACCCAAGTACTGTTTGTACCAACAACATCAGTATCATCGACAGTGATACCACTCACGAAATCTGATGTTCCATCCACAACGAATGTGAAAGGGCCGCCAGAAATAGTTCCACCATTCGGAGTGAGGGTAGTTCCATCGTCATCTCCACAGCTCGAAAGGATCACTCCAAGAACTGCTATGATCAAAATCGGTTTTCTAAATAGTTTTCTCATTATATGATTTTTTAATGTTTCGTGGGTACAAAGCAATGGATGAGATATTGTGAAAGAATCACGAGGAGTTAACATTTTTGGAATATTGTTCTACAGGTTGTAATTGACTGATTATCAGTATCCTCAATTGTTAGGATCCTGAGCTGAAATGTATTTTCTAAGACTCATGAGAGTGATTCCAAGGGTTTGTAAAACCATCTGTGATACTTCTGTGATAAGTTTTGCTTTGTTTAGCAAATAGTTATGAAAAAAGTACTCATAATAGAGGACGATGCCGAGATAATCAACTTGCTGGAGATACACCTACATGATCTTTCTCTGGAAGTAGTAAAGGCCATGGATGGAAAAGAGGGATTGGATAAAGCAGTGGAATTGAAGCCGGACCTGATCATTTTGGATATTTCCCTGCCGACGATGGACGGCATTGAAGTTTGCCAAAAAATACGTGCAACGCAAAGCACACCCATCATAATGCTGACGGCCAAGTCTGAGGAGATAGACAGAGTGATAGGGCTTGAAGTAGGAGCCGACGATTACATAACGAAACCATTTAGTATCCGAGAATTTATTGCCAGAGTCAAGGCAATTTTTAGGCGTACTAAGCTTATGCAAGAAAGCATGACCTCTGAATCTGTTTCAGATCTCACGTTCGAGGAACTGTCTATTGACATTGAAAAAAGAAAAGTCAGCCTAAATGGTAATCGAATGGAGCTTTCACCAAAAGAGTTTGAGCTACTTGTCCTGATGGCATCTCATCCAGGGAAGAGCTATTCCCGGACAGACTTGCTCAAAATAATATGGGGATATGATTTCGATGGTTATGAACATACGGTGAATTCGCACATTAATCGTTTACGCTCGAAGATCGAGCCTGATATGAATGAACCGAAATTCATTTTGACAACTTGGGGAATAGGTTACAAGTTCAACGAAGAATTATGAGTAGGTCGAAGACACTTAGCAACAAACTAATCTGGAAACTCAGTATTGTATTTTCCTTACTGGTAATTTTTATGGGCTCCTCCTATGTTGTCACTACGATTTATTTGACAAACAAGCACTTTGATGAGAGATCGCAAAAATTGAATGCTCAACTAGCCAACCATCTAATCGAAGAAAAGTTCAATGATAATTCTCCCTTCCTAGATGATGGCTCTGTGAATAAACCTCTTTTTGGTGATTTGATGCATGATATGATGGCTGTAAATCGGGGGATTGAGGTTTACTTGCTGGACACTGATGGGGCAGTCTTGTATTCGGTCGTATTAAAACACGATGATCCAAGTGATCCAATTCAATACGTTGATCTTGACCCCATCAACGAGTTTATCGCTTGTGAGGGCAATAGATATATTCTTGGTGATGATCCAAGAAATCGAGAACAAAAGAAGATATTTTCTTCTGCAAAATTCAATAACAATGGGAGAGAGGGATACATCTACATTGTTCTGGCAGGGCAAGAACTGGATCTTGTGTCCAAGACGCTTTTGTCTGATTATTTCATGAAATTGGGAATCGGTGCTTCGGTCATTACAATGATATTCGTATTGGTGCTCGGATCAATAAGTTTTTGGTTTTTAACTAAAAATCTGCGGTCGCTCATTGGCACTGTCAAGCGTTTTCGTGAGGGAGACATGGACATACGAATTGAAGAGCCAGAAAAAACTGATTTGTCAGTATTAGCCTCCAATTTTAACGAGATGGCTGATACAATCTCTAATAATATGGAGGAGATACAGTCTGTTGACGTGCTACGGCGGGAATTAATAGCAAATGTGTCACATGATTTGCGGACTCCACTCTCGATCATCAATGGTTATGTGGAAACATTGCAGATGAAAAAAGAGGAACTGGATGAGAAGGAGAAGGATAAGTATTTGGACATCATTAAGGGAAGTTCTGAAAAATTGTCAAATCTGGTAAGTCAGCTATTTGAGTATTCTAAATTGGAGGCTGACCAAATTAAACCCTTGAAGGAGCCATTTTCAATTACTGATTTGACCTTGGATCTGGCAGCCAAATATCAACTGCTTGCAGCTGAGAAAAATATCGAGATTAAAGTCAATGCAAAGAATACTACGCCATTGGTGTTTGCTGATATAAGTCTGGTGGAGCGAGTTATTCAAAACTTGTTAGATAACGCGCTAAAATTCGCACCAAAAAATGGTGAGGTTTCACTGAAGGTATCGGTCAATGACAAAGATGTGCAGGTAGCTGTTTCTGATAATGGCCCAGGCATTAATGAGAAAGATCAGTCTTACATTTTTGATAGATATCGGCAAGCGCGGAAGTCTTCGAAGTCGGATGGTGTTGGCTTAGGTCTCGCTATCGTGAAGAAGATTATGGAACTCCATAATACTAGTATTCAAGTGATAAGCAAGCCTAATCATGGCAGCACTTTTCAATTTCATTTACCAAGCTACTCTGCTGGATAGCGCTAGTACTCTTTGTATAAATTGGGTTTTCTTACAAGCATCTCCAGACTGAGCGCAACCAACTCTCCCATGTTTTTACATCTCAGAAAATCCTTGTCTTCATAGAAGACCGCCAGTTCCTTTCTTAGCTTCCTTATATGTTCGGGCTTTGAAAGCTTCTCGTTTCTCATGGCATCTAGTAAATCATCAATACGAGCTTTCTCTACTTTCATCCGATTGGCAATGTTGGATCTTTCTTCGCGTTGGTACTGCTTTACTGTCTCCAGGGTCATGTGCTTCAATCCAATATTTATAATTGGATTGTTTTGCGAGTAGTACTGAGGAAGGTAGATTGCGCGACGACCTTCATACGATTGCTGATCAAAGTCTATGGCTCGAAGTCGGTATTCAACATCTTCAAAATCAGGTGTGATATCCACGACGAAATTGCTTGAGTGCATATCGCCCAGAAGCCTGACAAAGCAACGCTCATTAAATTTAACGAACTCTTTCGCTAATCTAATTTCGTTACAGTTGGGATGCGTTAGGTACTTCTTAATGAACAACTCGGCTGGAACGCCCACAATATGTTCCTCGATGATTGTCTTTCGATTTACGACGTAGCGGAGTTTGTTTGGAGATAGAAGGTGCTCAAGCTCTAGTCCATAAATTCTAGATGCATCAGCGTTCTTAATATAGAAATAGTCAAAATTGTCATTGACCTGATTCACCACCCGAATTCGGAACGGCTGTGTGTTTCCATACATACAGAGATCCACGCGATCAATGATCAAATGATCCATCACAGATAGATCTCCGTCTGCTTTGATGATTGCGTAGACTTTTTTGAGCGATGCATAGATCTGATCCATATCAGCCTGCGCGAAAAAGATGGTTTCCCATAATGTGTCGTTCCCCGATTTATCATACAGGGGAATAGAATTATTGTAGCGAAGCAAGTCAGCATAGAATACTGGTAAATTCATTTCTCGATCGTATTTTCTCAAATAAGATCTGAGATACTTGCTTATTGGAAATGGTTCTTTCTTTTTGCTAATTATCGCCACCTTGAATACAATTTAATCAATGTATCGAACACCAAATTTTCCAATCTTGGGCTCTTCAGGTGCCGGTATCGTTTTGCTTTTCAACATTTCTAGAAGATCGATCTCGATGTTTCTGGTAATGGTTGAGATAGGTGTATCAGAAGCTCTTCCTTCAAATGGATCTTCGGTAGTGGCTCCAGCTTTTTCGAGTATAGTAAAGACAAATGAAATAGCGATTGACATTGGAATTGCTCCCCAACCCATTTCAGGGACCAGGGCAAGTGGCAAGCAAATGATAAAGAGCCATAGAAATACGATGGTGAAGTAGTTGTAGTAATAAGGGAAAATTGTGCCCTTGATTCGTTCGGTCATACCTTGAAGGCGCACCAGCTCTTTCATAACGTTTGCCAGCTCCATGTGTCGAAAATCCTCAATAACTTTTTTATCGTAACCCTCCTGTAGTTTGATGCTTTGTTGATGGAGGAGCTGAGTTGGCTTGTTGTGATACTTTCGTATCTCCTCCGTTTCTTTTTTGGAAAGGTATTTTTCGAGATGCTCCCAGTAGTTTAGTTTTCTCAAGTGCATTTTCAGGGCATAGAGCCAGGCCAAGTGTCTGTGTATCAGATCCTCTCTCCACTTGTTGATTTCTTTTTCGGTTATTTTTCCGTCACTGAACCCTGTTGATGAAAAAGAAATGACAAAGCTTCCAAACGTACGACTGGCGTTGACAATTCCTCCCCAGATTTTTCGAGCTTCCCACCAACGATCATAGGCACTGTTGTTTCTGAAACCCAGAAAAATTGCAAGCGCACCGCCAAGAATGCTTACAGGCACGACCGGAAGTTCTAATGGTATGAACATGAAAATCTCACCGAATTTGTATTGCACTGTTGCAAGAATGGAGATAATAATGAAGAGGGAAAAATTGCCTTTGTTATAGAAGGCAATCCCTATTATTTGTTTGAACGGATTATCTGAAAACTTAATTAACATCAGTCAGGTTTTGAATAAATACTTTCTCGGCAGCCCCACACCATTCGCTAAAACTAGCCTGCACACTTTTGTACTCTGGAAGATAAGCTAACAATCTATCTAGCTCAAAAATTTCACTGGAAATACCTGCTCCTGCTTTGGTAGCATCTATCGCATTGCAGCTTTGCTCGTAGTGTCCCTTTACAGGTACCATGAGTGTTGGTTTCCCCATGTACATTGCTTCGCACACTGACTCGAATCCTGCGGTAGTTAAATATCCTCTTGCGCTCGCCATCAGCTCAATAAATTTGTCGTCATTTAGTTGATGAAAAGTTAGATTGGCATCTATGGAAAGAACAGGCGGCTGATCTTGTTTATCCCAGAAGCAATGGATAGAAATTTCGGGATTTTTTCGGTGAGATTCTTCAACCTGACTGGCGTATCCATGATTAACCATGTAGACTAGAAAATGATCCTCCGTAGATACTCTTTGTTTCAGAACTTTGTCCCGAAGGAGTGGAGGGACTACAATTAATTTGCCCGAATCAGCAAATTCTTGAAATGATAAGGTAAGCAATTTATTGGCACCAAACCCTGCTAACCTGTTTCCCAGACGCATAGAAGTCCTATCAAAGAATCTTCCTTTTGGAAACTCGAATTTTGGATGGTCAACAAAAAATTGATGAGCGATTGCTACGTGCTTCGGTTTTGGTCTTTTGGTGAGGTAGTAGAGACCTCCCAGAAAATCGTAGAAATTCACAATTACATCAGGTCGCGATTCATTGACTAGGGTGTCAATACGACTTACACTTCTCATAAATGTTGGAAGCTTGATGATGTTCAAAAGAACTGATAGTAAAAGCTTGACAGACTTACTCTTCTTATCCGTAATAAAATTTGGACTATGCAATTGTTCGATGGGGGATTCAATGCTATCCATAAAAAATTGAGGAAGAATTCTGCGCTTACTTTTTCCGACCACAACATTAGTGATGCTATGTCTATTCTGCTGGAGCATCCGATAGAGGGAAATTGCCTGAGTCAAATGTCCTCGACCTTCACCTTGGACAATGAAAAAGAATTTCATGATTGTTGTAGTTGTAAGCCGCAAGCGGCTTTGTCCCGTTCTCATGCAATAAATCTTCAAATTAACAGATTCCCAAACGAATATCTTAAAACTTGCTTCGAGGAACTAGGGGCTACCCTGGAAACTTTAGGATGAATTCAGTGCCTTTGCCCATCTCAGACTGCGCGCTGATACTTCCACCATGATTTCGCATAATTTGCTTGGAGAGACTAAGCCCAATTCCGGAACCACTCTTTTTAGTGGTGAAAAAAGGTATGAATATCTTCTTTAAGGCATCAACCTCAATTCCTACTCCATTATCTACAATGCTAATGGAAGTGCCTCCAGATTCACCATTCATGGCAGTGATAGTAAGTGCCTTCTTGTCTTTTTCGCCTGCCGCAAGTGCTTGAACGGCATTCTTGACTACATTGATAATTACTTGTTCTATCTGCTCTTTATCCAACATTACACTCAGATCTGGTTTGATGGAGATGTTTGTCTCAATCGAATGTTTCTCGAAATCCGGTTTTAGAAGCATCGTTACATGATCTATAATTTCAGCGATTTTTACTTCTTCCAGCGCAGGGAGTTTTATCCGCGTCATGTTCCTGAAGTCGGAGACAAATTTGATTAGGCTCTCACTTCTGTTGTGAATGGTTTTTACGGACAGGTAAAAGTCTTCTATTTGATCTGTTCTTAGTTCCGCGACATCTGCACCAGATTTCTGAAATTCATCAAGTTCTGTTTCAACGGTAGCAGCCAGCGACGAAATGGGCGTCACAGAATTCATGATTTCATGGGTCAATACTCGAATCAGATTTTGCCATGCTTCCATTTCTTTTTCTTCAAGTTCAGATTGAATGTTTTGTATGGACACCAATTTGAATGCTTTTCCTAAAAGTGAAAGCTCAATGGCATAGATGGCTAGCTGTATTTCATCCCCGTTTTTGGATATCTTAACCAAGTCCCTTCCACCGGTTTTTAGGTCTGAAAATGACTCCAGTAGAGTGGGAAAGGTCTTTCCAATTTGATTGATGTTCTTGATCAATTTCACGTCGAGTAATTTTTTTGCAGCATTGTTTATAATCTGCACCTCACCCAGTTGATCAAACGTGATGATTCCTATTCCAATGTGCTGAACGATGGTCCTCAAGTATTGATGCTGAGCTTCCTTATCTGCACGGATTTCTCGAAATTTTCTCAGGATCTCGTTGAATTCATGATACAAGGATGCTTGACTCGATGAGTTCTTTTTTTCAGGATATGTATTTGTGAAATCATCGTAATGAATGCTTTCCAGGAAATGAACAATCTCCCGATTCGATTTTTCAACGTAGTTGTACAAGTAATAGCCTTGTACCAACACTGCCAGAAAGACCAAGAACTTCGTAAAAAAGTACGTATCCGAATTGTACAAATTGGTAAACAGAAACATCGTCACCAACAGTACAATAACCCTGGTGATAAGTTGAAATTTGAAGGACTTATAAATCATGCTTCTCCAATCTTCTATAAAGTGAAGCTCTTGTAAGTCCTAATTCCTTGGCAGCTTTTGAGATATTACCCTCGTGTTTGTTGATCATTTTCTGAATCGCAGTCCGCTCCATATCATCCAAATTGTAGGTGTCTGGCTCTAGAGAAACTGAGCTTTCCGGTTTTTGGGATAGGAAGAAAAAGTCATCAGGCATTAACTGACTATTGTCACTCATGATAATTGCTCTTTCTATGGCATGCTGAAGTTCACGAATGTTACCTGGCCATGGGTACTTCTGCAATTTGGCAACGGTTGATTCCGCGACCTCACTTATGTTCTTCCTATACTTGGTAGCATAGGACTTTGTAAAATGATTAGCAAGTTTTTCCATGTCCTCCATACGCTCACGAAGTGGTGGAAGGTTAATTTCCACTGTATTGATTCTGTAAAGCAGATCCTGACGAAAGGAGTTATCATTCACCATTTCGTACACAGGCATGTTAGTGGCACATATCAATCGAATATCCACATCGACTTCCTGATTGCTGCCGATTCTGGTTACCCTTCGATTTTGTAAAGCTGTCAATAACTTGGATTGCAGCGGTTGACTAAGATTGCCAATTTCGTCTAAGAAAAGTGTACCCCCACTTGCAACTTCAAATCTTCCTGCTCGATCCTCTTTTGCATCGGTAAAAGATCCTTTTTTATGACCAAATAGCTCGCTTTCAAAAAGAGATTCAGTAATTGCACCCATGTCCACACCAATGAATGGCATGTCTTTTCTCAAGGATTTTTGATGGATTGCTCTTGCTATCAACTCTTTTCCTGTTCCGTTTTCACCCAAAATAAGAACGTTAGCTTCCGTAGCTGCAACTTTGTCTATCAGTTTAAAGACTTTCTTGATTGCGTCACTATTCCCAATGATGTCCTTGAAGGCCTGATTGCTATCTTCTTGTAAAGTCTTACTTGTCTGCTTCAACCTGGTGACTTGCTTCCTGCTTTTCTTTAGCTGCGAAGCACTTGATAGTGTTGCAAGGAGCTTTTCATTTTGCCACGGCTTCAATACAAAATCTGTTGCTCCCGCTTTTAATGCTTTAACCGCCATCTCCACATCTCCAAAGGCGGTAATCAGGATGACTACCGAATCGGGATCTTTGTCAAGAATTTGCTCCAACCAATAGAATCCTTCTTTCCCACTGGTTGTGTCTTGACTGAAATTCATGTCAAGCAGAATCACATCGAAGCTGTCATTGTTCAGTAAAAAAGGAATCTTTCGAGGATCCTTCTCAATCACCACTTCTTTGATGTGTTTTTTGAGTAGCATTTTAGCTGCCAACAACACATCTTCGTCATCATCTATTATTAGTATTTTGTCTATCGTTTCTTCCACTTGATTATTGTTTGGGATAAATGTAAAGTGCCACAACTATGCCAACAGAATAAAAGAGCGTTTCTGAGGCTCAGAGGTTGCTTAAATATAACAGGTTGTTCGTTAACGAACACTTATTTTTGCCTGCAATGATCATTTGCGGACATCTAATGTGAAAGCGCCGTCTTCAATAAGTGAGTGAATAGAGATGTTGGCTGACCGAGCTTGTTGTTTCATCTTGCTACTATAGAATCGAGTGTTTTTGTTTCCGGTCAGCAAATGATGGAATTTAAAATGATCCAATAACCAATTCAAATTTTTGACAGACCCATTTTCAATAATGAGAACATCAGTCTCAATTATTTTGTCAAATTGAAAATCAAATGTGACTGAGTCGATCAATAAAATTTTCTTGCCTGCAAGAATTCCAGAGGTAAATGGGAAATGAACTGCAAATCTTTCTGAGTGGTCAATAACCTGTGAAGTGGTTGAAAAGGACTTTAGACCAGAGGCCAGCCGATTGGGATTGACCTGATAGGCAAGCAGTTGAGAAGCACCTTCGATTTCATCGATATATAGCCTAGCCTTGTGACCCTCAATGTGATCGATGGCCGTCCTTCCTTTTAATTCATAAAATATAAGATCTGCGGAATGGGATTGATCATTAATTGAATTTAGTCTGAGTGCCAGAAAGCTTAAAAACAGCAGTGCGCTAATTAGTAATGATTTGAAGGAATTAAAATGGAGTCCCCAAGTAAGAAAAGTAACAATCGAAAATGTTAAAACTAAGCCTGTCAGATCAAGATATATCCAGCCGATCAAACTGTTTGGAAGTGATTCAACAAGCGACACAGACTCGTTAACACACCAAATTATTTTGGACAGCATTGAACCGACCAATTCTCCCAACGCACCGATTATTGGATCAATCAGAAGCATGCAGACTCCACCAACTAACATAATTGTGGCGGCCGGAATTACGACAAGATTTGATATCAGAAAGTACGTAGGGAACTGGTGGAAGTAGTAGGCAGTAAGTGGAAAAGTTGCTATCTGAGCAGCGATTGATACGGAGGTAATTGCCCACGCTTTATCGATAATCAAAAAATTGAACTCAAGAAGCCGATAGATTCTTGGTTGTAGATACACGATACCGAAAACCGCTGAAAATGAGAGTTGGAAACCAACAGAGTAGATGAGGTATGGATCTGTTAGCAGTAGAATAAAAGCCGCCAGACCTAGCGAATTGTATACATTACCTTTTGTCGCGTTGATTTCGCCAAGTGCAACGATTGAAAACATGGTAGCGGCTCTCAAGACAGACGGAGACAGGCCGGTAATTAGCGCATAGCACCAAATAATTATTATGGAGGCAGAACTGAAGGTTACTCTTCCTGTTTTGGTGGTCTTCAGTTTCCCAAAAAGAAATTGAAGGAACAGGTATACAATACCAACATGTAAACCGGATACCGCTAATACATGCATGGCTCCAGCAGCAGAATATGATTTCTTTACTTCGTTGTCAAGATGGTCTTTAATACCCAGCAGTAGTGCCTTGGCAATTCCATTTTCTCTTGGACTGCGGATGTTCTTGTCGATGATTGCAGCAGCCTTTTCACGAACCATAAAAGCACTTTGAAGAATCCTATTCCCAGGCCGATGTCCAATCTTCTTGATATTTGATTTTTGAATAAAAGAGTGCGCGTAGATACCTTGCAAGTGTAGATATTTTTTAAAATCAAACTCATATGGATTGCCTGGCTCGGAAAGCGGGAAGACCTTGCCAGCAACCATCAACTGGTCACCATATTCGAAGGGTTCGAAATTCACAGTGTCTTTTCGGACGTAGAGATGTATGGTTCCGCAAGTCTCGAAGGTAGAATCATTTTTCACTGCACCTTGGATTTCAAAATCGTATCTGAAATGGTTTGTTCTTTCGCTAGCCGGATTGATGATCGTTCCATAAAATCCATGTACTTCGAAATCGACTTTTGAATAGTGATTGCCGGGTAGTTCGACATACTTTTTTGCAACAAGACCTCCGCCGAGCAAGAAGAAAATAAAGAAGACGATCGCTCCATTCACTATGCGGAATTGATAGTGTCCAGCACGCATTGATAGGATGAGCGAGATAGCAAAAAGCACAAATAGAACTCCAAGTACTGGGATATAATACACCCACAAAACAGGCATGAATTCAAAACAGAAAATACCCGAGATTAGAATGATGGATAGGCGAACAAATGGATAAGAATTCCAGAAATACATGCACTTAGTTTTAGCAGAGACATGGAATCAGTGAGCGTAAGCAAGCTAATAATTAACGATCCTGAGAATCTGGCTCTTCTATCTACAGCTGATAGACAACGGACCAATTTGTAAGAGAAATTACTTTTTGGAGTCGTATTTCTGGTAGGCTTTGATAATAGATTTCACCAACTTATGACGGACCACATCACGTTCGTCTAGTTCTACGAAACCAATTCCCTTAGTGCCACTGAGGATTTTGATTGATTCACTCAGTCCCGAAGTTTGATTTTTGGGTAAATCAATCTGTGACTGATCACCGGTGATTATGACTTTTGAATCTGGCCCCATGCGCGTGAGAAACATTTTGATCTGCATTGGCGTGGTATTCTGAGCTTCATCAAGTAGCACATACGCATGATTGAGCGTTCGACCGCGCATGTAGGCAAGAGGGGCTATTTCTATGACTCCATTTTCGTTGTAGTACTTCAGTTTTTCTGCAGGAATCATGTCGTGCAGAGCATCATAGATTGGCCTTAGGTAGGGATCAATTTTTTCTTTGAGATCGCCTGGTAGGAATCCAAGATTTTCTCCAGCCTCTACAGCAGGTCGGGTAATTATTATCTTTTTTACTTCTTTGTTCTTTAACGCTCTCACTGCTAGTGCCACAGACACATAGGTCTTCCCAGTACCAGCTGGGCCGATTGCAAAAACCAAATCATTTTTTTCAACTGATTTTACAAGTTTTTTTTGATTTGCTGTTTTTGGAGAGATCTGAAACCCCCGGGTTCCATGTACAAGCACTTGAGCAGATCCTAGATTCTCCTTCGAATTATTATCG
The DNA here is from genome assembly GCA_039961455.1 of Cyclobacteriaceae bacterium. Classification (GTDB taxonomy): domain Bacteria; phylum Bacteroidota; class Bacteroidia; order Cytophagales; family Cyclobacteriaceae; genus Ekhidna. Next base: position 38,704 of record JBDVJN010000024.1, on the reverse strand, counting down.
CTAACGACAAAGTCTTTCACGTTTTCATCTGTGATCTTGCCGTACTCGTGATAGTGATTCAGAAGCGATGCTAAGATTTCATTGATCTTAAGTATTTGGGGAGCGGTACCCCTGATCCTTATTTCATTTCCTCTGCTTACAATCTTGCTGTCAGGAAAAGCTTCTGATAGCGCTTTGATATTTTGGTTTTCAACTCCCAGGAAGTCAACTAGGGAGACATTTTCGAGAGTAATTATTTTTTCAAGCAATAGATGTTCGTGTTTTGATCCTGCGCTGTTAAAATATATAGTTTTGCGAAACAAATTTAAGATTTATTCCCTCAAATGGCCGTCATCACATTTACATCTGATTTTGGCACGGGCGATCACTACGTGGCCACCGTAAAGGGGAAAATCCTTTCCAAAAATCCAAGCCAGCAGATTGTAGACATTTCGCATGCAATAAAACCCTATGATATTTCGCATGCAGCCACTGTACTGAAATCGGTTTACGGTGAGTTTCCAAAGGGTACCATTCATCTGGTTTCAGTCGATTCTGTTCGGGAGAGATCTAAAGGTGTGGCTATCCATTTGGATGATCATTTTTTTGTCGGTTTTGACTGTGGTTTATTTAGCATGCTTTCTGAAAAAGAGCCTACGGAAATTGTGGAGATAGATATTGCAGAAAGCACGTTCCCGGCAAAGGATGCATTGTCGGAAGCTGTGATAGAGTTGTCCAATGGAGCGGACTTAAACAAGCTGGGGAATTCGATGGATGAGTTGGTAAAACTTTTTGCGAGGCAGTTAAAGGTGACCAAGCGGGAGATTGTAGGGAATGTGGTTAATGTGGATCACTATGGGAATTTGATTACCAACATTGCTAAGTCTGAATTTGATAAAATTTTGGAGATAAATGGAAATGGCACGAAGTATCAAATACGGTTTGGAAGGGAATCGTTTGATCAGACCAATACATTTTTCTCGGAGGTGGAATCTGGTGATTGCTATGTGCTTTTTAATTCTACAGGATACCTCCAAATTGGATTGAATAAGGGAAATGCATCCCAACTGTTGGGCTTGGGTGTAGATGCCCCCGTTCATATTGAGTTTACAAATTGAACGAAGAGAAAGAAATGCTGAAAAGAATTGTACGTATGGAGTTTGATGCTGAAAAAGCAGAGAACTTCTTGGCTCTCTTTGAAGGTGTAAAAGAGAAAATAGCAGCAAGAGAAGGATGCACGCATTTGGAGCTTTGTAGGGATGCGACGCAGGATAATGTCTATTATACCTTAAGTCATTGGGAGCGGGAGGAGGATCTGGAGAGTTACAGAAACTCTATCCTGTTCAAGGAAACCTGGGCCAGGACCAAAGTTCTGTTTGGGGGGAAGCCTCAGGCGTTTTCGCTGATGAATTGATTTCATTCCATTTCAGTGTTCCACAAATGAAAACTCCTAGCGTGGTATTTAAATTGGAAAAGTGAACAACGTTTTGAAAGTATTATGTCTGGTGATCATTGTTATGATCAGTCAATTCGTTCCAATGATTGACTACAATGAGATGGCGTATATACCGCACGGGTACTGGCTGTACTCGTCAAGCTGGCTTGAAAACGATTGGTCTTTAGCTTACAGCACTTTGCATTTGTATCCATTTGGATATCTATCTGGCTTTTTTGTCCAGCAATTCGGCTTTATCCCCACGATTTTTGTTGGAAGAATTGTCTCATACATTTTCTTCTCTTATTCCTTCCTGAAGCTTACCAAAGCTTTCGAATTAGACTTTTCGTTTACTGTAGCATGCTTGACTGTTTTCTTACTTTATTTCTCAGAAGGAATGTACGCTGGAGAATGGATAGTTGGTGGACTTGAAACAAAAGTTTTTGCATACTCACTCGTGTTGTTGTCAATTGCCGCCATTCTCCGCGATACGGTTGGCTCCTCTTTTTTGTACGCAGGAGTCGCTTTGTCTCTTCATCCACTTGTGGGTGGCTATCATATTCTTTGCCTTGCAAACGTGCTGCTGTACAAAGTCTTTCGACATCAGATGTCATTCAAGACAATCTTGAAGAAAAGCTACCTGTTTTTGATCGGTGGTTTTTGGGGAATTGCAGGAATCTTAATCCATCTATTCGAGCAAAACGATGTGGAGTTGAGTAGGCAAGCCTGGGATATCTTAGTTCAGGTTCGTGTTCCTTTTCATAACCTTCCTAAACTCTATTCTCAAGCTTTGTTTTTTCCGATGCTGTTTTCCATTTTCAATGGAGTAATGCTTTTCTTTTCGAAGAAGTTACAAGTGAGAGAACTTTCGGTTTACATACTGACCACTGTCTTCATCTCTGGCTTGGGGATATTGATTTATCTGTTTGGAGACCAGACACTTTTAAGGTTCTACTTTTTCAGATTTGGTGATAGTATGCAGCCCCTTCTCACACTCGCTGTTCTGAGCACCGTGATATCGAGTCTTTGGTCGAGTCTCTCTAAAAAGGTTGGTCAGAAGAAAATCGTGGAGAACATGCTGGTTACAGCAACTCTGGCGGTTGTACTATCCTTGTTCTTGGTAAAGAACAGTGCTAATCTTAGAAGTTTGAGAGATAACTCCTTTACTTCTGAAGAAATTTCGAAAGCGAGTTCAATGGATTTTGAACTTATGAAATGGATAAAAAAGGAAACTAACAAGAATGCGGTCTTCATTGCTCCCGTAAGTATGGAGACTTTTTTTATGGATGCGCAGAGATCGCTATTTGTTTCTTGGAAACTTGCTCCATATGAGGTAGAAAGAATTGTGGAATGGTACCGCCGAATTTTGCTACTAAACAAGGGAGAAGATCTGTTCGCAAAAAATATAGATCCTAAAAGGGAGCTTGAAAAAAATTATAGCAGACTGACCGAAAATGAAATTCTGAAGATCCAGAGGCTGTATCCTGAGATAACACATATCATTTCCCCATCCACAAATGAACTAGCATTTGATGAAGCATATCGAACCGAACGATTCATACTATATAGGCTCTAGTGCTCCAAAAAACTAATCCCCTGCTCGACCAAAAGCAGGGGAAACCAAAACCTAAATGACTATTTGAAAAGTCATTTAAAAAAATAGGAGTCTGAATAAACGGACCTCCTATCGACCAAATTGATCCTTCTTACATTGAGTTGACTAGTCCTTTTTAACTGAACTAAGTCCATTGCTATCAGAAGACACAATGGGATTACCACGGTATCTTATTGTGCTGGCACCAGAAGCATTTGCTTCTAGATCTTCATTTGCTGTTACTTTAGCGGTTGAAGCGCCAATCGCTCTAACATCAACATCATCTACTCTAAAACTGAATGCGCTCAGTTTTGAAGCACCTATGATGTCGGCTTCCATATTTTCAGAGTCTCCAATTAAAGTTAGCTCGGAGGCCCCCGTCAAATCAACATAGGTGTATTCAGGCGAGATGTCAGCAAATACTTGAGAAGCTCCAGCGATGCGAAAACTTATTTCATCATTGTCAAACCCAGTCACATCTCCTTCGCAAGCACCCTTTACAACTAACTGATCCAATTCCGGCATAACAATAAATATCTTGATTTTTCTTCTCCAGTCTTTGTCCTTCCACCATTTCCAATTTGTACGATACTCTATTTGTAGTTCGTCTCCCCTTTGTTCGACAGACACTTTTCGAAGTGCGTCTTCATCACCCTCCAGATCTACAGAGTAACTATCACCCTTTCGAATTTCAAAATCAAACATGGAGGTAATACTTACTTCATCAAAATTTGAAAAGCGATAGGACTCGTTCTCATAGCCGCTGCCTCTGCTTTTGAATCGATAGGAAACATTTCCTCTTCGACCGTCTTTGCAGGTGAGGCAATTAATGCCGTCTTTGTCAAAAACCCAATCGTTGCCCTCCATTTGATAGGCACGATACCCATTCAAGTGCAAGGTGTTTACCAAGATCTCCTCCAATTCTTCATCCATTCTAAACACTTTGCCATAAGGGATGTAAAAGGTAGCATCGACGTTTTGGAATCTGAATTTGGTACCCTCTGGGAAAGTAAGATCAGAATCGAAAATGATATCGTTGCCCTCTTGGGTTACATTGTAGCGGATTGCCTTCGCATTTTCTTTGGCGTCGGTGCGTGTGGATCCTCGGGATTCTACTCGGAGATCAAGCACGTATGTACTATCCTCATGTCCTCTGAGTCTCAGGTCAATTGCATCGTACCTTAAATCGTAGTCTAAATCATACAAAAGATCATTCAGTCTGAGCGTAGGCTTTGCTTCTGTCATTTCAAAAATTTGCTCGGAATTGTAATCATTTTCGGCAGTGAAATCCCTTACTAAAGCTGGTACCGAGAATGCTAGCCCGATCATTCCAAAGATCCAAAGAGCAAACAATGTCCATCCTACGAAAGCTCTTGTTACAGCTTTTCTCATAATGATTGTCAAGCCAAGAAGCGCTATCGCCAGTGATGGGACCATACTTACGATATATGCTGATACAATTGAAATTGTAGAGAAGGAATTTGCTACGTATTGAACTGGAAATTCACCAAAATGAACCAATCCTTCCATGGCTCCACCAATTCCCAGCAGGACGGCAAGCGTGATCGAGAATGAAATCATGCAAACGAATCCCAGGAAGACAAAAAAGATTCCCACAAAAATTCGTAGCGCCTCCACTCCAAACTTAAGTAGCGGACCAAGTACTTCTCCTAATGCCTTGAAAATGATGGCAATCAACCTAAATGGGAAAAGCAATATTTTCACAAAGACGTTTTCTTCACCATCTTCAACGTTTAAGCCCTTCTTGACATTCTCTTCAATATTTGAGATCGTAACAGGTTCACCTTGCATTTGCATTTTTTCTGTGATGGACCTTGCCTCTGGTGTGATTATCCACAAGATGATATAGGCGATGAGACCAGCACCACCTAAAAATATGGATACAACAAACAGAACTCGCACAAGCACCTTGTCTACTCCAAAGTAGGAAGCTATACCACTGCTAACACCTCCTAAAACTCGATCATCCGAATCTCTGTAAAGTTTTTTGACAGTTTTATCATCCTCAAGGTTTGAACTTGCAGGAACAGCGATCCATAAAATGATATACGTGAGTAGCACAAAACCACCCAGAACCCAAAGGATAAGCGTGGCGATAAGTATCAAACGAACCCATATAGGGTCTATTCCAAAATAGTGTGCTATACCTGATGCAACTCCGCCAAGTACTTTTCTTTTTGAGTCTCTAAGGAATTTTCGTTCTCCAGTTTGAGCCTTTTCTTTGTGTGTATCCTCGGTGTCTGCCTCTTTTTCTTCGTTCTTCGTCTCTGCTTCGGGTTCATTTTCGACTGGCTCCGTCTCGATTTCCGCATCAAAGTCCTTAGTAGTTCCCATAATATTGATGAGATCATCAACATCCTCAGGGTTAATCACCTGCTTCCCTTCGTCTAGTCTGCCAAGAAAAATCTCCGCGATTCTCCCCTCGATATCCTCAATGATTTCCTTGCTATCCTCAAAAGAAGAAAAGTATTTATTTACAGAATCCAGGTAGCTTTTTAGCTTTTCGTAACCATCTTCCTCAATGTGGAAAATGATGCCACCAATGTTTATGCTGATATTCTTCTTCATGATTTCTTGCTTGCTTTTTTTCTTGTTGCAATGATTTTCTTGGTTGATGAAACTAATTCATCCCAGGTTTGATCAAGCCCTCCTAGAAAATTGGAGCCTTCTTTTGTAAGTGTATAGTACTTTCTGGGTGGCCCAGAGCTAGATTCAACCCATTTATAATCTACGAGTCCAGCTTTTCGCAGACGAGTAAGAAGTGGGTATAGGGTTCCTTCAACAACCATAATCTTAGCTGAAGTTAGTTCTTCTAGCATATCTGATGCGTAAACCTCGCCCCTCGCTATTATATGCATAATGCAAAATTCAAGGATTCCCTTTCTCATTTGCACTTGTGTGTTTTCTATATTCATCTCAAAAACCTTTACCTTTATTTGCTCTAACCATCACTTGCCTCAGTCGCTTTTGGGTTGTGTATACGTAAAGGTACTTGGCATGGCCAAGTACTTAGTAAAAAAATATACTTTCGATTGAATATTCTTTGTATAATTATATTTAAAATTGAATAAGTGATATGAATGCTAACTATTCTACTTTGTCGTAGAATTGATATACTTCGTAGAATGGGGTGCTAAATCGTTACTATGTGTGGCTAACTTGCCACTGCATTTTTGGTTGAAATGAGGTTAATATTTTTCACATTTTTTCTTTCTGTAATCGGGATTGTCTGCGCGCAAGACGCAGGAGGAAGTGGTGATTCTACTCCGAAGTACAGCAACGAATTCTTAAACATTGGAGTTAGTGCGAGGTCATTCGGTATGGGATTCACCGCAGTGTCTTTCGTGGATGATGTGACTGCTGGTTTCTGGAATCCCGCTGGATTGAACAACCTACAAACAGATCATCAACTTTCGTTGATGCACTCCTCTTACTTCGGTGGATTAGCGAACTATGATTACGCTGCTGTTGCAACGTCTATAGATGAGAACAGTAAAATTGGACTATCAATTGTCCGATTCTCGGTCGATAAGATACCAGACACGCGCTTTCTTATAGATGCAAATGGGGCCATTCGTTACGAGAACATTGAGTTCTTTGCATCCGCGGACTATGGATTTTTTTTATCATACGCCCGTAAACTAAATGTTATGGGAGGTATTGATGCAGGAGGTAACCTGAAGATTGTTCATCGGACGGTCGGGCCATTTTCGAAGGCATGGGGTTTTGGTTTTGACTTTGGACTGCAAAAGAAATTTGGGAAATGGAAATTTGGACTAGTGGCAAGAGATGCTTTAGGAACATTCAACGCATGGACTCACAACACTGATGAAGTTGAGGAAGTGTACGCTTTAACAGGAAACGATATTCCGATAAACTCTCTTGAAATCACATTACCCAGACTTGTAGTTGGACTGTCCAGGTCGTTTTCGATATCTGAGAACTTCGGAATATTGTCATCCATCGATCTCGACATGACTTTTGATGGTAAGAGAAATACGCTCATCCGTACTGAACTGCTCTCCGTGGACCCAAAGGCTGGGATAGAGCTGGATTTCAAGAAGATTGCATTTTTCAGAGCTGGCATAAATCAGTTTCAACAAATAAAAGATTTTGATGGCTCTACCTCCTGGACCTCGCAGCCAAACTTTGGACTCGGAGTAAAAATCAAACAGCTTACGATCGACTATGCACTCACCGATGTTGGTGACCTAGCTCCGGGCTTGTTTTCTCATGTTTTCTCTGTAACAGTTGATTTCAATGATGAGAAGGAGTAGTTATATCACTATTATCGTTGTTCTTTTGTCATTTTCGGCAAAAGCACAATTTGGAATCGAGTGGATCGATTTTAACCAGTCGTACTACAAATTGGAAATTATCAAGAGTGATTTCTATCGAGTTACACAAGCGGAATTGACCGCTGCTGGATTTCCGGTTGCCAGTGTGCCTGCCAGTAGAGTACAACTTTTTAGAAAAGGAGTTGAGGTTGCCATCAATGTCAATTCGAATCCTGATGGAACACTAAATTATCTGGAATTCTTCGGAGAGGCGATAAGTGGGGTTGAAGACTCCCCTCTGTACGAACTGGGCGATCAACCTCATTCGCTATACAATCTTTTCTCTGATACAGCTTCCTATTTTTTGACGTACAAACTGGGTGCTGAATCTGGTAAGCGAATAGCCTTTTCTTCCGATCAAGATGCTTCCGGGCTTACTGCAGAGCCTTTTCACTACGAGGAGTCGTCTTTATTATATACTAGTGATTATGCATCAGGTTTTCGTTTTGGTACCAAGTCCGCTTTTTCACTTAGCAAGTATGATTTTGGAGAAGGCTGGACTGGTGCTCTCCAGGGGAAAGGTGTATTTACCGATCATAATTTCACCCTTACCAATAGAGTTGCTGGTCAAGTACCAGTTTGTGATTTTGTGCTATCTGGTAGAAATAGTCTAAGCCATAATGCAGTAGTGAGCGCGGGACCCAACACGTCAAGTCTGGCTACGATCGGTTCGACTCAATTCAATGGGTGGGGATCGATGGGTGATTCTTTTTCGGTTCCCGAAACTAGTATCGGGGGTGCTGGTGAACTGGCTATCCGGTTGCTAACTGAGGGATTTGACGGCGCCACTGATTTCCTCTCCGTTTCGTACATGAGAGTTCGATATGCTCAGGATTTGGTAGCACCTCCCACGGAAAACAAGATTTTTACACTTGGTGATCCGAGCAGTACGAAAGCGTATCTTCAAATTGGTGCTACCACACCTTCATCTGTTTCGATCTATGATATTGCAGATCCGACAACGCTTTTGAGAATAGCCACTGCAAACTTTTCTAATAGGGTGGATGCTGTCATTCCAAATCCAACGTCTGGCCATAAAATATTGGCCGTTACAAACCCTAGCAGTGTTCCATCGATCCGACAGGTCCCACTTACTCAGCCAGGCCTCGCTGGTAAGAACTACCTAATCATAACTCACCCGACCCTTAGGGCGTCAGGTGATCCTGTTGCAGACGTTAAGAGTTATAGAGAATCCACGGTTGGAGGAAATTATAGCGTTTTGGTTACTGAGGTTCAGGAGTTGTTTGATCTTTTTAACTACGGTGATCCATCTCCACTAGCAATTAGAAATTTTGTGCAGTATGCCGCATCACAGACAGGTGTTGAGTACATCTTTATCATTGGAAAGGGTTTCACTCCGAATCTAGATTACTATAGGGGTGATCAAAGTGTGGTTAACATTCCCACTTTTGGGCTTCCCGGAAGCGATCTGATGTATACGCTGGGGATTAATGCTGACCCTGTGTCACCTGGAATTCCCATCGGTCGGCTGAATGCGTTCCAATCCATCGACGTTACAAATTATCTTACTAAGCTTATCGAAATGGAAGCAACACCATTCGATAAGCTATGGAGAAAGGACTTTTTGCAACTCAGCGGAGGCAATACGCCGAATGAACTAAGTCAATTTGCTGCAAACATTCAAAGTTTTGCGACCATCCTGGAAAAGGACTTTCTAGGTGGAAGAGCATTTAACACTGGTAAAGAAACAGGTGAAGCAGTCGAATTTGTGGATGTTACTGATCGCATCAATGAAGGTGTTGGATATGTCACCTTCTTCGGCCACTCCGGTGGAGGTGGTACAGACATCGAAATTGGGTTTGTTTCAGATCCGCAGTTTGGCTTTGCCAACAAAGGGAAATATCCCGTTTTTTTAGTCAACGGATGTAAGGCTGGTGAAATTTTTGGAAACAACCTGACATTTGGCGAAGACTGGTTGACTACGCCTGACCTTGGAGCTGTAGGCTTTATTGCACATGCAGATTTTGCGACAGGGAGCACCCTGCGCAGGTGGAGTAATTTATTTTACGAACTAGCGTATGCGGATGATGTTTTTATTGAAGAGTCTGTCGGAAATATTCTTATCGAAGTCTCTAAGCGCTACATTGCTCAAAATGGAACCTCCAATTCAAGCTTAACGCAGGTTCAACAAATGCTGTATGAAGGTGATCCGGCATATCGAATTTTCGGTGCGGATGAACCTGACTATCAAATTGACGCTTCTAGCCTTTTTGCTGAGGCAACTGTAGGGAGTGAAATCTTGGCGACGCAAGACTCCTTCAAGCTCAACATCGTGGTAAAGAATTTTGGGAGATCGGTCTTAGACTCATTGCGAGTTCAGATAGATAGAACGCTCCCGGACGGAACACTTGTTACTTATTTGGACAAGTTTGAACGACCATTGCGACTGGACACCTTGGAATTTATCATTTCTAATGATCAAACACAGAACAATACAGGGCAGAACTTATTTAGTGTTCGGCTAGATCCTTTGTCCGAAACTCCGGAGCTGGATAAAACCAACAACGTGGCTAGTATCGAATTTCCAATTTTCAGCGGGAACACCTCGCATCTTTACCCAAGAGATAATAGTACTGTGGCATCTAAACAAGTTGAATTTATCTGGCAGTCAAGCAATCTCCTCGAAAGAGAAAGATCCTTTGACTTAGAATTTGATACAGAGAACACCTTTAGTACACCAAATCGAAGATCGACTTCAATTACGGGAGAACTTTTGCTTCGAAGCGAATTTGATTTTTCACAATTCAGTTTGCCTGACAGTACGACGGTCTATTGGAGAACCCGACTCTCAGATCCAGACCCAGATGAAACCAACAATTGGGTCACTACCTCATTTACCATTATTGATGCCATCTCAGGAGGATGGGGACAGTATGAACCTACTCAGATAGAGACAGGTGTTGTGACAGGTGTTGAATACAATCCAGTGACAAGTAGATGGGAATTTGTGCAATCAACAACTGCTGTGGCAATTTCCACATTCGGAGCTGATAATTTGACCTTGCTGTACGAAGACATTGAGGCAATCATTAGCGGAACTGATTTCATGGTAACGTCAGCCGGAGCATGTTTTACAGACTCCTTCAACGCAATCGCCTTTGACAAGGAAAGTGGAAACCCATATCGCCCAATACAGACTAGCCTTTCTGATCTCAACAATACAGAGCTCTGTGGTAGACTTCCTCAGATGATTTACAATTTTCAAGAAAATGACATTTTGGTCGATGGGAGGCTTCAGGTACTGGTGGACAATATGAGGGATGGGGACCAAATCATCTTATATAGTATCGGGGATGTTACCTATTCCAATTGGGATGCTGCTGTTGAGGCAACACTCAATTCTTTGGGCATTAGTTCCGCAACGATCAGTACTCTCACGGATGGTCAACCTGTAATATTCTTGGGAAGAAAAGGTGATGCGCCAGGTTCAGCACTTGAAGTAGTGAACAATGGCTCAGCAGATCCGATCACCGAGCAAGAGGTACAGCTTCAAAACAATGTTTCTGGCAGCTTTACTAGTGGTACTATAAAAACGCAGAGAATTGGCCCTGTGTTGGACTGGTCTGATTTTTCTTTCAACCTTACCGAGGAAGCTAATGATACGTATGCTATCAATGTTTTTGGAGTAGATCAAAATGGTGTTGCTACGACTTTTCCTGAGTTCGAGAGGAGTCGGGCAGAAACCATTGATGTTAGCACGATTGATCCTTTGATATATCCGGAAATAGAATTGGAATTTACGTTTAGCGATGAACTTGACCTCACGCCACCGCAATTGAATTTATGGCAGATTAACTATGCTGAACCACCTGAGGGGATCATTATCTCAGAAAATAAGAGTGTCTCAAGCTTCCAGGAAGGAGAAGAAATTGGACGAGATTTAGCTTTTTACAATTACTCTAAACTGGATTTTACTGACTCACTGGATGTGGAAATGAGGCTGATCAATCAAAATACGGGCAATGTACAGACGGAATCGATCAAAATTGCCGCTCCTCTAGCTGATGATTCTGTGCAGTTTTCCACAAGCTTTCCATCCCTTGGGTATAGTGGAATGAACAGTCTTGTCATGAATATTAAGGCCAATGAAAATGAAGCGTACGATTTCAATAATCATCTTACACTAGGGGGACTAATTGAAGTCGAAGCTGACGAAACTAACCCAGTGCTCGATGTGACTTTTGATGGAAGTCACATCCTCGATGGCGATATCATCTCACCGACACCCAACATTGCGATTCGAATGAGGGATGAGAATATGTTCCTTTTCAAAGGCGATACATCAGGAATTAACTTGTCGCTAAGACTGCCGGGCGAAGAGAGTCAATTTCAACGAGTCAATTTTTCGGAACCATCGGTAAGTTTTACTGTAGCATCAGAAACTCAGGATTTTGAAATCAGTTACGAACCTGGTCAATTGGCTGACGGTCTATATGGATTCCGCGTTGATGCTGAAGATGCGTCAGGGAATGATTCAGGAACTGAACCCTATGAAGTTACTTTCGAAGTAATTAACGAATCGACAATCACACACTTCTATCCATATCCAAACCCTTTTTCGACTAGTTGTAGATTCGTTTTTACACTGACTGGAAACGAAATTCCAGATCAACTTAAAATTCAGATTCTTACTGTTTCGGGAAGAGTTGTTAGAGAGATACTGCAGAGTGAAATTGGTCCTATCAAAATTGGAAACAATATTACGGAGTATGCTTGGGATGGTCGGGACGAGTACGGGGATCAGTTAGCCAACGGCGTATATTTTTATAAAGTCTTTGTAAACTCCAACGGTCAAGGGATAGATCAGAGAGCAACAAATGCTGATGGAGCGTTTAAGCACGGATTTGGAAAGCTCTATATTCTTCGATGATGCAAACCCATACATTTAGATACTTCTTCATTCCATACCTCTTGTTTCTCATTCTAGGTTTTGCACATGTCTCTGTTGGTGAGCATGGAGAATTTGTCTTATGGCTGAATAAAAATCACAATAGCTTTCTTGATTATTTTTTCAGAATATGGACGTACGGGGGGGATGAAATCGTCTACAGTATTATTGCTATTTGCCTACTAATTTGGCGTAGGAAGTTTGGTTATGTATTTCTTTTGGTTGGATTAGTTGAAGGGTTGATCTCACTAACGATGAAGCAATTTTTTTTCAGCGACACTCCGCGACCAAGAAAGTTCTTCGAGGGACGTGAAGTTTTGAATTTTGTGGAGGGAGTCAAAATCCGAGATTTCAATTCCTTTCCATCGGGTCATACGATGACTGCTTTTGCGATAGCTACTTTTCTTGCTCTAATGATGGGAAAAAAGGAGTGGTCTGTTGCTTTGCTCTTTGGAGCCCTGTTCGTTGGAATCTCGCGAATGTATCTGAACCAACATTTTCTAATCGACGTGACTGTTGGGTCATTTATTGGTGTAATTGTTGCAGTGATCTGCTACAAGGTTTTTGAAAAATATCTTAAGCCATCTGTCAGCGCTAGCTAGGAATGCGTCTTTAGAAAAGAGATGTGAGTTTCATTGCAGCACCTTTGTCTCCCTTTATCTTCAACTTTCCAGTCATAAATGCCATCATAACATTCAAATCTCCTGTAATTATCTGGCCGAAGTCAGCGGCTGACATTACAATTGTAAATGGAGCCTCCTTTTCTTCGTTGGATACAACAGGGGGAGAAACTGTATCATCCAAATGGACAATGCCATCTTCGAATTGAAAATTGGCTGTTCCCTGGAACTTACCTGCATGTGTGTCAGCCAGAGATTGGATTTTGCCGGTTACTTCATCTATCGTCATTACAATGGTTTTTTGGGTGTGAATTTAACTTCAAACAACTTAGGCCAAAGCTTACCTGTCACAAATATGCGATCATTTTGCTGATCGTACGCTATGCCATTCAAAACATCTGCTTCCTCTGATTCCGCGGTATTCAGGAGGCCCGTCATGTCAATTTTCCTAACAACGGTGCCTGTGGATGGATCAATCACAACTATATAGTCTTCGCGATAAACATTTGCGTAAATCATACCATTTATAACCTCTAACTCATTTATTGAGTCGACTTTTCCCTCATCGTCATAAACCTCATACTCCTCCAGCACCGCAAAATTATCAGGGCTACGAACCAGCATTTTTTGGGTGCTATTAGTCATTAGCAAATTTCCCTCAAATTCTGCCAGTCCCCATCCTTCTTGATCCTCGTAGGTAAACGTGTTTATTTTTTGAAAATTTCGATCGTATACGAAACAAGCTTGCGAGGTATAAGTAAGTTGATAAAATTTATCATTTAGAAGTGCAAGACCTTCTCCAAAGAAGTCATCTGACAAATTAATCTGCTCAAGAGTCTTTCCAGATTCAATATTCTTTTTTTTCAATGCAGAGTTTCCGTTTTGACCTGTGCTTTCATACATAAATCCTCCATCGATGAGCAGTCCCTGCGTGTAATCTGTTGGATCATGTGGAAATGTATTCAGGATTTCATAGGTATATTCTTCAGGTGCTTGAGTCGGGAAAACGATCACCTTAGAATAGTGCGTTTCTTTCTTCCCGGCAAAATACACCGTGGACTTGATCCTTTGGCTGCCTACTTTTTTCGATGTTAGCTTGATCTCAAATTTGGTATCTGAGAACATAGCTGCGGTGCTATTTTCTTCCACTTGAATGGAATCAATTTTCACATCCCCAGCTGCAAATTCGAATGTCACCATGTCGCCTAGCGACAATCTTTCGTTCTGTTTTGGGCTAATAATTTTTGTCTGCTTTTTTATTCTAGGTGTAGCGGGACGCTCCTTTGTTTCTTTTCCTTCACAGGAAAGCAATAGAATAACTATAATCGCAACGCTAGTCTTCGACATACGTCAAAATTAGTACGATTTTTTTGAGAATTGGATTTATACTTTTTTCTCACTTTGACTCATACGCATCAACGTAGGCACAGTTAGCCCTTGATACAACACCGAGCAAACCACGACGATGTAGGTCATTGTCACGATGATTTCTTTTCCATGAAAGTCTGAAAGGGATAATGAAAGCGCAATAGGCAATCCGCCTCTCAGCGCACCCCAGGTAAGTACCGAAATCGTATTTTTCTCAAAACTGTCCTTTATGGACATCATTTTGATCGGGATGAACACGCTGGTCCATCGACCAAACAAGACGATACAAACGGCGAAGAAACCTGCCGCGATAAAATCAAGACGCAGATCGAGCACAAGCATCTCTAGACCAATGAGAACAAATAGCATGGCGCTGAAGGTTTCTTCTAACAAATTCCAAAACTTGAAAACATAGTCACCAGCGGCACTAGCTACATGTGTGCTTCTTCCTTCATTTCCAATTACTAAACCCATCACTACAGCTGCTTGTTTTGCCGAAACGTGGATAAACTCAGCAAGCTGCGAGCCCACCATCACGATAGCCAGTGTGATAAGTACCTCAACTTCCACAGCATCATTGTCGACGTATTTCAATAAGCGGTACCCAATATAACCGAAGAAAATTCCAATGAATATTCCTCCACCTATATCAGCAATCCCGATGTAAATAGTCTCGAAGAAAGTAAGTGTATGATCGTCGCCGGCATGGGCAATGTCTAATATAGTAAGAGCAAGAACGACCGCAATTCCATCATTAAATAATGATTCTCCAGCAATTTTTATTTCCAGATCCTCCTTGAGGTGGAATCTCTGAATAGTCTTCGTTACTGCAATTGGGTCGGTTGGAGATATCAATGCACCAAAAACGAGGCAGTACATATAGTGCAGCTCAATAGACATGAAATGCAGCATAAAGTACACCAAGGTGCCAATTACGACCGTTGAGATCATCACACCCACGACAGCCAAGACCAAAACAGGCCTTCGTTGGTGGCTTAATTTCTTGAAATCAATGTTCAATGCCCCAGAAAAGAGCATAAATGTGAGTACGATCTGATAGAGAACCTCCTCAAATTCGTATTCTTTCACATGTTCTGCTAAATGAAGCTCAGGGAAAAGATTTCCGACAACTAAGACAAGGAAAGATAGCCCGAGAGCCAGAATCATAAGCCCAATCGAAGAAGGTAACTTCAGGTAGAAGGTGTTTATGAAAATAAACGCTCCTGAGAGGAATATGAATAAGGCGATTATATCTAAAATACTCACTTTATTGGATTTTAGGCAGGTTTAACCCTGCGTATATTCTAGTTCAAAATTACTAGTATGACGCCTTTGTTGGGCTGTATTGAGTGTGAGACTGCTATAATTTAAGATGAACAAACAAGCCCATTTTAAAGTTTTAGCTAATAATTTAGCGGGTAGAGCAGCCACTTCAGGATGCTCGATCCGCTACTAGCGGATCACGGTTTGCGGTGGTTTATACCTTTGTCAGGCAATTTTACAGACTCGAAGATAACTTTTTTTATAATTTTTAGCAAAAAACTACAATCCGTGAAGAAAGAAATTGAAAATCGACTTTTGCTGCTTACCCGCGAAACTGATTTGATTTTTATCGAACTGGAGTCGTTCGAAGATGAACTGCTTAGGAAAAAAGGAATGGGTTGGTCGATCATTCAGGTACTAAGTCATCTTAATATGGCAGAATCCATTTCACTTGAGTATATGAAAAAGAAAGTGAAAGCCGGACGGAAGATGAGCAAAGTGAACGTTGTTAATGGTTTTCGAAAGTGGGTAACCTGCGGATTTCTACAAACAGGACTTAAGTGGAGAGCTCCTGCCTATATTTCTAACCCAAACGGAGAGTACTCCCTAGATGAAATAAAATCGACTTGGGAGACCACACGAAACGGAATCAGAAAGTATGTGGAACATTATCCAGAAGACCTACTTAATAGAGCGGTCTATAAGCACCCAATGGCGGGTAGACTGTCATTAATTCAGGCGGTTGACTCGTTTATTTATCATCAGCGCCATCATGTCCACCAGATCAACAGAATCAAAAAAGAACTGCAACGCTAATGTTGACCATCAATTCATTAGTTCATTCATATAATGGGAGTGCGAAAATTGAGTATCCGGACTGGCAAGTGGAAAAAAG
The DNA here is from genome assembly GCA_039961455.1 of Cyclobacteriaceae bacterium. Classification (GTDB taxonomy): domain Bacteria; phylum Bacteroidota; class Bacteroidia; order Cytophagales; family Cyclobacteriaceae; genus Ekhidna. Next base: position 22,283 of record JBDVJN010000024.1, on the reverse strand, counting down.
CCAGCATTCCGTGATTCTTGGAAGTTCGGGATCTGGTAAAACAACTCTTTTGCATCTTATCGGAGGGCTTCTTCAGCCTTCGCAGGGAGAGGTATGCCTGGAAGGCATAGACATTTCGAAAATGAGCCAATCAGCTTTAGATCGATTTCGAGGTGCCAACGTTGGTATCGTTTTCCAAAAGCCCCATTTAGTTAGCTCTTTAACCGTGATTGAAAATCTGACACTCTCGCAGTACTTGGGAAAAGGCAAAGTTGATAAGGGAGAAGCTATGAAAATGATGAACCAATTGGATATACGAGAGCTGCAAAATCGAAAAGTCCATCAAATAAGTCAGGGACAAGCGCAGAGGGTCTCTATTGCGAGGGCACTTCTGAACAAGCCGAAATTACTTCTGGCTGATGAGCCAACCGCTAGTCTCGATGACGAAAATTGCGAAAAAGTAATTAGACTACTAAAAAGCCAGGCTGAACTTTGTGACTCAACGCTAATCGTGGCTACCCACGACCAGAGAATAAAAGGGGAATTAGAAAACACCTTAGTTCTATGAATGTTTTTTCTCTCAGTCTGAAAAATGTGGTAGCTAAGCCGTTGAGTTCCCTTCTCAGCGTGCTGTTATTTGGCTTTGGGGTCTCTATTATTGTTATTATCCTTCTGACGAGCAGTTTCATGAAGAATGAGATAAGCAAGAATGCAGCAGGCATTGATTTGGTGGTGGGAGCGAAGGGAAGTCCACTTCAAATAATTTTAGCCAGCATCTTCCACATAGATTTCCCAACTGGGAATATATCTCTTGCTGATGCCAATAACCTTACAAGAAATCGGCTAATCACTTCTGCTATCCCGCTCTCGCTTGGAGACAGTTATCGCGGATATCGAATCGTTGGGACTACGGAAAAATATGTTGAGTTGTATAAGGCTGAATTGAAAGAAGGAGAACTCTTCAATACGAAAATGACAGCGATTGTGGGGTCCAATGTGGCTAGCATCCTTGGTCTTTCCCTTGGTGATGTCCTGGCAAGTGATCATGGTTTGTCAGAAGGTGCAGGCGATCACGATGAAAATCCCTACAACGTGGTTGGGATTCTAAAACCCTCCGGAAGTGTGATCGATAATCTGGTAGTCACGTCGATTCAGAGTGTTTGGGAGGTGCATGGTCATGATGAGGGCCATGAAGAGCAACATCTTGCTGAAATTAAACTTGAGAAACTTGGAGTATCTGTAACGGAGGAACAGCTGGCAGAGGAAGACATCACTGCTATTTTCTTAAAGTACAGGTCCCCAATGGCAGCTGTTCAACTCCCAAGGATTGTCAACGGCACAAGCAATTTGCAAGCTGCATCTCCTCCGTACGAAACGGCTCGGCTTTTTAATATTATCGGAGTTGGAGTTGAGGTGGTAAACATTCTAGGAGTGGTTATTATTATTTTGAGTGCCATCAGTGTGTTTATCGCGCTCATCAATTCCCTAAAGGAGCGAAAGTATGAGCTTGCCATTATGCGTTCGATGGGTGCAAGGAGAGCTAAAATATTCGTGATGATTTTGATTGAAGGCCTCATTCTGACCATTATTGGCAGCTTCTTTGGATTTGGGCTTGCTCATTTTGGATTTGGATTGATAGGAGTTTCGGTGGATCAATTTGACGCTTCAGCATTGTTTTTCGTAGAAGAAGAATACTTCGTACTTGGAGGCAGTATGATTGTGGGTATTTTTGCATCCTTGATACCTGCGATTTTGGCGTACCGTGCAGATATTTCTAAAACCCTGGCTAAAGGGTAGGTCAACTAAATCGAGGATAAATTATTAAATAGTTTGAAGCTATGAGGTACATATTTTTTCTAGGCACATTTTTGGTTTCATTTTTAGGAGCCGCTCAGTTTTCTGATTCAGGTAAAAACTGGACAACGCTGGCGGATGTGCAATACGAAAAGTCGAAAGATGAGTACGGAGAGATTTACGTTCCGAAGTTCGGAGATAATGTGCAGAAAATGAATGGAAAGACAGTGTCGCTAAAGGGGTTCATCATACCATTTGAGGGAATGTTTGAACCCAAACACATTATCCTGTCCTCCTTACCAGTTGCTTCTTGTTTTTTCTGTGGTGGAAGTGGGCCGGAAACAGTTGCAGAAGCTTATCTTGAGGAGGAGGTAAAATATACAGCCAAACCTGTCACAGTCACAGGGCGGTTAGAGCTAAATGATACAGACTACGATCAGCTGATGTACATTCTCAAGGACGCTGAAGTAGTAGTTAATGATTAGTTAAATAGTGTTAGTATTTAGTTAAAGCATGTTCAGTCGATTCAGCATTAAAGAATATATTAGTAATTAGCCTACCAGTAAAAGAGCCCAAACAATGAAAAACCTATTAATTATCCCTTTCATATTCTTACTTTCATGCCAAGGCGGAAAAAAGGAAGAGGTTGATCTAAAAGCGTTAAAAGATGAAGTCTTTGAACTCCATGACGAGGTGATGCCCATGATGGGTGACTTAAGGCGGGTCCGTAAAAGTTTGATGCTTCAAGCTGATTCCATTCAGGGGACAAATGCCGAAAGAGCGGCAACATTGACAGGCGTATCTGAGGAATTGAATGCGGCTAACGAGGGGATGATGGTTTGGATGCGAAATTTTGATCCCAATTTTGATGGCTCTGATGAAGAAGTTCTCAAGTATTTAACGGCTCAAAAAACTTCTATTGAGGTGGTTAACAAAAATATGAAGGAGACTTTAAAGAAAGGCCAGGAACTACTTAGTTCCAACTAAAATTCTTTACACTCAGCAATCCACTTGTCTACATCCTTCACTCCAATGAGTCCGGCATCGTTGCCCCAGGAATTTGTGATATAAGTTAAAACCTCAGCTACTTCCAGATTTGTGATTGGGTTTCCAGGCATCATTTGATTGTATGTAACACCGTTCACTACGATCTCCTTTGCTTGACCATTCTTGATGATGCATGCTGCTCTTGAGACATTTTCCAATAAGTAGTCAGATCCGGCTAATGGCGGATACAATGAGGCAAGACCTTTTCCATCATCTTGATGGCAATTGGCACAGTAGGTAGCAAAAATCTTTGCTCCTTGCACTTTGTATTGTTTCAATCTTATCTCGTCCCTTGAATCGGTCTTTCCCTCTTTTTGACTGTTTTCTGTACTTCCTCCGCAAGAAGCAAGCAGTACGACACAGGCAAGTGAGAATAGACTAGTTAGGTTCTTCATATTCTTTTAATAGTTTGTCAATATCAGTCAGAAGAACGTCAACCTGCTCTTCAACGGTTCCGTCATATACACCACGTATTCTGCGTTCTTTGTCTACAAGTAAAAAGGCACCACTGTGTATGAATCCACCTGCAGCATCCGGCTCTTCGTCCGCCATCACCATGTAGCTCTTCTCCCCTAGGTCATAAATGTAGTCCTGATCTCCTGTCACAAATTTCCACTTGCTTGACTTGATGCCAAGCTTGTCGGCAAAATCTTTAAGGACAGCAACGGTATCATGTTTTGGATCAATCGTGTGTGATAGAATTGCCACCTGATCGTTTGCCTCAAATTTTTCATAGACACGCAGCATTTGCTGTTTCATCTTTGGACAAATTGTGGGACAGGAAGTAAAGAAGAAATCTGAAACATACACCTGATTTGCAAAAGTGGCATTGGTAACCCAACTGCTATCCTGGTCGACCAACTCAAAGTCCTCTATTGTATGATAAATGGTATCATTTTCTTCAAAAATCTTATTTCCATAAAATGGAAGCGGAGCAGTGGATTGTGGCGCCGAGCAGCTAGCAATGGCGACTACAAGTGCAATAAGTAGAAAGTCCGTACGAATCATTTTTGTCTGATCTTTTTGTAAAGCTTGATGGCGATCATCAATATGATCGCAAAACTAACAAGACCAAGAGTCCCCCATATCCAGTTGATTTCATTTTTTAACACGATTAGAAAAACAATTGCGAAAAGTAGCAGAGTTGCCACCTCATTGAAAACCCGAAGTTGCATCGAAGTAAACCTGACAGTGCCGCGTTGAAGTTGATTAAAAATTTTGTGGCAATAGAAATGGTACAAGAAAAGAAGCAAAACAAACCCCAACTTAATATGCATAAAGGGCTGCTGAAGCCAGCTTGGTTGGAGCACGATCAGTAATGTTCCGAACACCAACGTTAGTAGAGCTGAGGGCCAGGTGATGATATACCAGAGTTTTCTGGTCATTAGTCCAAGCTGTTTACTAAGAATGGTGCGATCAGGCTCTTCTTGCTCCAAGGCCTCTGTATGGTAGATAAACAATCGAACAATGTAAAAAAGCCCCGCAAACCATGTGATTACAAAAATCAAGTGCAGTGATTTAACATATAAATATTCCATTTATTGGACTTTTTTTATTGAACTTGTTGTTAACAAGGAATGTTGGCAAATTTGATGTTGAAATAGTACTAAATCCAAACGTAAACCCTAATTACGAACATGAGCGAACCGTCAAATATCTGGTATTTTGAAGATACTGACTTATTCGAAGTACTCTGTCCCAAGAAAACTCCTTTTCTGGAAGAGAAGCATCCTCCGGGGACTTACGGCAAAGATGACTTTATCTATTTCAAAGATCAGTCCTCGGAGAACGTGTATATGGTTTCAGCGGGACGAGTGAAGATCGGCTCCTATGCAAGCGATGGGAAGGAGATTGTGAAGGCGATTTTGACAAGAGGGGAGGTTTTTGGTGAAATGGCTTTGGCTGGTGAAGAAAAACGTGAAGACTTTGCGCAGGCCATGGATAATGGCACACATGTTTGTGCCATGACTATTGATGATCTAAAAGACTTGATGAAGGAGAATAAGGAGTTAAGTTTTAAGATTCTGAAGATTGTTGGATTCAGGTTAAGAAAAATGGAGCGCAAGCTTGAGTCTTTAGTTTTTAAAGATGCCAGAACAAGAATCGTTGATTTTCTTCGAGAGATGGCCTTAGAAAAAGGGCAGAAGGTTGGTTTCGAGATGATGATTAAAAATCACCTTACTCATAAAGACATTGCTAGTTTGACAGGTACGTCTCGACAAACAGTTACGACAGTAATGAACGAGCTAAGGGAAAGCAACCTAATCAACTTTGATCGCAGAAGAATCCTGATAAGGGATATGGAACGACTCGCATAAAGCGAGTGATTCAAAAAACTTGTGTGGTCTAGGCCAATGCTGAGTAAGAGAGATGGTCTATTTTATGTAGCGAATCCCCAGATTCCACACTTGGCCGGCGCCAACCTCAAAACCTTCCAGGCCCCTGCCAGCTACAAAATTTCCGTAGCTAATCTCCAAACCTAGATTGGAGGTAACTTGATATTTTGCTCCACCACCTAGCTGAAGATACCACTGTAACAATCCGAAGTCTGCCGAAGGTGTAGTTTCTCGAAGTGCTGTGTTCCCATATCTGCCAGCATATTGACCTGATAGAAAGACGTTTAGTTTTCCATTCGGGAAGTAATTGATAAATAGAGAAGACGGCAGGTCTACGAAATTGGGTAAGAAAAAGTGATCCTGCTTGTTTCTTCTCATGTAGTAGTTAATGTCGAATTCATAAAATAGCCTAAGTGTTCGAGTTAACTTGAAATCATAAAAGAATTGAGTACGCCACAGATACCTATTGAGCGCAAGAAACGTTTCTCGACCACTAACTCCTTCGAGATCTTTCGCCACAGGAATTAGAAGTCCAGTTTGCACCGAGTAAAATGAAAATTTCTTAATCGGTTGGAATTTGATTCTTGGGCCGATGGCTGAGACAGCAAAATCACTTGTCGACTTGTTGGAAGTAAAAAGTTGGAAATGATTACTGCCACTTGCCAGACCACCAGAGCCAGCACTCAACACCAAATCCACACCCACATTTACTTTCGCCTTTTTGGAAATCCCGTAAGTCCACTGAATTGTGGAAGTAAGGATGCTTGCTCTACCACCAAAAGACACCTCATTCCCTCGCCGGTCTCGTGTTTTCGTTTGCGAGTAAAGGTTGTTGAAAACATTGATTTCATACTGACCTTTGGCAAATAACTGGGATGGTGTGAACTGTAGAAGGTTAGACGTAGAAGTCGTGACAATTTCTTTTTCTGGTGTCCCAGAGTCGTTTAGTGCCCAATCATAGGAGTAGTAACTTATCTTGAAATCGGGTCGAAGATTTTCCTCCCTGTACCTATTAATGAATGGAAGTACACTACCTCTGTTTTCCAGAAAGTCCTTACGGTACCATTCGAAAATTTGAGAGAGCTTGACTGTTTTTCCCAGGTAGTCTACCTGCAAGAAGGTCTCATCGTTCAGCGCAACCCTTGTCTGCTCATCGAGTTGGTCATTAAGTTTTTCCGGTCGATAGGCCAGATTGATAATTCTGGGACAACCTTTCGCTGCACAAACGAGTGCGAAATGAAGACGAGGGTCGTTTGTTTGCTTCAGCAATATTTCTTTTTCCAGCTCATTGAGACTAAGGCTTTGACCCTCTATAGTAATTCTCTTCGTGTCGAAAAAAGCTGCGATCCGTTGTGGAGAACTAACAGGGTATTCGGTAACGATCCCTTTTATGACCGAAAGATTGTATGCGTTTATTAGTAACGCCTTATCACCATCGTTGGATATTTCCAATCTGCCGTTTGATTCTACATATGCAAGCAGATCATTTAGTAGCTGAGGGTTCTCTTTTATTTCTTTGTAAAGTACCCCACGCTTTATAACGTACCGATTAAAAAACTTATCAGCGTCATCGAAGAAAGCTCCCTGAGCGAATGCATGGATGCTAATCGCAATCAGTCCGAGTAGGATTAATCCCGTCTTTTTCATAAGAAATAGATTTTGCTTATTTGCTTTCGTAGCTTCCGGCCAAGTCGAAGACCCCAAAAACAGTACTTGTATACATGCCTGTAAGTGTTACCAAGCCGGTCTCCAGAGTTACCACTTTTGCTGAGGTTTCAGTTTCGAGGCCTGGGTCGACGATCAAAAGTCTGTTGCTAAAATCCACCATCCAGTTTCCTGTTTTTTCACTTACATCCTCTCCTCCGCATAACGTTCCTCCTCCATTATAGCTGTAAGTTCCGTCCGAATTCAACGTAATGGTATCGTCCAATCTGCAATTAAGGAAATTGTTAAACCCTTCGATAGTGAATTCTTTTGCAGTCCAAACTTTTGCAGAATTGTTGTGCAACATTTGCAAGAAAGAAGCTTCGTCCGTTGGTAGACTTCCAGAACCTAAGTCGACTTGGCTCGAGTTTTCCCCGTCAACCAATGGGTCTTGCTCGTCAATGCCAACAATGCTGCAAGCATTGATGAGAAGTAGTGCTGTGAAAAAAAGAATCGATCTGTTAAAATGTTTTGTCATGGCTTAATCTTTTGTTCGAAACCTGTCAGTAGACCGAAATACATCTTTTTAGATTTCGGATATGTAAATAAACGAATGAGATGTTGCAGAACTATCACAGAATGATTGCATTTTGATTACCTCTCTATAGACTTCCAAATTTATGTGATTGCAGGTGCCTTAGGCAGGCATAGATTGTAAATAGACCAGGGTTTGTAATGTGAACGACCTTGGCAATTTGCCAAATATGGTATGATTAGAAGTCTTGCTCTTCAGGTCCTTCTGACTCATCTTCGGTCACAAATTCCACACCAGCATCTTTCAAATCTTGCAGTGTATCTATGTCGTTGAGTTCTTCAAGCTGATGAATAGCAAGCTCAAGACCATTTGCTTCGTCTAAAAGTTCCTGCAGCACTTGATCAGTACTGTACTTTTTGTTTTGGAAAAGTTGAGGAAAGTATTCTTTCATTCCAAGAAGATAGTAGCCGCCATCCTTTGCTGGTCCGACAACTAGATCATGCTCTTCAAGAGATTTGAAAGCATCTGCAATGATTTTTGGACTTAGGTCGTAACAGTCGCTTCCGATAATAACCACATTATTGTACGAATCAAAAGCTTCATCAAATGCGTTCATCATCTTCTCCCCAAGATCATTTCCTTTTTGAACCTTTAGGGAATACTTCTCAGTGTCCCAGATATCTTCTATTTCGACGTACTCTGAGTAGTAGATGGCCTTATCTGTGGTAATCTTCTCTGCCACCTCATTGGTGTGTTCTACCAGCTGCATGTAAATGTCCATTGCAGCGTCCATTCCAATGTCCTTGGCCAATCTTGTCTTTACCATACCTGGAATCAGGTTCTTGACGAAGATCATTAATAAACTATCAGTCATATACTTTAATTCCTTTGTACAACCATTGTGACCAGGACTTGTTGTACGTGTGAACGCTATCAGTAGGTTGTTGATTTTTGTTCACCACATCCTTGTCTTGATTTTTCCAGTCAAAAATACCGCCGTAGAGATTTTTCACATTGGTAAATCCCATTTTTTGCATTTTTTCTCCGATTCGTTCGCTTCGATATCCTACTGAGCAATAGACAATCACTTCGGCACCCTTATCAATGTCCTTTACGTCCGCTTTGACAAAATTGTCATAGTCAATCATTTTTGCTCCGGCAATGTGACTAATATCAAACTCTTCTGGTGATCTGGTATCGAGAATGATCACATTGGTCTTTGGCGAGAGTTCGGAAGAGTTGATCAATGGGACTGTCCCTTTGTAAAGAGAAGCCATCTTCTCTTCGAACGTTTTTTGCCCACATGAGGGAAAAACGGAGATGAAGAGTAATGCGAAAGGCGGTAAGTATTTTTTCAAACTGGACTTTTGGTTTGCTTATTTTTTCTCAACTCCAAAATTAAGAATATCAACACAACTAAATACTCTAAGAAAACCAACGAATTTGGTAAGTGAAATCCCACGGCAGAATACCCTAAATAGGTTACGAAAATCATCAATGACCAAATGATAGGGAAGTAGTAGCCAGAGAGGACTCCAAACGCAATCAGTGGAACTGTGTACCATGGATGGACAGTCGTTGCGAACATTAGGTATGTCAGCAGAATGAACAGAATTGTTTTTGGAACTCCCCAATCTTTTACAGTTGCGTAGATGGAAATCGTCAGGATAGAGATCATCGACACAACTGATAGTAGTGGCCCGATGTCAGCAATTTTGTTATACCCGTAAAATTGATAACCAATTTCGCGTGCTACGAAATAGAAACTTGCGTTGAATTCAAATTTTTGGAAATACAGATTAAGGCTACTTTGCATGCCTTCAAGGAATGACTCGTTTAGCATGGGTATCAGACTGAGAACGGAAACAAAACCGGCAATTACGGCAACGTGCCACTTTTTGTTTTTCAACCCGTTAAAAAAGACATATGGTAAATAGATAAGAGGTAGTAGTTTGGTACCTATTGCTAACCCGAGAGCACTACCTGCCAAGATTATTCTTATTTTTTCAAACCAATAAATTCCTGCGAGTAGGAAGAACAATACAAAGCCTTCAAAATGGATGTTTCCTACAAATTCGAGAATGACTAAGGGGTTTAAAAAAAACCAGAAAACCAGTTGAGTTGATTTTTCATACCTCTTAAGCAAGTGGATGATCATCCAGAACGAACCAATCTCAGCAGCCAAAAGTAAAACCCGTATGACGTTGGCTGAAGCAAGCCAGCTGCCTCCTCCTAGAGTTGTGCTAAGCCAAAAAACAAACTGGTTGATGGGTGGATAGATCGTAAAATATTCTGATGAATTTAGTTTGTTGTACAATTCCTGTGTAATCCCGGGAATGTTTTGACTGAGATAGAAACCGGGCAATTGATCAAAAGGATGTATTCCATTTGATAGAAGCGTTCCATCCCATATGAATCGGTAGATATCATCCGAAAGAGAAGGCATACTGACAAATAGGCTTAATCTAACCAGTACGCCCAGACCTAATAATAGTCGGAACGAATCCTTCTCTTGTACAATGAAAAGGTAGCTGACGAAAGCGGTGATATACGCTGACAGTAATGCCCAGGATTGCTCTCTTTCAATGAAATTTCCGATAGAGAAAATAGCAAGAATAAAAAGAAAAGTGAAGCTGTAAAATCCGAAGGGTTGTCCCTTACGCATGTCTAATTGGTTTCACAGAAAGCAGGAACACATAAGTAAATCCTATGGCCAACATCAAGTGAAACAACAGTAGACCATAATCTTCCAATTTAAACCCTGAGAATATCCCATAGACAAAATAGACAGCTAAAATGCCTTCCATCACGGTGACAGGAGTGAGCACTTTACTCAAGTAAATATTTCCTTTCCAACTATCTCCCTTTTTCTTCACGTTGAACTTGGGTGTTCGAACAAATGGTGTCTTTATTCCCAGGTAGCCTTCGACAACGGCGATGGAATTATGCAATGCCATTCCCATGGAGAAAGCAAGAAATATAGGGAAGTTGTACATGAAATATTTAAATGTGTATTCCGGATGTGTTGCTTTGGCAGACACCCAATAGAAAAATCCCATAGCTAAAAAACCAATCAGAAAAATACTTCCAAAATCGAAAATGAGTCCGAGGTTTGGGTTGTATTCCTTAATGTATAGCATCGGGATCGACAGGATGGCTGCAATCAAAAGCAGCAGGAAAACGGAGCTGTTGAGCAAATGAAACACAGCTCTCACTTTGTGAATTGTAGGGATATCCGAACCTAAGACCTTTCCTAATGTCTTACGAGCAGTTTCAGCAGCTCCTTTGTTCCATCTGTATTGTTGCGATTTTACAGCAGGTATTAATACGGGTAATTCTGCAGGAGACTCGACCTCTTCACGATATACAAATTTCCATCCCTTCAATTGAGCACGATAACTCAAATCAAGATCTTCAGTCAAAGTATCGTGCTGCCAGCCGCCAGCATTTACAATGCATTCTTTCCTCCAAACACCAGCAGTCCCGTTGAAATTAATGAAACTCCCGGCATGTTCGCGACCCTTTTGTTCCACTGTGAAATGCGCATTCAACCAGAACGCTTGAATTTTTGTAAGTGCTCCGTAATCGGTGTTCAAATGTGTCCATTTGGTCTGAACCATTCCTACCTTTTCATTTCTGAAACGTGGAAGTGTTTTTAGCAAGAAGTCAGGCTTTGGAACAAAGTCTGCGTCAAAGATTGCCATGAACTCACCTCTGGCCTTAAGCATGCCGTACTGCAGTGCGCCAGCCTTGAAGCCAATTCGTTCAGGCCGTCTAATATGCTCGATATCTATCCCAAGCTTTTTGTAGTGAGCTACTTTCGCGGCGACTAGATCAAGAGTCTCATCTGTAGAATCATCGAGAACTTGGATTTCTAATTTGTCCGTGGGGTAATCTATTGCTGCAACAGAATCGATTAGTCGGTCTACTACATATTTTTCATTAAAAATCGGTAGTTGGATTGTAACCCGTGGATATTCGGATAGTTCAACAAGTTCGTCTTCAGAGATCTTTTTTGCCTTTAAGTAATGCCAGGCGAGATTGAATTGTCCCAAACTAAATAGGCAAATGATCAAAAGTGTAAGCCCGTATACGCTAATTATTAACCACTCCACTATTTATAGATATTTGAAAATCGTATATATGATTTTATAACCTGCACCTATCGTTCCCCTGATTGTCCCACTGACTTTCGAAACACCAATTCGTTGTCGATAATTCATCGGGACATCAAGTGTTCGCAAATTTAGCTTAGCTGCCTTTAACTGCATCTCTACTGTCCACCCATAAGTACGATCCTGCATACCAATTGTCAGGAGGCTATCATATCTAATGGCTCTGAAGGGACCCAGATCTGTGTACTTCACTTTGTAAAACAATTTAATCAAGAAAGTGGCCAACCAGTTGCCGAAAATCTGTTGAATAGTCATGGAACCTCGCTCTTTAACACCAAGTGCTCTCGAACCAATTGTCATATCTGCGTCGTTATTGATGATCGGCTCAACAAGATCAATTAATTGTTCGGGATAATCGGAGTGATCTCCATCAAGAAAAACAACGATATCAGGTTGTGTTGGAGAATCAGCAATATGCCTCATACCTCTCAAACAGGCATTTCCGTATCCTCGAATGGGTTCTTTTATCGCAGTAGCTTCTCGGGACTCAGCTTGCAAAAAAGTATCATCTGTAGAGCCATTATCCACTACTATGATCTCCGATACCCACTCTTTAGGTATTTCATCAATGACAAGACCTACCGCATTCTGCTCGTTAAAAGCGGGAATTATGACCCTTATATCTGGTTTTTCCAACAGGTGAAATTTTTATAAGGGCGCAAAGGTATGTCGGTGCTACATAACCTAGTGTTCTACTAATGACAAAGATGTTACTCCACTTTTTTGAAGGAGAAAGGGATTTCTTTCCCATTGCCTGAAATGGTAGCAAGCATCGTATTACCAGAGAGTGAATAAGCTATTTTTTTGGGGAAATCATGTGCTGGATTCTCAGAAACAAATCCTGATTCGTCATAAGAAGTTATTTTGAAAAGTGTAGGTGAGGCATTGCTGCTGACATTTGCCACATAATATAACTGTCCATATTTATTGAGGATGCTTAATTTTTCCACGAAGACTGTATCTGCTCCTTGCAGGGTCACTCCAATGCCATTTAGAGTTTCGTTATTCCGTTCCCATATTTCAAAGGCAGTTCTTCCAGGCTTTATATTCTCTCGTTCCCATTTTCCAACCAACCAATCAAACTCTTTCGTTTCTTGAGCGGCTAGTCTGCAAGAGGATAATACAAATAGCAAAGTCAATAGTCTCATGCGAAATTTTCCAGTAAGATTAAGTCGCCTTGGAATTGAAGTATTGTAAAAAAACGACAATCTATTTTAGAAAGAAGTTGGCTAAGGTTTTTTCATCAAACCCATAACTCGAAGGTTCCTCTCCGGTGAACTCTTTGAAATTTTTAATAAAGTGAGATTGATCAAAGAAGCCGGATTTTAATGCTACCTGTATCCACGACAACTCTTTGTCTTTTATTAGTTGGAAAATGTAGTTGAAACGGACAATTCGAGAGAAAAACTTAAAGGTGACTCCCGTTGATTTTTTGAAGAGACGCTCAAGTTGCCGAATGCTGATTCCAGACGAAGATGCAAGTTGCTGAATGTCCTTCATCCCATTTGATTGAAAAATTTCTAAAGCAACTTCCCGAATCTTGGAAGTATCTCTATTGGAATTTACGATCATTTTTTTGCCCCAATTCTCAAGCGCCAAAATGCGAACTTCAGTTGTATGCGCTGGGGAAGTCAAACGGCGAATGGAAGAAATGTTAGCATTCAAATCTTCCAGCGGAATCACTCGATCAGTGATTGTTGACATGTCGACGCCAAGAAGTTCGTATCCAGCTACAGGAAAGAGCTTCATTCCGATCATGGCAGACGCACCAGTGTTTTCCAGTTGAAAAAATTTACTGATTTGATTAGAAAAAAGGAGTCTGGATTGTGGCTCCCATTTTCCATCCAGGTTGATACGATATGGATCACCGTAGTGAATGATGATTTCACTGAAACCATCTGGAATCACCTTTTGAATTTCAGGGGTAGTGTCAGAATTCTCAAACACCCAAAATTCCTTAATGATATGACTCAATTCAGGTTTTGGTTCGTAACGTTCGAAGATCATGATTCAAAAGTATTAGACAAAGTTGATTATTTTATCCGTTTAAACAATTCGAACTTTTGAATAAGCGATTAAGCATTTTAACAAAATAATATTCTGATAATTACTTGGATTATAAAAAATAATTGGCTGTATTACAAGTAACCAAACCATAAAATCATGAAAAAATTAACCCATTTACCCATGGCTATTGCTATTGGTGTATTCCTTTTCTCCTGCGGAGGAGGATCGAGTTCAAGCGAAGGTTCGACCGAAGCAGTCTCAGAGACCGAAGAAACAACTCCAAAATATTCACAAAAAACGGCTGTTGGAGTTTTCCACGACGTGGAGGATGTAGCAAATTGGACTGCCGGCTATGAAGCATTATCAGATCCTGAGGCAAGAATCAATGTTCTAACAAATTCCGAGAACCCAATGAGGTTGGCGGTGTTTCTTTGGACCGAGAATCACCGTAGTGCCAAGGAGTACTTTGAATCCGATCAATTCAGGTCTGATGCTGATAGCATTGGAGTTGTTGGCGAAATCGGAGTGGTGTACTATGATGTAAAAGAGTTGAGTGATCAACCTGCTCTGCCATATGTAATAACTGTCGGTCATGAGGTTTCCGAATTTGATGCATGGAAAATTGCTTACGATGCTGACGCTGATTCAAGAAAAAACGCCGGGTTAAAGTTCGAAGCTTTGGCGACGGGTGCTGATAATCCAAATATGGTATACTTGATGTTCTCGACAAGTGATCTCGAAGCGTCAATGGCGATGATGGGATCAGAAGAATTGAGACTAAAAATGGCTGAGGCAGGTGTATTGGGAGCACCTCAAGTCAGTACTTGGCTCATTCCAACGACCGAGTAGCGTTTCTTAACAAAATAGAAAATGAAGCCCTTGCCGTCGGGGCTATTTTCATTTGGAAATTTCTATCGCCTCCTTTGCCAAATCCACCAATTCACTAGAGCTAAGAATTTCGTCCGATACGGAGTGATAGGGCATTCTACTGTGTTGGACAGATTCTTTTTCCAGATATTTGGAAGCAGTCTCATCATTCGTTTTTAGAAATACTTGTCCTTTTGAATCTATGATACTAAACATTTTTCCCTCGTGGAAAATGCCATGACCGCCAAACATTTTCTTGCACGTCACTCCCTCGATTGTCTGAAGTTTTTCTAGTAACAGCTCCGCAGCGAGCTGAGATTCATTGGTATGTTTATCACCTTTTTGTCCCATAACATTCTTGTTTATATAAAGAACGATCTACCGGACTCTAGCTAGACAAATTATTTCAAGTCCAAAAACACACCTACCGAGTACGATGGATTTGCAAAAATGAGTTGACCACTAAATACGCTTGCATAGGAAGCTGAGATACCCAGTTTATCCGTGATGTAATATGCGCCTTCATAGCTAAAGGAGGCAAACTCCGTGTTGTTTGCAAAAATGGTTGTTCCTGAACTTCCATCTGCTGAAGTAAGTCCATTTTGAAAGGATTCCACCACGTTGATTCTGTAGATCAACCAAAGTTTGTTTTGCAGAAAAGAAGCTCCTACTTCACCACCAAATCGAAATTCGTCCGAAAAATCATTCGTCCGATTGTTTAAACCTGCATATACGTTTGCATAAGCAGAGATTTTGCCGAAAGACGCTGATTTACTTAGATCAAATTGGATCATCTGGTTAAACTCACCATCTCCTGTCTGTAGCGACCCATCTCTCCCACCAGAGTTGTTTCCGAGTGGTATTCCCAGGATCACACTGCCTGCAAATGCAAAGTAGCTCCCTGGTTTGCTAATGCCATACTTAACTCCAATATCAGTATCTCCAATTGAATTTAAAGCTTGACCCTCCTTGGTCACCTGGCCCGTAGTTGCTGAGACATCGTCGTTTTGGAATGTTCTGCTAAAGAATGGAAAGTAAAGGAGACCAGTCAATTTGTCTGTAATTCCATATTCCGCATAGAGCGAGGAATTAAAAATGCCTGTGGTCACATTAGGGTCTGTGCCTCCATTGGAGGTGTAGTGCTTGTCAGCGACAACCCACCATTCTGTAAGTTTATAGTATCCCGTGCCTTTTTTCTTGGGCCATCCGCCACCAGCAAAGGTTAGAAAAGGAGTTATTAAAAGGCCTAGTAAAATATATTTTTTCATGTTATTCAATTGTTCCGTCACCAACTTTAACATTGAACGGTTTGCAGTAGTATAAAACATAATTATAATCGAAAAGTCCAGCGTTTGAAATGGTGTAGCTATGCTCACCAGAGAAAGTAGTGACAGCTGCAATTTCGTGTGCTCCAGAAATTGTATTGGGATTATTGGACAAGTAGACAAATAGACCGGGTAAGCCTGTGTCTGCCCGATAGTTGTCAGAAATATCTAACATTAGATCATCTCCTTCCATTCGAAGTAAAAAATCTCCGGAAAGCACGTAGGAACTAGTGGTTCGAATTACACCTGTTCTTTCGCTAATTACTAGCTCTGTCGGCTGATCGGATACGGTAAACGTTATCTCTGCCTCACCCTCGAGATCTCCTGTGGTAGCAGATACACTGATGGTGACTGTGCCATTCGCAAGCCCCATCAAAATTCCAGTCGCATTAACAGTGGCAATACTTTCATCGGAAGAAACCCAGGTAATACTTGTTGGAGTAACCGGCATTCCAACATTATCCAGGAACATATAGTCCAGTTGGAAAGAGTCGCTTATTCGTAAATTAACAATTGGATTGACAAGCTGAACAACAGGATCTACTTCGTCCAGAACGATATCCTCGCCAATACATCCCATCAAAAGAACAGGTAAGAGAAACCTTAATTTTTTCATGATTTAATTAGAAATTTTTATACTGTCATTACCTAAAAGAATAGGTTGGTTGTACCTACCTTCTTCATCCTTGTTTTCCAGGTTTAATACTCCCCTTGGACAAACTGCAGAGCAAACTCCACATCCAACACAGGATGACCTCACAATGTTTTGGCCGCGTTGTGCATACCATCGTACATCAATGCCCATCTCACAGTAAGTGGAACAATTTCCACAAGAAATACACTGACCCCCATTCGTAGTTATTCTGAACTTCGATTTGAATTTTTGAACCATGCCGAGGTAGGCTGCCAGGGGACATCCAAATCGACACCACACTCTATTTCCCATCAACGGGTAGAATCCTGTACCAATCACGCCTGAGAAAATAGATCCAATCGCAAATCCGTAGGGCTTTCTCAAATAGTTGTATGTATCTATACCTAGGATTGTATTTGTACCTGAAATGAAATTATAGACGACTGCAACGGTCATGGTCACTCCGAAAATAAGGACGGCATGAATAAGGTATCTTTCGATCTGCCAGGCTTTGAGAGATTTATCAGACAATTGACGAAATGGATCTCCAGCAGTCTCAGCAAGCCCTCCGCAACCGCACACCCATGAGCAATACCATCTTTTACCGAAAAAGAAAACAAAGACAGGTACGCCTATGGCAAATAGAGAAATTCCCCAAACGAACATGAAAATACCAGTCCCGCCTGCGGTAGTCAACATGCTAATGTGCCAGGCGTCAAAAAAGTCGTAGTCCAGTGGCCACATGTTTTTAAAGTCAAAATAGGGTTGGTTTAACCTGACGAGAATCTCTGGTATTAGGAATGCAAAGGCCGTCTGAAAGAACATCACAGAGATAGTCCTGAATATCTGGTACTTGCTATGTCGATATTTGATGATCATCCGAATGCCCATAACCAGCACAGCAAATGTGTATAAGAAACCATATAGAAACCACTGGCTGGAAGTGGCCGCTGGATTAAGAATTTTTTGTACCGGATCAACCAGAATAATCCAATTGGTGATGTATGCTGGAAAGAAATAGAGCAAAATGTAGAAACCTACCAGTAACCCACCTGTTAGCATTCCAATCCATCCGCGATTGTTCAAAGCATTGAAGAAAATTCCATTATGTTTAATACCGGCTGGTCCAGCTAGTTGCACTTGAGGGATGATGAACATTAATGCACCGACAGCACCAAGAATGAAAACCAAAATGAACAAGAGTGGTGTTTGACTTTTTATTAGGCCGCTAGTCGATGCTCTTGTAATTGAACCTGCGTAGTCATCGTAGATCACTTTATCCCATTTCTGCTCGGCTCTCATTTTTTCGTTGACCGTATTTACGGCATTGTTCAAGTCACGGACAAATGGAATACTTAGCGAATACTCCTTGCCAATCATGGATTCTACTTCTGGAAGAAGTGTTTCCTGATGCTCGATTTTGACGTTTTCTCCGAAGATATCTTCGGTCATCTGGTATGATGAAGTGAAGAACAGCGACAAAAAGAGGCCTAGCGAAAAAAGGAAAAGAATCAGTCCGGTATATCTAATGGCTTTCATACTATGCGAATATTTTTTCTAGGAATCCTTTCTTGCGAACACTTATTGGGTTATCCGGAAATTCCGAATTGAACTTCTCTTGAATTTCTCCTTCCCAGTGAGTGAAAAACTCTGGGTCAAAGTTCGCTTCAGGTAAATTTTCAATGATGTAATTCAATGTCTTTTCCTGTGCCAACCACTTGTCCCAAACCCCATGTCGATTTCGAATTCCAAAAAGATTAACACCGCGGACCTTCAAGCCATTCGTCTCATAGATGACCTTGATGCATTTCTTTTTATCGGCACACTCCCAATAAAATTCTTCACAACCTTCCGGGCATGTAGGTAACACTGTGCCGTAGTTCTGATATTCGATGTCAAAAAACTTTGCAGAGTTGAACCAGACACCTGGCTGATATTTGGTTTTGCTTCCTGTAACCGAATGTGCCACTGTTTCTCCCATCATGCGGCCTACGTACCAAACTGCTTCAATCGGTCTACGGTGTGATGGTGGGTTCTTCAATTGAGCGCAATCGCCGAGCGCGTATACATCGGAAA
Source organism: Cyclobacteriaceae bacterium (assembly GCA_039961455.1). Classification (GTDB taxonomy): domain Bacteria; phylum Bacteroidota; class Bacteroidia; order Cytophagales; family Cyclobacteriaceae; genus Ekhidna. The sequence continues at coordinate 3,864 of JBDVJN010000024.1, read as the reverse complement.
CATTTGTCTCAAGAAACTCATCTACAAGAATTCCTCTATCCGTCTCTACTTTGGAATCTTTTACTAAATCAATGTTGGGATGAACTCCGACAGTAAGTCCGACAAACTGGCAATCGATGATTTCTCCAGACTTGGTTTTGATCCCCTTGACATTGCCGGACCCATCATCCAGAATTTCTTCTAACTCAGTCTCAGGTCGAAGATCAATGCCATTTTCCGCCAGGTGATTGTCGATTAACGTTCCTTCTTCTTTTGGAAGCATATTTCCCCAGAAGTGAGACTCTCTAATTAAATATGTGACATGGATTCCTCGAGAGTGTAACATTTCCGCCATTTCAACCCCAATCAGACCACCGCCAAGAATAGCAGCACTCTTGACGTTCTTAGTATTCTCTTCCATCAACTCCAGATCTTGGTAATTGTACAGGCCTTGTACTCCTTTGAGATCCTGACCTGGCCAGCCGAAGAAGTTTGATTGACTTCCCGTAGCAAGTATTAGCTGATCAAATGCCAACGAGGAACCATTCTCGAAACTTATACTCTTTGCATCAAAGTCAATTGACTTAACCCACTCTTTGATCAAGTCGATCTTGTTTTTGGACCAAAACCAGTCTTCGTAGGGCTTGGTGTTTTCGAACTTCATGTGACCCATGTAGATATACATAAGTGCAGTTCTGGAGAAGAAATAGTCAGTTTCTCCAGAGATTACAGTGATTCGATTGTCGGATAATTGTCGGATGTTTCTAGCTGCGGTGATGCCGGCTATTCCATTCCCGATTATTACGGTGTGCTGCATAGTATTTTAATACAAGTTCAAGTATACGTGAGACCTGTTTCAAGTTACATACAGAAGTAGACGAATGTCAAAGGATTGACAATAAAAGGGAAGCGCTCCAACCTTGGAAAATTCATCGAAAGAAATTCCAACTCTTTATTCACATTGAGACTCTTATTTATAATCGCTTTTCTTAGCGAAAAGTAAGATTTATCTATTTGTCAAAACATTGACATAAAAATAGTGGAACAAAAAGTGCAGAATATCTGTATAATACGGTACCACATATTTGGTGATTAGGTGAAACGGGTGGGTAGGCGACATCATAGTCGTCTTCGGTTAGGTTAGGTTACGATCAATCCCATCCAAAAAGGGGGCTCGCAAGAGCCCCTTTTTGAATTTTGTAGCTACAGAATCCGGACGCTTTTTGGTAAATGAAGGTACTCATGAAGCACTCCCGCATCGACAATTTCTTTAGCGGGACCTGTTAGGAAGGGCATTCCAAAATCCACACACCAAAACTGATCACAGGCACTTGCAGCTAACTGGATTTCATGTGTTGATATGAGAATTCCTTTTCCCGACTTAGCAATTTTCCTCAGTAGCTCAAGAACCTCAATCTTGTTTTTTAAATCAAGATGAGATGTGGGTTCATCCAGAATTATGAGCTCGGTGTCCTGTGCCAAAGCACGAGCAATCATCACTTTTTGGAGTTGACCATCGCTAAGTTCAAACAATTTCTTAGTTGCTATGTAATTGATTTCCATTTTGGAAAGTGAAGCCTCTATGACTTCCTTGTCGGACTCCTTTAATACCCCAAGCCAGCCAGTATGTGGATGCCTTCCAAGTGCAATAAGCTCTAAAACGGTCAGATTAAGTGATTCTGGCTTGCCCGTGAGAACAACAGCAATTTTCTTGGCAATTTCTGTTTGCGAATATTTGGAAATGGATTTTCCCTCCAGGATTATGTCACCTGCCAATGCTGGATGAAGACCCGTCAAGGTTCTAATAAGTGTTGATTTCCCTACACCGTTTTGACCGATGAGCGCCACGAAACTTCCGGTCGTTAATTCCAGATTAATGCCTTCAATCAGTCTCTTATTTGGTGAGTATCCAATGGCAAGGTCGCTGCTTTTTAGTCCTTTCATTAGAGAGAATACTTAATATTAGATCTTCGAAGGATCAGCCAAATCACAAATGGCGCTCCGAAAAGAGAAGTGATAGCATTGATGGGCAATGTCTCTTGCTGACCTGGAAGCTGGGCGATGATGTCAAAAGCGAGGAGTGCTATAGCTCCAAGCAGAATCACCAGAGGGGTTAGGAGCAAATGGTTTCCGGTGTTAAATAGCATCCGTGCGATATGGGGTACAGCCAAGCCGATGAAGGCGATTGGCCCACAGAATGCTGTCACAGTGCCAGCCAGAATACTTGTACAGATGATAATCAGCATTCTGGCTTTCTTCAACTTCAAACCCATCGATTCCGCATAGTCCTCGCCAAGTAGAAGCGCGTTGAGTTGCTTGCTTAGTAAAAGGGATAACAAAAGTGTTAAAATCAAGATAGGAGCAAACACTGACAATTCACTCCACGAAAGACTCCCAAGACTCCCAAAAGACCAGATTACATAGGATTGAATATTTTCGGCATGACTGAAGTACTGTAGTATGCTCACTAGCGCACTTGCAGCAGATCCAAACATTAGCCCGATGATCAAAAGAGATACTCCGCTTCTGATTCTGAATGATGCCAGCAGTACAACTGACAGGACCAGGAATGATCCAACAGCTGACGCACCTACCAGGATCCAACTCCTGCCAATTCCCGAAAGTTCAATGAATCCCCCAATCGAAATACCAAGGAATATCACCAAAGCCACCCCCAGACCAGCTCCAGAACTTATTCCTAAAATGAAGGGCCCTGCTAGTGGATTGCGAAAAAGCGTCTGCATTTGAAGTCCGCTAATTGCAAGAGCGCTTCCTGCCAATGTTGCTGTAATTGCTTTAGGTAATCTGAAATTTTCAAGAATATTAGACCAGACCTCATTGTTGCCCTGACCGGTGAAATAATTGATGACAAATGAAAATGGAATCTTGACAGAGCCAAGAGTAATGCTAAGAAGGAAGCAGAGAATTAAGACGACGAAAAGTGCTATGAAGGCACTTTCCCACTTTTTTTTTGACTCATCTACGTTCGACTCAATCATTTCAATTTCTGAAAATACACAGTTTCGTAGTCTGGCAATGATTCTGGGTGCAAAACTTTGATTAAGTCAGCTAAGATAAGATCAGGTCTTGAGTATCCGGATTCAAAAAAGTCATAGCCTCCCTGAAGGCCAATTCTCTTATTGTAGCTGAAGACTTGGTTGTTCTTGAAGGAATTGAAAGACCCATATCTGCCTTCTTGCCCAATCATCTCATTTTTCGTGTTCAGAGTTGATGTGCCAATCCAATAATCTGCATTATAGGCAGTTTCATAAACTGCTTCAAAACTTAATTCCAGCCACCCTGAGGTTGTATCACTTTCCCAGAGATATTCTCCACCAGCATTTTTGAAAAAAGCTGCCGACCAATTTTGGCCGCCGGGCAGGAACCACGTATCTCCGTATACCACACCGCTTAAAACTGTCGGTTTTTCAACGGTATTTTCCCCAATGTTTTTTAGTCGGAGATACTCTTTTTCTATGTAGTTGAATATAGAATCAGCTTCTGCTCTTTTGTCAAGAAGTGCCCCAAAAAATTTTATCCATTCAGCTCGTCCAAGCGGACTGGTCTCCAGAAAATCGGAGTTGTGAAATACTGGAATACCCCCTTCTGCTATTTTATCTAGTGTATTTGATTCTCCTCCCATGTCAAATGCGACCACTGCATCAGGATTTAGACTTAGAAGTAATTCCATATTCATGTTTCCATCGGGCCCCAAATCGGTTAAATACCCATCTTTAGCTCTTTGTCTGAATACTTCGGAGCTTACCAAATTGAGATTCGGGAATCCTACGACCACTTCTTCCATTCCTAGCAACTCAAAAAAGGGCAGATGAGAGGTAGAAGTGCAAACCACTCTCCAAGGAGACTTACCAAGTGGGTACCTTT
>JBDVJN010000023.1:0-70362 GCA_039961455.1 Cyclobacteriaceae bacterium | reverse complement strand
AACCCATACTTCATTAAACTACTTTATTTTATAAACTATATTTTCAAAAAAATTATCCTATGTACTGCTTAAGTGTATTCACATAGTCTTCAAAAGCCTTGATCCCAACTTTGGTTATACTACAAGTCGTCAAGGGTTTTTTCCCTTTGAAAGATTTTGTTACGCTTATATACCCAGCAGTGGAAAGCTTGTCGAGTTGTACACTTAAGTTTCCAGCTGTTGCGTTTGTTTTCTCTTTGATGAATACAAATTCTGCGGAGTCTACTCCAATCAATAAAGACATGATCGCCAGCCGAAGCTGTGAATGTAGCAATGGGTCTAGTTCCTTAAATGCGCTCACTTTCTGCCTTTTTTAGTAAATATCCGGGAACTAAATATCCTGCTAGAATGCCCACAGCTCCAACCAAATTCTGATCCATTATTGACACGCTGTAAGCCACAATGCTCGCAAGCCACAGTGCCACAGCTCCCATTATTAATGGATTGAACCTTAGCAGGGAGCCCGAAATGAATGTGCCTGTCGCAGCAAGCATCAAAATTATTGGGTTCACATTAAAATTAACCTGCTTCATAAAAACGAGCGTTATTACGATCCCAATGGAGACCGCTAACCAGATCTGTCTGTAGATACCATTCAGATGGCTTTTAACTCTAGCATCTCTACTACTTTTAGAACCTCTCATCATCGAGGCGATTGCTGCAGGTATCGTAATCAGCCAGACAATATACGGATGCTCGAAGAGTTCGAACTTCTCAATAACATAATGACCAAGGTTCGCAAAAAGTACTACCCAGCCCCACAAAAGGAAGTAGAAGCTCCCTCCCCTGGCAACATTTCGTTTGGCTTGACTGATCATATCCGAAATCAGCGCTAAGCTTTCTTCTTTTGATAACTCCTTTTCACTCATAATTATTCTTCGTTTTTCTCTTATACGATACAAACATAAATTAGTTTATATTTTAAACCAAATATAAACAAGAAAGGGCAATTTCTCAATTACCCTTTTTGCTTTAATCTTCTTTTTTGTCTGTGGTTTTGTTTGCCTTCTTCTTTTTCAACTTGATTGTCAACTCTTCACCTTTACCATCCCATTCCGCAACTAACGTATCTCCCTCTGCAATTTCGCCTTTTAAAATTTCCTCCGCAACGGGATCTTCCAGATGCTTCTGAATAGCACGAGCCAACGGCCTTGCACCATATTGCGGGTCATATCCCTTGTCAGCCAAAAACTCCTTTGCCTTCTTAGATAATTCTATCTTGTAACCAAGATCCGTAATTCGAACAAACAGTTTTTTTAATGTGATGTCAATGATCGAGAAAATGTGCTCTTTCTCCAGAGAATTGAAAATCACTACGTCATCGAGTCTGTTCAAAAACTCTGGGCTGAAGGTTTTTTTCAGTGCGTTCTGAATTGTGGACTTTACGATCTCGTCCATGCTATCCTTCTTGCTTTGTGTGGCAAAACCAATACCAGATCCAAAATCTTTCAAATCACGAACACCAATATTGGAGGTCATGATGATAATGGTATTTCTAAAGTCTACTTTTCGGCCCAGACCGTCTGTCAATACTCCATCATCAAGCACCTGAAGGAGTATGTTGAAAACATCCGGATGAGCTTTTTCGATTTCGTCAAGCAAAACAACACTATAAGGCTTCCTTCTTACTTTCTCGGTAAGCTGCCCACCCTCTTCGTAACCAACATATCCCGGAGGCGCTCCAACTAGTCTGGAAACCGAAAATTTTTCCATGTATTCACTCATATCAATTCGTATGAGTGAATCTTCCTTATCAAACAAAAAGGTAGAAAGCACCTTCGCCATTTCCGTCTTACCAACACCAGTAGGACCTAGAAAGACAAAAGAACCAATGGGTTTCTTAGGATCTTTCAACCCAACTCTTGTACGCTGAATTGCCTTCGACAATTTCTTAATTGCTTCTTCCTGCCCTATCACGCTACCACCCAGCTCCTCATTCATCTTCAGCAACTTAGGTCCCTCATTCTGTGCAATCCGCTTCGTTGGTATGCCGGTCATCATACCGATCACATCTGCTACATTGTCCTCTCCCACTTCATATCTCTTGGTTTTCGTTTCCTCTTCCCATCGACTTTTTTCCTCATCTAATTGCGCAATCAGTTTCTTCTCCTTGTCACGCAACTGGGCAGCTTCTTCATACTTCTGACTCTTCACAACCCTGTTCTTCTCCTTCTTTACATCTTCAATTTGCTCTTCTAGGTCTGTAATGATCGAAGGGACATTAATATTGTTGATATGAACTCTTGCACCAGCCTCATCCAAAACGTCAATCGCCTTATCTGGTAGAAATCTGTCACTGATGTATCTATCTGAAAGCACAACGCAAGCATTGATTGCTTCAGGTGTGTAATTCACATGATGATGATTCTCGTACTTGTCCTTAATGTTTTCGAGGATCTGAAGCGTTTCCTCTGGAGTCGTGGCGTCCACCATCACCATCTGAAAGCGTCTTGCCAGAGCTCCATCTTTTTCTATGTACTGCCGATACTCATCAAGCGTGGTTGCTCCGATGCACTGAATCTCTCCCCGAGCAAGTGCTGGTTTGAACATATTGGAAGCATCCAATGATCCGGAGGCACCACCTGCTCCGACAATCGTATGTAATTCATCTATGAAGAGAATCACTTCCGGAGACTTCTCAATTTCATTCATGACGGCCTTCATTCGCTCCTCGAACTGTCCACGATATTTAGTGCCAGCAACCAGTGATGCCAAATCAAGCGTCACTACTCGTTTACCAAATAAAATCCTGGACACCTTCTTCTGAATAATTCTTAGGGCCAAACCCTCAGCAATCGCCGTCTTACCAACACCTGGCTCTCCAATAAGAATTGGATTGTTCTTTTTTCTTCTGCTTAAAACTTGAGCAACACGCTCAATTTCTTTTTCTCTTCCAATGATCGGATCTAGTTTATCATCTTCAGCCAGTTTGGTTAAATCTCTACCGAAATTGTCCAAAACCGGAGTTCGGGATTTTTCATTGCCCTTCTGTTCTTTACCACTACCCATTGATTTTCCTGAACCTCTGGCACCGCTGGAGTATAACTGGTCTCCCTCATCGTCTGGATCATCAGTATCAGCAGATGCCGCAGGATTTTCCGTCTGATATTCTAACATCTCTTTCACTAAATCATAATTGATCTCAAATTTTTCCAGAATCTGAGTTGCCAAATTATCTTCATCCCTTAGAATTGAAAGCAGCAGATGCTCCGTCCCAATCAAGGCACTTTTGAAAATCTTAGCTTCTAGATAAGTGATCTTAAGTACTTTCTCCGACTGTCTGGTTAAAGGGATATTTGCAAGGTTCTTCACATTGCTTGTTGATGTTCCCTTCGTTGCCTGTTCAATTGCTGAACGCAATTCTTTCATAGTAAGGCCCAATTTTTTCATGACACTTACAGCAACTCCCTCTCCTTCACGAATCATCCCTAACAATAGATGTTCTGTTCCAATATAATCATGACCCAAACGGAGTGCTTCCTCCCGGCTCAGCGAAATGACTTCTTTTACTCTGTTTGAAAATTTTGCCTCTTTTGACATACTTGTCTGAGTTTCGCATTAAAAATAAACGTATTCCTATAAAATAGGCAGCGCATAAGGTGAAAAAACAAGCGCTATTTCAGATTTGTTCATTTGGAGTCCAAATATTTAAAACAAACTCCAAATTCCTAGTTTCCCACGTAAGAAGATGATAGCACTTCGTCCGCTTGTGGGCCTGCACACATGATCAAATCTATGATACTTAGATTAGCAGCAAAACTATTGCCAAAAAGTTGAGAATAAGCACTCGGGCGATAGATATTTCGATCAGCAAAGGCAATTTTCGGGTGAATAATATTTCTGAAGTCTTCAGCCTCTTTCTCATGATCTTTCTTATAGGAATTGGTAAAGTCAATCTCCACATCGAGCTTCAGTAGTTTAAAGCAGAGTGTTAGAAACTTTATATTGATATCCAGAAGAAATTCACTTTTTTGATCCCAGACTTTCTTAAAATCACTCGCGAAAAATTCAAAAAATGGTGCTTTCCCATAGGATGAATAGACAGCTCCCCAATGATCTTTTATCCAGCGCTGGGAATAGTCAACTTTGACATCCTTGAATGCTGTCTTGTTTCCATATTTGAGTGGCATACTTAGTGTAACAACCTTATTCGAACCTAAGATGTAAGAGCGATTTCGAAATGTCTGCTTTTGGAAGTTATCATTTATTTCAAAAAGCACCGAATCACTGCTTTGCATCAGGCAGAAATACTCAACACATCCAAGGTAATGTGGTTCGATTAAAATCTTTTTCATTAAATAATATCTATGTCACCAAGTCCTTCCCGTACTATCTCGGGGTAATTTCCTGTGCAATCTATGATGGTGCTTGGCTCCACATTTCCATAACCCCCGTGTATGATAAGATCCACTTTGTTTTTGAATTCATCAAAAATAACCTCTGGGTCCGTCGCGTAATCGTGGATTTCGTCATCATGAATTGAAGTCGTAATTATTGGATTTCCCAATTCTCGCACAATTTCTCTGGGAATATTATTGTCTGGAACTCTAATTCCCACGGTCTTCTTTTTTGCGCCCATAATTTTCGGGACCTTGGACGAGGATTCCAAAATAAAAGTGTAGGGACCTGGAAGTGCTTTTTTCATGAGTTTGAAAGTGGGAGTATCAAGATGCCTGGCGTATTCAGAAATATGACTCAAATCGTAGCAAATAAAGGATAGATTTAATCCCTTCGACCTACCTCCTTTGAGGGTTTTTAGTCGTTCCATCGCTTTCTGATTGAAAATATCGCAGCCTAAGCCATAGACAGTATCGGTAGGGTAGATGATCAATCCGCCGTTCCTGAGCACTTTCACCGCTTGGGTGATTTTGTGAGCTTCCGGATTTTCCGGATAAATACGTAAAAAATCAGAAGGCATAGATTTTAAATATTAAACGACATTTTTTGGGTGTATGACCACTCTAGACTGACATTTTAATTACTAATTCGACTGGAAAATCAAATAACTTAAACGTTTAGCTGTAAGCTAGGGTGACTTTACTTTATTTTGCGGCTACTTAAAATTACCAACTTCAAATGTCAGAAAAAATAACAATTCAGGAGGCGACCGGGAAACTAGGCATTTTAACTCCAGGAATGGGAGCTGTATCCACCACCTTTATGGCAGGTGTGCTCAGTATCAGAAATGGGCTCTCCGATCCAATAGGGTCGCTGACTCAAATGGGAACAATACGCTTGGGGAAAAGGACGGAAAACAGGAATCCTCTTATAAAGGATTTTATTCCATTAGCAGGGCTGGAAGATGTGGTTTTAGGTGGTTGGGACATTTTCGAAGATAATGCTTATGAAGCTGCCATGCATGCTCAGGTATTAGATAAAGATTTGCTCAATGAGTTGAAAGATGAGTTAGAGCAGATCAAGCCAATGAAGGCGGTCTTCGACAAGAACTATGTAAAGCGTCTAGAAGGAACACACATCAAGCAAGCTGCAAACAAAATGGAGTTGGCTGAAGCCTTGATGGATGACATTAGAAATTTCAAGGAGAAAAATGGCTGTGATCGGATTGTAATGGTCTGGTGTGGATCGACGGAGATCTATATTGAAGAGGGCGAGGTTCACTCTACTATCGAAAAGCTTGAAGAGGGTTTGAGAAACAACCACCCAGATATTGCGCCAAGTATGATCTACGCATATGCAGCAGCAAAAATGGGTATCCCATATGCCAACGGTGCACCAAACCTCTCGTGCGATGTAGATGCAATGGTGGATCTTGCTAAGCAAACTGGCGCTCCAATTGCTGGGAAAGATTTTAAAACTGGTCAGACTTTGATGAAAACCATTCTTGCTCCGGGACTTAAAGCAAGATCTCTTGGCATCGACGGATGGTTTTCCACTAATATTCTTGGTAACAGAGATGGAGAAGTTTTAGACGATCCTGATAACTTCAAGACTAAAGAGGTATCAAAGCTTGGTGTGCTTGAGCAAGTACTTGAACCTGAATTGCACCCAAAACTTTACGGTGATTTGTACCACAAGGTAAGAATCAACTACTACCCGCCTAGAGGAGATGATAAGGAAGGATGGGACAACATTGACATCAAAGGATGGCTAGGATACAAAATGCAGATAAAGGTGGATTTTCTTTGTAAGGATTCCATTCTTGCAGCACCGCTCGTCCTGGACTTGGCACTATTCCTCGACCTTGCGAAAAGGGCTGGTATGAAAGGCGGGATTCAGGAATGGCTTTCATTCTATCTTAAGTCACCTCAAGCAGCCAAGGGTTTAAAGCCGCAGCATGATATTTTCGTCCAATTGATGAAGTTGAAAAATACGTTGAGGTATCTAGCTGGGGAGGACCTTATTACTAACCTCGGCCTTGACTATTACGATTGATCAAGTAGTAACAATGAAATTTGAAATCCTTGCTGTGAAAACGGTGAGGATTTTTTATTACAATCGACCATCCGAAATTAATCCCAGCGTCCCTTCCAGATCAATGTGATTATCCACATCGTTCCAGGTGTACCCTGGAACCGGAGTAACTCTGGCCTGACCAGAAGCAATTAGATCAGTCACCATGTCTGAAATCGTGAATCTTTCCTGTGCGAAGCAGTTCTCAAGTACCTCAAAGACTGTAGCTTTTAATCTGAAGAGTCCAGTATCGTAGTGATTATAGTTTGTGATCCCTTTTCCAATCGATTTGATTTTGAACTCTGATCCCACATCTACTTTGGTGACATCGTCAATATCGATGTGTTGGTTGCTTTCTCCAGGAATATCAACAGCTAATTGAAGATCCGATTTTAATGCCGAGCTTTTGTCAATAAAAGACTTCACAAATTCTTCCTGAAAAATGTGATCACCCATTGTCATGAAGAAATCGCTAATACCTTTTTCTTCCACCCAACTTCTTGCTTTTGAAACGGAAAAACCATTTTCCAGATCCCAGCGGTCATTGTGTTTTCTTACAATTTCCACTCCATGTAGCTCTCTCAAACCATCGAGTTGAGCTTCGATCGTCTCTGCTTGATAGCCACTGACAATGCAAAATCTCTTCACTCCAAATTTCTTAAAAATTCGAATATGTCTGGATAGAAGCGATTCATCCCCAACCTTCACCAAACTTTTGGGGATTCCAGTGTCAAGACGTGAATTTCTGCCTGCGGCAAGTATTAAGCAATCCAATACTTTTTTTTGTTACGAAGCTAACATGATGAACCCAAACCAGAATAAAATTTTCACTTGATGTTAGATTTTGAAATCTTTAATATGCATTTCATCTAAATTTGCTGCATGGGAGATATTCTAAAGAAAAGGTTTTCCTCATTCACTGAGGCAGAGGAAACCAGGAAACGAGGGCTCTACTCATTTTTTCGAACTTTCGAATCAAAGCAGGAGACGAATGTGCGGGTAAATGGCAAGGACCTTCTAATGTTTGGTTCAAATAGCTACTTAGGGCTAACCACACACCCAAAGGTTATGGAAGCTTCCATTGAAGCAATTAAGAAGTATGGTTCAAGTTGCTCGGGCTCCAGGTTTTTAAATGGAACCACAGATCTCCATGTAGAGCTAGAAGAAAGACTTGCAAAATTCATAGGGAAAGAAGAAGTGCTTGTCTTCAGCACAGGGTTCCAGGTCAACCTGGGCACAATTCCAACGGTTGCCACACAGGGTGACACTATTCTTATAGACAGGCTTAGCCATGCTTCTATCTATGAAGGCTCTCGAATATCAGATGCTTCTACTACGATCTTCCGGCACAATGATATGGCCTCTCTGGAGAGAAAACTCCAAAAGCTCAGTGATCAAAATCTTAGGCTGATCATTGTTGATGGTGTATTTAGTATGGAAGGAAATATTGCCAAACTACCAGAAATAGTAGACTTAGCTAAAAAGTATGATGCTGTCGTATTATGTGATGATGCTCATGCTGTTGGTGTCATGGGGCAGAACGGGAGAGGTACATCAAATCACTTCGGATTGACCGACGATGTTGACTTAATCGGCGGAACCTTTAGCAAATCATTTGCATCACTTGGTGGATATATGGCAGGCGACCGTGAAACGATGCAATACATTAAGCACCATTCAAGATCACTCATTTTCAGTGCAAGTATGACCCCCGCGTCCACTGCTGCTACATTAGCGGCACTTGATATCATGGAATCTGACGATTCGCTTAGATTAAAACTATGGGACAACACCAATTATGCATTGGCAAGATTTAGAGATCTTGGATTCGACATAGGTGATACAGAAACTCCCATTATTCCAGTGTATATTCGAGACAATGAAAAAACGTATCAAATGACGGCACGCTTGTTTGAAGAAGGTGTATTCGTCAACCCAGTAGTCGCACCAGCTGTTGCACCAGCCGACTCGCTATTTCGCTTTTCATTGATGGCAACTCACACAATCGAACAAATTGACAAAGCGATTGATTTGATCGTTAAGGTGGCTAACGAACTCGATATTAAATTACGAGAAAAAGTAGCCTAAATTGAAAGTAGCAATAACCGGTGCCAACGGATTTTTAGGGCAATATTTAGTAGATACTTCCTTATCTGCTGGTCACGAGGTTTTTGCTCTGGTGAGAAAGACCGCTAACACTTCAATCTTTCAAAAACATGATAGACTAACTATCTGTCCAGTCGATTATGGAAAAGTTAATGCTGAGTTTAAGTCCTTAGAGGCGAGCACCGGTGGTCTTGATTTCTTTATTCACAATGCAGGCAAAACAACCAGTATAAAAAGAGCTGACTACACCAACATCAATACAAAACTGACGGGTCAGATAGTTAACACTGTTTCAGATGTTAGCCTGCTCAATTCTCAAGGCAAATTTGTTTATATCTCCTCCTACACTGCGCACGGACCAATAGGGGTAAATCACCCGGTATCATGTTACGGAGAAAGCAAGCGGCAAGCTGAAGAGCTCATCTTGAACTCCGACCTAGCATCAGTGATCTTTAGGCCAACGGCAATTTATGGTGCGGGTGACAAAGCATTTCTTCCTTTGTTTCAGGCAGCCCACAAGGGCATTTATCCACTGACTCGTCCTGCTCAAAAAATGAGCATGATCCATGCTGCGGACTTGGCTTCCATCGTGGTGGGAGGAATGGCTGACAAAGACGGAATTCTTCATGTAAGTGATGGGAATACCTACTCTCATAAGGAGTTTAGAGATACTTTGAGTGCTGTGTTGAACAGAAAAATTAGAAATATCAGGATACCAAGCACAGTATCAAAAATTTCGCTCGGACTATCTGATATTTGGTATTCCGTTACTGGCGGGACACCTAATCTGACCCTTGAGAAGTTTGAAGAAATATCTCAAGACTGGGATTTACATGATGAAAAAATGTTGGGGCACGCCAACGGGCCTATCGAATTTGATCTTAAGAAAGGTTTCGAAAACGCGTATAAATTTTACGCTAAAAATAAGATGCTATAATGCCTCTGGAGATTCAAGAAGTTAGTTCGAAGCGAGAGCTTGTATCATTTATCAAGTTTCCCTTTTCGCTCTACAAGGGCAATGAGAATTACGTGCCTCCGATCATAGATTTCGAACTGAGTACCCTAAGAAAAGAAAAGAATCCTGCCTTCGAAAATGCTGAGTCCAAATATTGGGTAGCTAAGAAAGATGGACAAATTGCTGGGAGAATTGCAGGAATTAAGATCAATCAAGAATTTGAAGAAAAATCACTAATTCGATTTGGTTGGGTTGATTTTGTGGATGATATAGAAGTTTCAACACTACTATTTGATCAATTGATCGCTTGGGCCAAGGGCCTAAAAGCAGAGGGAATTCATGGCCCACTCGGATTTACAGATCTGGATTTTGAAGGATCCCTTGTCAGCGGATTTGATCAATTAGCCACACAAGCCACCATCTACAATTTTCCTTATTATGCAGACCATTATGAGAGACTCGGCCTTAATGGAACTGTTGACTGGTTGGAAATTCGAGGACCTCTTGCTCCCAAACTTCCAGAGCGGACAGCCCGAGTAGCAAGCGTGGTCAAAAGTCGATCGAAGTTTACGATCAAGGAGTTTAAGAAGACGAAGGAAATTATCAGATATGCTAAAGGGGTATTTAATGTAATAAACGAATCGTACACTGACCTTTACGGGTATTATAATTTATCCGAAAAGCAGATTGAGTATTACATAAACCTCTATTTTGGTTTTATTCGGAAAGAATTCGTTTGCATCGTTGTAGATGAAGCAGATGAAGTCGCGGCGATTGCCTTGTGTATGCCTTCCCTCTCAAAAGCTTTTCAGAAAGCCAAGGGAAGCCTACTTCCATTTGGATTCATTCATGTTTTGAAAGCTTTTCGCTCCAATAAACATGCTGATATGTTTCTAATCGGTGTCCGACCTAAGTATCAAAAAGTAGGTATCAATGCCCTGATCTTTCAAGAGCTTCAAGATAGGTTTACAAGGATCGGAGTGGAGTATCTTTCTACCGGACCTATGCTGGAATCCAACACTGCTGTTCTTAGCTTATGGAAAGAATTCATGGATGGTTTCGATGATGTTAGTATTAGAAGAAGATGTTACAGTAAGAAATTAGACTACTCAAAATTACCGGAACCAAAACAACCTAAGAGCATGTCTTTGGAAATTCACGAAGTAATTACAAAAAAAGAGCTCAAAGCATTTATCAAGTTCCCATTCTCTTTGTACAAAGGGAACAAGTACTACGTCCCTCCTTTGATTGACTTTGAAATGAGTACGCTCAGGAAAGACAAGAATCCGGCTTTTGAGCATGCAGATGCCGCCTATTGGGTAGTTAAAAAAGAGGGAAAAATAGTAGGAAGAATTGCTGGAATTAAGATTGATCAGGAATTGGAAGAAAAGTCGCTTATCCGCTTTGGTTGGGTTGATTTCATTGATGATATTGCCGTCACAAAAATGCTCTTCGGCAAATTGTCGGAGTGGGGCAAAGGATTCGGAGCTACCAAATTTCACGGCCCGCTTGGATTTACAGATCTTGATTTCGAAGGAGCACTGACCAGTGGGTTCGACCAGCAACCCACGCAAGCTACGATTTACAATCATGCTTACTACATTGATCATTTCAAGGAACTTGGCTACCAAACCTCAGCAAGCTGGATTGAATTTAGGGCCTTTGTTCCCAAAGAAGTGCCTCGACGGATTGCAAGATCCGCCCAATTGGTTGGCAAGAGGTTCAATTTTACTTTGAAAAAATTTAAAAAGACGAAGGATATTTTGAAATACGCTCCAGGAGTTTTCGAAATCCTTAACGAAAGCTATGCACATTTATACGCATACCACGCACTGTCAGAAAAACAAATTCAATATTATATAGATCAATATTTTGGGTTTATCAGAAAGGAATATGTTGGCATTGTTGTGAATGAAAAGGATGAAGTTATTGCTATGGCCCTTTGTATGCCGTCCCTCTCAACAGCATTTCAGAAAGCCAAAGGCAGTTTGTTTCCGTTTGGGTTTATCCATGTTTTGAAGGCCTTCTACTCAAATGAGTATCTGGATTTGTTTCTAATCGGGGCTCGACCAGATTATCAGAAATTGGGAGCTACTGCTGTCATTTTCAATGAACTTACCCAAATGTTAATCGACAAAAAAGTTAAGTACGTAAGTACTGGACCAATGCTTCTAGAAAACAGAGCTGCTATCAATAATTGGGAGTCTAACAAAGAGATTCTTGATGACGTTGACATCACAAGAAGCTGTTTTAGTGGAGAAATATTATAGTTTGACCGTACACCTCATCCAAATGCCGAACTAACAATTTTTCAAATGTTAAGTACCTTGTCACCTTCCGAAAACACTATAGCTTCTGTCGCTCAAGGATGAGCCAATAAATTAAGTATGAAATCAATATCTGAAATTATTTCTTCGCTTCCATACAAGGCCCCTTTTCTCTTTGTAGATAATTTATTGGAAATTGATCAGGACAGTTGCACCGGAACATACAGAGTCCGCGAGAATGAGTATTTCTTTGAGGGGCACTTTCCGGGTGATCCAGTGGTCCCCGGTGTTATCCTTACGGAGATCATGGCCCAGATCGGATTGGTATGTTTTGGTATTTATCTCAAAGATTCTCCTACTCCTCTATTGCCTGCATTCACGAACGCAAATATCGATTTCCTTGTTAACGTCAAGCCGGGAGATGAATTGACCATTGTTTCAAAAAAAATATATTTTCGCTTCAATAAATTGAAATGCCACATAACTTGCAGCCTGAAAAATGGGACAGTCGTGGCAAGAGGGGAGTGTTCTGGGATGCTAATTAATCGGGAAATTGAAAAAACATAGAGTAGTCATTACGGGTATGGGGGTTGTAGCCTCTAACGCCATTGGAGTGCCTAGTTTTCTTGAAGCGCTAAAACAAGGAAAATCTGGTATCCAGCATTGGGAAGAGCTTAATAAATTAAATCTTAGAAGTCAAATTGGGGGGGCGCCAAGTCTGGACACCGTGGAGCTTACCGAGTATCTGCCAAGGCTTCTTGCAGCCAAACTAACAAACAAGGGAATAATTTATGCTTGTTTGGCGGGTGTTGAAGCCTGGAAGGATGCGGGACTTACACCTTCGGAGGAAAAAACAGACTTCAACTCCGGACTAATTGTTGGTTCAGGAGATTTGAGTTTTGATAGTTGGATCAACAGAGAAATGCCGGTCTACCCAATTGATCGTGGTGAAAGTAAGAAATTGGGTTCCAGAACTATTTCTGAGGGAATGAATAGTGGAGCTGCAGCTTACTTGAATTCAATTTTAGGCTTGGGTAGTCGAATCCAATCTAATTCTTCCGCATGCATAACCGGGTCTGAAGCCACACTAATGGGCTATGAATACTTGGCTGCAGGACGAGCAGACCGGATGCTCTGTGGTAGCACTGAAGGTGATGGCCGCTATATCTGGGCTGGCTTTGATGCCATGCGGGTTTTGTGCAGCGACTCGAACGATAATCCGACTTTTGGATCGAGACCAATGAGTTCAACATCAACAGGATTTGTGCCTTCTGGAGGGGCAGGAGCGTTGGTTTTGGAGACTCTGGAGAGTGCACAAAAAAGAAATGCAAAAATTTATGCAGAAATTCTTGGGGGTCAGGTTAATTCTGGTGGACAAAGAGAAGGAGGAACTATGACCGCACCTAATTCAGACGCTGTGATAGCATGTATAAAGTCTGCCGTAAGCAATACTGGGATTAACCCAGAAGAGATTGATTTGATCAGCGGACACCTTACATCTACCAAAGGGGATCCAATAGAAATAAGAAATTGGTCCAAGGCACTAGGATTGAAGGGTGGAAATTTTCCTCATGTGAATACTCCGAAATCGATGATCGGACATGCGATTGCGGGAGCTGGATCAATAGAACTGGTGGCATGTGCTTTACAAATTCAAAATGATTTTGTGCACAGAAACATCAATTTAGATCAAGTTCATCCCGAAATTCTGGACGTCATTGATGAGGATAGGATTCCAAAAAAATCCAAAAATCAGGAGGTTAACACCGTAATGAAAGCTAATTTTGGGTTTGGAGATTTAAATTGTGCACTGGTATTAAGGAAATTCAAAGAATAATGAACCGAGATAACGTAAAGGAAGAGTTGATGACAATAATTAAACCATTCGTGCCGGATGGTGAGTCAATCGATCTTTCTGACAATCAAGATCTGATCAATGATCTGAAAATCAACTCTGCCCACATTGTGGACATCGTCTTGGATATCGAAGACAAATTCGACATCAATATAGAAGATGATGTAATTGGAGAAATGAATACAGTCGCCGATGCTGTAGACGTTGTGATGAAAAAGACTGCTTAGGTAGTCTTTTCAAAAGTCTCCATTAATTTCCTATCTCTTCTTTTTTGACTTATTGATATTGGAATAAGGGCTAGTGTCCAGATTGTGCTTGTCCATAGGAAAAGGTCAAATCTTGACATCATCACAAAAACAATTGCTGCAGTTCTGTGTGTATTCGTTCCACACACCAAAGCCCACCATGCAAGCAATGGCTTGTTTAGTGCTCGATACTTAAAATCAAACTCATCTTTCAACTTATCGTCTTGGGAATACCTCTGAGCATTCTCCCTCCACTCAGGAGTTCTAGAAGTGCTTCTCAACTGTTTTGCTGTGTAGTCCTTGTAGACGACATATAAAAACTTATGATACCACTTGTCTCCGCCTGGTTCAACCATACCCGCTGACAATGGAATATTGCCAGATGTTGTTTTTCCCACAAGCTGTAGGTATTCCGACTTGTAAAATTCATAGAGAGCTGACTTCAAACTTTGTGTCCACCCGGCAGCTGCCATGAGACCAAAAATCCACCATCCATAACTCTCAAGAAAATAGAGGCTACCACCTAAGTAGGCTGCTACGAAGACAAAATTATCTATCACCCCATCAATCACCCGACCCAGATCGGTAGACTGTCCGGTCATTCTTGCCAGCTGCCCATCCGAGCTATCCAATACTCCAGCCAGAACCACTAGGAAACTTCCGAGAGCTACTAATCCCAGTGAATTTTGAAAATAAAAGAGTACACCGCCACCAACTCCAACAAATAAACTTGCAAGGGAAACATGCGTTGGAGTCAGTCCATAATACTTTCCAATTTTCGCAAAATAGAGTCCGAAGAAACGGCTGAAATAGATATCGAAGCGCTCCTCTATGTCAATTAGTTTTATTGACCCGTACACTTCTGCAAAATGCTTTTTGAACATTAAATCTTGTCTTTGTTATTCTTAATTATTTAATGAGGTCTTAACACTGTTCTGGACGTGATTCTGCAAAAGACTTCCAGAGCTTTCATTATTCCAGCGGACGCGTTCCAAGAAGTAGGACCAGAATTGATTTCAATTGCTTTTTCCTTGGCAGGATCTAGAATTTCCGTCTTAAACATGGCCACGAGAGACTGATCACGAGACTCCAATACTATTTCCTGTTCCCAATAATAGCTTACTATATCATAATTGCTGCTTCCGAAAAGTAACGTTTCACCGTCAATCAAAATCGCCTTCAAATGTGACATCCCCGGGTACTCAAACATTTTAAAGTATCCCTTGTCCAGTTCTGAGAGTAGAATGTTTTTAAAAATCCCTTTGTTGTTTTTCTCCGGTGAGATGATAGAAACATTTACACCGTTGTTCGAGGCTCCTTCCAGAACACTGAGAAGCGGATTTGACACATATGGAGAAATAACTTCAACCGTTTGTTTCGCTGATTTGATCACCCTGAAAAGACTCTCGTACAAATCAGCACTTTTCACTCCATTAAAAAAGTAAATCGTGGAGTCCTGAAATTCCTCTGAGAGCGATTGATTTTCACCTTTCCAGGTTTTGTTGAAATCCCTCGAAATGCTTTTACCGACATCTTCATTTTCGATTGCAATCATCATGTCGTGCCACTCAAAATTGTGATCACTAAAATTGATGCCTCCCAAATAACTGGTACTACCATCAACTACGACCATTTTCTTGTGGTTACGAAGAGGATATCTCAACATCATGAATCCCAGTGGATTCGTAAACATTACATCAATTCCATTTTTTCTAGCTTTTTCAAGGATGAATTTAGTATTTGAAATCTCTAACCTGAAGTCTTTATCCTTTACATATTTTGGACTGATAATGAATGAATCGTTGATCACTGCATTTGAGTAGTTGTCAACCAGAAGCTTCTTCTCCTTTGCTGGTGACTTTAGCAAGATGTCTATCAATTGCTCGCCTGCTGCATCTCCTTCGAAGGTCATTGCTTGAACATAGACGCTCTCCTTTGCTTCCGAGGCCCTTTTCTTGAAATCATCCATAAATGACTGGGCTCCAATAAGAACTCTGCTAGTCATACTGTATTTCGTCTAAGACCAAAGCACATGATCTGACACCCTCAAAATCAAGCCATCTAAAAAAAACAGAATCGGTCATTTTTTCTCCTTGTTTGAAAGGATATGATTTATTTTGAGCCTGCGACTTGAATCCAGAATTCAAACGTCCGAAAAACACGATGCTCGTCAGCAGCTGACGAATTTTATTACATGAAGATTGCACAAGTTTGTCCATACGATTTTTCAAGACCTGGGGGTGTAAAATCTCACATCCTAAGCTTATCCAAGTATCTTACAAAAGTAGGGCATGAAGTGAAAATCATAGCCCCAAATATAAATTCAGAATTTGTTGACGAATCTAATGTTTATTTTTTCGGCAAGAATCGTTCTCTTAATATTGGTGGGACGAAAATTGACCTGAATGTAGCGCTTGGTGAGGAAAAAAAGGCGCTTAAGGAATTTCTAAAAACAGAGCAGTTCGACATCATCCATTATCACACAATATGGAATCCTCTCCTTCCTTTTCAAGTACGGAGGTATGCCAAATCGAAGCACATTGCTACGTTTCATGACACCCCGAAAAATCTATTCATTGGCCGCTGGATTATGCCATTGATGGCAAGGTGGGTTTTTGCTTTTTTAAATGGAATCATCTCTGTCTCCAATACGCAATCTGGCTTCATCAAAAGATTTTCTAAACGAAAGATTCAGATCATCCCAAATGGAATTGATCTGGAGGAAATTCAAAATCAACCAAAGATTAGAAAAGATCCCTCAACCTTCCAATTACTTTTTCTTGGTCGCTTGGAACCTCGGAAAGGAGTCATGCATGCATTGCAAGCCTTTCGGCAGTTAAAACTGACGTATCAAAATATGAAATTGATCATTGCTGGAGATGGCGATGATCGAAAAATGGTGGAGGACTTTATTGAGGAATACGACTTGCGAGATGTGGAGTTGAAGGGATTTGTGGATGAGGGGACTAAATACGCTCTGCTCCAAGAGTCGGACATCTATCTGGCGCCAGCACTATACGGAGAAAGCTTCGGAATTGTTCTGTTGGAGGCAATGTCTATCGGCATCCCAATGGCAGGATATGCCAACGAGGGTTACAAAAATGTTCTAACTGAGGATATGATGAAGCATTTTTCGCGCCCCGAAGATTTGGAAGGCTTGGTACAAAACATTGAAGGTCTACTCCTTTCCGAAAAAAGAGAAGAGCTTTCGATCAAAGGGTTAAAGGAGGTTAAAAAATACGATTGGAAGACCGTAGCTTCTGAGATTGAAAAGCTCTACCTAAACTAATTGAAATATTCCGCAGATTTTTTAATCACATAGTTCATATCTTCTGGATAAAGGTCACCAATAACTGCTACTCTAAATGTGTTGATTTCAGGGATTACACCGGGATAGATAGTGATGCCATTTTCAAATAGGAAATCGTGAAATTTATTGAAATCGAAAGATGAATCGATATCAAGTGCTAGCAATATTTTTGATTGATCCTTATCCTCCAAGAAGGGTTTGAAGCCAAGCTTCTTGAAGCCATCAAAGAGTATTTGCCAATTTCCTTTGTATCGTTCCCATCTGTCTTCGACACCTTCTTCTAACGTTTCTTTTATGGCTTCATTGAATGCATAGCAGGTCTGGACGGGTGGAGTAAAGCGAAGTTGGTTTTTCTTCTGTAGATTTTCCCACTGCTTATACACGTCAAAATAGAAAGCTTTGCTATTCTTCTTCAGCTCCTCTGTACGGTCCTTATGGAATATAACATACGAAAGGCCGGCAAAACCATGGATACATTTGTTAGAGCTAGAAAACAGGTAATCAACTCCCAACTCAGACAAATTCATGGGATAGGCTCCAAACGAGCTCATGGCATCCACGATAATCTTTACTCCCTTACTTCTGCACAACTTCGTGATTTCCTCGAGCGGATTCATCATTCCAGTAGATGTCTCATGATGAACTACGATCAAATGTGTGTGCTTTCCTTGTTCAAGGGTCAGAGCAATGAGATCCAAATCCAAAACGTCTCCATACTCAAAGAGGGTCGAACAATTGATGCCATACCCATTGCAAATGGCATTCATACGGACTCCATAAGCTCCATTTGTAAGAATAAGCACATTGTCATCTTTTCCAAGTGCCGATACTATTGTTGCTTCCATTGCACCCGTTCCACTGGCGCCAAAAAGCGCCACATTATGCGTTTCTGTTCCCTTTCCAATCTTAAGGAGGCCATCGCATATGTCGATCATTACCTGGCCAAATTCATTTTCACGCGGACAAATATCCTCAACGATCTGAGCTTCTTTTACTCGTTTAGAAGTAGTTCCAGGACCGGGATTTAGGAGTATTGTTTTAGAAATAGACTTTTGATGCTCAACGCTCATTTTTTCAAGTTTTGCATGTAGGATAGCTTGTTCTCCGCTGGAGTTGTTGTCGGTCGCCCTAAATCATCTCTAGACTCTTTGGACGTTCTCACCTCAAGCATTGTAGGACCATCCTCAGAAGCAAATTTTTCCCAGATTTTATGCAATTCGTCATCACTTCCAACGAGATGTGTTCTTTTATATCCACATCCTTCAGCAATTTTTTGGAAGTCAATTTCAAAACCCACACTCGGCTGACCTCCCACAGATTCGTGACATCCATTGTTTACAACAATGTGTCGGTAGTTTGAAACATTTTGAGTCCCGATAATTGCTGCAGAACCCATATGCATGATCATTGCTCCATCTCCATCTAAGCAATACACTTTCCGGTCTGGTCTGGAAAGAGCGATTCCCAAGGCAATCTGAGAGGCATGCCCCATTCCTCCAACTGTAAGAAAATCTTTGGAATGACCACTACCTTGTTTCTCTCGAATTTCAAAAACCTCTCGTGAAGACTTTCCTGTAGTAGAAACCACCACATCCTTATCATCCAATTTACTGAGGATCATTTCTATGGCAGCCTCCCGATTCATGTAGTTGGAAGGCATTTCCACCACATTTGAACTGTATTTTCCAAAAGTCCCCTTTTTAACAAGAAGCGCATAAGGACTAGACTGATTATTCATTACTTCGAAGGCCTCAGCCACTTGTTGCTCAGCTTTGGTCTGATCATCAGACAAAATAACGTAAGGTATTTCCATGGCTTCCAACAGAGCTTCTGACACACGACCTTGCTTCACATGCTGCGGCTCATCCTTTACTCCAGGCTCACCTCTCCAGCCAATCATCAAAAGCATCGGAATACCATAGACTTCTGTGTCAGCAAGTGACAAGAGAGGATTCATTGTATTTCCAAAACCTGAGTTCTGCATATACACCAAGGGTACTCCACCAGTTGCCAAATGGTGACCAATGCCAAGCCCGATAGAAGCTCCTTCATTGGCAGCAATTATATCTTCACCATCATCCGAAATACAAGTGCAAAAATTCTTTAATAAAGAATCTGGTACTCCTGTTGTAAAAGTGATTCCCTGCGATTTTAGTGTATCAAGAAACGTTTTTGGATCTAGCATTTAATTTGGAAGAATGGTCAATATTTCTTTGATTGGCATACAGAATTCGTCTGCCTCCAAAGATCTTTTGTTCTCTAAAATGGTAAGAGCTGTTTTTTTCATTGCAGGAAATGCAGCTCTTAGCAGGTGGTTGGCATAGATCACAACATTGAATCCAGCTTCTGCTAGCTCCTCTTCGGTGAAGTGGTTATATGAAGAGGGGACGGAAACGACGGGGACCTTATATTCAAATTCCTGATAGTTTTTCATAAACTCCATGATCTCGCTACCATCCTTGTGGCGGCTATGGATCATGATTGCATCCGCGCCCGCTTCAATATATGCCTTTGCACGAGCTAGAGCGTCGTCCATTCCTTGATCCGCTATCAAGCTTTCCAGTCTGGCGATAATCATAAAATCGTCAGTCATCTGCGCTTTTTTTCCAGCATTAATTTTCTCGCAAAACCCCTCGATTGTATCCAGCTCCTGTTTTACATCAGTTCCGAACAGTGAATTTCGTTTCAATCCAACCTTATCTTCAATAATCACAGCAGAGATCCCAAGTCGATCCAGGTTTTTCACAAGCAAAGCAAAATGTTCAGTGACTCCTCCAGTATCTCCATCCAGAATGATCGGCTTTGTTGTTACATCGAGAATATCTCCTATCGTTTGAAAGCGCGATGTTCTGTCAACGTATTCTGTATCTGGCTTTCCTTTTGCAGTTGAGTCTGTAAGACTACTTACCCATAGGGCGTCAAATTCTCTTATCTCTCCTTCAGCTTCGAAAGTGGTTTCTTCAACGATCAAACCAGAAATTCCATTATGTGCTTCAAGCACTCGAACAATATCTTTTGATTCAATCAACCTTCGCAGCAATCTTCGTCGGATATCAGGAGTGGTTCCAACCTCTTTGAGTGCATTTCTAAGACCTGTAGATGAAATTCCAGATGTGTATTCTGGCTCCACCAATTCTCCACCCCACTCTTGCAGCAATGCTATCACTTTCTCCCGAATATGCTTTTGTGGTCCCGTCTGCCAGTCCGTTCCATGAACAACGTAATCAGGCTTTAGACTTCTAAGATTTTCCTCGTAATCAAGTGTGTTCTGTGGTACCACTTCTTTTACACCTTTCAAATTTTCCAATATCTTCTTCCTCTCCTCATATGACAAGAACGGCATACGGCTGAATTTGCTAACTGCTCGGTCCGACAGTAACCCTACGGTTACCTCCCCTAAGTCGCGAGCAATTTCGATGATATTTACATGACCATGATGTACCAGGTCCGTTCCCATTCCCACATATACTTTCTTCATTGGATATAATTCTTTTTGAATTCTTATAATTTCGCGAAGTTAAACTGAATACGAGTAAAAAAGTCCCTTTATTGTAAGGATATGACGCAAACGATCGAAACAGCTGTAATACTGGCCGCCGGAAAAGGAACCCGACTAAGACCGTACACTCATGATATTCCGAAGGGGTTCATGAAGGTGGGTGATGAATCACTCATTGAACGGTCAATCAGAGTCTTGAAAGACCATGGGATAAAAAATATAATTATTGGGACTGGACATCTCAGTGAGCACTATGAAAAGTTGGCAAAAGCGCAGGGATTACGGACTTTCAAGAACCCTGAATTTGATACTACTGGAAGTTTTCACACACTCAATTACGGCAAAGATTTAATTGATAGTGACTTTCTTCTCCTTGAATCAGATCTACTCTATCATTCTAATGCGATTACAAGTTTGATCGAAAGCGAGCATGATAACATAATTCTTTGCAGTGGCTTCACTCGATCTAACGATGAAGTGTATGTGGAATCGGAAAATGGTCTTCTCAAGAATCTGTCCAAGATTCGTGAAAATCTTTCTTCTGTCGATGCAGAATTGGTTGGTATTTGGAAGATTTCTAAAGACTTGTACAAAGTCTTGCTAGAACATCACAAGATAGCCAAAGATGCTACGTCAAAAGATTATGAGACTGCCATTGCGAACTCTAATCACCCAGTTAACGTTTTGAGGCTGGACAATCTTGTTTGGTGCGAAATCGACAATGAAGAACACTTGAATAGGGCAAAGAACGAAATTTTACCGAGGCTAGACTAAAACACTGAATGAAAAACCTTCTCGCTCACTACCGAATATCTCGGAAACTTAAAAAAATAATCAAGGGTACTTCCATTGGAAAGCATCTTTTCTGGTATGACACTAAACTGAAAAAAGCCCTTGGTGTGAGGGGTGTTTTTAAGCTCCTATTCTTCTCTCTTAAATCACACAAGAAGGATGAAATAGCTGCGAACTACAACGTAAAACCACTTTACTTTGGTAACCCAATCGGTGACGGGATCAACCAGAGCGGAGCCACTGTATGGAATTACACAAAACTCAACAATCCCCCAATTATCCTAGATGATCCTATTTGCAAAATTCTAGAAGAGAATTCTGAAGAGATCATCAAAGAATTTAACGAGAACATTCAACAAATAGTAACTCACCCTGACAATGACAGTCTCGCTGAAAATGGAGATTGGAAGGGCATCTTCCTGTACGGAGTGGGAGGAAAAGTTGATCCGGAAATTGCAGCAAAATTTAAGAATACATTCAAAATGTTGGAGCAAATTCCAATTTCAAAAAACTTCGGATTCGTTCTCATTTCAAAATTGACACCTGGAGTTCACATCACACCACATTGCGGATCTAGCAATCTAAGATTCAGGTACCATCTAGGTCTGGAAATTCCAGAACCTGACAAAGTGAAAATACGGGTCGGAAATCGTTGGCAAACATGGGAAACAGGAAAAGCCTTTGGCTTTGATGATTCATTTGAGCATGAGGTGGTGCATTCCGGTGAGAAAGATCGTGTCGTACTTATTGTTGACACTTGGAATCCCAGTCTAAATTTGGATGAGATTAATGTCTTTGACAATCCCGTTTTTCATCAATTTGGGAAAGCCGTTTAGTCGATCAATTTTCTTTCCAAAAGCCTGTTTTTGTGTCCCTGCTACCATTTCTTCCAATGTAACCGTAAATGAATTCCAGGTACTCTTTGGTTTTGGCAGGTACATATCCTTTCACTCCAAACAATTCAACCTCTTGAAGTGGGTAGACAAGGTCTTTAGGAATTTCTTGACGCTCATTTGGAAAATGGGATTTTTCGTATGATTTCAATGTCTCTCCCAGATCTTGATAAAAGTAGATGTCCACATCAAAGCCCTTGTAACTAAAATACATTTTTGGCCCATGGTGCTTTGGAGAGGTGTCATACAACTTTAGGTTTGTGGGAATATCATTCAAATCTAAAATTGTCTGATAGGATTTTTCATGCATGGCAAAATCAACATCGATGTCATGTGGTATGATTCCTTTTTCTCGATGATATCCGAGAAGGGTCCCAAAATCCAACCAAAACTCCTCACCTGTATGAATTAAAGTTTGAGCGGAAATCACGTACAGTTCCTCGAGAATCTTGATTTTCTTTTTCTGGTATGAGCCAGGCCAAGTAGTCAGATATATATTTGCTACCCTTTTCAGGTATTGGATTGTTCTTAACATTCCTGCAAAAAGAATCAAAATTGAACTAATAATACTGCTTTGCCATCCGCGAAAAATATAGGACCAGTAGATATGGTATACACCTGGGTGAATGGAGACGATCCTGCCTACCTGGAGATTTACAATGAGTATGCCGAAAAACCAAAAGACATAAATCCGGAAAGAGTTCGAGATGTCTACCAAACACTGAAGTACAGTCTCCGCTCAGTGGAGAAATATGCACCATGGATCAGAACAATCTATATTGTGACAGCCAGGCCTCAAGCTCCTGACTGGCTGAATATTGATGATCCAAAAGTCAAGGTGGTTCATCATGATGAAATTATCGATAAAGTCCACTTGCCAACGTTCAATTACAACACCATCGAAAGTTATCTCCACAAAATTCCCGAGCTCTCGGAGTATTATGTCTACTC
The DNA here is from genome assembly GCA_039961455.1 of Cyclobacteriaceae bacterium. Classification (GTDB taxonomy): domain Bacteria; phylum Bacteroidota; class Bacteroidia; order Cytophagales; family Cyclobacteriaceae; genus Ekhidna. Next base: position 47,039 of record JBDVJN010000023.1, on the reverse strand, counting down.
ATGCGACGACTTTCTATTTGGAAACGAAATTCACCTGTCCGACTTTATAGATGATTGCGGCAGGCTAACAGTGTTCGGAACTTTGTTTGGAGAAAATCTAAAATTCAGAATCTACGAACGAAAAAATGACATGATTAGCCTCGGCCTTGTCGAACACAATCCAATCTTCTATAAAAAGTCTTTTGTCAATGAATTGCAAGAGTTGCATCACGAAAAATTTCTGAGGACAAGAAATTCTAGGTTTCGAAGGAATGATAACATCACTATGCAAAAGGTGTACAAACAGCATATGTTATCAAATCATAGGGAAGTCAGTAGACCGATCGGAGTGAATGACCTAAAGAAAATTCACACTTTTCACAAAATCAAGAATAACCTCGCCGTTCAGGAAAAGGCAATCGCTAAACTTAAGAAGAAGAAGCCAAAATTCTACTGTTTAAATGACGATCAGCGAGATAATCCAAATCCTGATGTTGTTTCGTTCATTAAGGATTTTCTAGAAGAATCCTACCCTCAGAAAGCATCCTTTGAAAAAATTTGAGTGTCATTTTCCCATTTTATAAAATAATCTTTCGTGTTTCGATGGGGGTTTCTACAGGAATTTATTACCTAAGTAAACCAACCTCTTCTTTATAGCATTTTTGAAATTATGGATATAATCGTATTATGTGCAATTTTTAAAAATGAAAGCAATGTTAAAAATCATACTAATCCTCCTGAATAAGATTCGTAAACAAAAAACCGACTTCTTTCTATCCTACAAGTACTCAAAAATCAGAGAGAATTACGGAACAAAGTGCCTGGATATTGGGTCTGGAACAGGCCGATTCGCCAAATTTTTATTGAGTAGGGGACATGAGGTAAAAGCAATTGACGTAGTTGATAAATCCGAGCACCCTGATCTGGGAATGAAGATCTACGACGGTAAATCAATACCGTTCGGAAACAAGCAGTTCGACACCAGTGTCTTAATGTTTGTTTTGCATCATACTGATCATGTACGAGAATTACTAAAGGAATGCATTCGAGTCACACAGAAAACCATTGTAATTGGAGAAGACATTATGATGAACCGCATAGATAGAGTTTTAGGAAACATCCATCTAGGTACTTCACCATGGTCCAAAAGCACGAAAGGATTCAGAACAGATCGAAGTTGGCAGAAGCTCTTTTCTTTTTATAATCTAAAAGTGGTTAGGACAGTCATGATCCCACGATGCACCTATCCAGTTTATCCTGTAATACGAAAAATATATGTTTTGGAGGTAGATCGGTGACTGGGTGACTTCTAGTCTAAAAACTTAAGCATACCCTCATCCACGACTTCATTGCACCCCATATTCTTCTCTTTGAATCCCTCCAATCCGACAGGTCTTCCTCCTGATACATTCTGTCGGCTGAGGTATTCTTCCTCTGATTTTGTGTAGTAGTGATTGATGCGCCAATCTATCTCGTCAAGGTTGTCCAACATTTTTCCAAACTTGAGTTTCTTGTAGTGCCACCAATGGGCACTATAAGCAAATCTATTGCTGGATAGGAAATCTCCATTTCCTAGATCCTTATGATCGGAGTAGTCCGCCTCTCTCAATGTATATGCTTTGAGAAGTGGATCGGTTGGTTTCGTTACATGGTTGTTGTTTCCGAAATTAATTCTTGGAACCTTGACCCCCTTAATCTTTTTAACATCTACTTTCTTCAACCAGTCAGTCAAATTAGTTCCGTCATTCAATGGATAAAGAAACTCATCAACGTCTATTTTCATAAGCCATTGAAATTCCGTTCGGTAGGTCTTAGCCGCATGGGCAAAGCCCATGTGATTTTTGTTTCTCTGGTACCACTTGGTGGCTCCATCGTATTTGGTGCCATCCCATTGCGTCCACAGATGCCTCGTTACCTGACCTTTTTCCTCGTACGGCTTCAATAGTTCTCTAGCCTCTTCTCCCCCGTCCTGATCATACAAATAAAAGTGATCTACACCCACCTTCAGATGGTAATCGAGCCATTCCTTTAAGTAGGGGTTTTCATTCTTGAAGTTTGTGGCGAATGTGAGAAAATGTTTTTTCACTTTGAATTAATTGTTCCTACAATGTGTTTAAAAGTGCCGCAAAGTAACCTGATAATGAGTACAAACACTATCTAAAATGGCTCATTTTCGTAAATTCATAGAAACAGATTATTAGCTTTGCCGGCCAAGTATATACTTTGAGGATTTCCTCCAATGAGAGTCATAACAATAGCAACACACCGCAACGATGATCTGGAACGGCTTTTAATATCCGCAAGAAGATTCAATATAAATGTTGAGTTAATAGGAGAGGGAAGAGAGTATCTTGATCATTATGTTAAGACCGATTGGTTAATTGAGTATCTGGCTACGCTTGATCCAGAAGAAATAGTTCTGTATACAGATGGGTATGACAGTGTAATTCTCAGAGATACAAATTACATGGAGGAAGAATTCTTGAAACTGAATCATCCTATTGTTTTTGGTACGGAGCAAAATTTCAATGTAGAGGCTTCGCTCTTTAGAAAATTCATTTATTACTTGAATTATCCAAAGGGGAAAAAACCCTATCGCTACCTCAATGCTGGCGGTTGGATTGGAAGGGCAGGATATGCAAAAGATCTCTTAAGCAAAGTGGTGGGAGGAGATGATCAATCCTTGCTCTTGAAGTACCTAACCAAGCATAAAAATGCTCTGGCACATGACATAGATCAAAATATATTTAGTTGCATGGCGGGCAGGAGTGGAATGGAAGATCATGATTATTCGTTGGACGATAATGGACTCGTGGTGAACAATGTTACCAAAAGTCGTCCAGCCATTCTTCACTGCGCGGGGAAGAACTTTTACGGAATGTACAAAGTTCTCAGCCAGTTCAACTATTTCCCCAAAGAGACTTTTTCAGAACAAGAAATGAAGCGATACCGGAAGTTTAAATTCTGGAACACACTTACGGCATATACTACAGCCGATAACTACTTGTTTCATTTATTGCTGAAGTCATCTCTTATCCTACTTGGTCTAATTGCCGTTTTCTTAATTGTTGCTTCTATCCAAAGCATTAAGTAGAATTACCTTGCGTGATAGACTACAATCAGATTATTATCTGTATTGCTTTCCAATGGTCTTACTGGTAGTTTGATCATTACAAAAACAAGATGGGGGTATTTTTTAATATAATTACTTTCAATGATTTCTACCCATCTTGGAAACTCTTTAAGCTCCACATCTTCTATAATGTAATACCCTGTTTTTGAAATTTTCTCGATTGAGGGCTCAAAAAAAGAGATGTTTGCATCATATGTATGCAATCCATCTTCTATAATAATATCGAATTCCTTTGAGTCTCCAATCTCGTTCCACATATTCTTAATCGCTGCCTGATCTGTTTGATCACAATAGTAGGTGTTAATCTTTTCGGTGCTAAATAAAATATCCTTATCAATATCAGCTCCGTATATTTTGGAGTTTGGAAAATAGGTACTCCATCCTCTCAATGAAGCACCAGGAGTCCCCTTCTCACCCATGTTGGATACCTTTTTCGTATTGTTAGTTCCAATTCCAAGTTCGAAAAATTCAAGTTCCTTATTTCTTAAATCAGAAAAAAGAGCGTTATAGACAGTTGTGTAATTATGTCGTGCAATTCCCTTATCACTGTTTTGATCCTTCATGATCGCACACAGTTCGGTTGGTTGATTTGCATTTAGATTTTTTAATTTTTGATCCAGGCCTTCATCTGGATCTTTCGCTGAAAAAGTTGATATTTCCGGCTTACTATTTCTGATTTTGCCATATAGGCTTTCCAAGTGAAATCTAAATGTCTTTTTCATGTGTTAGGAGATTGTGAAACTTTGTTCTTTTGTCGCAATGTGAAATTGAATGGCAAAGCTATCAAGATTTCAAAACTTCTCTCCTAATCCGAATGGATCAACCATTTCCATGATACTTTTTTAGATCGTGTGATTTAGTTCCATTGGACATTAATTGCAGCTGAGATTTTTTTTTCGAATTTATATTGCCCCATCTTTGCCAATTGAAAAATCAGGATTAAATACTTCACTATGATACGACTTCTGCAGCTTGCAACGATTTCACTTCTGTTATTCTCATGCGGTCAACCAAAAAAGGAGGAAGCCCAAAACGATCAAGAGAAAAAGGCTGATGATCAGGTATCTCAGAAGCTCGAGAGTGACACAAGAAGCGCTGAGCAAGAGGATGAATCCAAAGGAGAGGACGAGTATAAAATCGTTTTCAGAAAAATTGATAACAGGGTCTTGCTCCATGTGGCTGACTCTCTTATATACGATAGTGGAACGATAGGCGATAATCCTGAACTAGAGATAGAGTTTTTTCTGACACAATATGTGGCAGAGGGGAAAAATGAAATTAGAATTGACAGCTACAACGGAGTTGAGCCATACAATCAGGCTGATTCTCATTGGGAACTTGCATACGATATATATAAGAATGATGAACTTGTTGAGTTCGTTCGAGAAGCAAGTGATACTGGTGATGTTGGAAAAGTGTTCGAAGAAACCCACTATCTTGACGAATTTGAATAATTGAGCATCCATCTGTTGGACCTCTTTCGCTAAGGCAATGTTGATTACTGATCATCTTAAATCTCTCCACTGATCTTTAAGATTCCAGAGATTTACTAATCCAAGCTGAATGAAATCCAAACGCTAATTCATTTGGATTTTGCGTAGCTTCGCGGTTGAAAAACTTCTCTATGGTAGTAATCCGAGTATTAATTAAGTCTTCGCTGCCCCTATTTGCGGTAGTGGTAATTGCCAGTATTCTTACAGGGTTAACTTCCACAATGGTGATTCGGAGCATTCACCAGGCGGTTCAAGGGACAGGGTTTCAACTCAACGCTTTCATTGTAGAATTTGGCTCATTTTGGCTGGCTTACGGCGTACTTTCTATTGTGGCCTCCTACTCCGTTTCAAGATTGATGCAAAAGATTATTCATCAACTTCGGGTAGACATGTCACGGAAAATTATTCAGGCTCCCTACGAGGAGATTGAAAATAATCAGGCTAAGCTTTTGCCGATCCTAACCAATGACATTGACATGATAGCACGGTACATCTCCACACTTCCCGCTGTTACAACAGGCCTTGCCACTGTGTTGGGTATTCTGGTGTATATGGTATGGTTTTCACCTCTTCTGACCCTCGCTACCATCTTTCTGTTCATACTTATTTTCGTCATTACAAAAGTGGCACTACCTCTGGTTAGAAAATATTCTCATGGAGCAAGAAGTCATCTAAATAATCTATTTGCTCATTTTGAAGGCCTTGTGTTCGGAATCAAGGAGCTAACACTAAATCGTAAGTTTTCAAAATCATTTGTTGACGATCATATTGTGCCAACAAGTAGTACGCAGATGCGCTACTACCTGAAGGAGAGTGTGGTTGGTTCTATTTTCAACAAATCTACTGACTTGGTATTACTACTTGGAATGGGAGGCCTTGTTGTCCTTATCTACCAGACGCAATTTGTGACTCTTGAGTTTTTTGGCCAATATCTAATGATCGTCCTTTTCACGCTTGCTCCGTTATCGACTGTGACAGGCTTTCTCCGGAGTTTAAAAAATGCAGAAGTGATTTTTGATCATATAGAGAATGTAGGAATCACACTCGAACCTTCTTATGAGCATACCAAAGAAATTCAGAATGAAGACTGGAATGAGTCGGAATCTTTAATTCGAATTGATAATCTCGAACACACGTACTACCATGCGGACGAAGATGAACATTTTAAGCTTGGTCCAGTCGATCTGGAAGTGCAAAAGGGAGAGACTCTCTTCCTAGTTGGCGGAAATGGAAGTGGAAAAACCACTTTCGCCAAACTTATTCTAGGGCTCTACAAACCCAAGGCGGGTCATGTTATGTATAAAGACAATGAAGTTACGGAAGAGAACTTATCATTTTACCGATCAAGATTCTCCGCCGTATTCACTGATTCTTATGTTTTTCAAGAACTTGACCACATTGATAGCACTCTGCTAAAGGAGAAGGGTGAAGAGCTAATAGAATTGCTCGAGCTTTCAAAGAAGGTCAAGATCAAAGACAACAGTTTCAGTACCAAGCGACTATCGGACGGACAGAAAAAAAGACTTACGCTTATCAGCTCCATTCTAGAAGACAAGGAGATTTACATCTTTGATGAATGGGCGGCTAATCAAGATCCGTATTTCAAAGAAATATTCTACAACAAGATTTTGAACTACCTTCAGGAAAAGGGCAAAACGTTGATTGTGATCACTCATGATGATCGTTATTTTGGTCTCGCTGACCGAGTGTTGAAGCTGCAGGATGGAAAACTAGCTACTTACTAAGGCAATAATACTGAGCCAATTTTAATCTCTTTTTCTACTAGATTATTTTGTCACCGCTTGATTAAGAACTTCGAGAAATCGACTGGACTGATGCTCGTATCCATATTGGTTTATCAACTTGTCGTTGGCAAGTGTCTTACTCTTTCCAGCAGAAAAATAGCTTGAAAAAGCTTCAGCGATCTCATCCGTTTTTTCAAAAGAAACAGCAGTGCCTGATTGAGTTTCATCAATAATCTCATTCACTTCTTCATTATCTGAGATTGCAATTATTGGTTTCTGGGCTGCTATGTAATCATAAAGTTTTGCAGGAATCATCCATTTATAGTCCGGTGAAACCATTACCAAAAGGACATCCCAAGATTTGAGAAGACGTAATGTATCCCTAACCTTTACTTCCTTGTTGACCTGCACATACTCCTCAATATTGGATTTTTCCAGATTAATCCAGAATTGATCATCCACACTACCATTTACCACTAAGACCACCTCTTCAGGAGATAGTTGTTTCTGGCTGATAAAATGAGCGAAGGCCTCTAACACTTTTTCTGAGGATACAAAACTTCTGAATGACCCGAAGTATCCAATCTGAAATTTTAACGATTGATTTCTACTCTCTGAGTCAAAGAGGCTCCTATTGAAGGCGTTTCTTATAAAGGTGAATTTTCGCGAGAGTTCTTTTGGGTAAATACGATTATACGCATCGAGTGCATTTTGAGTGTTGAAGACCACCCTGCTGCTTGATTTGAAAAAAAGCCTTTCATAGTGATGAATTATTCTTCTGGTAAGTTTAGGCCGCTGCTCCATCCTCTTATCAAACACCGTCCATGGGTCTCTCATGTCTACAACCCAGGGAATACCGCTTTTCTTACTTAGAAAATGGCCAACAAGTAAGCCTGACCACGGGTCAGCATTGACCCATATCACATCCGGTTTAAATTCTTTGATGATCTTTTTACCACTTTTCAGTGCCCCAGGTACGTCCCACAAATACTGATCAAAGGGGGTGTACGAGAGCTTCTTCTTTGCGGGTTTGGAATTCTCTGAGGGTTTCCTCTTTGGTTTTTCTCTCTCGACTTTTTCCTTGCTATGATCAGGAGTGAAGATGAGCTTCACCAGGTATTTTACAAAAGGTCTTAAGATACTTTCGAATCCATACACAACCTTTAGTCCTTCTGGGAGCGGCAATGCCTGATTACTGTCAATCGTTTTGAAGGGTTTACTTGCTAAGACAACAACTTCCCAGCCAGATGAATTTTGAATCCCTTGAACAAGGTTGACTGCGCGCTTTGCACCGATCACATTTGCAGGAGGAAAATAGGGTGATATAAGTAGAAGTCTTTTTTTCTCCATGTTCAATCTGCAAAAGAAACATGTTTGTCCTATTTCCTTCACAATATCCAAAAAATCTATAAATTAATCAGCTAGTCATCTCATCCATACAGGTTCCAATAATTTTTCGAAAGAGGGAACTCAGACAATGACACTGCTTAAGCCAGGATGACTTACTTAGTTCTTACATTTTCTTTGTAGAAATCAACGATCTTAGCAACCAAATAACTACAGTCCTCAATGTGCGCAAATGTTAAGTTTCTACTTACTGTTCTACTTAGTATCATATCACTATTTGGAGATGCACAAATTCAAAATAATTTAACAGTCTATCCCAACAGGGTTGATACCACAAGTGTGAATCTTTTTAAGTCAATTATATATGAACAGGAAAATTATTTTAAAACGCACGATTTAACAGTAAAGTCATTCTACAATAGTGCCTACCCTAGAGGTTTTAATGATGGCCCTACGTGGAAGGGCAAAGGACTAACCCTGGAGGCGCAAGGTGGATTTTCGGGGCAAAAAGGAAGATTGTCTTACACTCTCTACCCTACCGTATTTTACTCTCAGAACGTGTCATTCTCACAGCCTTCCAATACTACAGGAGCACACCGGGAACATCGATATCCATTTGCCACAATAGACTGGGTACAAAGTTATGGCGATGGTGCTTTTGTCTATTTCCATCCAGGTCAAAGTGAGTTGAAGATGCAGTGGGGAAAATTCTCAGCAAGCCTTTCAACCCAGAATTACTCAGCGGGTCCTGCCATTCACAACCCGATCATATTAAGTAGGCAAGCCGGCGGATTTCCACATGTTCGGTTGGGTAGTGAACCCTTCGATTTAAAGATAAAGAACCTCAACACGGGAAAATGGGATGTGAATTTTCTATTTGGGCTCTTAAGGGAATCTGATTATTTCGACAACAATTCAAAAAACAATCATCGGTATTTTAACGGCATGTTCATCGCCTATCAACCTAGTTTTCTCCCTGAACTAACGATAGCTTTCAATAGAGGCTTGTACAAAGACACTCAATTTTTTGAAACCCAGGATTTGTTTTCCACAATTCATATTTTCGATACCGGCACCAGGGGAGATAGCATTGATACTAACGATACTTTTGACCAATTGGCATCCCTTTCCTTTACTTGGACGCTTCCCAAATCAGGTTTTCGAGCCTATCTTGAATTTGCAAGGAATGACTTTTCAGGAAAATTTGTCAGATTCCTAAAAGAACCGGAACATAGCAGAGCCTATACCATTGGATTTTCAAAGAGTATTTCTACTGCTAATGGCAAAACTGTTTTAATCAGTTACGAACATACTAATCTTTCACGCAATCACACTTTTCTATACCAACCGGAACCTCCCTACTACATTCATAACATCAACAAACAAGGATATACACACGATGGCCAAATCCTGGGTGCCGGGATAGGTCCAGGTGGCAATAGTGGTCACTTAAATGTTCGCATTCAGAATCAGCAAAACATCATGGGGTTTTTGTTTGAAAGAATCGAGTATAATAAAGACTACTTCGTAGTAAATATTCAGGATCGACTAAGGCACAACATTGAGTATTCTCTTGGTTTTAACTTACAAAAAGAGTTACCTGCTGTTACTTATGGCTTTGAAAGTATTCTTAGTTACAATTTCAACCATAACTTTCAGTCCAATAAACTAAATCTTTACCTCGCCCTGGCATCCAGAATAAAATTGGATCGATAAAGCAAGGAATTCAGGACCAAAAGAATTCTTTCACTTTTTTAGGGGTATTCTATATCAGGTATTACCTACATCTGAAATTTCAGACAAAAACATCTGAAATCCTGCCTGAATCTGATGATTGGAATTGATATAGTTGATTTAACAGATCCCCTTTTCCGGGAAAGAACAAGTCGTTCACTTGATTTGATATCAGGTGAAAATGATCGATTAATTGATCATCCAAACCTTTTCTGGCTTTTATGGTCTGCGAAGGAAGCAGTTTTCAAAACGAAACGCGAGATCAAGTCATTTGCTCCTAGAGACATTCCAATTTCTCTACGAAAAGAAGGTTCAAAAATCAAGTTTGAATCGGATGGAATTGAAGGAGAAATTTTGGTGAGTGAAAAAAATATTTTTTCAATAGCAGGAGACAACCAAGCTTTTGAATATTCAGTTGTAAATGAGAAAAGTAACAACTGGAGTACTACCATTCGAAAGAGAATTACTACCCACTTTTCCGAAAAGGGGATAGCTGCGTCGGTAACCAAAAGTGGCCGGCTCCCAATGCTAAATGATCGGCTCCCAATATCTATCTCCCATCACGGTGAATTTGCAGCATTCGCCTATCCAAAGTCTATACTGAAAGCATAAGCTTACCAATCAGTAATAAAAATTATTTTTGCGGCATGCGCAGAAAAAACCTCATTGCTATTTTTCTCATCATCTCCACAATGATGCTCTCCTCTTTTGCATTCTATGGGTATCAAATTGTATACACACCGAATATTCTGATCGAGAAGGATGATCAACTTTTTGCCATACCAAAAGGTAGTACTTTCAAACAGGTGAGGGATCGTTTGTATGATGAAGGATTTCTCAACGATGTTGTTTCATTTAGTTTTTTATCGAAGTTGAAAAGTTACGATGAGGAAGTTAAGGCGGGCATGTATTTATTAAAGGGTGACATGACCAATATGCAGGCTATCAATCTGTTGCGTTCAGGTGCCGAGACTCCGGTAAAACTCACATTTTCCAATGGTCGACTTCTCTCTCAGCTTCCAGAGATATTGACAAGAAATTTGGAAATCGACTCAGCAAGCATGGCAGAGTTACTTCTCCACGATACCACAGCAGCATATTATGGGTTTGATGCACAGACCTTCATTAGCATGTTCATACCAAACACGTATGAAGTTTACTGGACTTCCTCAGCCAAGGCTATACTTGATAGGATGAAGCGTGAGTACGATCGGTTTTGGAATGAGGACAGAATCCAGAAGGCAGAGACATTGGGTATGTCAAAAGAAGAAGTTTCAACTCTCGCTTCAATCGTTCAGGGTGAAACAAACAAAATGGACGAAGCACCAGCAATAGCCGGAGTTTACATCAATCGATTGAAAAGGAGGATTCCACTACAGGCAGATCCTACCCTAGTTTTCGCAATAGGTGATTTTACTATTCGGAGAATTCTTAACAAGGACAAAGAGTTAGATTCTCCTTACAATACCTACAAGAACTATGGCTTGCCTCCAGGCCCTATCAATATACCAACTATTCCTGCACTTGATGCTGTGTTGAACTTTGAGCAACACAAATATTTATATTTCTGTGCCAAGGAAGATTTCTCAGGCTATCATGCTTTTGCAAGAACACTTAGTGAGCACAACGTAAATGCAAGGAAATTTCAACGTGCTTTGAACAGAGAAAGGATTTATCGCTAATGTATAGTCATGAAGTTCAAATTCGCGTTCGCTATGCAGATACAGACCAGATGGGGTATGTGTATTACGGTAACTATGCTGCGTACTACGAAGTAGCAAGGGTTGAATCATTCCGAAATCTAGGGTTTGCGTACAAGCAGCTTGAAGAAGCTGGCGTAATGATGCCCGTCCTTGAATTGAAATGCGACTACATTCTCCCAGCGAAGTACGATGATATGCTCACCATTAAGGTCACAATCCCCGATCTACCCAAAGTGAGAATTAAATATTTGTATGAAGTTCGAAATGAGGAGGGCACATTGTTGAATCAAGGTGAAACGACTCTAGCGTTCATAAATATGAAGTCCGGCCGACCTGTTAGAATGCCAGAAGTGATGGGGCAATTATTGGAGCCATATTTTTGAGGGCAATGGCGAGAATTTTAAGACTTTGGCTAGTATGCGTAGATAACGTTTCCTCATCAGTAAAACAGATCCAATTTCCTAACCGGAACCTTCTTCCTAGACTTCGTGCGAAAGGTGTAGCGAATGAAACGAAGCCAGCCTACTAGTTGAAAGTGATATTTTAAAAACCCAGCAACTCCATACCGATGCATAAATGGTTGTCCCTTAGCTATTATTTTGATATCGGTCTGAGGAAGGCCTTCATTTATTGCAATCTTCCTTCCGAAATATTCTGTTGGCCAGAAAAGGCTCACTATTTCATATCCCATATCCATGATTTTTTCACTAATTGCAATTTCCCCGTCACAGATAATTTTCAAGCGATTTACCTCATGGATTCCGGGAAAATTTTCCCTCAGTTTGTCCAGCACACGAAAAGAAGAAAGATACATGTACGTTTGGACGTGTGGCGCAACCCTATCAGGATCAACATCTGGATGGTATTTCAAATTAATTGTGTTGCCAACTAATCCAATGTTTGCTTTGAAATCAAATAATTCCAAATAATCTCCATACCAGTTCTTCTTGAAGGGACCAATAGAACTCCGATTTCTTACTAAAACTGCATCGTCTGCACCTGCATAATTGCTAATTTCATCGAGCCCAACCTTTGCCGAGCTAAGGTCACGGCCAATGTTTCCTTTCACGACTATTGTTTTCAAGTTGATCCAACTAATTCCATGAAAAATTTTCTCCGTCTGGTTTATGAATCTCTCATCCTTTTTATCAGATGCAACCACATCAGCCAACACAACAAACAACTGTATCTCTTCAACACCGGGATGGTGTCGAGCCATTGCGCAGAAATTGTAAAAATCAGTTTGATGACTTTGTTCGTTAGCGGTTACGTAAATCAAATAATGGGTTCTAGTCACCTTCTTAATGTTATCACACAGATTTATAAAAATAGTCCACGTGACTTGTTCAGGCTTTTTATTTTTCTATACGCACCAAAAAGACCTTCCATTCCCATTGTTTTGAGTTGCTTAATGTATTTGACCCTTGGGTCTCCCCAGCCAATGTAGCGCTCTGCAATCAACCAACTCTCAGGATAAAAATCTCTCAATTCATGGTATGCGGGCAAACTATTTAAGTACACATTAGAAGCTATCCAGAAGTTACCGGCAAAGAATTGGGTAGTTAGTCCGTTAAAATCTCTGTCTCTTTCCTTGCGGCAATACAGAACACCTGTAGCATCCTTTCCAGATCTGATCAATTTCTCGAAGTGAGTCTCATACTTTGCAATAAAGTGCTTATTCATGTAATTCCTCCAACTGTTAGAAACCTCCACAGGTCTCCCAGTTCCCTTCGAATGAAAATACAAAACATAATCCTTCGGATTTGAAGCGGCTAGCTTTTCCACTAGCTCAATTGCAGCATGCTCATAAACGAGTGGATTCTCGTACGACTCCATCTCTAGCACGATTTTATGTCTTTTCGCAACCTCCTCCAACTCTTTCAGTTGGCTAGGATTGCCAATCGCAGTACAATGTACCGTTGTGTTGTTTATGTAACCAAAGTGTTCATCAACGATTGCCTTCCAGTCGTTTTTGCAGAAACAATGGTATACGATGTGCAGCTTGCTATCCATTCCTTAGAAAGTACCGTTTTTTATGAATTTTGACCTTCCCAGCTCTAGTCTAGTTTTATAGTGTTGATTTTTGCTCTTTTATTGAGCAGATAGTATCCACAATTTTACGAAGCCTCAACCAAACCAAAAAGTGGATTTGATAATTCGGATTAATCTCATACTTTTGCGATCCGAATTTCGCAAGATCACACAAACACAGAGGAGTGGCAGAGTGGTCGAATGCGGCGGTCTTGAAAACCGTTGTACCGCGAGGTACCGGGGGTTCGAATCCCTCCTCCTCTGCAAGAAGCCCCGAGTACATATTGTATGAGGGGCTTTGTATTTTCAAGGTCAACACGACATTAATTATAACCAACTATTTAATCTGGGTTATTGCAACTCAGATAACTGCATATCAAGACCTCTAGCAACTTGAAATAGGTATAAATAACTCACCTGTATTACTTTCGTCATATGTTTTTTAAAAAGAGAAAAACGAAGCATTTTCTATCAATCATCGCAATTTTTAAAAATGAATCACACTGCATAGAGGAATGGATTGAACACTATTTGAATGAGGGGGTAGACCATTTCTATCTAATTGATAACGGAAGCGAAGATGATTCTGTTGATAAGATCAGGAAGTATCAAGAGAAGGAACTTGTTTCATTGGTTCATGACAAAACTAAATGGTCTCAAGTTGAACTCTATAATCAGCACTTTCTTCAAAAAAAAGATGAATCAGAATGGTGGTTAGTTTGTGATCTGGATGAATTCTTATATGCAAGAAAAGGGTTAGATACGATTGTGCAATACTTAGAAACAAGGAATTCAAATATTGGTATGATCTATGTTCCATGGAAAATGTTTGGATCTTCAAACTATGAATCCCAGCCCCAAAGCTTACGCCAGTCATTCATAAAACGATGCATCTATGATGGGAAGGTCAACCCTGGAATGAACAACAATTTGGAAACATTGGGCAAAGTACTGACAAGGACAAAATTCTTAAGTAAAATTGACATTCATTTTTCGAAACTACAAGGAAGATTTGTTGTAGAAGATTCTAGAGGAATTCAAATATCGCTTAATGGAAGCCCGTTTATTACTACCAGTGAAGAATTATTATCTAATGCATTTCTGCATCTAAATCATTATCCCATACAGTCAAAAAATTGGTTTATGAAGGTCAAAGCGAACAGGGGTGCAGCAGATTCAAAACACCATGAACAGATTCGAAATCGTGAATACTTTGAGATTTTTGACAAGGATTCCAATGCCTTAACTGATAACGAACTAGCCACAAAAAGTATGAATTGCTAAATTCTTTCCGCGAAATTCTGAGCTCATTAAAAGGTTAATAATCTTAGAGGGAGCAAAGATTCAGGGAAGAAGAAACACTATTTTTGCAGGTACAAACGCCGTAAAAAAAAGATTTACAACTAGGAAGAATAATGGAATCCATATGTTTATTCAGTTGCTATTTATCAAAAAATAAAATTCCAAACTTCATTAAGATTTATCTTAAGGGAATTTCAAAATACTTTTCACAAACATATTTGATAACACATGTTCCGCAACTTAGTAAGTCAGATCTCGATTTTCTAAAATCTGTCAATGCCGAGGTTACTTATGTGAAAAACGTGGGGTTCGATTTCGGAATGTACTATCAGGCCATCTCAAAAATTAGTTTTACCAATTGTACGCGATTGGCTATTGTCAATGATACCAACTTCTTGTGCGGTAAGCTAGATCCATTTTTCACGTGGCTTGAGTCTAAATCCAATCTCAAGATGGCTGGCATACTTGATTCAAATGAAATCGAATATCACCTTCAATCTTATTTTCTTGTTTTCCAGAATGGTGGGGTGAAGGTATTTCTAGATTATCTGGAGGAAAATGGCATTATCGCAGACCGAGAGAGGGTCATAGACGCGTATGAGTTGGGCTTAACCCGACAGTTCAAAAATAAGAAGCTTCCCTTTGATAGCTATTTTAAAGTCAAATATTATGATGTGGGGACTATGAATCCTTCTTATTTCAAAATTGAAAAGCTATTGAAAAATGGCTTCCCGTTCATCAAAAAAAAATTACTGCTTGACTCTTTCTCTGAAGAAGATCGGTATCACTTTAAGGTATTTAAATTAGAAATTGAACCTCATTGTTATTTGAAAATTATTAGAAAACACAATCCTTCATTTACACGATTCCAAGGCTATAATAAGCTAATCACCTATCTAGGAACACCAATAAGAGCCTGGTCTAAACTCCAGTAGTTTATCACACTTTCCATGCAGTTTTTCGAGTATGCTACAATTTGTATCTTCCACCAAAACCCACAGACATATTCCAAATAGCATTGTTCTTAAAATTCCAGGCGTAGTTATAACTATACGTGGCTTCTGCGAAAAAATCGAATTTATCAAAGCCCTTTTGTACAGCCAATGTTGAAGAATATTCAATATTATGAAGAAAGAGATTTCTAATTTGTCTAACAAAATAGTCTCTATCCCTTTCAATTCGCTGCAAAAGCAAGAATCCAGAAAATGTTCCTTTGATCATACGTATTCCTAAATGATCGCTATTGCCCCCTGGACCGATCCCTGCACCAATGATTTGTCCGTCATGGGTGTACCCCTGCTTGTTAATACCGTGAGCAAAGAATGGTGGAGTAGGCCTCCAGGGCTGATGACCAATGGACAAATTGGTATGCTCGTATGAGATGATAAAATCGGCATTTCTTTTATTTTGAATTGTTTTCTCAAAGCCGATTGTATATCCGCGTGAATGTTCAGGTTCGGTAGCAGTTGGCCTCAGTCCTCCTCCACCCGAGGTGAAATCATTTTTGGCGAACTCTACATAAGCTCTGAATCCACTTTCTACAAAATTCCATTCGAATGTGAAGGAGGCCATTTGATCGAAAGTATCATTTGGAGATAAGGTATCACCATCTATGACACCATCATCAATGATAAAAAAAGTGGAGAAAAGGTCACGACCCTGAAAAAATCGGGTTTGCTTATAGAGAAATTTATTGAAACCAATTGTTGCGTTTGGTAAAAAAGAGGGCACAATAGCTACAGAGAGGCCATTCAAATATCTAGTGTCATTATCTGGATCCGAGTCGAAGTAATCGGATTCTTTAAGCAAGCCAAACAGTAGATTTGCTTCGACTTTTCCAATAGATTTTTTCTTAGTAATATATGTAGGGACTACTCCAATTCTGAAATGAGGAAATCCACCAGCTTGTCGACTTAGCATTATCGGGTTGTAAACGGAGGGCCCAAGTGAGAAATTCTGACTCCCAATAGATGCAAAAACTTTTCCCAAGTTTAACCTAATTTCACTTTGTCCAGGGTGAAAATTCATTGAATGTTCATCTCCATATCTTTGTACCCAGTCTATTCTGTCTGTATATGGGTAAGCGAACTCGCTAGTTGAGGGTTCGAGGTTGGGGATATAAAAGTGGCGGTTTTCACTAAGAAAAATCACAGGGTTTACTGTATAAGATAACTTCCCCAGTTTCCCCGTAAATCCAGAATGAACTTCTACAGTAAAACCATCACCCTTCCATACAGGTCCATCGTTGTAACCTCTTGCGTATGCAGAATTGTGTGTTGTTTTGAAAAAGATGTCATTCCATTCAAACCCTTCCTCTGATTTAAGTTTGATAGATGAAAAGAAAGTAAGTGTTGTTGAATCTTGTGATTTGTTTATAGGGTTGTGAAAATCCCCAGGAATAAAGACTTGCCCAAAAATCCAAATTGGCAATAATAGGGTAGCAAGAAATAATTTCGTTTTCATGTGACAAATAATCTGGTTGTTTGATGAGGGGTTGTGTCAATATCTTTGCGCAAAGTTAATAATCCTTCTTCTGACTGATTTTACAAAAATATGAGCCTGGTTAGTGTATGCGTACCTCTTTACAATGGCGAAAGATATCTTCGAGAAAGTCTAGACTCCATCATAAACCAGTCCTACAAAGATCTAGATATCCTTGTAGTGAATGACTGCTCAACGGACAATAGTACTACCATTGTAGATGAGTACCAAGCATTGGATAAGCGGATTCGATTGATTCATAATAAACAGAACCTTGGTTTGGTTGGAAACTGGAATAGATGCATTTCTGAAGCTTCTGGAAGCTACATCAAACTTCATTTCCAAGATGATATGATGTGTGATGATACCATTGAAAAGATGCTGGCATTGGCTCTTAGTGAGAATCTCGATGTGGTACTGACAGAAAGGGAGTACATCTTTGAACACGATGTAAAGTTTTCCTTGACAAGATTGGCAAGATTGTCGGACCGCTTCGATGAAATTACAATTATAAAGCCTGAATTTATGGCCGCTCTTATTATGTATTTTGGTCTCGATAAGAATTTTATGGGAGAGCCGATACTAGGTCTTGTGAAAAAGGGAGTGTTCACTGAATATGGACTTTATGACGATACTTTTAAACAGATCGGAGACTTTGAATTCTGGATCAGGTTGGGGCTAAACCTGAAGTTGGGTTTTATACCTGAAAAACTTCATTCATTTCGTCTACACAATGATTCACAAAGCGCCAAAAATTCAAAAGAGCCCGAGATAAACCCCACACATATAGATCGTATTCATTTAGCTTCAAAAATGATGCATCATCAATCCTATGAGAAGTTTCGTGCGATTGTAGGATCCACTTTTACAGAAAATCTTGTACAGGATTATGTAGTTTCTTATACGAAAAGCTATGGGTATGAGAAACTAGCTAAGTATATTGATGAGAGCTACTTTGAATATTTGGTTCCTGAAGAGTCGCGTTGGAAACGACTGCTGAAGGTTATTGGCACAAAGTAAAACTGGCTTTGGAGAAGCACATATATTTCGCATGGCGGGGTGCGCAATGATTTTTGAATATACTTCCTTGAAATACAGTTTTATAGTGATCTAGTTTATTGAATTTATTAATTATGCAGATAATTTAACTTGAGGTAGCAGATGTGGCGTGTAATTGGGTTTTTCTTTAGGTCTTCATGGAAGGTCATAATTTTCGCAACAATAACAAGTGCAATCGTTGCGTCCTCCAATCTTCTTTCTCTTAAGCTCTTGGGAGAAATTGTGACCGGTGATCAAGAGAATTTATTTCTGTTGCTCGGATACATTTCGTTACTTGTTATTCTAGCTGCGATTGTAGCCTTATATTCTGGTAGGTATATTACCGAGTTCTTTGAACAAAAGGTGGCCAATTATAGAAAGGAACTGGCTGAAAAATCACTGCTCGCTAAATACGACAAAATTGAGAGTAAGCTAGACAAACTCGTCCCTATACTATTAACCGAAACGGGTGTTATTGGTGGATTTGGCAAAACGATACCGGACATGTTGGTCGCTGTTTTCCAATCTGTCGTTGTTCTAGGATACCTATTCAAGCTATCCTGGCTTTTAACATTGGCGTTCCTCCCTATTTTCTTAATTACTACAATCGTCAACATTCTCACACTACCTGTGTTCAAAAGGTTTGATAAAGAAGGGTCGGAGACGCGATTCAAACTTCATTTTTCCCTGGATCGCCTGGAAAAGGGGCTCAAGGATTTGACTGTGAACAAAAAGCACTCAAGCGCTTATATTAATGGATCAATAAATACGCCCAATCAGGGACTAGTAAGCCTACGTATTAAGAGCTTTTTTCTACAGACTCTTCAGGACAAATCAGAAAGTGTGTTCATCACGATTTGCTTGGGATTATTGTTAATTTATGCTATGACAGGCTCCGCATTTAGTGAAACTGAGCTTGTAGAGTACATGGTGTTAATCTTATATATAAGACCTTCTCTAAACAGGATCGGGCGTTTCGCAAAGCAGGTCAAGGGAGTTGAAAATGCGTTGGAACAGGTAGAATCGTTGGATTTAGATATAAAAGAAGCGCTCTTCGAATCAGAAGAAAAAGTCATCTATACTAACGCTTCTAATCTCCCCTTGATAAATATTCAAGATGTTTCCTATTCCTACGGTGGAACTAATTCGTTTGAAATGGAATCCATCGATTTTAAAATTCGGGAAAATGAGATAGTTATAATCAATGGAAGTAATGGAAGTGGCAAGTCAACGTTATTTAAATTAATCATCGGCCTCTACTCACCGAACCAGGGAGAGGTCAATTTTCAAGGCCAATCAATAAATAAGGACAATATCCAATCTTATAGAAGCTATTTCTCATGCTACTTTACGGACTCGCCACTATTTGATGATTTAAGTTATGTTGTGAAGGAGCACAATAAGGACAGAGTTTCTGAGCTGATAGAGCTTTTGGGCTTAACCGGCAAAACTTCATTGGATAAAGGATTCGTGATTGAAAATTCTAATCTTTCCAACGGACAAAAAGGACGCTTAAACCTTTTGAGGCTTTTGCTAGAAGATAGAAATATCTATTTTCTGGATGAATGGGCAGCCAATCAGGACATCTACTTCAAAGAAAAATTTTACCAGGAAATCATTCCCGAATTAAAAAGAAGAGGTAAGACGATTATCCTGATTTCACATGATGACAAATTTTATTCAGTTGCAGATCGAATTATCACACTCAAAAACGGAAGGGTTGAAAATATGATAACTCCAAATGTCGTCAGCTAAGGTCTGTGCGGTTATAGTTACCTATAATGGCATGAAATGGATCGAAAAATGTGTCGATAGCATTGTGCGATCCACAGTGGAAACAGACATTCTTGTTGTTGACAATGGCTCCAAAGATGGAACATTTGAGTACCTCGAAAAAACTGGAGTTTGCAAGTTTCTATTTCGATCCAGTATAAACCTGGGGTTTGGAAAAGCCAATAATCTAGCTCTGAGAAAGGGACATAGCCTGGGTTATGAATATTTTCTTCTTTTGAATCAGGATGCTTGGGTAGAAGAAAGCATGGTTGATCATTTAATCGCAAGTCTGCAGGCCGAAACTCATTACGGAATTGCTTCCCCTCTTCATTACAATGGAAGCGGTACTAGTTTCGATTCCTTTTTTGAATCTTATCTTTCTAGAACGAATTCTTATCAAGAAGACCTGAAAACCAATTCTGTGAGGAATCGATTGTATGAATCTCCCTTTATCAATGCTGCATGCTGGATGCTTAACAGAAACACTCTCGAAGAAGTAGGATTATTTCATCCACTTTTTGATCACTATGGAGAGGATGACAATTACATTGATCGATTGCACCAAAAAGGATTGAAATTAGGACTTGACCCCAAGGTCAAAGTTTATCATGACAGAGAAGACATAGCAGTGAATCCACTAAAGAATGATCCAGGCAGGCTTTTTAAGAGGAGTACGTTAAGGAGTTTGCTGCACCCAGAGCATAATGAGTCTTGGAAAACAGATTTCAAAAAAGCACGAAAAACAGCAAAGAAATTATCGAGGGAAATGTCTGGCGTTTTCAAAATCATTTTCCGAATCAAATGCCTTCTAAAGTTCTTTTACACGTATCGAGATGTGAAGAGCTTTAAGAAAAAAAGAAAATCAGAATTAAGCATACATTGAAACCACTAATTGCTATCGGATTGGGGACAAGGGATCGACCTAAAATGTTGAGCCAGATACTTGAGTCGTTTGCCCGATTGAAGCTACCAGAGGAAGTAGTAGTCAAGCTCATTATATGTGAAAACGGCTCGTCAAAGGAGGTTAAGGAACTAGTATCTGAGTTTGAAAAGAAGTTGCCTTTTGAAATTACATTCCTGCAAGAGACTGTAATAGGAATTGTGTTCATGCGAAACATGATATTAAATGAGGCTATTAACAATGGGTCGTCATTTCTTGCGTTTGTGGATGATGATGAACAAGTGGATCCACATTGGCTTGTTAGACTCGAAGAAGCAAGAGTGAAATTTTCAGCGGATGTAGTGCAGGGACATGTTGAACAACATTTCCCCTTGGTGCCTAATCTGGATCTATTACAGAAATTTTTTCCTGGAAGCTTCGACAAGAATACTGGCGATGAGTTGGATGTGGCGTACACAAATAATGTATTGTTTGATGTATCACTAGTCCGGAATCTTGGATTAAGATTCAATGAGCGATTCAATCTAACAGGTGGGTCAGACAGTTTCTTCTTTTCACAATTAAAGGAAAAGGGTGCACGAATAGTCTTTTGCAAAGAAGCCATTGTAACCGAGACGGTGCCTGAATCTCGTGCAAATATTGAGTGGGTATTATCCAGGACCTACAGAAATGGCTATACCAGATACCTAATGAGCGTGGAAAAGCTAGGGAAGACAAGAGCTTTCTTAAAAGGTCTTAAAACGGTATTCAAGGTCCTAGAATGTTATATGATGAAACGAAGTAGGCTTGGAAAGCAACCCTCAGAGCAAGACATTTCAGTTCAAAGGAAATGCTTGCGAGCCAAAGGCAAATTCGATGCAATGATCGGCGTACCTTTCACTGAATATCATGTGATGCATGGAGACTAATTTTGCATTTCTCTAAAGAAAAATAGTATCAAGACTGTCTCAATAATAATCTGCACCTACAAACGGCCAAATCATCTGCGGCAGGTAATACGCACTGTCAAAGAATTAATAATACCAGAAGGTCTTTTAGCCGAGTTACTTATTATTGATAACTGTCCCATGGAAGAGGTTCAAAGGGTCATAGCTGAAGAAACAGTGGGGACAAAAATACCTTTCAAATACGTTGAGGAAGCAAGGCGAGGTATTGTCTTTGCAAGGAATCGAGCATTGCTTGAAGCAAAGGAACAAGGTTCCGATTATATCGCCTTCATCGATGATGATGATCATCCTGATGAGCAATGGATTGTGCAATTGTGGGCATGTATGGGAAAGTATTCTGCTACAGTCGTGAGTGGAAAAATGGTTTTCAATTGGCCTGAATCGTGCACACTTGATGAAGAGATTAGAAGAGTCTACGATGGCGCTCGCGGAAATCATGCTACTGGCGAGCTTCTAGCAAGATGTGGTACCGGTAACACCTTGATTGACTTTGAATTCATAAGAACACACAACCTGAGTTTTAAACCGTTGTTTAATCTTACAGGCGGAGAAGATTCTCACTTTTTTGAGGCGATGACGGTACTAGGAGGTAAAATTGTATGGTGCAATGAAGCAATAGTCTACTCAGACATTATTGAGGAAAGAGCAAATGAAGAATATGTTTGGAGAAGACGATACAATATTGGTTACACTGACCACTTAAGATATAGGTTGCTATATGGAAGATCAAAGGCTTTTAGAAAAAGCTTGAGGCTGATCTTTCGAAACGGCACTACTGTCTTATCTAGCTATTTTTCCACGTCTAATAACATCAAGGTCAAGGGAAAAAAAAGGATGGCAGAATTGCGAGGCATATTTGATGCAATGATGGGAGTGAAATATGAAAATTATGCTGATACAGATGGGAATTGATGACATCAATAGTTAAACTGAATCTGTGAAAATACTAATCATTTCAAACCTTTATCCTTCTACCGAGAAGATCGGAAATGAGATCGGAAACATGTTGTTGCATCACTACGCAAGACATCTAGTCAAGAATCATCAGCTTACAGTGATCAATCCTCATTCCTATAATCTGCTGGAAATATTCCGGCGCGAACGATTCGTAAGGTCATTTACGCTCGATGGAATCAAAATTTTTAATAGATCTGTACTTCGTTTACCAGGTGATTATTTGGTGAAAAGAAAATTCCGGTCAGTTGTAGATGTTAAAGACTGTGAGTTGCTTATTGGATGTCTTCCAGTCGGATTAGAGATAGCCAACTATTTGAGTAAAAAATTTCATGTCCCTCATATATCCTACCTGCACATCACAGATTTTTATAGATCAGGAGTGTCAGAAAATAAGCTTACTAGTAAGTACAGAAACTTTTTGCAAAGCGCTGCTGGCTTCGCATTCATCTCAGCAAAACTTCAGAAGTCTTTTCAACGGCATTTGGGCAAAGGTATTAATCAATGCATCCTGCCAGGAGCCATATCGAAAGAATGGGTGGAAGCACTAAAAGATCGAACTTTTGAATTGGGTGATTCTGTCAGAATAGTGACTCCCTCGCGTATCATCCAACGTAAAAACATTGAACTCATTTTGGAAGCCTTGCAAGTTCTTGATGATGATAGGCTCCATTTCACATTGGCGGGGCATGGAGAGCATGCTCGAAAGCTGGAAGAAAAGTGTAGGGAAGAAGCTCTACTTGACAGTTCAGTATCATTTGTGGGGGTGAAGACTCACTCGGAGATTCGCGAATTGATGGACGCCAATGACTTCATGATTTTGCTAAGTGTGAACGAGAGTTTTGGTTTAGTATACCTCGAAGCAATGGCCAGAGGTAGTATTACTATTGGCACCAAAGGTGAAGGAATTGATGGAGTTATTGAGCATGGAAAAAATGGATTTTTGTGCGAGCCAACTACCGCTGCACTTGTTGAGTTATTTAAAGAGATTCTTGCTATGGAGCCATCGCAACTTAGTACAGTTTCGAAAGCAGGACAGGTTACAGCACAACAATATCTTTACGAAAATCAGGCACAGCATTTTGTTGAGTTTATAGAAAAATGTCTCTGAATTCTCGCCAAGCATTTAGATGGAAATGGAAACAACGACAAAACCCAGAACTAAATCAGCTTTTTGCTCCAATTGATCGAATCAATGTTGCTTTTCAACTAAATGGCATCAATTTTGAAAGTCCAGGCAACAGAAACAAAACCTAGTAAAATGAACATCACTTCAGTTTTTTGCATCGCCACTTTCTCTCTTGCATCTCTTTTTGGAGCAAAGGCACAAACAATTAGTGAGAGTTACCACATAGAGTTCGAGAGGATAGATAATCGAGTTGAGGTATGGGTTGGTGATTCACTTGTTTACAACAGCGGAATCATTCGTAGGAACCCTAAGGATTTAGGAATCAAGGTATACATAGATGATTTGCTACTTGAGAAATCTAATGAACTGACAGTCAAACTTATTAATGGTCTTGATGGTGCAAAGGACGGAGACGACATCCACTGGGAAGTAAAATATGTTGTTTTCAAAGGGGATGAACTATACGAATATCTGTGGGAAGAGGCAGACGATGGTCGAGTAGGGGTTGTAATTGAAGAGACTTATATTTTGGAGTAGTCTTTGGTTTGATTCAACCATTTTGCGGAAAATGACTTTTCTAGAAAAGCATTATCAACTTGAACTGACTGTCAATTTGCTGCGGAATACTCATATGAAGAAAAAGCAGTCTCCATCTTTTTGATATCCTCTTTAGTAGCCAAATTAGTCTCTTTCAAAAAATAAATAATATAGCGGCAAAAGGATGCGTCGAGATTCATTGAAGGAATCGATGTAAGATTTGCTATGATTGCCTCAAGATCTTCGTCCAGGTGTTTACTCATCCCTAAAAATCTCGGAAGATTATACTCTATTGCAAATCGTAAAAATCGAATTTCTGCATTTTCCACATCTTCCTCAACCGCCATTTCCATCAGATCAGCGTATTTCATTACCTGTGAAAGTTTGGTAAAAGGATTCCACACTGCTCTGGCAAACATTGCTTCAGAGCTTGCCTTATAAGCCTTCAACGTAGGTGTTGTCAAGGTAGTATTCTTTAAAAAATTGTGGAATTCTTCTGATTTCTCAGGATCCAGCACAGCCATATGAAAGCTTTTCCTCACTTCTCCCAAAGTTTGCGAGTTCCCCAAAAGGGGAGTTAGGCAGATAATTAAGAAATGGAAAAATTTCATTGTAGCAAATAAAACTTTCTTTGTTTAAAGGAAGTTGCGAAAATTCTGAAAAAACATAACAGTAGTCCTACAAAAGACGTGTGCATCTTAAAAATTAAAGTCGTCACCATCAGCTTGGAATGGGAATGACTTCCGATACTCGTTTAGATCGCTACTTGAAAGAATTGTGGTTACTACTGCATCTGTGGTAGTAAATCCAAGCTGGTCCCCTTTAAAAGAGTACACTCCCGAATGGCCTGGGTAGTCCTTCGGAAAATCGTCCGTTCCTATTCTATTCACACCAACGCAATAGCTATGGTTTTCAATCGCTCGAGCTGCTAGGAGCGTGTCCCACGCATTTATCCTGGTGTCGGGCCAATTTGCCACATACAGTAGTAAATCAAATTGGTACAGATGGTCAGGAGTCTTCCGAGATCGGGACCACACCGGAAACCTCAGATCGTAACAGATAAGTGGACAAATTTTCCAGTCTCTGTAATCAATGATTACTTTTTTATCTCCTGCCACATATGTTTCGTGTTCATCCGCTAAGGTAAATAGGTGCTTTTTGTCGTATTCATTTGACGATCCGTCTGGGTGAACAAAATAAAGTCGATTGAAGTAGTTTTTGTCTTCCTTCACGATGTAGCTTCCAGTAACGGCTGCATTCTTTTGTTTTGCCATCTGACGCATCCACTTGAACGTTTTGCCCCCAACAGGTTCAGCCAAATCTTCAGCATTCATGGAAAAGCCTGTGGTAAACATTTCAGGCAGAACAATAAGGTCTGTTTTTTCCAGATTCCAAATCTTTTCTTCAAGCATTGCCAGATTAGCATCTGGTTGCTCCCAATAGAGGTCTACTTGTACCAAAGAAATGGTTAGGTCATCCATTACCTTGGAATCTTCACACGGTATTCCGCGTCGGTTTCTCCCTTGCTAATTTTTGCAAGTTTTCCCTTCAGTAACCTTTTCTTAAATGACGAGATGTAGTCTGTAAACAAAATACCTTCTACGTGATCGTACTCGTGCTGGATAATTCTCGCCTGAAGTCCTTCAAACTCTTTTTCGTGCTCAACCCACTGCTCATCAAAATACTTGATTCGGATTTTCGGTTTTCGATCCACATCTTCCCTAACTCCAGGAATGCTCAGACATCCCTCCTCGAACGCCCAAGGTTCTCCCTCTTCACTTAACATCACGGGGTTAACAAACGCTTGCCTAAGTCCATCCTCCTCCTTATCCTCCATTGGTGTACTATCCACAATAAATACTCGAAGCGATTGCCCCACTTGCGGGGAGGCGAGGCCAACTCCTTGCGCAGCTTCCATCGTCTCAAATAAATGTTCCACAAATTCGGCCACTGATTCATCGCCATGTGATACTTCCTTGGCTTTCTTCTTTAGGACAGGGTCGCCATACAAAACAATTGGAAAAATCATGAATTACTCTCTAGGTATGATTGAAGAATTATGGTAGCACTTACTTTGTCAATGTTGCCCTTCACTCGTCGATCTTTCTTCTTTGTCCCTCCAACGATCATTGAGTCCAAGGCCATTTTTGAAGTAAAGCGTTCATCGTGCAAAATTAGTTCCTTGTCTGGAAATACCTTCTTAAACCTATTGACAAATGCATGTACTAAGCTTGTGGCATTGGTATCCGTGCCATCTAACTTCTTTGGCATGCCAAGTATCACCCTCTCTACATTTTCCTTTTTGAAGTAGTCAGTTAGATAATTCTCTAATTCATGAGTGGCTACAAAATCCAGGGGTGAGGCTATGATTTTCAAAGGATCAGTGACTGCAAGTCCAGTTCGCTTAGACCCATAGTCAATGGCCATGATCCGACCCATTTAATTTTGGAGGCTCATTTTACGTAGACTAACGTAAACCTCTTCCTCCAACTGTATTGCCTTAGGGAAAAATATTATGTTTTCTATCTCAGCATGGTACAGCATTTCTCGATCAAATGCTTTGACCTCCTTCACCAGCACCTCTTCTTTCAAAGAACTTGGCTTGGCTGATTCCACTAGTGATCGAATGGCCTGCATTTCATCATCACCTTGATGATGCTCAAACTCGTGCGAAAGAGAGAAATTTTCGAATGGCAACAATGCAGATATGGGGTTTGCTATGAGGCCCTTCATTGATTTGTTTAGAATCTGCACATAGCTAAACACAGAGTCTTCCTCTTCATAGATGTGTTTAATGAAATCTTCAACAAATTCGGGAAGCAATTTCTGCAATTCCAAATCCTCGTTACAATTCTTTGCAAGGTGAATAATGAACGGCAGTTTATCTTTTATGAAGAGGTGGTGAGAATGCTTGAGGTATTCAACTAGCAAATCAATTGGATATGATCGAAGCTCTTGGAATGATAGCCTAGTGCAGCTATCAAATAAATAGAAGCTTCTGATCACCTTTTCTCGGTCCAATCCTCTTTCTCTACAAATCTCGCTAAGTGCTATATTCGGATTTTCGAAAAAGGAAATTCCTAAATAATGCAATGCTCGCGCATACACATAATTTTCATCAACTATTTCCGCCAACGTCTTCTCGAAAACCATTCTTCAAAAATAGCGGCAAACATTCGAGACTCCAACTGTTTTGCTCTAGAAGCGTTCTAATGCATTAAACACTATTTTTGACAAAAAATTTCAAACTGTGAGTACGCATAAAAATTCCAAGCAAGCGGTTCGTCTTCCTCTATACATCGCAATAGCTATTTGTGTTGGTATTCTTCTCGGAGCCAATATGGTAGGCAGCACTTCTGCGCCTACGCAGGGACTAGTAAAGAACCTTCAGAAATTCAAGCAAATCTTGACCTACGTAGAAAATGACTATGTGGATCAGGTGGATACCGATGAGCTGGTGGAAGGTGCAATTGCAAGCGTGCTAAAAGACCTTGACCCACACTCGGTGTATATACCTCCAAAGGAGCTTGATCTAGTTCAATCACAGTTGGAAGGGAATTACGAAGGGATAGGGATT
This sequence comes from Cyclobacteriaceae bacterium, assembly GCA_039961455.1. Lineage (GTDB taxonomy): Bacteria > Bacteroidota > Bacteroidia > Cytophagales > Cyclobacteriaceae > Ekhidna. Next base: position 19,235 of record JBDVJN010000023.1, on the reverse strand, counting down.
GAATTCAACATTTTTAAAGACACCATTTATGTCGTGACGCCCTTGAGTGGTGGACCTTCCGAAAAATTGGGTATCCGAACTGGGGACAAAATTATTGCTGTAGATGGAAAGAGTGTAGCTGGTATTGAAATGACCAACCGAAAAGTTATCAGTTTATTGCGTGGTGAAAAAGGATCAGAAGTAGTTGTTTCCATACTACGAAAAGGAGAAAGAGAGGCAATAGACTTCAATATTGAGCGAGACGTAATTCCACAATTTTCTGTAGATGTGTCCTACATGGTCGACAACGAGATCGGCTATATTAAGGTTAGCCGTTTTGCTAACTCTACTTTTCTTGAATTTAAGGAAGCTCTTCTGAAACTTAAGGATCAAGGTATGACCAAGATGGTTCTTGATCTAAGTGGAAATCCTGGCGGATACTTGCAACGAGCTGTACAAATGGTGGATGAAATTTTAGCTGGTGAAAAAATGATCGTCTATACAGACGGTAAGGAAAAGAGATATACCGAGCAACACTTTTCTGGTGAAAAAGGTGATTTTGAAGATGGCACAATTGTCATCATGATGGACGAGGGCTCTGCCTCTGCATCGGAAATTGTTGCAGGTGCTATCCAAGATCACGATAGGGGGCTGATTGTGGGACGGCGGTCGTTTGGGAAAGGTCTGGTCCAATTGCCGATCAACCTGATGGATAACTCGCAGCTAAGGCTGACTATTTCAAGGTACTATACTCCGAGTGGTCGAAGTATTCAAAAGCCGTATGAAGGAAAGCTAGAGGATTATCATATGGAAGCCTACAAACGTTTCACAAATGGTGAGCTGTATAATTCCGATAGTATAAAAGTGAACGACAGCCTTATTTACAAGACTTCTAAGGGAAGGACGGTTTATGGAGGTGGGGGAATCACGCCAGACTTCTTTGTACCACTTGACACGACCGAAAACAGCATGTACTTGAACAGGCTTTTTAGCACAAATTCGATGCAGGAGTTTACAGTGAAGTATGCTGATGAAAACAAGAAAACCATTGAAGCCATGGGGCTCCAAGAATTTAGGTCTTCATTCACTGTCACAGACGAGATTCTCATGGATCTGGTTTCGAGTGCAGAGAGTAACGACCTTGCGTTCGATAAGGTCGACTACAACAAGTCGAAAGAGCTCATTCGCTTGCTGACCAAAGCCTACATAGCCAGGGGTATTTGGGACAACGAAGGCTTCTATCCAATATTTAATGAACAGGACGAAGTGTTTCTAAAAGCAATAAGCCTGATGAATGAAGCAAATCAGTTAGCAAATAAATAAGAGCTTAGTTCTCGAAGTGTATCATGCTCTGTCTAGGCGGGATAGAGGTAAGTATCCTTGTTCTCTTAAGCGAGCCATTTGTGAATTTGGTGGTAGTGAGGGAAGAGAAAAAGATACTGCCGAAAGCGCGAATACAGGACACAGCAAGGTACCAATTTTATCTCCTAAAAAATCTTACATATTTTTTTGTAACTATCTGAACTAACCAAAGTATTCCATGTACAGATTGGCTGACGATAGCATCTTTTCGTTAATAATCAGCGATTTTCGGTTGATCTTGTAAAGTTTGTAAGATGCTATGCAACTTTTTATATAGGTGCATCATCTTATAGTCAAAGGTTAGGTTTTCGAACGTCGATTTATCGACAGAAGTTAAATGACGCCTGGTTTAGATAATTAAAATATCCAATGCAACCCAAGTTCAATAAACTCATAACTCTGCTCCTGCTCCTGGGCACTTTTGCTTTCCTGATGGAAGCTGAGCAAAGGATCACGAGCTTTGCAAGGACTAATTTATCTGACTGGGCGTCTTTACTTCCTCAAGAAAAAACAACTGAAGGAGTGAAATCCATCAACCCGTACACCCAAAACACCTCGCTAACAGAAATCTCGATCCTGGACTCGTTGAGAGCATCTAATACCAAAAACAATTAGGGTAATACTACGTATCTCTGTTCTCAAGTCATAGTCGAAGTTTGTTTTCGATTATTTTTGCTTGAAACCTTGATTACACCGTATGAATAAAGATCAATACCTCGATTTTCTTGCGAGTTGGCAGGAGATCGTCTACATGCTGGTATTTGTTGCCCTAGGGCTGGCCGTTCTCAATTACTTTTTGTTCAAAGTCAGGTATATGAGCCTGAAAGATTTCAAAGAGAAATTTGATATGGCAAACGAAAAGCAGATCAAAATGCTTTTCCGAACGCACGTTTTTCTGGCCTTTGCTATTTTCCTATTTGCAAATACCATGAGTTATGAAACTATGCAGCTAAAGGCTACGTGGTTCTTTATCAGGTTGTTCGTTGCCTTTTGTGTCGGCTTCTTGTATGGATATGTAGCTCAACTAATACTGAAATTCTATTATCCTGGAAAGCTAGAGAAAACACTTAAAAAGCTACGTTATACACCTCGTGTTAACCCTGAGACTGGCAACAAAATGAAGTTGCTTAGTGAGGATGAAGAGGATGCCTATCTGGATGAAGGCATGCAAGCTGAAGAGAACGTATTCTCTGTTGACTACGATGTCTGGATTGACTCAGCAACTGGATTTACCAAAATCGAAAAATACAAGGGACATTTAAGCGCGCTGGAGTGTGACAGATGTGGATTCCAGACCTTGAGATTAATTAAGGAGGAAATTGTAAAAGAAGCCACGGACCATGAGGACGGTGAGTTACATAAAGAATTCAAATGCTCGTACTGCAACAGGATCAAGCGGAAGAATGTTATCCTTTCTCATAAGATGAAAGAGCAATCTGATACGGCAAGACTTATTGCTGATCCTTTGGCACATGACAATCGTATTGCGGTCATTAAATTGGAGATACATGCGACAAATGGAGATGTGAAAGAATTCGACTTCCAGAACCTTGAGCAGGCCAAACATTTTCTAGAAGAATTCGACTTAGAAAAATTGCATGAAGATTCGTACTAAATTCGCTTCATGACTCGAAAAAGACTTGGGCTCATTATTGGGCCCATTTTATTTTGCATTGTTTTTTTTCTCGAACCATTTAGCGATTTAAATCAGGAAGCAAACGCTGTGCTGGCATCCACGCTTTGGATTGCTACCTGGTGGTTGTCAGAGGCACTACCAATTTCAGCAACTGCCCTATTGCCAATTGCAATTCTCCCGCTTGCAGGAGGGGCGCCTATCGCGCAGACAACTGCGGCCTATGGAGATAAGATGCTGTTTCTCTTCGTTGGCGGATTCATTATTGCAATCGCCATGCAAAAGTGGAATCTACACAAGAGGATTGCGCTTAGTATCATCTACGCGGTAGGATCTAATTCACGATACATTGTTCTTGGGTTTATGCTGGCCACAGGCTTGCTATCTATGTGGATATCAAATACAGCCACCACGTTGATGATGGTGACGATTGCCACCGCTCTTATTTCAGAAATGAGATCACTGAACGACGAAAATGGCAAAGTATTTTTCAAGTCTCTGTTACTTGGAATTGCCTACTCCGCCTCCATAGGAGGCGTTGCGACTTTGGTTGGCACACCCACAAATCCAATTTTCGTTTCCGTAGCCAAGCAGCTGTACGGAACAGAGTTTTCTTTTGCTTCGTGGATGGCTTTCGCTCTGCCTTTCGCTTTAGTCACTATGGTTTTCTGCTGGTTCCTTTTGACCAACGTAATTTTCCCGGTAAATAAGGTGGAAATGCCACTCGGCCGTGAAAGTATCAAAAGTGAGCTGATGAAACTTGGAAAGATGAGCCAGGAAGAGAAAGCCGTGGCCACCGTATTCATAATCATGGCGTTTGCCTGGATTACACGGTCCTTCTTTCTAAGTCAGTTTATTCCGGGAATCAACGACACTGTAATCGCCATCGCGGCATCCTCATTAATGTTTATCGTACCTTCAAAAAGTGACGGTAAGCCTCTTCTTAATTGGGCCGAAGCTGAAAAACTCCCTTGGGGAGTGATCATTCTGTTTGGAGGCGGGTTGTCTATAGCAGCGGCATTTCAGAGTTCCGAACTCGCAAAGTGGATTGGTGCTCAGCTTACTTCTGTGGAGGCCTTGCCTCTCTTTCTAATCATACTTATCGTGACCCTTTCGGTAAATTTCCTAACTGAGATTACTTCCAACGTGGCAACAGCCTCAATTATGCTCCCGGTTTTAGCAGCACTAGCTGATGCAATTGGTGTTCATCCATTCTTGTTAATGATTCCTGCTACCATGGCAGCTTCTTGCGCATTCATGCTTCCTATTGCTACTGGGCCTAACGCAATTGTCTTTGGATCTGGAGAATTAGAGATGAGAGACATGGTTAAGGCTGGAGTCTGGCTTAACATTATTTCTAGCCTGCTGATAAGCTTTCTGGTCTATTCAGTATTGCCTTTTTTCTTGTGAGCGGCTCTGTTTGAGTTGGCGATGTAGACTCCGATACCAACAGCAATCATTCCAACATAATGCATGAGATAAAGGCTTTCACCATCCAATACCCCCCAGATCACTGCGACTACAGGAATTAAATATGTGACAGAAGATGCAAACAACGCATCAGTTATTTGAAGTATCTTATTGAATAAGATAAGGGCTATCGCAGTACCGAAAATTCCCAGAACACAGACATAGAAAGTAGAAAGTCCAATGCCCTCTGGGGAGGTTAGTTTAGGTAGAAATTCAGTGAAGCCAAAAAGGTGGACTACCGCTGCTGGTCCCACCAGAATCAAGGAGACACTAGTGACGGTGATGGGATGAAGATGTCCTAAATGATATTTGATGAAATTTAAATTGGTGCCGTAGCACACAGTAGCCAGCACCACCAGTAGTGCATATACATTGATTCCTGACAAAGACATCCCCTTTCCCGCTGAAATCAAGACCGCAGTTCCTAAAAAGCCCACGAAGATGCCAAGAAAGACTTTAGAGGCCTGCCGCTGTTTGTAAATAAATAGTCCAATTAAAATCACGAAAATGGGTGTCAGCCCATTAATAACTCCGGTGATGGAGCTTTCAAGCTTAGTCTGAGCAATACCAAAAAGAAAAGAAGGAACAAGGCTCCCCAAAAGTCCCACCGAAATCAGGAAAGGAATTGACTTTTTATCCACATGCTTGAATCTCTTAAGGGCTGATGGAAGCAGGAAAAGCATAGCTGCGACGATTCGCAGGGATCCAAGTTCGTAAGGGGATAGTCCAACCAACCCCTTCTTAATTAGGATAAAAGAGCTACCCCAGATAAGAGCTAGTATTAGCAATAGTATCCAAGCCAGAGCCCTGTTTTTATCCATAATCGCAATATAGAATTGTTTTAATGATTGAGGACGAGGAGAGCTACTACTGAGCAACAAACTCCCCAAATATCTCAGGAATCTGCTGTAGTGTCTCCTTTACTTCTGCATAGGACTCAGATTCCACCAACGTCGTTCTGACTGGTTTGAAATTGGGAATGCCTCTGAAGTAGTTTGTGTAGTGCCTCCTCATTTCCAGCAATCCCTGTCGTTCTCCCTTCCATTCAACCGAAAAATCAACATGTTGGATGGACACTCGGACTCTCTCCTCCAGAGAGGGGGCTTCCAGTTTTAAACCGGTTTTTAGGTAATGTTTGATCTCGTTGAAAATCCAGGGATAGCCAATAGAGGCTCGACCAATCATAATCCCATCCACTCCGTACCTCTCTTTATATTCTTGTGCTTTCTGAGGGCTGTCAATGTCCCCATTTCCAAAGATTGGAATATGAATTTCCGGGTCATTCTTGACTTCAGCAATGTGAGACCAGTCGGCTTCTCCTTTGTACATCTGCTTCCTTGTCCTTCCATGAATAGACAATGCTTGAATACCAACATCCTGAAGGCGTTTTGCTACTTCCTTGATCTTGATGGTGGAATGATCCCACCCAAGTCTTGTTTTGACTGTCACAGGCTTATCCACACGCTTCACGATCTCGGCTGTCATCTCCTGCATCTTTGGGAGGTCAAGTAATATACCAGCACCTGCTCCTTTGCAGGCAACCTTCTTCACTGGACATCCATAATTAATGTCGATGATTTCCGGATTCGCTGCCTCTGCTATTGCCGCCGCCTCTCGCATCGATTCGATCTTATCTCCAAAAATCTGGATGCCAATAGGCCGTTCGTAGTCATAAATGTCCAATTTCTGGACGCTTTTCTCAGCATGGCGTATGAGTCCTTCTGATGAAATAAACTCTGTATACATCAAATCGGCACCATTCTCCTTGCATACTGCACGGAAGGGCGGATCACTTACGTCCTCCATCGGAGCCAATAATAGTGGGAACTCCCCTAATTCTATGTCGCTGATTTTAACCACCTTGAACGGTTATATTTGCCCGCAAAGTTAGCTAGATGCTGGATATATTCAGAAATCATTCTTCAGAAGGACAAACAAGGAAAGCCTGGCTTTTTGCCTTGGTGCTAATTTCCTATATAACCCTCACCATGTACTTCGGCAATCAGGGAGAAGTAGACGAAGAATCGATACTCCAAATTAGCCCACTCTTTCTTTTAGTTGCGCAGGGAATATTTTCCATCTTAATGTTCGTGGGTGTTTCGCTATTATTCATAAAAGTGGTTCTGAAGTTCTCCCCATCAGAGTTCTTCCCTAAAGTTTCCTGGTCGATGGTTGGAATTACGTGCCTGGTTTCGATCAGCTTTATGGTAGTAAACAGTGCTATTGGGGAATGGAATCTAAACCTGGATTTTCCAGACTCAGATTTTGAAGACTGGGCCAAGCAATCAGAGGAACAACTGAAAGTTCTTACTGAACATGTGGTCAATTTCACCTCACTTACACATTTCATCATCGCATTTGTCGTCGTTGGAATTATTCCGGCTATAGGCGAAGAACTTTTGTTCCGAGGATTGATTCAAAATTTTTTAACTAAAGCTTTTTCAAATCATCATTTAGGTATTTGGATCAGTGGTTTCGCCTTTGCTGCGATTCACATGCAATTTTATGGTCTGGCACCTCGAATGCTTCTGGGAGTAGTCTTCGGATATCTATACCACTGGTCTGGTAATCTAACGGTCGCAATGATTGCCCACTTGATCAACAATGGGCTAGCACTATTTCTATTGTATATGAGCACCTTGGGCGCAATCGAAGTGAGTCCGGAGCAGATGGAATCTTCTGCACCCTGGCCAATCGTAGTAGTCTTTGCTGTGGTTTGTGTAATATCGCTTAGAATTTTTTACCAGAAATATTCTCAAACCAATGGATAATTGGCAACCAGTGTATGAAGATGAGAAACGCCACAGAGTTGAAATAGTAAAAGCTGTGTTAGAAGACAATCATATGAATCCTGTTGTTCTAAACCAGACCATCTCAGAACATGGATTGGGGACATTTGAGGTGAGAGTTGCTCCAGATTTTGTCTTAGCGGCCATCAAGATAATTAAAGAGGATATCAAATTTGAATAAGTTCGTAGACCTGGCACCGCGTTTGGCTTCCGCGATTGTAGGAGGAGCTTTGGTAATTTCCGCATTGTTGTGGAATGAGTGGTCTTACTTTCTGATGTTCCTTGGAATTGCATGTCTGACGATTTGGGAATTCTACCGATTGGTGAGACTGCAGAGCTACGTGCCTATTAGAATGCTTGGAGTTACAATTGGCGCTTTGCTTTTCATTTTTTCCTTCCTGATCGAGTACGGGGTTCTACCCTCCAATTACTACATGGCACTTTTTCCCCTTGCTTCGTTTGTCTTCCTGATCAAACTATACAAGAAAAGTGATGTTCACCCATTCATAAATATTGCTCTGTTCTACTTAGGTATTCTCTACGTTGCCGTACCCTTCGCCTTAATAAATATTTTGGTTTTCTACAGTGGAGAATATTCCTACGAAATTTTGTTAGGCTTATTATTGCTGGTTTGGGCCAACGACGTTGGTGCGTACTTTACAGGGATCCTTTTTGGGAAAACAAAGCTTTTTGAACGTATCTCTCCAAAGAAGTCCTGGGAAGGGAGCATTGGAGGTGGGGCTGTCTCCGTGGCAACTTCACTTGTTATAAGTAACTACTTCATCGGGTTGCAAAGATGGGAGTGGCTGATAGTGTCAATTATCGTTGTTATTGCTGGCACGTACGGAGATCTGGTTGAATCACATTTTAAGCGATCTATGCAAATTAAAGATTCGGGTTCGGCCATTCCAGGGCATGGTGGTTTTTTGGATCGATTTGATAGTCTGCTACTTGCGGTTCCTTTTGTTGTAGTTTTCTTGAAATTATTCTAGCAAGAATTAGATTTCATCTTAGCTTTGCGAAAATTTAACAACACCCCAAATCCTCTCATTTTAATACCCCATGGCTTACAAAGAACCTGCTCCGATAAAGGACAGAGATAACCCATTCGAGTCCATGATGTCCCGCTTTGAAATTGCGGCCGAACATCTGGGACTAGATCAAGAAATTTACGACGTACTCAAAACTCCGGCGAAGCAGGTAATTGTTTCACTGCCCGTGACAATGGACGATGGATCCATAAAAGTATTTGAAGGATACCGGGTTATCCATTCTACAATTTTAGGCCCCTCCAAAGGTGGGGTTCGTTACGATATGGAGGTAAACATTGACGAGGTGAAGGCACTTGCAGCCTGGATGACTTGGAAGTGTGCCGTTGTGGATATTCCGTATGGCGGTGCCAAAGGTGGGATTAAGTGTAATCCCCGTGAAATGTCAGCAGGTGAGGTTGAGCGTTTAACGCGGGCATTTACTCAGGCTATGATCGATGTGTTTGGAGAGGATCGAGATATCCCTGCTCCGGATATGGGAACAGGACCAAGAGAAATGGCCTGGATGATGGATCAATACTCTAGAAACATGGGTAAAACGATCAACTCGGTGGTTACTGGCAAACCTATTGTCCTGGGAGGATCACTTGGAAGGGAGGAAGCTACTGGACGTGGGGTTATGATCTCAGCATTGGCAGCGATGGAGAAGCAAAAAATTAATCCATTTAAAGCCACGTGTGCTATTCAGGGTTTTGGAAATGTTGGATCGTGGGCCGCTACGCTTTTGGAAGAACGAGGAGTCAGTGTGGTTGCAATCAGCGACCTGACAGGTGGTTACTACAATGAAGAAGGAATTGATATTCAGAAAGCATATAAATACAGAGTAGGTAACAACGGGAGTCTCCAAGGGTTCGATGGTGCAGAAAAAATGGATGCGGACGAACTGCTCCTACTCGATGTAGATGTACTTGTCCCCGCTGCAATTGAAGATGTAATCACGAAACACAATGCAGACAAGATCAAGGCCAAGATGATTGTAGAAGGAGCCAACGGGCCAACCTCAGCAAAAGCTGATAAAATTCTTAACGACAAAGGAATTTTGGCGGTGCCTGATATTTTAGCCAACGCTGGGGGTGTTACAGTATCCTATTTCGAATGGGTGCAGAACCGCCTGGGTTATGGATGGACGCGTGAACGAGTGAGCAGAAGATCAGACAGAATTATGAAAACTGCTTTCGACAGGGTTTACAAGATTGCCGAAGAGTATAAAGTAAGCATGCGGATTGCCGCCTACATTGTGGCCATTGACAAAGTTGCTAAGACCTATAAATACCGGGGCGGCTTCTAGATTAAAGGATTGGCCAGCCAATTATTTTGGGATGATGTAGCTAACATGGCAGATCGTCTCAAATGACCTAAATTGACAATATGAGGATTCACAAGGAGGGATTTAGAATCATACCAATTGCGGCATTGCTCATCGGCTTGCTGTATTGGGGACTTTATATACTCATCCCTTTCCTAGTAGTACAGTACGTTCTCGGAGTTGCTGCTATCATCTTTTTTGTGCTTATCGTCAGATTTTTTCGCGATCCAAAAGTAGAGACGCCTGAAAAAGAAGGGATTATTTATGCCCCTGCGGAGGGTAAAGTAGTCGTGATTGAACGTGTGTATGAAGGTGAATACCACAAAGATGACCGAATTCAGGTTTCCATATTTATGTCACCACTCAACGTGCACGTAAACAGGAGTCCTGTTAAAGGGAAGATTGACTTTTTCCAATATCATCCTGGCAAATTTCTAGTAGCCTGGCATCCAAAATCCAGCACTGAGAACGAACGAACATCTATCGGTTACAAAACTGAAAATGGTGCTAATATTCTAATGCGCCAGATTGCCGGAGCGGTGGCAAGAAGAATAGCATTCTATCCTCAAATCGGTGATACTGTTGTTCAAGGTTCTTCCGTTGGATTCATTCGATTCGGCAGTCGCGTGGATCTTTTCCTTCCACTAGACACAGATATCAAAGTAAAAATTGGTGACTTGACGAAAGGTGGAGAAACGATTGTTGCAGAGCTGAAATGACAGGAAGCTTTAAGGAAAAAATCATTCAGGTTTGTGATCAAAAAATTGCGACCAAGGGAGAAAACGTTGGACTTTCGTTTTATGCCTTCTTCGAAAATAAGAATACAAACCCTAAGCTTCTAATGGAAGTAGCCGAATGGTGGATTTTGGAAAATGAGTTTGATCATTTTGAGAAGGCGGTAAAGATCAGGGAGATAGTTGCGGAGGAAAAGTAGTTGTAACGCCAGATCAGACTTCAATAAAGTGCTAGTGGTGCTAGATAGTCGATTATATGCATGTTTTAAATTTGGTAAGAATTAGACTTGTTTGATATTGATTCTCCTACATCATGTGTAACTTTATTTTTATGAGACATGCATTCATTCTCTGCGTACTTCTAATCTTTTCTTCTTGTGAACCCGAAGAAGAGTCTCTTGAGGAGATACCGGTACGCAGTGTAGATGTAGACTTTTTATGGATGGAGAAAGAAAATGCAGCATCGTTTTTTGAATCTGTTGAAGCTACTGTTGAAACAGTTCCCGAAATTATCGCTGCTGACAACTATATTAACTCCTTTAAACGTTTTCGAGAATTAGCTTTACAAGGACAAATTTTCACCACCAACAAATTAGATTTAGTCGATCTTGATGAGTTTAGCAGCTCTGCTTCTCCATTTCATAACATTTCAATTTTGAGCATGGTTGAGCCCATGCGTGGGGACTTCTTTCCCTATGGGAATTTCTACTGGGATGCTGCTCAGACAGAATTTATAGGCACAGAGGAAGGAGACCAAGAGGTCTATTTATACTATCCCTCTTCTGACGAAACACCAGATGATAACGAGATGGTTTTTCACTTGTATGACTTGTTTCATGAAGATGCCTCTAGAATTCGCTTTGGTAATGAGATTCGTTTACTAGGGGAATATGGAAGTGGTAGACCTTGGATTGAAACAATTAATACTACGTACTGGGACAAAGTGGACGAATCCTTTGCATTGAGTGAAATTAGCTTCAATCTCAAAACAGCTAATGGACTTGAGTTGGAAACGCTCTGGCGTAACTCAGAAGATTTTCCAATGGATGGCTACTCCAATAATACTAGAGCGTTGGTGGAGGATGAATTTGGCAACGAGATTTACAAGCAATTCGTCCAAATGCGCATTGGAAATACCCACGATTCAGATTTGTTCGGTGGAGAGATCGAGCTTGGAGATTACTATGATGATAATGTCTTTACTACCTACTTCGAATATATACCTTCTTTGGATTCACTTTACGGTCAGATAATACGTAGAGATAATTCTCAAAACGAGATGAGAATCGGATATTTTACTTCTTCTGCAGATCAATCATTACTACATTTCGAAGACAGTACCTCAAGTACCTTCGAGATTTTGGATCGAATTTCTACCTCCATTCGATCGGTTGTGAAGTAGCTACTTCCTACTGTAATTCGGAGCTTCTCTAGTAATGTGAATATCATGCGGATGGCTTTCTGCAACTCCCGCTCCTGAAATCTTGACGAACTTTGCACCCTGCAGGTCCTCGATGGTGCCAGCTCCACAGTAACCCATTCCTGCTTTTAATCCACCAGTCATCTGGTACAGTACTTCTCCTACCGATCCCTTGAATGGCACTCGACCAACAATTCCTTCTGGAACCAGTTTTTTGATGTCGTCTTCTGCATCCTGAAAGTAGCGGTCTTTCGATCCGTCTTCCATTGCCTCCACGGAGCCCATACCTCGGTAAGACTTAAACTTTCTGCCTTCGTAAAGAATTACCTCTCCCGGCGCCTCTTCCGTTCCAGCAAGAAGCGACCCAATCATTACAGTGTTTGCACCGCCAGCAATGGCTTTTACGATGTCCCCTGAGAATCGAACTCCACCGTCTGCTATAATTGGTACATTAGTTCCTTTGACAGCCTGTGCTGATTCGTAAACTGCAGAAAGTTGAGGAACACCAACACCAGCAATTACACGTGTCGTACAGATACTACCTGGGCCTACTCCTACTTTGATTGCATCAGCGCCAGCGTCTGCAAGGGCTTTCGCTGCTTCCGCTGTGGCAACATTTCCAACAATCATTTCAAGATCAGAAAAATCTTTCTTCACCTTTCTGGCAGCATCAATTACCCCTTTAGAATGTCCATGCGCAGTATCGATGCTGACTAAATCAACTCCAGCTTTTTGAAGTGCTTGAATTCGGTCGCTGATATCAGGGGTAACACCCACGGCAGCACCTACTCGTAATCGGCCGTATTCATCCTTACATGCGTTTGGTCGATCTCTGTTTTTTAGAATGTCCTTGTAGGTAATTAGTCCGGTCAACTTTCCGTCTTTACCTACGATTGGCAGTTTTTCAATTTTATGTTTTTGCAGGATAGCTTCTGCTTCATTCAATCCGACCTCATCTGTCGCCGTGATCAGATTATCCTTGGTCATGATTTCCTTCACTGGTCGTTTCATCCCTTTTTCGAAGCGAAGATCGCGATTGGTGACGATTCCAATTAGCTTATTTTCTTTGTCAACCACAGGTATGCCGCCAATCTTGTGCTCCCGCATGATTGCCTCTGCATCTCCCAAGGTACTGTCGACATGCAGGGTAATCGGATCAAGAATCATCCCGCTTTGAGAACGTTTTACTTTTCGAACCTGAATTGCCTGCTGCTCAACCGACATGTTTTTATGAATAATCCCAATACCACCTTCTAATGCCATTGCTATCGCAAGCTGTGCTTCTGTCACGGTATCCATTGCGGCTGATACCAAAGGAATATTCAAACGGATATTTCGCGTAATCTGTGAAGACGTGTCCGTATCTCTTGGAAGTACTTCTGAATAACCTGGGAGAAGAAGCACATCGTCGTAGGTAAGTGCTTCGAAAAGGAATTTGTCTTTTATTGTCATGGCAAATAATGAGGAACTGTAGCTATTATTTGCCGCACAAAATTATGTCGCTTCATTAGATTAAGTACTATTTAAAAGAATATTTTTACAGACATGGAAATGTGGAATGCGTTCTTGAGTCAACTTTTGGAAACCACAGCGATTGAGTTTTTGGCGGTGGTTACTGGTATTGCTAGTGTATGGTTTAGTAAACAGGAGAAAATCCTTGTTTATCCGTTCGGAATAATCAGCGTAGGACTATACATTTTTATCACCTACCAATACAAGTTGTATGCTGATACTGGCATCAATGCCTATTACTTGCTAATGAGCCTCTACGGTTGGTATAATTGGAAGAATACCAAGATTGGAGCTGACCAAATTCCTATTACGAGTAGCACCAAAAAAGGAAATATTTTCAATGTGTCGATTATGCTCGCTGCATTCTTCCTGCTTTGGATTCTGCTTTCGCAAAATACGGATAGCGATGTGCCAATGTGGGATGCGCTCACCACTTCTTTTGCAATTACAGCTATGTATTTGATGGCTCAGAAAAAAATCGAACACTGGTATTTCTGGATTGGGACGAATATTTCTTCCATCCCGCTTTACATCTACAAGGAGCTTCCGTTCACAAGTTTCCAGTTTATCGTCTTTGGTTATATCGCTGTTCTTGGGCTAATCTCGTGGAGACAAAAAATGTTGATAGGAGACCATGAAACGGATGTTAATATCCGACCGACGACCGACGATCTGAATTAGATTTTTGCATTGTTATTTCAAAAAAAGGTGTGGAGATCTCTTCTATTGTCTAGTGACAGACGTGTATGAAGGGAAGTTACTGAGGCAGTTTAAATGATTAAGAAAATCGCAATTATTGGCCCTGAATCCACAGGGAAAAGTGAGATCGCACAGCAGCTTGCGGCGCATTACCAAACGGAATGGGTTCCCGAGTATGCCCGTTTCTATCTGGATCGATTGGATGGAGAGTACCAACAATCAGACCTCTTGGAAATTGCAAAAGGCCAAATGGCTTGGGAGGACGATAAGGCGCAATATGCACGAGACTATCTTTTCTGTGATACAGAATTGAGTGTAATCAAGATTTGGAGTGATCACAAATATGGGAATACCGATGCGTGGATTGAGCGAGAACTCCAAGCGCGTAAATACGATCTCTTCTTGCTAGGAGACATCGACATTGCATGGACTCCCGACCCACAACGGGAGCATCCTAAAATGCGAAAGCACTTTTTTGAAGTGTACGAAAATTATTTAAAAGAGCGAGAGCTTCCATATGCTGTTGTATCAGGATATGAAGAGGAGCGCAAGAAATGCGCAGTGGAAGTCGTGGAAAAGCATTTTAATTCAAACGGATGATTTTAGAAAGTATAAATAAGCATTGGGCATGGACTGGAATTGTTTCTGAGGAAATCGTCTCGATTAGTGATTTTGGGAATGTGATTTTTAAATCTTCGGCTGGTGATTACTGGAGAATTTGTCCTGAGGAACTGTGTTGCAAGGTGATCGCTGACACCTCTGAGGAGCTAGAATCCATAATGAAGGGTTCCGAATTTCTTGAAAGTTGGGAAATGGTCGAGCATCTGCAGGTTGCGAAAGCCAAAATGGGCGAACTGAATTTTGGAGAGAAATATTGCTTGAAGCTACCGGTCATATTTGGCGGGGAGTACTCTGAGGAGAACTTTGGAACGATTCTGCACATTGATCAAATTGCGTATGCTGGGCAGATGACGGAAAAGATTGATGATCTGCCTGATGGCACGAAGATTGAGTTTAATGTTTAACTCCCCCAGCACCACACGTCATGCCAGATTCATTTCGGCATCTTCCTTGTTCTCCCTCCTAATACAGACATTCTTTCAACATAATCCCGATAGCGGGAGTGATTGTTCATGCACAGATGATTATTTGCTTACACTTAGATGCTTAAACAGAAACGAGCTGTCGAGATTCAGACAACTGATATCGTTCTCCTTTGAGCACCTGCCTAAGATCATTGATCACCGCTGATCCCGTCGGAAAGGCACCTGCTCCTTTTCCTACTAAAAGATGATTTCCTGAAATTGCTGTGCTTACTCCGATGGCATTATTTTCAAAATCAACACTAAACAAAGGATCTGTTTGAGATAGAACTTTGGGAGCTATGGAGCATTCATATTTGTCTTCAGTTCGCTTCAAAGATGCTACTGGTTTGATTTTTTGATTGTGTCTTTTTGCATCTTGGATATCCTTTTTAGTAATATCTCGGATCGTCTCCAGTTCAACCTTTTTAAGATCCACTATTTCCCCAAAGGCGTGATAACCAAGAATTGCCAATTTGTAGGATGCATCCAGACCATCCACATCCAGGGAAGGGTCAGCCTCAGCAAATCCCTTTGCTTGCGCTTCCTCAAGGGCATCATCGAAAGACATGTTGTTTGCGCTCATCTGACTAAGTATGTAATTTGAAGAGCCATTCAAGATCCCCTGGATTTCGGCTATCTGCTGATTTGCAAAAACTGAATCCAAGTTCTGAATAATTGGAATTCCACCGCCAACAGCAGCTTCGTAGTAGAAAGGTGCTTCAAATTGGTGATGCCAAGAATCCACTTCTTTGATGTTGGAGCCGATCATTTTTTTATTCGCACTTACCACAGGTTTACCCTTAGCAAGAGCATTCAAAACAAAACCCTTAGCTGCTTCTGCATCACTAATAAGCTCAACAACAATATCAATTTCAGGATCGTCAAGAATATGATTTGGATCATCTGTAAATTGGAGTGGGTGATTAATTCGCTCCAAATCCAATCTTTGAATATGAACCTTGTGGATTTCTACCGGAAGATCTATGTGATTTGAAAGTAGATCATAAACTCCTTTCCCCACAGTCCCGAATCCAAATAGCCCTATTTTTTTTATGTCATTCATTTTAATTCTTCTTTTAAAATTTTTCCGATCGCTTCTGCTTCCATTAGGAACCCATCATGACCATACAGGGAAGGCACGGATCTTAACGTTGCGTCTTGAATGTGCTGTGCTATGAATTCCTGCTCCTGAGCAGGGAAAAGAAGATCACTCTCAATCCCAATTACCACGGCGCGCGAGCGAATTCGGCGCAAAGCGAATTCCAGGCTTTGATACTTCCTGCCAATATTGTGAGTATCCATAGCCTTGGACAAGTAGAAGTAGCTAAGAGGTGAGAATCGTTTCTCTAACTTTTCTCCCTGGTACCGCTGGTAGGAACTAGCTGAAAAATCGTTGGATCGAAAATCATCATCAAACTGCGATTTTTCATATGTGTCGTAATGCCTGTAAGAAAGCATGGCAATGGCGCGAGCCGTTTCCAGTCCAATTTTTGGATCGGGATGTTCCATTGCCATTCGCTGTGTTTCGTTGAAAGCGATTCCCCAGGGTGAGTGCACGGCATTTGTTGCAATTGGTACAATGATCTCAAATAGCTCGGGTTCTTGGACTACCCATTCGAGCAACTGTTGTCCTCCCATAGATCCCCCGATTCCTATTTTTATGCTGCTCAAGTCTAGTTTCTTGAAAAGCTGCTTATGGGCGGCAACAATATCGGCGATGGTGAAAATTGGGAAACTCTTGTCCTCTGGTTCGGTTGTTCCGTAGCAGGATCCGAGAATATTTGCGCAGACGATAAAGTGCTCTTCTGGATTAATGAAAAATCCATCCCCAACTAATCCTGGCCACCATTCTGCTGCGTTGCTATCTGCAGTCAAAGCGTGAAAAACCCAAACAACGTTAGACTTATCCGCATTGAGATGCCCATAGGTGGTGTATTGGATCCTAAGATCCCGGAGCGTATGGCCACTCTCCAGGATCAAAGGTTCCCTTACCTTATAATTAACCGAATCAGCTTTGGACTGAACTATTTGCATAAACCTTTTCAAATGCCTGTTCAAAATCCGCCTTGATGTCCTCGATATGTTCGATGCCAACTGAAACCCGCAAGAGGTTTGGCTCTACCCCTGAGGCCAACTGCTCTTCCTCCGAAAGCTGCTGGTGAGTAGTAGCTGACGGCTGGATGATAAGCGTTTTCGCGTCTCCAACATTTGCCAGGTGGCTCACTAACTCCAGATTGTCAACCAGACCTGTTGCCTGCTCTTTCTCTCCTTTGAGGACAAAAGAAAGGACCCCTCCAAATCCATTTTTCAGATACTTGTTTGCTAACTCATGGTAACTGCTGCTTTTTAGACCCGGGTAGTTCACTTTCTCAACCAGTGGATGATTTTCCAACCAGGAAGCGAATTCCAATGCATTGTCCACGGTGCGTTGTACTCTTAGCGACAAAGTCTCAAGTCCTTGAAGCAATAGAAACGAGTTGAATGGGCTTAGTGCCGCGCCAAAATCTCTCAAACCCTCCACTCGTGCTCTGATTGCAAATGCAATGTTTGGCAGGCCTAAAGGATTTCCTTCGCCGAAGACTTCCCAGAATTTCAATCCATGGTATCCCTCAGAAGGCTCAGTGAATTGAGGATATTTTCCATTTCCCCAGTTGTAATTTCCGCTATCGATGATGACTCCTCCAATGGTTGTTCCATGACCGCCAATCCATTTTGTAGCTGAGGAGGTGACAACAGCCGCTCCATGATCAATCGGTCTGAACAAATATCCGGCTGCTCCAAACGTATTGTCAACAACTAGCGGGATATCATGATCTTTGGCCACTTCTGCGATGGCATCAAAATCTGGAATATTGAACTCAGGATTCCCGATGGTTTCCAGGTAAATCGCCTTCGTGTTCTCATCGATCAATCGCTCAAAATCAGAAGCCTTGTCGCTCTTAGCAAACCTTGCTTCAATTCCCAGACGCTTGAAAGCGACTTTGAATTGATTAAAAGTTCCACCATAGAGAAAGGAAGTGGAGATAAAATTATCCCCGGCTTCCAAAATGTTGTTCAATGCTAGAAACTGAGCTGCCTGGCCTGAACCGGTTGCCAAGGCGGCTACTCCTCCTTCCAGCGCAGCTATTCTTTTTTCAAAGACATCTGTCGTGGGATTCATAATCCGCGTATAGATGTTTCCAAAATCCTTGAGGGCAAACAAATTTGCTCCGTGCTCGGAATCCTTAAACGTGTAGGATGTGGTTTGATAAATCGGCACTGCTCGGGATCTGGTTGTTTCATCAACTTCCTGACCGGCATGCAATTGCAATGTTTCGTATCTTAATTCTTGTGACATAATTTTTTAATGATTTTTAGTTTACGGAAAATGAGATTGGTGTGGTGTTGGTTAAGTTGTCATTGACAGGACACCTGTGACCTATTTCCGACAACCATTTCTTTTTTAACTCGGGATCAATAGCAGATGTCGTCTGTAGTCTTACATCAATGTTTTTGTAACCCGCTCTTTCATCCAGAGATTTTCCAAACAATCGGTTTGGATTCAAATATCCATCGATGTCTACCTGTAGATTTTCGAGCGAAAAATTCAGTTCATCAGCTACGATGTGTGCTACGACATTGATACATCCGGCGTATCCTGCAAGGATATATTCTACAGGATTTGGTGCTTGATCGGTACCTCCAAGTGCTTCAGGTTCGTCTACCGTCAAGTCAAAATCCCGTGCTTTGATTCTTGTTTTTGCTGGTGATTCACTCACCGAGCTTATTGAAAATTTTAATTCTTGTGACATGATTTCTAATTCTTGTTGCGTGAAATGATTGTTGAGGGAGATTTATCATATATAACTGATTAAAAATCATATATGAACGGATTTTTCTGGATGAAGACACACTCCATCCTAAGATGATCGCAAACCCGAATGGATCAAATTTGAACTAGCAGCAACAGCCGCAGCAACAACAATTAATGGATTTCGATACGTGAAGACTGAACGCAAAATTCCCTTTTGGAGCCTCTGGGCTCTGTTTTTCTAGGGTGAAATGATTTTCCTGTTTCATTTTTATCAATTTATATTTCAGGAATTAGCACCTTCCGTTCTGTGGGGGTTGCTAGCGCGTCATAGAGCCTGTCTCTCGGCGCTTCTTTATAAATCGACACTATATCGATTTGATGATGCAAACGTAGTGGAGGAATTT
>JBDVJN010000022.1:0-14858 GCA_039961455.1 Cyclobacteriaceae bacterium | reverse complement strand
CTGGGAGCAATTAAAAAAGTATCGATTAGTCAAGGCTTCCCTGGAAGGAATAAATGCAGTTAGTTCGGGAATGGTCATTGCGGCCACATTCCTAATACTTATTCCGATGGAACAGAATGTTCTAAACTACCTTTTGATTGTTGCAACAATCTCCATGCAGCGCTTCACGAAAATTCCAACTCCGTTCATCATCATTGGAGGACTAATATTTGGTATCGTATTCGGATAAAAAAACCCATCAGGATGCCTGATGGGTTAAGTTCATTGCTTTGGTGAAAGAAAATCAATTCCCGCTATCTGCCGGAGGATCAATTCCTAATTTCTTCAAAATCAAATCCGAAATATTGTCTTCTTCCCTTGCGTAAAGAAGAACACTGAGCCCAGGGCTTCCGGAGCTGAATACATGCGTATATCCATTTTCTTTAGATACCTGCTCGATAGCGGTACCAATTTTCTCATATGCCGGGCTAACCAATTGATTCCTCTTATTGGCTAGAGATTGCTGAGCTTGTTGCTCAAATGACTGAATTTCCTGTTGCATATTTTGCAATTCAGCTTCCTTGTCCGCTCTCACGGCATCAATCATTGTTGCTCCGTTCTGCTGATAGTCAGCAGCTTTTGCCTGAAATTCATCGTATTTAGATTTCAGCTGATTTTGCAATTGTGATTCATATGTCGTCAGATCACTTTCAATCTGCTTTGCCTCTGGCATTAGACTAAGTATGTAATCGGCATTTGTATATCCAATTTTTAGTTGTGCCATCAGCCCAAGGCCTGCTATTAAAAGAGCTGCACTAAGTAAAATTCTCGATTTCATGATTTCTAAAATTTATTTTTGACCTGTCGGTCCTTCTTTTTAAAGGTTTGTGATTGTTAGTTCAAATATTATGCTCAATTGTTTCCTGCTGTCTGATTTTCTACCAATCCAAGATCTTCAAGCACGAAATCTGTATAATCGTGGATAGGATCAGTATAAATCATGACCAAATCTCCAGATTTGTCAAATACAATTTGGAGTCGATTATTTTTTGCTACCCGCTCAACCGCCTCAAAAACTTCGTCTTGAACAGGTTTTACCAACTCCTTCTTCTTCAGAAAATAAAGACCATCAAAACCAAAAATCTGCTGCTGATAATCCTTTGTCTCCTTCCATTTCCGATCTATCTCAGAAATTCTATCATCTCTCATATCTTGCGTAAGCAGAACTTCTTCCGCTTTTAACGCCACCTCCATGCCTTCAACATCCGAATACATTTGTTGAATTTCATCCTCCCAGCCCTTCGCTAACTTCTCAATCTCAGCCTGTGCTTCCTTATATTCTGGCATTTTGCTTAGAATATATTGGGTATCAACGTAACCGAATTTTTGCGCAAATGTAACAGTAACACACAATAATGAAAATAGGACCGCTAGTGACTTTTTCATGCTATCTAATTTGTTGACCAATAGAGAAATGAAATTGTGGCCCTGAGTTATCGAGAGATCCGGGGATTCTATCAAACCCATATGCCCAATCAATTCCCATTAATCCAAACGCTGGCATGAAGATTCTGAGGCCCACGCCAGCAGATTTTTTTATGTCATATGGATTGAACTTTGCAAAATCATCCCAGTTGTTTCCCCCTTCTAGGAAGGTCAACGCATAAATAGTTGCTGTCGGTGCCAAAGAAAGTGGATAACGTAACTCCATCACAAACTTATTGAATAGTGTTCCTCCCTCAATGTTATTGGCAACATCAATGGGAGTAATGGAGTTGTTAGCGTAACCTCTGAGGCCTACTACGTCGGTTCCAAGAAGGAAATTTTGCCCAGTAAGGCCGTCCCCTCCAAGTTGAAATCTCTCAAAAGGGCCTACTCCTACGTCTTTGTCGTATGACCCTATGTAACCAAAGTGCGCTCTTGTAGCCAAGACCAACTTCCCGACCAAGGTCATGAAGTACTTACTGTCGAAGTTCCATTTATGGTATTCCAGCCATTTAAACTTTTCTGCATTCGGTACGTCCTCTCCCGCAACGCTCCTTCCAAGCAATGAGAAGGGTGGAGTAAACGACGCACTCAAGGATATTGAGGAACCATTTCTAGGATACATTGGCTGATCGATGGAGTTTCGAGCAATTGTAGTATTGAAAGTAAAACTGTTAGCATCACCCGTCTGGAAACCAAGTGATCTACTTGCAAACTGGAATAGGTCATATCGCTGATATGAAATTGAATTACTTATTGTGAAGAAATCATCTGGCCACTTAACTCTTCTTCCAAGAGACAATGATATACCGGTAACCTTAAGAGAGCCCAAAGTTGTGTCGGTAAAACGATCAATGGATCTTTGAATTGACTTGGAATAACTTATCCCAAAGGAGTTTGGTTTTCTGCCACCAAGCCAAGGCTCCACAAAAGAAAAGGAGTAGCTCTGGAATTGTCTTCCATTTGCTTGAAATCTAACTGAAAGGCTTTGGCCATCACCCACCGGCAACCCTCTCCACTGACTTTTATTGAAGATGTTCTTCGCGGAAAAGTTGTTAAATGTAATACCAAAGGTTCCGACAAAGCCGAAGGCTCCACCCCAACCACCAGATAACTCAATCTGATCATTGCTCCGTTCTACTAGCTGCCATTCGATGTCGACTGTTTCGTTAACAGGATCTGGTATTGGAACCGGGTTAACTTGCTCAGGATCAAAATACCCCAATTGAGAAAGTTCTCGCTGAGTACGGATTAACTCGGAACGACTAAATTTATCACCAGGCATGGTTCTTAATTGTCTGAGGACCACATGATCACTCGTTTTCTCATTTCCACTTATCGTCACTTTGTCTATCGTGGCCTGAGCTCCTTCATAAATCCTCATCTCCAAATCAATGGAGTCTTCATAGATTCCTACCTCAACTGGATTTATACTAAAAAACAGGTAGCCATCATCCATGTACAGTGAACTGATATCTGGTCCTGTAGGATTGAAGTTTAGTTTTTTGTTTACAAGGTCAAGATCATAGACATCACCTTTCTCGATGGCCAGTACTTGAGACAATTGATCCTTCGTATAGATGTAGTTACCTGACCAGCTAACATTTCGAAAATAGTATTTCGTCCCTGCATCAACCGTGAGGTCAATGTTCATGTATTTGTTATTGGTATTATAGGTAGTGTCAGCAACGATCTTTGCATCCCGATAGCCCTTAGAGTTGTAAAAGCCAATCAACAAATCTTTATCGTCTTCATAATCTGATTTGACAAATTTCGCCGATTTGAAAAAATTAAAATTCACATGTTTGGCAAAATACTCCCGCACCTCTTCTCCTGACACTTTCTTCGAAGTCTTCGCAAACTTTATCAGGTTTGGAGGCCAAATGAACCTGGGGAATTTTGTGATGATCTCAGTAGGTAACGAGAATTTTGGGATCATCCCGGTGTTCTTAAATTTCTTTCGCAGCTTGGCCGAAGTAAAATGCTCGTTCCCTGCAAATTGAATATTTCTGATTTTGACCTTTTGTCCTCTGGTAATACTTATTTTTAGATAGGCGCTATTCCGTAGCACTGTATCCTCCTGCTGAACCACATTTACTTTCGCATTCAAGTATCCCTTTCCTTCCATGTACTTAGAAACAGCGAGCTCTGTGTTCTTTTTTAGCACATCGGTTAAGATCTTACCACGAACCAACTCAATTTTTTCTTCGATCTCTCCTTTCTGGGTTTTATTCACCCCCTCAATTTCATACTTGGTCAATCGAGGTCTTTCCGCTAATTCGATTACAAGCCAGATTTTATCTCCCTCTAGTTTGGAAGCAAAAATGGAGGCATTACCAATTATTCCCTGCTTCCATAGTTTCTTGATCGCAGTTGAAACTTCATCACCTGGGACTTTAATTTTGT
Organism: Cyclobacteriaceae bacterium; assembly: GCA_039961455.1. Taxonomy (GTDB): domain Bacteria; phylum Bacteroidota; class Bacteroidia; order Cytophagales; family Cyclobacteriaceae; genus Ekhidna. Next base: position 10,988 of record JBDVJN010000022.1, on the reverse strand, counting down.
CCCCAACGCGTAATCCTGAAAGAGAAATTAGTGCATTATTATCCAGGAACTGAATCCCTCTCACCTCTATATCAGCGATTTCGTATTCCTTTGGACTACTATAGTTTATCGAAACATCCGAACTGCTCTGTTGGTTGTTTCGCCCAAATACGATTTGCCCAAAAGACTCTATCCCCGCTAATATCGCAATGATAAATACTAGTTTTCTCATGCTTTTACTTTCAACTGTTCACTTGTTTTTCCAAACCTTCGTTCCCTTTTTTGATACGATCCTATTGCCTCCAACAAATCCTTCTTTCTAAAGTCTGGCCATAAAACATCGGTGAAGAAGAGTTCTGTATATGCCATTTGCCAAAGCAAAAAATTACTAATTCTCATCTCGCCGCTAGTTCTAATTAGTAACTCAGGATCAGGCATATTTGAAGTAGATAAATACCGGGAAATGCTTTCAGCACTAATCTCAGCTTCACCATTACTCACCATATTTTCAACTGCATTTACAATATCCCATCTTCCACTATAGTTCAGGGCTAGCACCAACTGCATTCCTGTATGCTCCTCCGTCAGCAATATTGCCTCCTCCAAACTTTTTCGTGCATTCTTCGGGAGTTCATCTCTGTTGCCAATGGAAGACAGTTTGATATTGTTTTCCACTAATGTCGGCATCTCATCTTTTATTGTATTAACCAACAATGTCATCAGTCCGTCAACCTCTAATTTCGGTCTTTCCCAATTCTCAGTTGAGAATGCATAAAGAGTTAGATACTCAACACCCAGCTCTGCACAACCCTCCGTTACTTCACGTACCGCCTTCACTGCATTTTGATGTCCAAAAATTCTCTTCACTCCCTGCTTCTTAGCCCAACGGCCATTGCCATCCATTATTACCGCAATGTGTTTGGGTATATTATGTTGGTCGATATGGTTGTCCGGCTGCACGTGCTAGATATTTGAAAAAGGACACAAAAATGGGGCTTTTTTTAGTTAATCAGAATGAAAATCAGGTATTTAACTTCCTTTAACGCGCCAGTAAGGAATTATTTGGAAGGTATGGAAATGGGCAAGGAATGTTGAACAAGATAATGCTAAAAGAAATTCCCGTATAGAAATACCAATCGTCGTCTTTAGGGTTCCCATATTGGTAATCTTTAATCGTTTGATCACCGTCTGAAATACCATCTAATTCATCAAAAAATGTCTTTCTAGCACCCGCTTCAAAACCAATACTGTATTTTTTGGCGACTAAATACTTGAATCCGAAACCCACTGGTAATACTGGCTGTATCTTTCCAACACCGCTGTTGGCTGGGATATCACCAACACTCATCACGCCGAATCCACCAAAAACGTAAGGTGACCAATCCCTTTGTGACTTTTGACTCTTAAAGTCGAAGAAATGGTATTCAAACACGGAGGAAAATTCCAGAATCCGATTACTAAATGAGTGATCCCTTTGAACCGCAAATGCGTCAATTGGAGTTTCAGATCCCTTTGCCTTACCAAGGGTCGCAGCGAGCCGTAGTGTTACGATCTCTGAGAAGTTCATCCGGTAATAGATAGAACCTGCTAAGGTGGTTGTACCAAAATCATAGCCCCGTACCAAATCCCCTGAGTAATTCATAATCCCTGGTCCACCGCCAAATTCCATGAACTGAGCATGAGTTGATGTCCCAATAAGGACGAGTATCGCACAGAGGGTTTTCCTCAAGATCTATCTGAATTTTGCGCTTCGTTTTGGAGCCGTGCTTAGAAAGTATCTCACCTTGAGTTGAGTCACAAACACCATGTCGTTGTTATCAGGATTACCTCGAACAGCACCCTGGAGTCCAGCGCCGTTATTTATATCATGAAAGAATCCATTGGTTTGAATGATGTTCAAGTTAGATAGATCTCTTGCTTCGCCTTTAAATGAAGTTGCCTCAGCTGATCTATCCGATAGGATTCTTGCCACTGGGTCCGTAAATTGGTCTAAGCCAACATAGGTCGTACTGACGTCATCAATATAGTCGGTGAAAAGATATCTAAAGCCAAACTCCAAACTTGCATTTAGATTAGTCCCCGGCAACCTTAGTGTCGCACCTAATGATATCGGGATGGAGAACTCTACGTTGTTATAGGCCTGCCCTTCTGTTTGTAGAGGTCTCAACTTCACCCATTCTCCAGCTTGAGGGGCTGGTGTCCCTCCTGCCTGATCTGTTTGGTAGTCAAAGTCAGGAACTTTCCCCATTGGCTCGTGAAGAAAGACAGCACCCCCTACGAACAAATACGCATTCAAAGGCAGTCTTTGATCAACGCCACCATAGTTCGGAAGAAGTGAAATCTCCACACCCACCTGTAACTCTTTTATATCATTTCTAAAACTTAGATTTCTAACATATCTAGGAAAGCTACTTTCACTGGTAGGGTCAGAAGAAAAATCATCGGCAGAAACTCTAACAAAATTGAACTCCGCCCTTATCGCTGCTGAATGCATAAATTTGTATCCACCATGAAAACCAATGCCTGGGCGGGTGAAAGAAACGTCTGTACTTGCTTTTTTATTTACCGGGGCCAAATCACCAAAATAGTTTCCAGCATTTATTTGAGCACCCAAAAAAAGATACGGATGAAATCGACCATAGCCCCTTTGTCCACCCTTGTAGTGAGATATCTTCTTATTCGTCTGTCTTCTCTTCTTGTACTTGTTTCTCCTCTGTGCATCAGCGTTATCAGCTAACCCAAACATAAGGATGGACAATATGATTACTACTAGGCTTCTCATTTTCATGACTACAGTCTTATTAACACAAAAATAGTTTTTTGATTGTACTTGTGTAACAAAAAATGGCACTTTCCCTGAAAACTAGCACCAATTTATCGCTTCGACTAGAAATTTAGTCGAAAATTGGCAGCTAATTACGCTTGTCGAACCCCCAACCAAGCTTATTTCTGATGGTATCTGGAAAGCTGTTACCCTCGATTCGAATTATTTTGGCGTTGAACGAAGCCTTGCTGATTTTAAGTTCCACATCATTTTCAATGGTTTCTGATCTTGAGTCCAACGAGACCAGGAAACTTCTATTTCTCGTCTCAATTTTGAAGGTAAGTTCCGAGTCATCAGAAACAATCAGTGGTCGAACATTTAGGTTGTGAGGGCTAACTGGTGTTATCACGAAGTCTTTTGCATCAGGCATCATGAGTGGCCCACCACAACTCAAAGAGTAGCCAGTTGATCCAGTAGGAGTGGCAACCATTAACCCATCCGCCCAGTAGGTATTTAGGAAATCTCCATTGATGTAGCATTTGATCATTATCATGGAAGAGGTATCCTTCCTTAGAATTGCGCATTCATTTAGCGCATATGGTTTACCATCGAAGAGGTCAGTAGTGGATTCAAGGTAAAGCAATGACCTTTTTTCGATTGTATAACTCCCCTTAAAAAGGAGAAACAACGACTCTTTGATGAATTCTTTGGCGATGGAGGCTAGAAATCCCAAGCGGCCCATATTAATTCCCAATATGGGCACTTCGCTTTTTCCTACTTTCAACAAGGACTCCAAGAAAGTGCCATCACCACCAAGACTAAAAACGGCATCAAAAGTAGAGTCTACGTCCTCAAGTACATTGTGCTTCTCACCAAGTAGTTCGCGGTTCCGCTCCAAAAATTCCTTTGTAACGGAAATGTTGGACCCTTCATTTGTCAGTCGATCGATTATTTGATCAACATACTTCTTAGAGTCATCTCCAATCGCCAGTCCATGAAGAGCGATATTTTTCATCAAGTGTTCAGGTATTTCATAAGAAGACCGTATCGCTCCTCTTCATCAAACGAGTTGTCCTCCGTATTGAAAGATGAAATGACTGTGTACCCGCTTTTATTGAGCCCATTGGAAATCTGATTTACGTCTTGGCTGTTGATCCTGATCACAATTTCAATTTGAGACGCGTCGTCTGTGTTGGGTCTAACATTAGCACCCAGAACTATGGAACCATTCATTTCAACAATTCGTGAAATATCCGCAAGAGAATACTCCTTGAGAGATGTTTGCAGAATAATGATCGCTCCTGGTGAGTTAACAATTGCTGTATTGGAAAATTCCCTGAGAATGTCATCTTTCAATACCACTCCTTTGAATTCTTCATTGTCAATCACAGCGACTACGTCCATCTTATTTTCCGATAAAACCTTCAAAATGTCATAGTAATGCTTCCATGGTGCTACAAAGACAGATTGTCCAATCAATGGGTAGGCTCCCACTTCAGGGTGTAAAATTTCGGAATCGTACAGCAATTCTTCCGAGACAAACCCAAGCAGCTTACCTTCATCCACGATAGGTAGTTCTTTTACCCTAAACTCATCCATCCATTGCTTTGCCCTAGTTATGTCATCCGAAGGCTTCAGAGGTGGGACCATGTAGTTTATTAGTTGCTCAGCAATCATGTCAAATCTTTGTTATTCCAAATTTACCAACCAAAAGCGTCAATACAGAATCTTTGGATCCCGGTAGGTCTTTCATCATATCAATTAAATCCTCAATGAATGGCAGAAGTCCACTTAGCCACTCAAAAACGGTTGGCCCTATACCAACAATATACGGGAAAATGACTGTACCATCAGAGTATCTAGACACAAGATCAAATCCAACAGAATCAAAAACCCAAAAGACGATACTCAAAACAAAGGCAGATTTAACGATACCCGCCACTGCGCCAAAAGCGTTATCCAGTGTCCCGAAAAAAGTAAAATCTACAATATTTTTTATCGCTTTCGCACCAAGTTTGATGAGGAAACTAAGCAAAATGAAAAGCGCTATGAATACAACTACGGCACCAATATCAAAGAATGAGCTTGAGCCAAACAGATACAGTGAAACTGGAATAGTAAACTCTAAGGCAATAAAAAGCCCAACAAAGAATGCAAAGAAAGAAAACACCGCTACTATGAAGCCCTGCTGAAAGCCCTTTACTCCACCAAAACCAAGAAGCACTAACAGTATGATGTCAAAAGATTCCAATGTTTAGCTTAGTAGTTTTTTTGCCAGCATGGAGATCATTTTCCCGTCTGCTTTTCCAGCCAATTTTTTCGTTGCAGCTCCCATTACCTTGCCCATATCCTGCGGTCCTGTTGCACCGACAGAGGCTATCACCTGCTTCACTTCTTCCTCAATTTCTTCCTCACTTAGCTGAGCTGGAAGGAAACTTTCAATAATCGTCAACTCAGATTTTTCTGTAGCTGCCAAATCATCTCTGTTCTGACCTTCAAAGATCTCAATGGAATCTCTCCGTTGCTTGGCGGCTTTGGTTAGTAATTTCATTTCAGTTTCTTCTGTCAAATCGCCGTTGGCACCCTTTTCAGTTTCCGCTAACAGAATCTGGGATTTTATGGCTCTCAGCGCCCTTAGTTTATCTTTATCTTTAGCAAGCATTGCTTGCTTGATCTCTCCTTCGATAGTTGTTTTTAAACTCATAATTGTGTTAAATGTTTTCGCTTGCCTGCCCAGGCAATAATGTAACTTTACTCTAGGTGCTTTGGGTTCAATTTAGTCAGAATTGCTGCCTCAGCAATAATCAAAATGGAGTCAGTATCTGGTCTAATTCGACATCCCACTTTTCAGTTTGGCTAATTTCATCAAGAAGTGGGGAAAGACAAAGGCCAACCTTCACGGCATTCGAACTTTCCAACAGTCGATCATAGTAACCACCGCCATATCCAATCCGATTTCTATGTTTATCAGCAGCTGAAAGTGGGACAATGATGAGATCAACATTTTCAAAATTCGCCGACTCTGCATTAACTGGTTCTGGAATCCGCATTTTGTTTTCCCTCAAGATCGTATCCTCTTTCAAATAAAAGTGTTCTTGCGTTTTCCTTATAAAATCAGTTTTAGAAACAACAATTTCACAGCCTGCCTTTCGAAGATTCTGAAAAATCATAGTAAGGTCTGGTTCCTTATTTTTCTTAATGGCGAGGAATACATGAATAGTCCTGGCTTCCTTTTGTTTGATAAAAGCTAAAATCTTTTCGCAAAGTAGTTCATTTCTCTCCTCAAAAAATCTAGGATCAAGCAGTCTCCGATAGTCCAGGAGCACTCTGCGTAAAGTGGATTTAGAGATTGAATTCATTTATTTCAAAGACCAGTAATTCTACCAACGGCCCGTCACTATGTCTTTTAAGTAAATCTACTGTCTCAAAGTGAGTTGTTCACATTACAATCCTCTACAAATACCTTAACCTACAATAAAGCCGGTAATAAAAAGAGTTGTAAGCCATAATCAGAATTAGTACTTTCGATCATTGCAAACAGAGCCAACTCAATTATGACAGACAAGCACGTAAACAAAACGACGATCCGAATTCTTGGCTTTTCATTGATGATCAGCTGTTTTGTGGTTGTCTATCTCCTCTATAGCCTCTGGCCATCGGGAGTAGATAAGTGGGAAAAGGCTTCGTATGTCTTTGGGCAAATGGTGGAATTAGGTGATAACCAGCGAATTATCTTGCTTGTAGTTCTTTCTGGTCTATTGGGGAGTTTTGTCCACACTATGAATTCATTTTCATCATTCGTTGGTGGCAATCAATTTGAGAAAAGTTGGATTTGGTGGTACGTTTTGCGACCATTTGTTGGAATGAGTATCGCGCTCATTTTTTATCTTGTCTTTCGAGCTGGACTTTTTGCAGGAGGAGCCGTAGCTCAAGATCTCAACATTTACGGAATACTTACGCTAGCAGCACTTACGGGCCTATTTTCAGATCGAGCAACACTCAAGCTGGAAGAAGTTTTCGAAAATTTATTCAGACCTAAAGACGAACGTAGAGGTAAGCTTGAAAAAGAAAACAAAAAGCCCTCCTGACTTAATCTTATCACTTACCTAAACCGATCTCTAGTGGATTAGCAATTCCAAGTATTTAAGATCGTACAACTTGCAATAAGGTAATTGTTATGTAACTTTCACTTAGCGGTGTGCTCCTGGAGTACCGCTGCACTCTGGTTCACCAAACAATGTTGAAATTTTTCGATTTATTACTTACCCCTATAAATAAGCTTCTGGGCTCACCAGGATTGCTGTCCTTTCTTAAATCCTCCCCCCTGGTGATCATTCCTATCCTTTTGTATGTGTGGGGTGGTAGGTATCTTGACAGCCAATCAAGGTTGGAAGAACAGAAATTACTGCTTTCCAAAGTTCAACTGGCACTTGACACCAACCCCAAATTAACAGCTCCTGTTTCTTACTACCTGCTAAGAGCTTCTCCCTCTGAAGACTATTTTACCATCTACCTCGGAGTGGTCGATTGTATGAATGTCAATGATACAATCTATTCAGGAAAGGTCATTGAAGAAAGCTATCGATTTGTTGATCACTTGCGAGGTTTCTTTGATACGGAAGCAAAGTTTCAGTTTGCAATGAACTATTTCAAAAATCTACAAAATCTAGATGCAGCATTGCTAAGTTATTTGTTGGTAGAGTCGGACAAGTATGACAAAGAAATTGGTCAGGACAGGGTTGTAAAGCTATTGACGAACACAGATTTCATGACTGAAGAAAGACGTAATAAGTTGAGCGGTCTGCTACATGTCTATGTGGATTCTCATAAACTAAAAAGGTCTGAGAGGAACAAGATTCTTCCCAAAGACTAGCATAACTAATTTGGAATTATGAAAAGGAAAAACTTTAAAATCAGCCCTCATCTCAGCTATTCTGAGGTGATAAAAAGTGAAACAGCACTTCGTCAGGGAATTGATAATGAACCAACGGATGAACACCTTGAAAATATTCAACGAATAGCCACTCTGATTTTTGAGCCCTTAAGAGAAATCGTAAGTTCCGAACGAGGGAAAAGCACTCCGCTCAGACTCACTAGTTGCTACCGATCCAAGGAGCTCAACAAAGCTATCGGGGGTAGTGCCACATCTGATCATTGTTTTGGCAGAGCCATGGACATAGATATTGATGGAATGTATAGAGAGAGTGATCTCATCAATGCTGATCTTTTCTACATCATTGAAGAAGAGTTAGCTTTTGATCAGTTGATCTGGGAGTTTGGTGATGACGAGAATCCAAGTTGGGTACACGTTGGATATCGGTCTAGGTCCGAAAATCGAGCGCAAATACTGAGAGCTCTTAGCAAGAATAAAAGAACAATCTACGAACCCTTCTAAACCGAGGAATTATGAAAATATTTGAATTCGTATCAGGACTATTCACACCTGTCACTAAACTCATTGATGAAATTAATACTTCGGAAGAGGAGAAGAATGAGTTTAAGTTAAAAATGAAGCAGATTCAAGAGAGTCAAATGACCAAAGCACTCGACTTTCAAAAGGAGCTAATGACACAACAGGCAGCCAGTATTCAGGGAGAGATTAGCGGCAATTGGCTGCAGCGAAGTTGGCGTCCGATTATGATGCTTTCCTTTGGTTTCATTATCGTTTATCAGTTCTTTATTGCTCACCTTATCCGTTTCTGGGCAAAAGACGCTTGGCCAGATTTCGAGATTCCTGACCAGTTTTGGACGCTCCTTGAAATAGGAATTGGAGGCTATGTTGCTGGCAGGTCAATTGAGAAAATTGTGCCAAAAGTGATGGAAGGAAACGCCAGAAAAAAAGAGGCGGAAGTAAAAGCACAAGTACTTGCCAGGGAGGTGGAAGAGCTAAAAACTGAAGACCTTTCGGCAAAGGAAATGAGAAAATTTTCTCGAATTAAAAAGAGAGAACAACGCTTTCTTAGGGGGAAAAACAGGCGTGAGAAAAGGAGAAGGGAAAGGGAAAACGAAAGTTAAAGTAGAAAGCCACCCCTTCGGAGTGGCCTCATAACCAATCAACGTAAAAAATTGGTCGCTTTGAAGCATGATCAACATACCACAACTGGTGATTAGACCCTGTTTTTCTGATTGTTTAAACCAAGTCAAAAGCCAATGCATACTCCATCAAATGGACAAAGGATTGGACTTTAAGCTTTCTTCGAATATTCTTTCGATGTTGCTCTACCGTGTTGCGACTGATGAAAAGTGATTCAGCAATGCAGGGATTGTCAAATCCCGTAGCCAGCAAAGAGACAATTTCAATTTCCCTTCGTGTCAGGGATTCAAATTGATTTCTTTTTTCCTTTTCAAATGCTGCTTGCTTTTTTACTCGGTCAATTTTGCGCTTGTACGAACCCAGTCTTTCAGGTGGCACGACTAAAGTCAGGCTAGCTTCCGTAGCGACCTCTTCTCGTGAACTGTTGAAAGATCTGTCTTCAGAAATCATAACATTAGAGGTGTCTAGCATAATCAATTTTGGTTGTAAACACTTTTAATGCATAATCTCAAACTAGGTAACCCAAAAAATCAATATTTTTTATCTAAATCTATCAAAAAGTAGTAGTAAAGCAGTATTTGAACGAAGATGAACGAATCTGATTCCTCCCAAAGGTCAGCTCTGATTAACTTGTCAGTACCAAAAAACACATGAGAAAAATGAACAAATTCTATCTCTTTTCTACCGTCTTGCTTGTGACAGCCTTTTTAGCCCAGGGTCAAATGGGAGAAGGTACCGTGGGCGAAGCGAAGTACTATTACCAAATCCCGGATTGTCCAGAGTCATACTCCGCGGGTACTGTGGCTGCCAGAGTCGTCGATGGACTTGGCTTTAGGTATTTTCATGCCACAGCAGGTTTGACGGAAGAAAATCTCAGTTATAAGCCATCCGAGGAAGCCCGAACTATGAGTGAAACAATTGATCACATTTTGGGTCTGACAAGGACCACCCTAAATGCAGTACTGAAGCAACCTACAGATTTCAGTATTGAACAGCCTGTTTTAACGTTCGAAGAAAAGCGTCTTAAGACATTGGAAAATATTCGAAGGACAAGTGAAATACTCAAAAACAGTTCCGCAGAAGATATGGAATCCTATCTTGTGATTTTCCTTTCGAGAAATGGGAATAGAACAGAATATCCATTCTGGAATCAGCTTAATGGTCCTATTGCTGACGCAGTCTGGCATGTTGGTCAGGTGGTTACCTTCAGAAGATCTGCCGGAAATCCCTTCAATTCCAATGTGAGCGTTCTGCGTGGGAAAGTGCGAGATAAGTGAGTCCATCACTTGTGGCCCTCAAAAATTTTGATCAACTACATTTAATGGGGAAAGAGATTGGACTCAACATATTCACAAAAAACCACTGTCACTTCACATAAATAAAGCCACTCTTGCGAGTGGCTCTTACTCAATCAACCTGGTTGATTGACTGCCTTAGTTTATCATTTATTGTCTTAGCGCATGACCGCGATTGCTCTTAATTTTTAAGCAATCTTTGGAAGTAATTTTTGCCTTCTGAATTTACCCTTATAAGGTAAGTCCCAGCCTTCAAATTCCTTACATCATAATGTGACTGTACACCATTGAATTGTCTTATCAGGCTCCCATCCAATTTGTATAGAAGTACTTCCCTGATTTTCAACCCGCGGTCTGAAAACCTAAAGCTATCTCCAACAGGGTTAGGGAAAAGTTTGAGATTATCATTTTGCACATTGTCGAAGATTCCAGTTACTGTTTCATTCAAGTCATCCAACTGGACAACTATGATTGTTGCAGCAATTCCTCCACGTCCATCATTAACTGTAACAAGGAGATCAAAAAAAGGAGCTGTCTCATAATCCAATGCCGCACTATTGTTTACAGTTAGCACACCGTTCGAATTATTAAGTGAAAATGCATTGTCAGTATTCCCGGATTCTATCTCAAAATTTAAAGCATCACCATCTGGATCTGTCGCGAGTATCGTTCCCACAACAAATCCATAACTACTATTTTCATCTATCGTCAACGTCTCAGACTGAATTATCGGGTTTTCATTTACTTCTGTCACAATAATAGTAATGGTTTGATCTGTGCTATTAACTCCGTCGGAGGCGGCAACCTTTAGGATGTATGTATTATCAGAATTATCATCTTGAGGACTCTCAAAATCCGGTACAATCACAAACGTCAACATTCCTGTATTCTGGTCAATCTTAAAATCAACATCGTC
>JBDVJN010000021.1:0-30054 GCA_039961455.1 Cyclobacteriaceae bacterium | reverse complement strand
AGGGGATTGACCGTTACTATCCAAAAGTTTGATCCCTACCTAAACATTGATCCAGGCACCCTGAACCCATACGAACATGGCGAATGCTACGTCACCGACGATGGTGCTGAAACTGACCTGGACCTGGGCCATTACGAACGTTTTTTAAGCAATCCAACTTCTCAGGCTAACAACATTACTACAGGCAGGATTTATGATAATGTCATTCAGAGAGAGCGGAAAGGAGAATTTTTAGGAAAAACTGTTCAGGTAATTCCTCACATCACAGACGAAATAAAGAACAACATCTACAAACTTGGCGAAACAGGAAAATATGATATCGTCATAACCGAAATTGGAGGTTGTGTTGGTGATATTGAATCATTACCTTTCATTGAAGCTGTCCGTCAAGCTCGTTTTGAATTAGGACCAGCCAACTGTGTCTCAATTCATTTGACACTTGTCCCTTATCTCAAAGCTGCTGGTGAGCTGAAAACAAAACCAACACAACACTCCGTCAAGGAGTTGCTAGAAGCAGGGATTCAACCAGATATTTTGGTATGTAGATCTGAGTACTCCCTATCTCAGGACATAAGAAAGAAATTAGCTCTCTTTTGTAACGTACCGATCAACGCGGTAATTGAAGCAAGAGATGCCGAGACTATCTATGATGTCCCTCTTCTAATGCGAAAAGAGAAGTTGGATGAACGTGTGCTTTCAAAGTTCAAAATCTCCCATAAAAAGGAACCGAAAATTGATAAGTGGAAGGAATTCTTAGGAAAGCTAAAGAACCCTACAGATGACGTTACCATCGGTTTGATTGGAAAATATGTGGAGTTGCCAGATGCTTATAAGTCGATTGCAGAAGCATTCGTCCATGCAGGTGCTGAAAATGAATGTAAGGTGAATGTTCGGTGGATTCATGCTGAAGACCTTGACGGAGACAATGTTCATCGAGAACTCAAAGATTTGCACGGCATTTTAGTCGCACCTGGGTTTGGAGAAAGAGGAATTGAAGGTAAGATCTATGCTGTCCAATATGCTAGAGAAAACAATATCCCCTTTTTCGGAATTTGCCTGGGACTACAGTGTGCCATTATTGAATTCGCTAGAAACGTTTTAAAGAAGAAGAAAGCCAATAGTGCCGAGATGGCACCAAAGACCCCCTACCCAGTCATTGATCTTATGGAAGATCAAAAGGCTGTAACCAATATGGGAGGCACCATGCGATTGGGATCTTACGCCTGCGATGTCAAAAAGGGCACCAAAGCCCATAGCGTATATGGGGCAACGAAAATCAATGAAAGACATAGACACAGGTATGAATTCAACAATGAGTTTCTGGAAGAGTTTGAGAATGCAGGAATGATTGCATCGGGAATCAATCCAGACACAAAACTTGTTGAGATCATGGAGTTAAAAGATCATCCATGGTTTATTGGAACACAATACCATCCAGAACTCAAGTCAACCGTAAAAAACCCACACCCTTTATTTGTGAAATTCATTAAGGTGGCACTAGAAAGAAAACAATCAAACGATCTGTAATTTTCGAAAAGAAAAACAAACAAACAAACAATCTGTAATCTTCAGAAATGGATAAAAATCAATACATAGGACTTGTCCTAATGTTCGGACTCTTAGCGATCTACTTCGTTTACTTCTCCCCAGAACCGCAGCCAATAGTTGAGGAACAACCTATTGAGCAGTCTGAGCAACTAGCAACGGAAACGCTTCCTTCAAATACGACATCGGATTTAAACACTCAACAGGCTCAATCAGTAGATACACTGAAATACGGCGTTTTCTCGTTTGCAGTGACTTCCAAGGAGGAAGAGCAAATTATCGAAACTGATGAGTTAACAGTTGTTTTTTCAAACCTGGGAGGGAAAATAAAAGCAGTTACACTAAGGAATCATCTTGACTACTTAGGCAACCAAGTCAAGATTATGGATGGCACAAAGTCTGCCTCTCACCTGCAGGTTCAGCATCAAGGCAAAAGCATTAACCTGTCCGAAGTTGCTTTTAGTCCAAGCGTAGCAAATTCAAATGACACGACAACGATCACCTATACACTTTCCAATGGTAGCTTCAATGTAATTCAGACATACAAAATACCTTCTTCAGGGTTCGAGATTGGTTACGACGTGAAGTCTGTTGGCTTGAACAATATTCTTGACCCAGCGGACGTAGCCTTCCTCTGGAATCACAATGTCACAAGAGCTGAAAATACACTCGATGATGCCAGACTCAATTGCAACGTGCGCTATTACCAGACAGATGGAGAGTTCGATGATCTATCTCAACGAAGCACTGATTTTGAAGAGGAGACATTAAACAATCCACTGAAATGGGTTTCGTTTAAGCAAAAATTCTTTACGATCGGGCTTATTGCGAAATCAGCATTTAAATCAGGGTATGTTACCACAATTGCGGATGTAGCAGATACAACTTCTGTGAAGAATGCAACCATTCAACTTACTATACCATACACGGAATTCCTCAATGGATTCGCATACAAATATTATTTTGGACCAAATAATTACACAATCCTCAAGGGTGTAACTGACGAGTTTGAGGAGAACCTTGATATGGGTTGGGGTCCTCTTCCTATCGTTAACAAGTATTTGATCATCCCGATCTTCCATTTCTTGGAACGATTCATTAGCAACTATGGAATCATAATTCTGATCATAGTAATAATCATCCGTCTACTTCTTTCTCCACTGACCTACAAATCACATATGTCAATGGCAAAGATGCGTGTGATGAAGCCGGAACTAGATGAGTTGAAGGCCAAGCATGATGGTGATATGCAAAAAGCTCAGCAGGAGCAGATGAAACTTTACCAAAAAGTAGGTATCAATCCACTGAGTGGGTGTATCCCCATGCTTCTACAAATGCCTGTATTATTTGCCTTGTTTTTCTTCTTTCCCAATGCAGTAGAACTTAGGCATCAATCTTTTTTATGGGCACATGATCTCTCCACCTACGACAGTATCATAAATCTTCCATTCACGATCCCATTCTACGGAGATCACGTTAGTCTGTTTACACTTCTAATGACTGTGTCAACGATTCTGATTACGGCGAGCAATGCACAAATGACAACGATCCAAGGCCCTATGAAAACGATACAGTACATGATGCCAATCATGTTCTTGTTTGTTTTGAATAGTTACGCTTCCGGATTGACTTTTTACTACTTCGTATCCAACATGCTTACCTACGGTCAGACGGTAATGTTCAGAAAACTCATTGATGAAGACAAGATTAAAGCAGCCTTAGAAGAAAACCGAAAGAATAGCGGAACCAAGAAGAAATCCAAGTTTCAAAGTCGGCTTGAGGATGCGATGAAAGCTAGCCAAGAGGCTCAGCGGCAGAAGAAAAAGAAGTAGGTTTTAATGGCTAAGCTGGTTTTTATTTTTGCGGCAATTTCTGGAGCATCAGCTGTTGGGCTGGGGGCTTTTGGTGCGCATGTGCTCAAATCAAAACTCGAGGCCTACGGTAATCTAGCTACCTATAACACCGCAGTCCAATATCAATTCTATCACACGCTGACACTCTTGATCGTCGGCCTGCTAATGACCAAATACGTCAACCAATGGTTAGCGATTTCCAGCTATTTCATGATGGGTGGGATGATAATATTCTCTGGCACACTCTATATTCTGGCGGTTACCAATATCAAATGGCTAGGAGCAATTACCCCACTTGGGGGCCTTGGCTTAGTCATGGGATGGATTTGCCTGGCTATAGCTTTTTGGCAGATCAAATTCTAGAACTTCCAAAGTCATTCTTTCTTTTTGCACAACTTATTCACAACTTGATTAACTTGAAATGTGGTTGGATATATTTGTGACCTCACAATATTTCACCTTCTAATAATTGAGAAAATATGGGTAAAATCATTTCACTTGCGAATCAAAAAGGAGGAGTTGGTAAGACCACTTCAGCGATCAATCTAGCGGCGAGTTTAGCCGCATTAGAATTCAAGACGTTGTTGGTGGATGCTGATCCGCAAGCCAATGCCACATCTGGCGTAGGAGTTGATCCTAAAGATGTTGAGGTGAGTATTTATGAGTGCATGGTGGATGGCGTTGACCCAAAAAGCAGTGTCGTGACCACAGATATTAAATACCTCGATTTATTACCCTCGCACATTGATTTGGTTGGAGCTGAAGTGGAAATGGTGAATATTGATGATCGGGAAAATAAGATGAAGCATGCCTTGGCGAAGCTCAAGGACGATTATGATTTCATAATTATCGACTGCTCACCTTCCTTAGGTTTGATCACTATCAACGCACTGACTGCCTCCGATTCCGTGATCGTTCCTGTTCAGTGTGAATACTTTGCACTAGAAGGCTTAGGTAAATTATTGAATACTATAAAGATTATTCAGACCAGGTTAAACACCGACTTAGAAGTTGAAGGCATATTACTTACGATGTATGATACTCGTTTGAACCTAGCAAATCAGGTTGTAGAGGAAGTCAACATGCATTTCCAATCTTTGGTCTTCGACACCTTGATTCCGAGGAATATTAAACTAAGTGAATCTCCCAGTTTTGGTTTGCCTGCAATTAGTCACGATGCAGAGAGTAGAGGTTCAATTAGTTATCTGAACCTCGCCAAGGAAATTCTGGAAAGAAATGAAGTGAAAGCAGCGTAATGGCAGAAAGTAAATTCAAAAAAAGAACGGGACTTGGTCGTGGACTCGGAGCTCTTTTAGAAGACTCTGAAGAGAACTTAATGCCGGCCAAATCCAAGGGCATTCAAAACTCTATTTCCGAAATACTGGTTAATAAGATTGAGGCAAACCCTTGGCAACCAAGAACCGATTTTGATGAAGATGCGCTTGAAGAATTAGCCAACTCGATAAAAGTGCAAGGGATTATTCAGCCAATCACCGTCCGAGAGCTAAGTAAGAACGAATATCAACTCATCTCTGGTGAGCGTAGACTCCAAGCTAGCAAAAGGGCCGGACTAAAAAGCATTCCTGCCTATGTAAGGACAGCCGATGATCAACAAATGCTGGAGATGGCTCTCATCGAAAATATCCAGCGAGAAAACCTCAATGCAATGGAGGTCGCGCTCAGCTACCAACGTTTACTATCCGAGTGTGATCTCAAACAGGAGGAGCTTGGAGATCGGGTTGGTAAAAACAGAACCACGGTAAACAATTACCTAAGGCTATTGAAGTTACCGCCAGCAATTCAAGCCTCTCTGCGAGATGGACAGATCAGTATGGGTCATGCCAGAGCTTTGATCTCGATTGAAAATGTGGACCTTCAATTGGATATATTCAAAAAAGTGATCAAGCAGGATTTATCGGTCCGAAAGGTGGAAGAACTAGTTCGTGGTAGTGCCAAATCTGAAGCACCTGAAACTTCTCCCACTCCTGTCGACCCTGAAATAAGAACGTTGCAGACCAAATTGTCATCACATTTTGGAACGAAAATTTCGGTGAAGTCAAATGATAAGAGTAAGGGGGAGATAAAGATTCCTTTCAATTCTACTGAAGATCTTAACAGAATTCTTGAATTATTAGATATTTAGGCGCGAAGTTTGCAAACTCGATTTCGTGATGAAAAAAAGAGTTGTAATCGCACTTTCTGTTGCACTAAATGTTGGCCTCCTGTTCGCTCAGGATGATGATCGGGATATTGAACTGATCACCGACTCCACTTTCATTCAAACTGACGAGGAACTTCAACTCTTTCAAGAAGTTTCCGACCTCGACCCGCAAAGATCTGCCCTTCTCTCAGCCATTGTCCCTGGAATGGGACAAATTTATAATAAGCAGTATTGGAAAGTACCAATCATCTACGTTGGACTAGCAACCTTTGCTCACTTCATTAACTACAACAATGACCTTTATCATGCATTTAGAAATGCAGCAATCTCCAACTCCAATGGACTGGGAAATCCCTTCAGTGAAGTTTCGAGTTCTCAGACGACAGTCATTCGAAATAGAGATAGTTTCAGGCGTAATAGGGATTTTTTGATCATCCTGGGGTCTGTCTTTTATCTTCTAAATATCGTTGATGCTCATGTGTCTGCGCATTTAGAGGAATTCAACATTAACGATGATTTAGCACTGACCATTGAGCCTTCCATGCAGAACACTCCTACGAATAGCGCTACAATTGGTGCATCACTAATCCTTCGTATTAAGTAATGAACCTAGCACTCATTGGGTATGGAAAAATGGGGAAAGCTATCGGAAAAATAGCTGAGGGCAAGCAACATACCATCAGTCACATCATTAAGAATTCCGAACAGCTTTCAGTGCTTAAGAACAACAAACCTGATGTAGCTATCGAATTCACTCAGCCAGAATCTGTTTTTGAAAACCTGACGTTTTGCCTGAAAAACAACATTCCGGTTATCTCTGGTACCACAGGCTGGTTAGAAAGATACGAAGACGTTGCAACAATATGTCGGGAAAACCGTGGCACCTTTCTACATTCTTCCAACTTCAGTATTGGGGTAAACTTGTTCTTCGAATTGAACGAGTGGCTGGCCGATAAAATGGCAAAACTTGACTTTTCTTGTGAGCTGGAGGAAATCCATCACACAGAAAAGAAAGACAGTCCGAGCGGAACAGCTATCAAATTGGCGGTGGGAATTCAAAGTAAGAATCCAATTGTTCAAGGGTGGACAAACGAAATATCTACCGACCATACCAAATTGGGCATTGTTTCTAAGAGAATCCCTAACGTTCCCGGCACTCATACCGTTTCTTACTCATCCAAATTAGAATCCATCAACATCGAACACATAGCACACCAAAGAAGCGTTTTTGCAGAAGGGGCTGTGCAAGTGAGCGAGTGGATAAAAAATAAGAATGGAATATTCACAATGTCTGATTTTATAAATCAGCAATGACATTATATTCGCAGGAATTTCAATATTTATCAAATGTACTATCACGACTTTAATCCGGTTTTTGTATTCGTATTTCTTATTGGCTGGTATGTTCTCATGGGAGTCGCATACTACAAATTTTTTGAGAAAGCCGGTAAACAAGGTTGGATCGGATTTGTTCCATTTTACAATTTTTATACCCACATTGAAATCGTCGGAAGGCCAAAATGGTGGGTATTGCTTCTGTTCGTTCCGGTTATTAATTTCTTTGTCGGGCTTACGATGCACCTTGATCTTATGAAATCGTATGGACGATACACGTATCTTGATCAGGTATTAGGAGTCATCTTCGCTCCTATTTATATGACCTACATTGCCTGGACAAATACGAAGTATCTGGGGAAAGCGGTTGAGCTTCCAAAAGAAAAAAAATCGTTTGGAAAGGAGTGGTTTGAGGCGATCGTGTTTGCAGTTTTCTGTGCTACATTCATACGGTGGATTTTTATGGAAGCCTATGTAATTCCTACTCCCTCCATGGAACGATCACTTCTGGTCGGTGATTTTCTGTTTGTAAGTAAGGCGGAATACGGCCCTAGAACAGCAAAGACACCTTTGCAGGTTCCATTAACTCATCAAAAGATTTGGGGTACTGAGATTCCCTCCTATTTACCTTGGGTCTCACTACCAAGTTTAAGGTTACCATCCTTCGGAATAGTAGAAAGAAACGATGTGGTTGTATTCAACTATCCACCACATGACCAATACAACACAAGAAGCGATGGCGGTGCCCATCCAATGGATCTTGGAACACATTACATAAAAAGATGCGTCGCAATTGCAGGTGATGTAATAGAAGTACGAGGCGGTCAAGTGTACATCAATGGGGAAATTGGAGAAAACCCACCGTTGATGCAATTCAACTATTTTGTTGAAACAGAGCAGTCCATTCGTGAAAGAATATGGAAAGATCTTAAAATATGGGAATACTACCCAGTGGCAAAACCGGATGGTCGCAGGGGATATTCAGCACTCACCGATGCGAACAGTGCGGCTAAGCTGGAGGCCTTACCATTTGTAAAAAGTATCGAAATCCAATTCGAAGACTCAGAAAGAGTGGAAACAGATATATTTCCAGATTCCCGTTTTTTCCGATGGAATAGGGACTTCTACGGGCCACTTCCTGTTCCACAGGAAGGGATGCAGATTGATGTGACTGAGGAAAACTTAGCTATGTACGGATCAACCATCTCAAGGTACGAGGAAAATGAGTCCGTAGTAATAGATGGTGCGGAACTCACCGTGAATGGACAAAAATTAACCACCTACACCTTCAAAAAAGACTATTACTTCATGATGGGTGATAACCGGCACAATTCAGCTGATTCACGGTATTGGGGATTTGTTTCCGAGGACCACGTCGTTGGAGAGGCCTCGTTCATTTGGATGTCTTGGGATACAAATGCAAGCTTCATTAACAAGATCAGGTGGAAACGGCTTTTCGATGGGATAGAATAATTCCGCTGTGAGTTTAGGTGAAGAAAAAATTAGGAGCTGAACAACACACATGGCCGCTTCAAAGAAGATCACCATAAATAGGACCCTTTGAACCAGTTGCTGCGCTCGCTCCTGTTTTCGTATACTTATGTTACCAATCAATGGCCCTTGCACCTTTGGAACGAAGGAATTCATTGGTTTTCGAAAAATGCTTACACCCGAAAAACCCATTATGAGCTGAAAAAGGAGATGGATGGGCTGCTTTAAGAACCAGATGCTTTTCACTATCCAAGAACTCTCCTTTTCTCTGCGCATAAGCGCCCCATAGAATAAACACAATACCTTCTTTCCTATTTGACACTTCTTTGAGGACAGCATCGGTAAACTCCTCCCATCCCTTATTCTGATGTGAACCTGCTGTATGTGCCCGAACAGTTAGTGTAGCATTCAAAAGCAGCACTCCTTGATTGGCCCAGCGTTCCAGGTTTCCAGAAGCGGGATATACTGCTCCTAGATCTTGTTGTAGTTCCTTGAAAATGTTTTGCAACGATGGTGGAAATCTAGTTCCATCATTAACAGAAAAACATAGTCCATTTGCTTGATTGTCACCATGGTAAGGATCCTGGCCTACAATTACCACTTTTACATCATCAAAACTGCACTTATCAAAAGAATTGAATATCAACGAGCCAGGTGGAAATACCTTACTGGTTCTGTACTCTTCCCTAACAAATGAGATCAGGGTCTGAAAATACGGTTTCCCAAATTCTTCAAACAAAACCTCTTTCCAACTGTTTTCAATGCGTACGTCCATTTTCTTGCTTACTTAATCGTAAAATTTGGCAATTTAAATTCAATTTATTTTATATTGTCCCATCTATAATGATAACGGGAGTCACCAAAGGAATTAAGGTTTCTGTAGAAACAAATTATCAGCCGGAACATTCGCAGCCAGCGCATGAACATTTCGTTTTTACGTATCGAATCACTATTGAAAATAACAGTAGCAGCACAGTTCAATTGAAGTCAAGACACTGGGACATTGCTGATGCCGCTTATCCCAAGCACGAGGTAGATGGTGATGGTGTTGTAGGAAAACAACCAGTATTGGAACCCGGCGAAATTCACCAGTACGTTTCAGGTTGCAATCTAAGATCAGGGATTGGTAAGATGGCGGGGTATTATACCATGGAGAAAATCATAGACGGGAAGATTTTCGATGTCGAAATTCCTGAGTTCATCATGATTGTCCCTTTCAAACTCAATTAGCACTTTGGGGGGTTCCCAATTCTTCACTCTTGCTAGCTACCTAAATTATCGCATCAAAGCTGTTGGTGCACATTCTATCCATTCTCCATTTGTTTATAAGCTAGTTACTCAGATAATAAAACGTGCCTCGACTTTTAGAATTCCAGAGATCGAAGCTGCAAGAAAAAGGTTCAAATCCAATCATGAAATCATTGACGTCATCGATTTCAAGGCCAATTCAAGCCTTCGAAAACCAATCAGTTCAGTTGCAAAAAGCTCCCTTAGTACCGCAAAATTTTCTGCATTTATGCACCTTCTGACAAATGAGTTAGACATAGATACAGTGCTAGAGACCGGCACTTCACTTGGAGTAAATACACTCTATTTAAGCCGAAGCTCTGCTAAGAAAATAGTGACGATGGAAGCTTCGTCTATCATCTCAGAGATAGCCAAAAAGGAATTTGCTAGTCTGGACGCTGGTAAAATAATTCTTGAATCGGGAGATATCACAAAAACTTTTGAACCTGCAATAATCAGACATGAACCAGATTTGATATTCTTGGACGCAGACCATAGAAGTTCAGTGCTCAAAAGACAGATTGAGCAACTCATGAAACTACCAAAGCAAGTGAAATGCATCGTTATCCATGACATTTACTGGTCAAAAGATATGCGTGACACATGGAATGAACTTGTATCAGATAGCAGATTTGAATTATCGATTGATATTTTTCAGGCAGGACTTTTATTTCCACACAAGGATATTGAAAAGCAGCATTTTACGTTACGGTTTTAAACTATTGATTCAATACTTTTGCGGTCTAATAAAAATCCTGAAATGGAAGAAAATAAACCAAGAGAAACAGAGGAAATCAAGCCAGTTTCAAAACCCAAGAATAGAGCTCCAATTATTACAGGTGTACTTGTAATCCTTTTAGCTACAATTTTTTTCTTTGTATGGAAAAACATGGAGCTTGAGGAAGAGCGTGTGAGGCAGGATCAGGAAATTGCTGACACTTACTTGAAACTAGATTCTGTATCTACCGAACTAGACCTTAGGATCGAGACAATCACGGAGTTAGGTGGCGAAATTGACACTCTTGTAGCGCTTAAGACCCAGCTCGAGAACGATAAGAAGAACCTTCTTGTTCGTCAGAAAAATCAACGAACCCAGATAACCAAACTTAATGAACGCGTATCTGGCTATCGTGAACTTCTACTTATCAAGGATCAGGAAATTGAGGAACTGAAGATCTTGAATGTGGCATTGGTTGAAGAGAACACTACGCTGAAAGTAGAGAAAAACGAGTTGAATCAATCCATTAGCAAACTTCAACAGAATACGGAAGAACTAGCCAGCAAAGTTGCTGTAGCCTCCCGTCTGCAAATTGAAGGACTTGCAGTTTATGCTGTCAATGATTCAGGAAAAGAGCGACTTAGAGAGTTTCGAAATCGACACATTAGCACATTAAAGATTCAGTTCACGGTGTTGGACAATGAGATCGCACCTATTGAAGGAAAGGAACTTCTTTTGAGAGTAACCGCTCCGGACGGAAACGTCCTATTCGACGTGACTCGTGGCTCTGGTTCTTTCACCTTCGAAGGAAGGGAGCTTTTCTACACAGCAAAGCAGGAAATCTTATACGACAAAAACAGTCAATTAGTCACCTATCAGTACGATAAAGGAAGTGACTACAACATTGGTCAACACAAAGTAGAAGTGTACACAGACGACTATTTGATGGGTACCGGAATGTTTATGGTTAAATAAACCCACTGTTGACAGAGTCCTACCTACAATTGATGCTACGTTTGGTTTCAAAAACAATCGCTTAATTGTCAATTATTCATTGTCTATTGTTAATTATTCTCTAATTTTGCAGCTCATTTTTCAATAAGAAAAGTTCTTAATTTAATTAACACATGAAAAAGAATTACGAGACGGTATTCATTATGACTCCCGTTTTGTCTGAAGCTCAGATGAAGGATACTGTCGGAAAATTCAAAAAAGTTCTCACAAGCAATGGCGCAGAAATGGTCAATGACGAGAGTTGGGGTCTTAGGAAACTAGCCTACCCCATACAGCATAAAACCACAGGGTTTTATCATCTTTTTGAATTCCTGGCAGCACCTGATACAATCAGTAAACTTGAGACAGAATTTAGGAGAGACGAAGCAGTTATGAGATTTCTAACTACTTCACTAGACAAGCACGCCATTATTTACAATGAACGAAGGAAAGGTGGTGCTTTTAACAAAAAGAAAGAAGTTAAAAAGGAGGCTGCAAAATGACATTACAAAACGAACCAATAAACAGGGAACAAAAGAAGGACAAGTACTGTCGCTTCAAGAAAAACGGTATCAAGTATATCGATTATAAAGATCCTGATTTTCTTTTGAAATTTGTCAACGAGCAAGGAAAGATTCTTCCTAGACGGCTTACCGGAACTAGTCTTAAGTTTCAAAGGAAGATCGCTCAAGCAATCAAAAGATCAAGACATTTGGCATTGATGCCTTACGTTGGAGATTCACTTAAATAATTACTAAGATGGAAGTTATATTAAGAGAAGATATACAAGGTTTGGGCTACAAGAATGATACTGTAGCTGTAAAACCTGGGTACGGAAGAAATTTCCTTATCCCAAGAGGGATGGCAATCATTGCCAGCAACTCTAATAGAAAAAGAATCGATGAAGAAATTCGACAAGCTTCACACAAAGCTGAGAAAGCAATAAAAGATGCTACCTCAATTGCTGAGAAAATTGGAGATGTTGTTATCGAAATTTCAACAAAAGCAGGTGAGAGTGGTAAAATATTTGGTGCCATCACCCCTATTCAAGTTGCAGAAGCGCTAGCAGCCAAAGGCTTTGAAATCGATCGGAAGAAAATCTCTTTTGAAACGAAGATCAAAGAGCTTGGAGACTACAATGCGGTGATTGACTTGCACAAAGAAGTGCATCATACTGTTGCTGTTAAAGTGGTTGGCGAAGGCTAAACTTTGAAAAACATATTTAGTTAAAAACCTTCTCCTAGAGAAGGTTTTTTTTGTTTTCTGGCATCCCCAACAAAAAGTATGTCATGCTACAGACCGATCTTTGAATAAGTTGAAGACATGCCGATCAAATAATCTAATTTTATCAGTATGAAGAGACTGCTACTACCATTGTTACTATTTCCTTTTCTCATACATGCGCAGGGCTGGGAAAATGTTCAAATCACAGCCAATAAAGTGGCTTCAAATGTTTACTACCTGAAAGGCCAAGGAGGCAACATCGGAGTTTTAATAGGTTCGGACGGAGTTTTACTAATTGACAATCAATTTGCTCCTCTTACAGATAAGATTATTGCAGCAGTCAAAGAGATCTCTCCCGCTCAAATAACCTACCTGGTGAATACTCACTATCATGGAGATCATGCAGGTGGCAATGAAAATTTCAAAAACAAGGAAGTTGAGATTATTGCTCACTCAAACGTAATAAAGCGGTTAAAGACATCTTTTAGTGACCCTATCATGGATCGAACTGTTGAAGCCAAGTCCGAGGGCTACTGGCCAACAGTAAATTTACCCTTCAACGAGACTGGTCTGAAGTTGTATGAAGAGGAACTAAGCATAGTGCATGTTCCGAGTAGTCATACTGACGGTGACGTAATTGTACACTTTAAGAAAGCCAACGTGATACATGCC
The DNA here is from genome assembly GCA_039961455.1 of Cyclobacteriaceae bacterium. GTDB lineage: Bacteria > Bacteroidota > Bacteroidia > Cytophagales > Cyclobacteriaceae > Ekhidna. Next base: position 16,775 of record JBDVJN010000021.1, on the reverse strand, counting down.
GGTGATGCATTTGTTCGTTACGGTTTTCCTTTTATTGATGTATCAGCAGGAGGTTCAATCGATGGTTTCATTGCTGCGCAGGAGAAGATTTTGTCGCTCTCTAACGCAAATACAAAGATAATTCCCGGTCATGGTGGTGTGTCATCTATTGATGATGTGAACGAGTTGTTAACAATGCTCAAGGAAACAAGGAAAATTATCGAAAGTGAAAAAAGCAGTGGCGTTGCACTAGAGGATCTTATACCAAAGAATCCGTTGAAAGAATATCATGATCGTTGGAATGGTAGCTTCATTACCACAGATCTGTTTGTTCAACTTGTGTACGAATCTCTTTAACTCAATTTAAGTCCCGTTTTTCCTTAAGCACTTCTCACTCGGACCCACACAGGATCAATTTTTATGGCGATCTTTGCTACCTAGAAAGCAAACAACGTGTTCAAGTTAAACCTGGATCTATCCCCTTCCTCTTCTTGTATTTCACTGGAGGATAAAATCTATTTAACTGGCTCTTGCTTCTCGGACGAAATTGGTACCCGGTTGTCAACTTACAAGTTCGATGGCATTCACAATCCGTTCGGAACACTCTACAATCCTCTATCGATCTTCAAAACTCTTCTTGGAGATTTAGATCCATCGAACATCGTGGAGAACCAAGGTGTTTTCTATCACTGGGATTGCCATGGAAAAATTTCATCCCTTACTTCTGATGACCTGAAGAAGGCGGTAGTGACATCACTGGAAGCCTCAACCAATTTCTTAACAAATGCTAACTTTCTGATAGTCACGCTAGGCACCTCTTTTGTCTATGAGTCTAAGGACACAGGTCAGGTTGTAGCAAACTGTCACAAAGTACCCACAAACAAATTCAATAAGCGGCTTCTGAGTAAGGAAGAGATTGTTCAGTCATTCGCATCCCTACATGAAAAGCTGAATTCGAATTTAAAAGTCATATTCACTGTTAGTCCAGTACGCCATATCAGAGATGGACTTGTAGAAAACAACTTGAGTAAGGCAATACTTCTTCAGTCCGTGCATGAAATTGTAAATGAATACCAAAATGCTGAGTACTTTCCAGCCTTCGAAATAATGAATGATGAACTAAGAGATTATCGCTTCTTTGCGGAAGACATGGTACATCCCTCGGCTCAGGCGGTAGATTACATATGGCAAAGATTTTCAGATGTCTATTTTGACAATGACGCTAGAAGTTTCATTGTGGATTGGACAAAGATCAGACATGCTATGAATCACAAACCATTTCAACCAAAATCAACACAGCATCAGGATTTCATTAGACGTACGATTGTCAAACTCCACCAACTAAGTGATCGAGTTGATGTTTCGCAGGAGCTGAATACACTTCAAAATCAGCTGCAATGAAGTATGCAACTATTCTTGCTGTTAGCTTCTCAATGTACGCTTGTACATCTCAAACCAACAAACAAATGACTCCCGGTAAGCACACTAATGCTCTTATAAATTCTACAAGCCCTTACCTGCTTCAGCACGCACATAATCCAGTGAATTGGGAAGAATGGAGTCCCGAAGTGCTTGCCAAGGCAAAAAAGGAAGACAAACCTATCATCGTAAGCATTGGATACTCTAGTTGCCACTGGTGCCATGTAATGGAAAAGGAGTCTTTTGAAGACACTGCCGTAGCACGTTTGATGAACGAAAATTACATCACTATCAAGGTAGACCGTGAGGAACGCCCAGACGTCGATCAAATTTACATGGACGCAGTGCACGCCATGGGTTTGCAAGGCGGTTGGCCACTAAATGTTTTCCTAACACCGGACCAAAAGCCATTTTATGGTGGAACATACTTTCCAAAAGAAGGTTGGACTAACCTATTGACCAACATTGCTGATGCCTTCCAAAACCAGCGAGACAAAATCGATGAGTCAGCCGATGGTTTCACCAAAAATCTGCAACTAAAAGAATCAGAAAAATACAAGTTAGAGGGCGACAATTACAAGTTATCAAAAAGTGAAATTGACGAAGCGTTCCAAAATCTGTCCAAGAAGTTTGATAAGATCGACGGTGGAGTTCAAAAATCACCAAAATTCCCAATGCCTTCCGTTTGGCAGTTCCTTGCAACGTACTACCATCAAACGAAAAACAAGGAAGCACTTGACCATCTCGAATTCACACTAGAAAAAATTGCAAACGGGGGCATTTATGATCACGTGGGTGGAGGGTTTGCGCGATACAGCACTGATGCTGAATGGCATATCCCCCACTTTGAAAAAATGCTGTATGACAATGGGCAGCTACTCAGTCTCTATGCCAATGGATATAAACTTTCAAAAAACGAGCAATTCAAACAGGTAATCCTTGAAACCACAGAGTGGTTATCCAGAGAAATGCTGGACGAGTCCGGTGGCTTCTATTCCGCACTTGATGCGGACAGTGAAGGTGTGGAAGGTAAATTCTATGTCTGGACCGAGGATGAAATCAGAACAATTGCAGGAGATGACTTTGAGCTTATTGCGGAATACTATGACGTGCAAAGGGCTGGAAATTGGGAGGGTCAGAATGCGCTGCGAATCGTTGAAGAGGAAAGCAAATTGCTGAAAAAGCACAATCTTGACGATGTAAGCTTTGATGCAAAAATTAACTCCTTCAAGCAAAAAGCATTGAAAGCACGTAGCACAAGAGTTCGACCTGGCTTAGATGACAAAATCATTGCAGGATGGAATGGCCTCACGCTTTCTGGTCTGTCAGAAGCTTACCAAGCCACCAATGAGGAGTCGATCCTTTCATTAGCCAAGAGCAACGCCTCCTTTATCAAGAGTAAATTGATCAAAGAAGGTAAATTGAATCGCTTTCCCGACAAGGGCATGGAAGGCTTTCTCGAAGATTATGCGGCGGTCATTCAGGGATTGATAAAATACTATGAAACAACGTTTGACTGGGAATATCTGAAGCTAGCAAAAGTTATTCTGATTAGAGCTAATGAAGCATTCTTCGATGAAACTGAAAACTTGTATTTCTTTACAAGTGATGAATCAGAAAGTCTGATTGCTCGAAAAAAGGAGTTATTTGACAATGTGATCCCTTCATCTAATTCGATTATGACGTGGAACTTGATACACTTAGGTACCCATTTTTATGATGAAGAATTGATCAAGAAGGGAAAATCCATGTTGGCACAAGTTTCGGATTTACTCGTGCAGGAACCAGAGTATATGTCCAACTGGGCCACAACTGCATTGGAACTATCCAGCCAGTTTGCAGAGGTAGTCATTATAGGAGATGAATTTGAAAGCTTCGGGCTGGAGATGAATAGGCAGTTCATTCCCAACAAAATTTTGACTGCTTCAAGCAGCGAACGAGACAGCCCATTATTTGAATCTAAATCAGCCCTTGACGGAAAGACAACCATTTACGTGTGCTATGATAAGAGCTGTAAAAGACCAGTAGGAACTGTTTCTGAAGCTACTACTCAAATGGAATGACCTACGCAGAAGTCATCTTGCCACTTCCCTTGCATGGAACTTTCACCTATCTCATTCCAGCAGACCTAAGCAACTCGACAAAAGTTGGAAGCCGAGTTGTGATTCAATTTGGTGCCAAGAAGATCTACACCGGAATCATTTTCAAGATTCATGATGAAAAACGAGGTGATCAACGACCAAAGGAATTGCAGGAAGTTCTAGACGAATATCCGATCATTCATCCAGTACAACTGCGTTTCTTTACATGGATGGCATCTTACTACATGTGTACGATCGGCGAAGTAATTGGCGCAGCGCTACCCTCAGCACTTAAACTTTCAAGTCAATCGTACGTGGGCATCAATCCAGAGATTGACCTTGAGGACCAAGACCTCAGTGATCGAGAGTGGTCTCTCCTATCCGCGCTAAAAGGAAATGAGCTTTCCATGAACGATGTTGGTCAATACCTTGGACTTAAACGGCCACAGCGAATTGTAAAAGAACTGTCAGAAAAGGGATATCTGGATTTGTATGAAAAAGTCAAAGACCGGTATCTACCCAAGAAGGAAAAGAGAATTCGACTTGCATCGGAGTATGAGAATGAAGACAATCTAGATGCGTTACTACAAAATCTTGAGTCCAAGCCTAAGCAAGTAGCGGTAATCCTCTCCTATCTAAGAAATGTTCCTGTATTGGAAGATCCTTTGTCCAATCAGCCCGGAGTTTCAAAATCACTGCTAATTAAAGAACAGATTAGTGATTCATCTCTTAAGACCTTAGTAAAAAATAACATCCTGATTGAATGGGAAATCATCGTATCGAGGCTTGAAAAACAAGAAAACATTAAGTCAGAGACCATCAACCTAAGTTCTGCTCAAAGAGACATCAAACAAGACATTACCACCAAATTTCAAAGTCACCAATCCGTGTTACTTCATGGTGCTACTGGTAGTGGAAAAACGGAGATATACATTTCATTGATTGAGGAGCAACTGAAAGCAGGGAAACAGGTTCTTTATCTTCTACCTGAAATAGCCTTGACCACTCAGATAATAGCCAGACTCCACAAGGTTTTTGGTAATTCATTTGGAGTATACCATTCGCGATACTCAGACAACGAACGTGTGGAAGTTTGGAAAAAGGTCCTAAAGAACGAGTATCAATTTGTCGTAGGTGTTCGGAGCGCTGTCTTTCTTCCCTTTCAAAATTTGGGACTCGTGATTGTAGATGAAGAACATGAATCATCCTACAAACAATTTGAGCCTGCACCACGATACCATGCAAGAGATTCAGCTATCTACCTGGCAAACCTTCATCATGGAAAGGTGTTGCTTGGCACAGCCACACCTTCCTTAGAAACATACCAAAATGCACTAGATGATAAATTCGGATTGGTGGAGTTGACGGAACGTTTTGGAGAAGCAGAAGAGCCTGAACTTCGCTTTGTTGACCTAAGGAAAGAACGTAAGCAAAGAAAACTTAAAGGTAATTTCTCTTCAGAATTGGTGATGGCAATTGAAAAATCGCTGGAACAAAAAGAGCAGGTGATTCTTTTTCAAAACCGACGAGGTTATGCCTCCTATATTTCTTGTGAAAGTTGCGCAACGATTCCGAAGTGCTTAAACTGTTCTGTCAGCTTGACCTATCACCAGTTTAACAATAAATTGGTCTGCCATTATTGTGGCTTCAACCAACCTATGAATTCAGATTGCACTTCTTGCGGAAGCACAGACCTCAAAAAGATCGGGTTTGGGACGGAGGAATTGGAAGAGGAATTAGAGATACTGTTTCCCAGCGCAGTCGTTCAACGAATGGACCTGGACACTACTCGTAGTAAGTATGGTTATCAAAGAATCATCGAAGAGTTCGAGGAAGGCAACGTTGACATTCTTGTGGGAACGCAAATGGTGAGTAAGGGACTCGATTTCGATCATGTGAATCTCGTTGGCATTTTCGATACCGATAGAATGATTCACTATCCTGATTTTAGATCGCATGAAAGAGCCTACGATTTAATTATGCAAGTAAGCGGGCGAGCAGGAAGAAAGTCCACCCACGGGAAAGTAGTTATTCAAACAAATGATCCAGGTCAACCTGTGTTGGAAAAAGTGCGTAGCAGAAATTACAAATACTTCTTTCAGTGGGAAATACTAGAAAGAGAGCAATTTGGATATCCACCATTCACCCGTCTAATCAAGATCATTTTCCGGCATAGGGAAAAAACAATCTCCTTTCAGGGAGCAACGTTTTTCGCGAAGGAGCTAAGAAAAAACATTGGAAACCAACGAATGACTGGCCCAGTGGAACCAGTGATCGGAAAAATTCGAAATCTGTATCATCATGAGCTAACACTAAAACTTGAGAAAAATGGTATTAACATACCAGCGATCAAGGAGTATTTATGGGCCTGCGAAAAGATATTTCATCAAATGCCCGCATTCAAAAGTGTTAGTATCATTTTTGATGTGGATCCGGTCTAATGATTTTGGAAATTTATCATATTAGCTGATTTGAAGATTGGTTGATGAACTAGTTTTGCGTTGTTCATGAGAAAGTGCTTAGTATTTACTTTTCTTATCTTCCAAGGACTCTGGCTTCTTGCCCAAGAAGGATCACCCTTCGTGCAAACAGAAGACTCCATTGCCAGACCAGATCCCATTTTAGCTCAACCTGAGCTTGAAAATTCGCCAGAAGATACAGCTACTCTAGGACCTGTTCGAGCGCTGGTTCCGTCCATTTACATAGACTACGGAAAATTACTTGCACTTCCACTTGACACAGAAGCTAAGTATGAAGGCGGGGTTGAATTCCTGATTAAGGGGAAGGTACCTATTATCCTTGAGGTGGGAATGGCCACTCTCACTCCCGGCAAAGCATATGCGAATGGAACCTATGAAGCAGAGGGTGTTTACTACCGTTTTGGAACAGGGATTTACTCACAATGGAAGCCTAAAAACAAACTGGGAATAACCTTCAAATATGCAGTTAGCTCATTTGATGAGACGGCTATTCTCGATACTGAAAACACTATTAACATTCCAAGAACACTCTCAGCTTCATACCAACGAACGGACATCAGTGCTAGTTGGATAGAGTTCGCCGTGTACACAGACAGAACGATTTATAAATTCCTTGCTATAGGTATGAACATCAGGTTTCGCTATTTGCTCGACTATGATCTCCAGACTCCGGATGATGTGTACGCTATCCCGGGATACGGACGATCTTTTGATCAAAGTATTCCTGCTGTCAATTTGTTTTTGAAGGTTTCATTTTAAATCCTCTCATCCTCCATATCTGCGCTAGCCTTCCTAAGAGGAAACGGACTCCTGCTCTAAAGAAGCGTAGTACTAACTACATAAGAAGCGTAGTACCAACTACATGAGAAGCGTAGTACTAACTACATAAGAAGGGAATTGCTAACTACAAATTCAATTTAGAACTTTGTAAATTGAACTCCAACCGAAACCTAAAACTATGAAACTAATCAGCTCTGCCCTCTCCCTAGTTATTGCTCTCTCAGTAATCGGACAAAAGGAAAACCAATCAGCACTTACTATTGACCAGATCATGCAAGGTGAAGCATTTGTAGGTTATCTACCCTCTAGAATAGAATGGTCCGACGACAGTAAGTCAATTTTCTTTAGCTGGAATCCAGATAGAGACACAGTCAGATCTACATACAAGGCGGATATCACTACCAAAAACGTTCAGAAACTAACTTTTGATGAACTTGGAAATCGCACGTCCGATGGGAATTTCACGAAGGACTACTCACTGAAGACCTATGAGAAAAACGGAGATATTTTCATAATTGACAACACCACCTTCAAGGTTCGACAAGTGACAAATACGTTGATCAGAGAATCAATTCCACAATTCTCCGGTGACGAGGGTTCAATCATTTATCAATCGAACAACAATCTGTTCAAATGGAACATGGACGATGGCAGTACCACGCAACTGACAGATATTCAAAAAGGAGAGAAAAAGGAGTTGGAATCAAGTAAGCAAGACGACTGGCTGGAAGCAGATCAATTGGCTTACTTCGATATTCTGGAAAAGCGTAAGAACGAGGCAGATGCCAGAAACTATCGAAACGAGCAAGCGAGCCCAGACAGACCTGAGACGGTATATATCGGAAGCAAACAATTCGATGGCATCACCATCTCACCAAACCTTAGTTATGCGGTTTATCGCCTATCCATCCCAGCGAAGGAAAAGAACACCATCGTACCTGACTATGTCACCCAATCAGGCTTCACTGAAGATCTAAAGACAAGAACGAAAGTGGGCGGTCCACGTGATCTTTCCGAAACCTGGATCCTGGATTTGAAAAAGGACACCACCTACCAGATCGAAACTGAGAGTATCGAGGGTATTTATGACAAGCCAGCATACAAGAAGGAATATGCGAAGAGTGATGAGAAATATTCAGATAAATACGACGATCCAAGAGAGGTCAATATCGGATTCCCGGTATTTTCTGCTGATGGAAAAGCAGTCACGAATATTACCTCCCAGGATTACAAAGATCGGTGGATCATGAGCCTGGATCTCTCCAACGGAAATTTAAAATTGATCGACAGACAACATGATGATGCTTGGATTGGCGGTCCAGGAGTCGGCTGGTTTTCACCGGGAATCATTGACTGGATAGACAACGAAAACATATGGTTTAAGTCTGAAAAAACAGGATTTGCCCACGTCTATGCTGCAAATGTGAAGACAGGTAAAATCAAAGCATTAACTAAAGGTGAGTTTGAGGTACTAAACATTCAATTATCACGTGACCGGAAAACGTTCTTTTTTAGCTCGAATGAGGTAAGTCCCCACGAACAACACTTTTATCAAATGGGTGTCAATGGAGGAAAAATGACAAAAATAACTTCGACGAGAGGTGGACATCAGGTGTTCGTTTCTCCTGATGAACAACAGCTTGCCATCAGGTATGGATATACCAACAAGCCTTGGGAATTGTATGTCATGAAAAACGAGCCGGGTGCTGAGATGACTCCGCTGACGGAATCAACTACAGAAGATTTCAATTCCTACGAATGGACGGATTCGGAAATTATCAGATTTACTGCAAGCGATGGTGTCGAGGTTCCGGCTACCTTATACAAACCGGATCCGGCTAAGAAGAACGGCGCAGCAGTAATTTTCGTTCATGGTGCTGGCTACACACAAAATGTCCACTACTGGTGGCCTTCTTACTACCGGGAGTATATGTTCCATAACTTCCTGACCGACAATGGCTATACAGTATTGGCAATTGACTTCAGAGCTAGTGCTGGATATGGAAGAGACTGGAGAACGTCCATTTACAGATTCATGGGAGGCAAGGACCTTGACGATCAAATTGATGGAGCAAAATATCTGGTCGATCAGCAAGGAATCGATAAGAATCGAATTGGAATCTATGGGGGGTCCTATGGAGGATTCATCACGCTCATGGCTCTGTTCAACTCACCCGAAACCTTCAAAAGTGGCGCAGCACTTCGTTCAGTCACAGATTGGGCACATTACAACCATGGCTACACAGCAAACATATTAAACACGCCTATTGAAGATAGTATTGCGTTCCATCGAAGTTCTCCAATCTACCATGCAGAAGGTCTTAAAAGCAACCTGCTAATGCTGCACGGAATGATCGACACAAATGTCCACTTCCAAGATGTGGTGCGACTTTCTCAACGGTTGATTGAATTAAAAAAAGAAGATTGGGAATTGTCTGTGTTTCCATTAGAAGGTCATGGATTTGTTGAAGCTTCGAGTTGGTCAGATGAATATAGAAGGATCTTCAAACTCTTTCAAGAGACACTTAGGGAGTAGAGATCGCTCGTGTGTCATGCCTGACTTTTGATCAGGCATCTTACAATACCGAAGATACCGTGTCAGGCACGGTATGACATAGATTAAAAAAACCCTGCTCAATTTCATGAACAGGGTCCTAATTCTTTATGAATCGTAATACTTACTTCACTTTATCAACGATCGCTTTGAATGCTTTTGGTTCATTCATTGCAAGATCTGCAAGTGCTTTCCTATTGATTTCGATTCCAGCAGCAGTCAATTTTCCCATAAACTGAGAATACGAAAGTCCGTGCTCTCTTGCTCCTGCATTAATTCTTTGAATCCAAAGAGCTCTGAATTCTCTTTTCTTCGCTTTTCTATCTCTGTAAGCGTATGACCATCCTTTCTCGACGGCATTTTTGGACACTGTCCAAACATTCTTTCTTCTACCAAAATACCCTTTGGCATTTTTCATCATCTTTTTACGACGAGTCCTGGCAGCTACATGATTTACTGATCTCATTCTTTTGATTTTTGGCGATTGGTGTTTTTACAAAACTTAAAACCAATAACCGGGTTTAACATTTAACCATTAAGCTTAATTAAGCTTAAGCAAATTTTTGACGTTTGTTTCGTCAGCTTTGCTAACCACACTCATATATCGAAGGTTTCTTTTTTGTTTAGTCTCCTTCTTTGTCAAAATGTGATTCTTAAACGCTTTCTTGCGTTTGATCTTTCCGGAACCAGTTAACTTAAACCGCTTCTTAGCTCCTGAAATTGTTTTTTGCTTCGGCATTTCTAATTTATTGTAACTCTATTTCTTCTGTACTTTAGGTGCAAGGAAAAGAAACATCCTCTTTCCTTCCATCTTTGGAAGCGCCTCCACTTTCGCGTAGTCTTCCAATGCTTGCGCGAATTTCAAAAGCAAAATTTCACCTCTTTCTTTAAACACAATTGTACGTCCATAAAAATGAACATACGCTTTCACTTTTGCTCCGTCATTCAAAAACTTGATGGCGTGATTCAACTTAAAATTGAAGTCATGCTCATCGGTATTCGGGCCAAACCTGATTTCCTTAATTACGGTTTTTTGAGCCTTAGCCTTAATTTCTTTCTGCTTCTTCTTTTGCTCGTACTTAAACTTGGAATAATCGATGATCTTACAAACCGGAGGATCTGCATTGGGTGAAATTTCCACCAAATCCAGACTTTGCTCTTCCGCCATTTTTATAGCCTGGCTTACAGGATATAAATCAACCTTCACATTGTCCCCTACAACCCGCACCATGCTGGCGGTTATTTTATCATTTACCTTATAAGGTTCTTCGACTCTTATCCTACCCGGATTTCGTCTTCTAATTTTTGCGATTGTAGTCCTTTGTTTAGTTAAACATCAAAAAAACAGAGCGCAAATATCGTGATTATTTACGCTAATACAAGCCTTAACCAACTTGTTCTGCCACTTTATTAGAGAAAAATTGAATAAATTCATCAGTTTTCATACTTCCCAGGTCTCCTTCTCCATGCTGACGAACTGAAACACTGCCATTTTCAGTTTCCTTCTCACCTACAATGAGCATAAACGGGATTTTCCGAACTTCGGCATCTCGAATTTTCTTACCAATCTTCTCATCCCTTTCATCCAATATTCCAATGATATCATTTTCTTGAAGTTTGAGATGAAGGTCCTTGGCATAATCATGGTACTTTTCCGAAATCGGCAGAATGGCGATCTGATCAGGAGCTAGCCACAATGGGAAATTACCAGCAGTGTTTTCTATCAAAATAGCTATGAAGCGCTCCATAGATCCGAATGGAGCTCTATGAATCATTACTGGTCTATGCTTTTGATTGTCGCTCCCAATGTACTCAAGTTCAAACCGCTCGGGCAGGCTATAATCTACCTGAATTGTTCCCAACTGCCATTTTCTACCAAGTGCATCCTTCACCATGAAATCCAGCTTTGGACCATAGAATGCAGCCTCTCCATATTCTACCACTGTATCCAATCCCTTTTCATCGGCAACTTCCTGTATCTCTCTTTCTGCTCGTTCCCATAAGTCGTCCTGACCAATGTATTTATCTGGGTTATTGGGGTCCCTCAAGGAAACTTGTGCGGTAAAATCTCCAAAACCAAGTGCGCTAAATACATGCAAAACAAGGTCGATGACCTTGGCAAACTCAGCCTTAACCTGATGTTGCTCGCAAAAGATGTGAGCATCGTCTTGCGTGAAGCCTCTCACCCTGGTTAAGCCATGAAGCTCACCACTTTGCTCATATCTATACACAGTTCCAAATTCCGCATACCTGATCGGCAAGTCTTTGTATGATCTTGGACGAGAATTGTAAATCTCACAATGATGTGGACAGTTCATAGGCTTTAGCAAGAACTCTTCATCCTCTGCTGGAGTGGTGATAGGTTGAAATGAATCCTTGCCATACTTCTCATAATGCCCTGAAGTCACATATAGTTCTTTCCCTCCAATGTGCGGTGTAACGACTGGCTCGTAGCCTGCTTTAACCTGAGCCTTTCTCATAAAATTCTCAAGTCTCTCACGAAGGACGGCACCTTTAGGCAACCACAAAGGAAGACCTTTGCCAACCTTTTCGGAGAAGGTAAATAACTCAAGTTCCTTTCCAAGCTTCCGATGATCTCGAAGCTTTGCTTGCTCCAAAAGTTCCAAGTGTTCTTTCAGTTCCTTCTGCTTTGGAAATGAAACACCGTATAGTCTTGTCAACTGCTTTCTTGTCTCATCTCCTCTCCAATAGGCACCAGCAACGCTTAGTACCTTGACTGCTTTAATGAACCCAGTATTGGGGATGTGCGGTCCTCGACACAAGTCTGTAAAATTGCCCTGCCTGTAAAACGTTATTTGCCCATCTTCAAGTCCATCAATGAGCTCAAGTTTGTATTCATCATCTTTCTCTGTAAAGTATTTTACCGCCTCTGCTTTCGAGATATCAATTCTTGTATACTCATTTTTCTCACGAGCCAGTTCGAGCATTTTGTCCTCGATCACGCTGAGATTTTCAGCATCAAACTCCTGCTCTCCAAAATCGACATCATAGTAAAAACCATTTTCGATTGGAGGGCCAATGCCAAGCTTAACTCCTGGATAAAGAGCCTCAAGTGCTTCTGCCATGAGGTGTGCAGAAGAATGCCACATCGTCGATTTTCCTTCGGTATCATTCCAGGTAAGAAGTTGAACTGCAGAATCCTGTTCGATAGCTCGAAAGGCATCCCACACTTCTCCATTGACTTTGGCAGCCAAAACATTTCTGGCTAAACCTTCACTTATACTCAATGCAACATCCAGCGAAGTTGATCCTTTCGGAAATTCTCTAGTGGATCCATCAGGCAAACTAATGGTGATTTTCTCACTCATTATTGATTATTTTTTTTGATTTTAATACTGGTGGAGGAAGTAGGTTTTCCTCAAATCTTAAGCGCTGCAAATATGCGATTTTTCGTCGGACCAATGCCGCTCTTTCCACAGCAATTGTATCATTCGGGTTTAAATAAACCACGTGGTCAAAATAATTCAAAGAATAGCTAAGCCATCCACGATCTTCGTACATCGTCGCCTTCTTAAACCATGCATCCCGATTGAGTGAGTCACGATCAATCAACAGGTCTATGTATTGATGAGCAGAGTCCCATTGTTCCTCAAGCAGATACAAGTCTGCAACTCTATAAACCACAGAATCAATCGTTGTAAAATTCTTCAATTTGTCTCGTGAGTTGGTAAACAGGCCAGACCGTTCATACCTTGTTGCTAGATCACTGTGAAATGCATAATCACCTGGAACTAAAAGAGATTTTCTTTCAAGCAAATCAAAAGCTTTGTCTTCAAAACCCAGTTCGAAAAGCATATATGGATACACTTCCAACACTAACTCACTCGTACTGTCAGCATCAGACAACTTGCCCAGATAGTAGGTTGCCATAAGTGTATCACCCAACTCTACATAACATTCACCTGCAAACGCAATGTCCTCTGCAGAGGTCTTGCCAACCATGTACCCTTGGAGGTATTTGGCACATTCAGCTCTCCTTGAAGTCTTGAGCAGGCCCAAGACTTTTTGTCGCTTGTACTTTCCAGAAAGATTGAATTCTGCCCCCCATCGCTCAATGACTTCTAAAAGCTGCTGATACTGCTGGTGCTTCTCAAAATAGATGACGTACTGCTCGAGAAGCTGCGGGGTCATCCCCTTTTGGCGTTTGAGCTCATCTAATGCAGAGACGCAGGTAGAGGGCCAATCCAACAGATCGCAATAGTACAATTTCTGTTCAACCAGTTTAATGTTATCCACATCCCCCTGTAGGTCGTCGTCAATTCGAAGCAATGCCTGAGTATAAAAATCATTTCCTACTTTGGGAACTATGATTCTATCCTGCTTGGGAGTGCAGGAAAGTACGAGTAGAACTGAAAATATGGACAACTGCCGCATCTACGGCAAAATTAACTTGAATAGTTCAGGTGTTGATTATTTGAAAACGTAATAATGTTTCTAAAACACAATTTGATTTTTTGAGAGAAGTCTTGGATACCAGGAAGTACTTTCCTTAGCTACCGTGTTTCAGTTTCTCAACATCACTACGGAGATTCCCAATCATGTCTGCCAACTGGTCCATTGATAGTTCATTAGCAGAATTTGGATCTGGAAACTCAAGACTTATGAATGCCTTTCCTTCCCAAACCTCCATCACCTCCTCGGGATCAAGTTCATAAGCATCAAATGATCGATTGTCAGAGACAAGGTATAGTTTCCCCTTTTCACTGATGTAATTGAAAACTCGTTTGTACACTACCCCTTCTGATTTGGTAACGAGCACATACGTTTTTCCATTAGAAATATCGCTAAGCTGCTCGATGTACTTACCTACAACAATGCTTCCTGAAACAATAGGTAACATCGAATCACCTTGAATTTCAAATGCTCGATAGGTTGCAGATTTGGGAAGCACAGGAAGATTGAACTTTGGTAGATCAGTCAGATAATCGGGATCAGCATAGCCATTTGTATAACCAGCAGCAGCTTTAGTCGGAACAAGTTGAATATGTTCTTCCTCAGCTTCATCGACTGTCACGGCTAAAATCTTCACATGTTGTTTTGGAATATGATTCTCCTGAGTTAGATCATCATTGATCAGTTCGTCAACGGTAACTTTAAAAAGCTCCGCCATTTTCGAAAGCGTTGTTAATCTGGGATCAGCTCTGCCCTCCTCATAAGCACCTACCGATGGTCTATTGATGTCCAGAGCTTCAGCAAAGGTTTCTTGGGTATAGCCAAATTTCTTTCGAAGAAATTTAATATTGTTTGGAATCATCGCCATTATTGAAAAATCATAAAGTTGGGTTCATGAACTGCCTCGTTTCTTAGGTTGTATACGTCAAAATACCGCTTATCTTCCTGGATATCCAATGAATGAAGTCTACTCCTAATCTTGCTTATTACGTTTTTGAGTGTCTCATCCGCCCCTACCAGTAGATATCCATACAATTCGCGTCTCCTCTTAACGGAGGCAAAGAACTTCACTTGATAATTTCCAGATTTTAACTTCTTTGAAGTAATCCGAAGTTTGTATTGGTCATCTAAAATGAGGTCGTTGTAAGGTGACATATTCTAGTATTTGATTATAAAATTAGTAATTTTTTTTCAAATACTAAAAATTTTAGGACAACTAAGCGCAAATTAAATAGTCTTGACCTTCAACAAATGCATGTTCATTAAGGAATGTACGTACCTGATCTCTTGCATCCCAGTTAGATACAAATGAAAGGATGAAAGCGTTTTTAAACAATTCAGTGTCTTCATAATAGATCAATGCTGGATCGCTCGATTTGCGGACGTCAATGAAGGAATCAATCACTACACCATGCTGCTCAAGGTATTTACTTCGCCTCCTCGCGAGCTTTCCTCCACCCCAAATAATTACCCGAGGGTGTCTGGTGTTATTCTCTCGTAGCCATTTTGATAAATACTTAGCCTTAACCTGAAAAAAGGCGTCTGAAGTGTATTTATTCGAAGTTCTGGTTAATCTATGTGGCAAATCATTCCATTCTAAAACCACTGAGTCAGTTTTGATCATTTGGATATTGTGCGATTGTAGTCTCAGAAAGAACTCGTAATCTTCTGGGAAATCTCCATCTCGGTAGCCTCCATATTCTTTATAAAGCTCTCGTCGTATCATGATTGAAGGGTTGACGATCGGGTATTCCACGAATTGATTAAGATATAACGCCTCAGGTCTTGTGATCCCGTTTGACCAATTAACGTATCTAATAAATCCACCATTGGAATCATCTCCTGCATACCTGACTAGCCCTGACACGAGTCCAATCTCCAGTTGAGCATCTAGCAATTTGACCTGATCTGCTATTCTATTAGGAAGAGAAACATCGTCGGCATCCATCCTGGCTATGTATTCACCTCTGGAATTTGAAAGGCCATTGTTTGCCGCAAATACTACTCCTCTTTGTCTCTCGAAAAATACTTTGATTCTTTGATCTTGATCAGCAAATTTTTCCGCAATAGCAGAACTATCATCGGTGGACCCATTGTCAATCAACAGAAGTTCAAAATCTTTAAATATCTGATTTACAATACTTTCTATGGCCTTTTCTAAAGTAGATTTTGAATTATAAAATGGTAGAACAATTGATACTTTGGGAGTATCAGTCATTGTTAGTCTCCTCGACTTCAGGCTCCGGTATTACCTGCGTAGAATCAGGTTCATTGCTCTTTTTCTTAAAGAGCCCTTTGAATGAGAATTTTTTGTCCTGCAAAGAATCTGGAGTAGCGTTAGATAAAGAATCTGCAGCTTGCAAGGCTTGCGCGTCTGGTTTAGATCTCCGGTCAATTAGTTTTTCACCGTAGTACTTATTGTAATACTCTTGTTCGACGTTGAAATTGTCCTGAGGATCATATCCATGCAGGTATCTTTGTTCCTCTTCTTCTTCCACAGCAACCGCTTGTTCTTCAAGTGCCGCCAAGTCCACTTCTAGCGAATCAAGTGAAGCAACCCCTAGTGAATCAACTGCCACAGAATCGGAAACTTCGGTGGCTACATAATCTGTTTCTACAGGTTCAGGAGGTTTCGGTGAATATACATTTTCCATCGGTGCAGTGCGCATACGGTATTTTTTCAACCAATAGGGCTCATACTTCACGATTCCAAACTTGGTTCTGCCTCTCACTCTCCATGGAACATTCTTTTCTCCGGCATAGGAATAGTAGTCAGTAGTTGGTGGTTGCGTTGTTACTGGTAACAAGGAATCTGCTTCTGGAGTTGTCTGAAGGTTAGCCAGGTATTGTGTACGTGTTGCCTCGTCCAACTGCCATACGTAAGAATAGTACGCATTCCTGGTTGAATCATCCAATATATAGGTACTCTGAAAAGCAGCACAAATAATTTTGTCCTGACATCCCATAAGCACTAGTAGGCCTATAATTGGTAAAACTCTCTGCATGCGGTAATTAGGCAATCTCAATAGATCTGGCCTCTAAATTAGGACTATTTTAATACAACTTAAA
>JBDVJN010000020.1:0-10261 GCA_039961455.1 Cyclobacteriaceae bacterium | reverse complement strand
TCACGTCTGCTAGTACAGGAAAGTATTGCAGAGAAGCTGTACAAGAAGATCAGGACCCGGATGGAAAAACTTAGGGTTGGAAACTCCCTCGACAAGGCGGTGGACATCGGAGCGATCGTTTCGCCCATGCAGCTTAAGACGATCGAAAACTTAGTGCAGCAGGGCGTGGACGAAGGTGGAAAATTGTGGCAGCCCTCTTGGGCGTGTCCGACGGACGGCTATTTCTATCCGCCAACGCTTTTTACCGACGTGACACCTGCCTCGACCATTTCGCAGGTAGAAATATTCGGACCTGTCCTGGTGGCAATGACGTTCCGAACACACGAAGAAGGCCTACAACTGGCTAACAACACACGCTACGGACTGGCAGCCAGTCTGTGGACGGAGAACATCAACCTGGCGCTTGATATGGCACCCCGGATTAAGGCCGGTACCGTCTGGATCAATTGCACCAATGTGTTTGACGCAGCATCAGGATTTGGTGGTTACCGCGAATCAGGCTTCGGGCGAGAAGGCGGACGAGAAGGCTTGTTCGAGTACATGAAATTACGTTCTGAGTCAAACCTTTTAAGCAAGCCGTTTGCTCGGTCGGTAGACAAGAAACCAAAAGCGGTTGCTGAATCGAATGGAGTTCCAGAAATCGATCGGACGGCTAAATTGTATGTTGGTGGGAAACAAGCACGGCCCGACGGAGGATACAGCATGTCGGTGTACGATTTTCAGCAGCAGGTGATTGGAGAAGTTGGAGAGGGAAACCGTAAGGACATTCGAAATGCAGTGGAGGCTGCACATGCCGCAGGTAAGTGGACGAGTATGACAGGCCACGCCAGAGCGCAAGTGCTGTACTATTTAGCCGAGAATCTGTATGCCCGAAGCGAGGAGTTTTCGTCGCGTCTACAGCAATCCCTGGGCCTTAATAAGAAAGGCGCAGACGAAGAGGTGGAAGCATCCATTCAACGGATTTACACCTATGCAGCGATGGCAGACAAGTACGACGGAAGAGTGCACCATACGATTACCAGAAATGTGACATTGGCCATGCCGGAAGCACTTGGCGTAATGGCAGTCGTTTGCCCGGACGATTTTCCATTGCTTGGGTTTATTTCCACCGTTGTTCCGGCGATTGCCATGGGCAACAGAGTGGTTGTAGTTCCATCAGAGAATTCGCCCCTGTCCGCGACGGACTTTTATCAGGTCTTGGAAACGTCTGATGTTCCAGGTGGGGTGGTGAATATTATCACAGGCAAAGAAAAGGAACTAACCCCTGTTCTTGCTGACCACGACAATGTAGAAGGCTTCTGGTATTTCCGGACCCGTGCAGGCAGCAAGATTGTAGAGGAAAAATCCGCCGAGAACATGAAGCGAACATGGGTGAACTACGGAAAGCACAGGAACTGGCTGGATGCCGAGCAAGGCGAAGGGGAAGTTTTCCTACGAAATGCGACGCAGATCAAGAATATCTGGGTGCCTTATGGGGCTTGAAGTTTCAAATCTGGATATGCTTTAGATGAGAGGGGAAGGATATTGCTGATTTAGCGGCATATGAGGGTTGGTTGAAGCAAGACAGAACTCGAGTACTGAAAACAATAAAATCAACCGTCCAACTCTGTTTGTTCTATTAACTCTCGATAAAGTCTGGATTGACCTGTAGAGCCCGGTAGGTAGTTCTCTTTTGTAAAGTCTTTTCCTAGAATATTCACATTTCCAAGTAGTTCATCGTATTCACTTTGTGGCACAACATCACCAATTTTTTCTGCTAAATGCAAATATGCTGGTCTAAAAAATCTCATAAACGCAACGACTCCAGTTGACTTGCTTAAAATAGTGTTATCCCACTGATTTGGCCACTTCTTTTTTACTGCAGCAAATAAATTCCAAATATTTTTAGCTATATCAGCATCCTTCTCATCTATAAATAAATTTCTTAATATCACTTTCTTTTCTTGATCTTCCTCTGCCCTTTTTATTTTCATCTTTCTCTTTAATAAATCTCGATCCTGCATTGGATGAGAAGAAATATATTTTATTATGCTTTCTGCGATTGTGGACTGAGTGATCGTTTCTCTATCTGGATCATCAGCAGTTCCCAGTATTTTGACCATATCATGAAAAGGACTCCCTTCTTTTTCGTTGAGCAACCTAACTATAGTATGTGCTGTTTTTTGTGGACTCCGTGTATTAGCATAGGCAAACAAGTCATAGACCAAAGACTTATTGACCTTAGTTTGAGCTTTGTTTACAGTAGCAAATACCATCGACTGATCATCCATGTCAAGATCAACGAAAATGGAAACATTAAGATGAAAATTCCGTGCATTAGGATGACTCTCAGAAAAACCCTCCTTCAATCCTTCAATCCTGTGTTGACCATCTAAAATCGTTGCTACGTCAAAACCCTCTCGAATTTCCATCTCAGATTTTTCCCGATTGAATTTAACATTAACGACCTCTTGCTCTTGGCTAGTCCCCACATCGATAATTGAATGAGAAGAAATGTGAAGCAAAATGGCAGTTGGAAAAGTGGCATCAATATTCTTAACGTACCTGCCTATTTCCCGTACTCTTCCTCCCGACAACCTTCTTTGAATGCCTAGATATGTTTCAACTTTTCCACCTTCACCTTTCTCAATTCTTCTAATATCTGCTCTTGCAATTGTTTTTACATCCCTCCAATCTATTGAGGCCATGTAAAAAACACCAATTGGCTGATGTATTTCGATGCACTTAGCGGTAATGTAATTTGGCTCATTCATCCCCTACTCCAAGTTTATCAAAATCCTTGGATAATTCATTAAAATCATCAGTTCGGCTCTCATTAACTTGACTAGCGCCGGGGCCTCCAGAGCGAACTTTTAACTCCACAGCCTGCGAAAAAAAAGCCGTCAGAAGGGAAAAAATAAATATGATAATTGAAGAAAGCCGTAGAAAATAAAGATTGAGTCCAATTCCTGAAGTATTAGCGACGGAACCCTTAGAGACATCAAAAATGGAAATTCCTGCAAATAATATTGCAGATGCAATGAGCAAAAAAATGGAAAGAAGGAATATAAATGAATGAATGACATTTCTAGGGTCTTTGGTTCGATAGAGGAAGTAGCAACTAGGTGTAAAGAGTGCTGCGCTGTATATGTAGAATTGTCCAGCGTCAACAAAAACCCAGAATTCATTATTTATTGAGAGTAACTCATAAAGAAGTAATCCGCCCCAAACTGGCATCAAACTACCACCAGTAGTAATGAAGACGTAAATAAGTGCTTCCCCTAAATGCGACTTGAAGAAGTCATGAAGCTTAGCTAAAAGGTCGTTATCGGTGGTCATGATTGAACTTTTAAATTAAAATCTGGAATATTGCTAAAAATATACTCGGAGAAATGTCCCCTCTTACTCTTCTTTCCACTTATCAAACTTGCTCGTGTCAACTGAAGAGGACGGTTAGATTTAAATATTTTCTTTACCTCTTTGTGAGCTGCATTTGTTAAAATATAGAATGCATCCTTTTCTATTATTTCCTCGATGAAACGCGCAAGCGTCTTTTGGTCTTCAAGTGAAAATAACTTTTCATTATACTTTATGAATCCGTTATCATTATGGGTAATGGTATACGGTGGATCTAGAAATACTAAATCTCCCATCTGGATATTATCAATTATCTGTTGGAATTCGGACGGAAATATTTTAGCCTTTTGAAGTGATTTGCTTACTAACCTAAGGTTCTCCGGCTCAAAGAAGTTTTTCTCTCGATAACCATAAGGAACATTGTACACTCCATTTTGATTGACTCTATAAATCCCGTTGAATGATGTCTGATTCAAATAGATGAATTGAGCAGCTCGCTTTGCCGCATTCTTGAATTCTTTGTTACGTACCTCATAGTAGTATTCCTTCGTATTCTTGAATCTTCTTAATTCTGAAATGACGCTTTCAACTTCGCTTTGAACCATCTGATAAGTGAAAATCAATTCTTCATTTAGATCGCTTAGAAAAGCTTCTTCAGGTTTCAGATGGAAAAAAACTGAACCGCCACCTAGGAACGGTTCATGATATTTGTTGAATCCTTTCTCAGGAACAAAATCATTTAAGTATTTGAGGAACCACGTTTTTCCTCCCACCCATCTTAAAAATGGTTTCATTGGGTTTGGTGAACTAGTATGGAGTTAAAAATTTGAAGTTAACTATTTGAAGTAACCTTTACAATCCCTTGATTAAATCCGAACCCATTTTCAGCCACTCTCCCCTAACTCCAGCAAAACTTTCAAAAGAGTGCGTGTTCCTTGTGCTAGAGAAGGCACTACTTAAGATCCTCATCAGCACCCTGGACTTTTTTTCTATAACTCTGAATTGAATCTGAAATTTCGTTTACCCAAGCGATCAGAACATTTGGGTCATTTGTACTTCCATATGCACCCTTAGAAACAGCATCTCTATAATCTTCTTCTGGATTTGAAGACCTAGCGTAGATTACATAGGGGGGTAGGTTATCATCAGATTTCTGCAGTTCTCTCAAAAGGGTATAACCACCTTCTGGATCCTCGCTCCTATAAAAATCTGAAATGATGATATCGTACTTTGTTAAACTTACAAATCTTACTGCTTGTTTGGTGTTGTCTGTCTGATCTACTTTGATTCCGATCTTTGTGAAAAGCTCTCTAAGTTCATTATTTCTATAATGCTTATCATCTATCCATAACATTTGGATATCCAAGTAGCTATCTTCCAAGGATCTGGCAGTTACTTTCTTTGCTGTTGATTCTGCCTTTTGATTGATTCTTTCAGTTAACTCAGCCTGAGCTTTCTGGAATGAAATTGCATCTTTCTCGGTCCTTTTGAGCAAGGAATCGATCACTTTACGCGTTTCAGCAAGTTCGATTCTTATCTCAACTTCATTCTGTCTTTCTGAAAAATCAATTCCATCAGATCCTATGTGTTTGAGTGGAGGAGACTCCTCAATTTTATTTGCTATGGGTTTTCCAAAGTAAGTTAGAGCAACTAAAATAACAATCGGCCATGTGCTGATTTTCAACATATCAAGCCAACATTCAGTACAATCGAACTTTAGTTTCTTAGAAAGAAGTAAGAAAAAAATTAGAGTGACGAAAAAAATTGTTGCTATTCCAACAACGTAATATCTGTGCTTTGGAAATATATTATAAACGAACAATATTGAAACTCCATATAAGAGCAGTGTAATTGACCCATACAGTGCGTGTAAATCTTTCTTTTTCATGTTGGTAGGATTGAGGTGAACAATAGAGGTACAAGTGAATTTAATAAAAATCAAGTTGATTCGCTACCTGGATCCGCACAGTATGGTACATCCAACTAAAAATTGATAAGACTATGTTTTGGCTCGAAAGCCTGCGCTATCGATTGATGGCGACCCATAAACCGAAGCTACATTTACAAAACGTAGACCATTCGTAGAGCACACTGCCCGATTAAATATGTCTTACCTAATAGCGTGAGGATAGGCACTTGAAATAAACAGTTGGTTAATTGTTCCGACACTTGTGGAAGCGAAATAGACTGGTTCTGTCGGTGTCAAAAACCAAATTAGATAATATGAGTTATTACTTGGGTCTGGATAAGCTTTACCAGAAACAGAGTAGCCAGACGAACATAGTAAAACATAAGCATTATCAATGTCCTTTTTTTTAAGTCTTACATAAAGCTTAAAGACACTGCCATTGTAATCCTTAGGTAAGGTCTTCTTGTCAATTGAATAGATGTTCTTGATTTGCTCCAGTTCAAATACATCTTTTTTTATCAAACCATCGAAGCTGTCGGAGTTGTCATCATATTCTAGAAATTGAATAAACACTGACATCTCAAAATCGAACTCCTGTGTTTTTAATATCAAGAGGTCGTGACCTATCGATGGCTTTTGCTTCATCAATGATTCTTGAATGTGCATGGGAATTCTAACCCAACCAATTCGAGGTGTTAGCTGAATTGACATATTCAAACTAGAGGTTACCAGTGTTGCCAATTCAGCTGAGGACTCCCATTGATTACATAGCTTGTTTTCCATCACCTTCTTTCGAAAATCTAGGAGCCTTTGATACATGGTTGGATCGATTTCCGTTCTGTTTCTTGGTAGGTTTTCAATGTTTCTGTGGACAAAAGTTAGAACTGGGATGCCTTTCTCCACTGCAAAATCATATTCCTTTTCTGTATAGCTAATTTCTTTGTCGGCTAGGGATCCATATTTACCAGCAAGAATCAATATATAGTAATCGCTTTCCTTTATCATTTGTGTAATGAGCTCCCATTGCGACAAATCAACCGCTGGGAAGTATTCCATTCCGACAGGTATACCATCTAAATTTAGGACAGCCTTTATTACCTCAGTTCTTTCCTCTATAAGATCCTTGTAAGTAGAGCTAATAAAGATTTGATACTTCTTTTTCATTGCAAAATATCTTTTAGCGACTTGTCTATAAACTTTGTCTTAGCAATATATTTAGTCAAATCCTTAGAAAAGAGTGAAGCTATTGATTTGATATTTTCTTCTGATAACAGTAGTCTGGCGATTATTTGTGATAGTGCATATTCATTCTTCATCTTACGACTTCTTAGCGGTTCAAGCAGCTCAATTTCGGGACATATTTTTTTGTAAACACCCTCAAAAGTTGATATAGGTACGCATCCGTTAAGAATTGATTCAACGAGCATCATACCATAAGGCTCATATACTGGGCTGGTAAGAAAAATTGAGTTGTTAAGAAAGTGCTGTTTTAGCTTTTTAAAATCAGTCCAGTCGTGATAGATGAAACGCTCATCGAGAAGCTCTTTGAAATAGTCATGATACCTCCTATCTAAGCTTCCTAAACAAGTGAGTTCAAAGTTTGAATTTTGCTTGGTAAGATTGGCTATAATTGTTTTAATTGTTTTAATTCCTTTAATCGGATCCTTGAGCCTACCACCAATTAGAATAGTATTCAACTTCCTTGCTGAATAGCATTGTCTGTTTTTTATGATTAGTGGGGGAACATGAATAACCTTAATGTCACTTCCGTTTTCCTCATCAACATCAAAAATATAATCTGAATGAACGGTGAGTTCTTCTTCCAATTTCAGAGAGTCGACTTCACTAAATCTCTTGTGACATTCAAACAGATTTGAAGTTGAAATATTAAGCTTATCTGCGCAACTAACCTTTTTTGAATAGTCAATATGCTTTCTAAAAATCAAAAGGCAACTATGCTTCTTTTTTTGAATGGCCGCGAAATGTGCATATGAAATATGATTGGCGATGATAATGTCGATATTGTCAAGAAGGTCAATGTCTTGTATTGAAATTACCTTGATTGAATTGTTGAATGTTTTTTTATCTAGTACTGTTTTCTGATCAATTGGTCTTTGAGAGACAATGACCACAACGTTATATCTCTTTTTAGCAAGATAATTTGCTTCTCTGATTCCACAAATGCCTGCTCCTCCTTCTGGATATGGCATGATGTAATCAATTAAGTAAAGAATAGTGGATTTTTCTTGACCCAAGTGCAACCTTTTTAGGTAGTAAACTGCCAATTGAGCCATTAGCAAAACTGACGTTTGATTCATACGTCGCTGGTCTTGCAGATAAATATAGTGCATAACTGGATAAAATTCCTACATGACGTCATTGACTTCCTAAAGCTTCGAAAGAGTGCTCAGTAGTTAAGGAAGAACGAACACTCCTATGCTGGTCTGAGTATCCATACCCATGGAGCTAGTTCGAGCTTGCCCCTCGGATTCAATCGTATGGTATATTCAACAAAAATTGAAACTCACTTTGGCCTCTTCATAATCTCCCCCAAAGACAACACCGCTCCATTTTTTATCACCACTCTGGTTTTTCTGGCATTTCGTATGTCTTCCAGGGGGTTGCCCTCAATGATTACAAGATCAGCAAGTTTTCCAACTTCTATGGAGCCAAGGTCATCTTCGGCGTTTAACGCAATCGCATTGTTTATGGTAGCTGTTTGTAATACTTCAAAAGGCGTAAGCCCTGCATCCTGGTAATTTTCCAGCTCAATGTGCAAGCCGAAACCTTGTGGGAGAATGGGAGAATCGGTTCCCGCAACAACAAAACCGCCTTTGCGATGAACGTCGGCCACCATCTTGATAACATTCGCATACAATTGATCGTAATTTTCCTGATCGTTCGAAATCTGCTCAGTCGAGGCGCTTACACTTGCCAGGTACCGGAGCTCTGTCAGCTCTTTTAATCGTTGATCATCCATGACAGCCGGATCTCTCGCAATGACATATTGGTAGCCCAGGTAGATGGCGGTCGTTGGTGTGAAATACATTCCCGAGGTGGCAAGCATGTCAGTAACATCGGCATAGGACCGTAGTGTTTCCGAGAGTTTGGCAGAGAATCCTCTCCTGCTCGTACCTCGTACATGCTCTACCCCATCCACATTAAACCCGACCGCCGGGTACAGCTCATGAGAGGTTACGGGCAGACCTATTTTATGAGCTCCGTCAATGACCCTTTTTTGCAGATTGTCAGGTAGTCTGACATAGGTCTTGATCAGATCGTAATCAAGAAGTTCAGCCCTGCGCAGTTCCATGTCGATGTGCGATTCTGACTGCATGGTAGCGCTTCCGGCGTAGAAAATTCGATTGCCGTCGATAGGACTTCCCGTGAAATAGATTCTGGGGCCGAGTATTTTTCCGGACTGAATGGACTCTCTTCTATTCAACGCATCATAAGGATCGCCTGCCGGGTTTCTCATGGTAGTTACACCCCAGGAAAGCCATGCTCTTCCCAGTTTTTCCCCATTGGCACTTCCTTCATGTGCATGGATATCTATCAGACCCGGCATAACGAACGCATCAGATGCATCAATCTTTTGATCAGCTTCCCTTGCATCATCGTGGGGCAGGATCTCCACGATTCTATGGCCCTCGATAATGATATCCATGTTTTCTTTTACCGTGTCGCTCACCGCATCAATCAGACCACCGGCATGAATAATCGTTGTACCAACCGGATGCTTGCGCTTCCATGTCATGTTTATTGGAAAATCCGTTGTTGATTTATCGTCAATCGTCAAAAGCTTGAGACGATTTGTTGCGAGGTATAACAGTTGCTTTGAGTCGCCACTCCAGCTGGGTACGTCCGATAGTTCATCTGTCAATTTTGTGGGTTCTCCGGTGGCATCCCCATTCTCATCTACCGGCAATAGCCACAGAAAGCCCTTGGCTACCATAGCCATAAACTTCCCGTCCGGTGACCAAACCGGTCCGTCGTTTCCCCGGACGCCGAAGGACCAATGTTCCAGTGCTTTTTGAGGTCGTTGAGGATCGCCATTGACCGGGAACAACATGATGCGGTTAACGCCTTCCCGATACAGGGAAGAGTAGGGATCAAGCGCCGTCAGCGCAACTTTCTCACTATCAGGCGACCATGTGGGTGTACCCACACTACTTCCCAGCTGCTCTCCCAACAAGGACCGTTCACCACTTTTGATATCCACCAGGCTTAGCTGCCCGCCTCTCGGACCAAAACTTTCAGTAAAAGCGATCGAGTTTCCATCCGGCGACCATGCCATCCCTGACGTGCAGGCGCCGGTCGTCAGTACATTTCTTTCCGTGCCATCGGACAGGTCTTTTATCCAGATCGCAAACGGTCCATCCTTATCAGAACTGTACGCCAGGAATTTTCCATCGGGAGACCATATGGGCATAATTTGAACAAAGGGATCATCGGTCAGTTGCTGGATCGTACCATTTTCGCTCTTCAACCAGAGATCCTGCAGTGCAACAAAAACAACAGACTTCCCATCAGGAGAAAGAGCCGGCCAGCCAATTCCTTTTACCTCCTGCTCTTCAGTCGTATCAAATGTTCTTTTCTTTCGTTCGTAGCTGGATCTGTCCAGCCAGAGACTGACGGAAAACGGAACCTCATTGGCTGAACCTTCCATCGTTTTGCTTTGGATTTTTCCCGTTGCAGAATAGATGAAGCTGCTATCGGATGTCCAGGCATGCCTGAATGGAAATACATCTTCAGCAGCATCTGTGACCAAACGACCTTCTCCAGTTGTCGGATCTATTTGCCTCAACTCCGCTTTCAAACCCTCATGTTCATTGAATAGCATATTATCACCCCCCGGTGACCACGAAATACCTGTGAGTTTACCGGAACTACTATACACAGTTTCTTGAGACTCACTTCCGGTGGATTGTATCAATATCTTTCCCGAGTCACCATCGTCAGATACAAAAGCCAACTGCTGTCCATCTGGCGACCAGGAAGGGCCATATTCATTGT
>JBDVJN010000019.1:0-13480 GCA_039961455.1 Cyclobacteriaceae bacterium | reverse complement strand
AGGAATACAACAAGGATAAGCTGTCGTTCCGAATTGCTTTGTCCGCTGCAACAGCAAAGGCTTTGAAGAAGGGGATGAATTTGTTGGGGATTGATGTGCCAGAAAGAATGTAATCGCTAAATTTATACTCTCATGAGCATTTCAGATATTCGATTAGAACTCCATCAAATAATAGACGGGGAAGATGATATACAGAAATTAGCCGCCATCTACACGCTTTTAAGAAAAAGTGATAAGCCTCATGTGCGTATGTCTGTTGATGAATATATCTCGCAGATTGACGAGTCTCGAAATCAAATTAAGAAAGGAAAATTTCAAACCCAAGAGCAGCTTGAGAAAGAGGTTAAAACTTGGTGAAAGCAACTAAGAAAGTTGTCTGGTCAGATAAGGCAATCCAGTCACTAAGAAGCATTTATGATTTCATAAGTGAGGATTCAAAGCCTGCAGCTGATAAAGTTGTAGAGGAATTGTTGAGAGCTACTAGTCAACTCACCAATCATCCAGAAAAGTTTCAGTTGGATGAGTTTTACCCTATTGAAAATCAAACCGTCAGGAGATTCTTCCGATGGAGCTACCGAGTAGTCTATGAGATCAACATAGATTCAATAAACATTTTAAATATCATTCATACAAGCCAAGAGCCAAATGTCGACAAATAGGATTAGCAAGTGGATCATCGCAGCCAGACTAAGAACACTCCCTCTGGCTTTTTCAAGTATTTTGATCGGATCTGTTCTCGCCTGGAACGATGGAGGAACTGATTTTAGAATAGGCGGATTGACCTTACTTACTGCTATTCTGCTTCAAGTACTGTCCAACTTTGCCAATGATTATGGAGATGCCGTTTCCGGTGTGGATTCTGATCAGCGCGAAGGCCCGGATCGCATGGTGCAATCTGGCGCTATTACAAAGGTGGCGATGCGTGCTGCGTTAATTCTGTTTTCTGTGCTCACTCTCGCATCTGGAATTACACTGCTGTTTCTTGCTTTTCCGGATAATTGGCTGATGATGCTGATGTTCTTTGGGATTGGACTCCTGGCGATTGTTGCATCAATTAAATATACCGTAGGTAAGAACCCGTACGGCTATGCAGGTTTTGGCGATGTTTTCGTTTTCATCTTTTTTGGCATTGTCGCTGTGACCGGAACTTATTTTCTCCAGACGAAAAACTTTGATTGGTCCATTCTGCTACCGGCTTCCTCACTTGGGCTCTTTGCGGTGGGAGTTCTTAACGTTAACAATATTCGGGACATTGAGACAGATCGGGCATCTGGCAAGTATTCTATTCCTGTTCGAGTAGGGAAGGAGAAGGCTGGACTATACCACTCCCTCTTGATTTCCATGGGTTTGCTCACCAGCATCGTTTTTGTGCTTTTGGATTACGGTCATGCATTTCAACTTGCCTTCATATTGCTGGGTGGATTGTTTCTAAAAAACATCCGCGCAGTTAAAAACAAGAACGGAAAAGACCTGGATCCACACTTGAAGCAAATGGCCATTGCGACGCTGCTGTTTTCCATCGTGTTTTCAGTTGGACAGTTTTTTGGATAGATCCAGATTCGTTGACAAATAAATTACAGACATTGACGAATGAGTCAGTGGAACTAGCTGAATGGATTGCTGTTTGGCTTGCCAAAGTTCTTCAATAGATTTCACCTGAATCTACCGTTGGTAATTTTTTACATTTTCTCTTGATCAGTTTTTCATAAATTGATCTGTATAACCCATCTAAAGAGATTATGAAAAAGCTAAACGCACTATTTCTACTTGTTTTTGTCTTTGCATGTCAACCTAAAGCAGAACAATCAGCGGTTGAAGAAACCGTTTCCAATAAGTATCAAACTGCGATTTCTCAGGCTCGCACCATGGTCAACGAACTAATGAAAGAGAATGAGACACCTGGAATGGCAGTAGCAGTTTCGGTGAACGGAGAGACGATTTGGTCTGAAGGATTTGGATACTCAAATGTCGAAAGTAAAACAGAAGTTGACCCAAAGACGACGTTGTTTAGAATTGGTAGTGTTTCAAAGACGTTGACTGCCTCGGCGATAGGTCTTTTGATGGAGCAAGGCAAATTGGATGTGTCACAAACAATCCAGTCATATGTTCCAGATTTTCCGGAGAAGAAATACCCAATCACAGTAAAGCAAGTTGCTGGACACATTGGAGGTGTTCGGCATTACAAAGGGAATGAAATGATGAGTGATGTGTATTATCCAACAGTAAAAGAAGGTCTGGTAATATTCAAAGAGGATGACTTGCTTTTTGAACCGGGCACCGACTACAGCTATTCGAGTTATGGCTGGAATCTGATAAGTGCCGTGATAGAAAGTGCCTCTGGCGAAGAATTTCTTCCGTATATGCAGAAAAATATATTTGACCCGCTTGGAATGGTGAATACGACTGCTGACATAGCGATCAACGAAATTGAGAATAGAACGAAATTCTATGTGCGAGGTGATGCAGGTGTTGTGGATGCTCCGTATGTTGATAATAGCTACAAGTGGGCTGGTGGCGGATTTGTAGGTAGTGCTGAAGATCTTATCATTTTCGGGAATGCTCATTTGACTGCTGGCTTCTTAGCACAGGAATCACTTGACGCTTTGCAGAAATCACAAAAACTTGCGAATGGTGAATCCACAAATTATGGAATGGGCTGGGCCAGCCGTACCGATGACAAAGGTCGATATCGTGTAGGTCACAGTGGCGGAAGTGTTGGTGGAATCACACAGTTCGTCACTTATCCCAAGGAGAAAGTTATTGTTGCTATGGTGTCTAACTGCAGCCCACTTCGTTACGATGGAATTGAAGGTGAGATCGGTACATTATTTATTGAGGCTGCGGAGAAGTAAGAGGCAGTGCCAATAGCAGGGTGTCGGTTAGGTAATGAGCTAGAACGCCCCGGAGATGGTAGGTGTCCTGGGCTACTTTATCTCTACAATCCAGCGGATTTGCAGATCAGTTTCAAGTAACTACTCAGAGGCATGTGCTGTTTTGTTAGATGCCTTTGATATTTTCCATCAGCATACTTTATTGCGTAGCAATTAACGCTGACCCTTCTTAAAGCCATATAAATTTTGCCCGATGAATCCTTTTGGAAATTTATCATCCCCCTTGAAACCAATCTCTATTGCTCCGCTATCCTCGGGAACATAGTTTGTTTTAAAGATATAATCCCACAGAGATAAGCTGATGCCATAGTTTACTCCATATTTCCCTTCAGGGAGAATGTAAGCATGGTGGTATAAATGCATTACCGGATTGTTAAACACATACTTCATCGGACCCCAGGTTATTTTGATGTTGGAATGATTCAAGTGACCTATAGTAATAGCTATGAAATGAACGATGTAAGCCTGTTCAGGTTCAAATCCTCCCAGTATCATCACACCAAAAGTCTTTAATGGTTTGTATAGGATATTTTCCATCCAGTGATACCTCAAATGGGCAGCAAATCCCATCACTTTCACACTATGGTGTACTTTGTGAAATTTCCACAAAAAAGAATATTTATGAAGCAGCACATGAGTAAACCATTGAACAAAATCCAGAACGATAAAGAAGATCAGTAACTGCCCCCACATTGGCCATTGTGAAATGTTAATCAGCGCCAGACTTTTAGAAGTGATACCTATTTCCGAGAATAGCAATCCCAGCAGATTGTAGATCCCGCTAATGGCAATCGAGAAAAGGAAGAAATTGAAAAACATGTAAAACCCGTCCAGCCAAAAGTCTTTTCTAATAATGGGTTGTTCTTTTCTCCAGGGAAATGCTATTTCCAGTCCCCACACGATAAGTGAAATGACAACCAATCCCCAAAAATAGTTGGTGTACCAGGGTACCTCGAAAAGTATAGACCTCCAGGTCCAATTCACTGTGCCATTAAAAGCACTAACAAAAGCATCAATGTATTTCATACTATCTAATTTTTTTTCAATCTTCTATTCATCAAAAATAGCTCTGTATCGAAGCCCTTTCAAACAAGGAGCGCAAGGCGACTTCAATTTCCGAGCACATACCATTCAATATTGGCCAATTTCTCACGCCTTCCTTTTGACTTTGGAGGATAATTGGTAACCAGGTATTTGACGATTACCTCCTGATTCACCCCAAGATCCCAAAGGTTTTGCGTTTCCTGCATCCATTCTATGGTGGAATTCCATCGATCGGCACTCATTCTGTTCTGAATAATCAGTTTGGATGAATGGCAGTTCGTACAATTGTTAACTACGGTCATCAAACCCTCTCCATCTACCAATCCTGTTTTCAAATGAATACCATCTTTAATTTCTTCTTCAACAGTCGAGTAAACAGCTACGCTTTCCTGTTTTGACTGCAATGCCGATAAATTGGGATCAACCGCATAATAAATTAGTAAACCACCTATAATAGCCACCAAACCAAGCGCCAGGTTTACCAGTTTGCTGGCCAGTTGAACAATTTTGTTTAGTTCCTCTTGTTCAGGCATCTAAGTAATCTTTACCGCAATTCGGTGACATGCATTATTGAGGTATCCTTTGGGGTTCCACCCCGGAACGAGCATAGGCTGTGAAGTGCCACCAGAATCAGTCGCCTTCGCCCATACTTCATAATACCCTTTCTTTGGAAAATCAATCCTCGCTGAAAAATGTTGCCAGGCCAGTCGGTTAACCGGGTTTTTGATTGGGCAGGTTTTCCAGGTGGCTCCAAAATCTATCGAATACTCCATTTTAGCTACCTGCAGTTCCCCTGCCCACGCATGTCCGCGAATATTCAACGAGGTGCCTTCTTCAAGGATTGCTCCGGATTTCGGGTAGGTAATCAATGATTTTACTGGCATGGATTCAATGATGCACATGTCTTCATCCTTTACCTTTTCTCCCGGTGCCACTGTCTCGCATGGAACCCTGTAAGCTGTTCCGGTCATTTTAGCGCCATCATGAACTGTGTTCCTAATGCTTATTCGGTTAATCCATTTCCCAGAGACGGATGCCGGCCAGCCCCCCATGACCAATCGTAAAGGGTACCCGTGAACGAGAGGAATGTCGGCGCCATTCATTTTGAAAGCCAGTATGGTCTCATCCTGAAGGGCCTTGGTTATCGGACATCCTCTGGAAATAGGTTCTTTGCCACGGTCAGAGCTTAAATGAACATCTGTCGCATGATATCCAATGTAAACTGCGTCATCTTTGATTCCTGCATCGTTTAACACATCCCTGAGGCGAACTCCTGTCCAGCTGGCACAATGCACAGCACCGATCGTCCACTGATTACCTTTGGCTGGAGGATCAAATTCACTTCTGCCATTTCCTCCACACTCCAGCGTCAGTTGATAGGTGTGATGCTGAAACCTGGATTTTATCTCATCGAGTGTGTATGTTTTTATATTGGCCACCGACTCTCCGCCTATGGTAAGTGTCCAATTTGCAGCGTCAATCTCCCGGGGTACTAATCCATTATTCCGGATGAACATAGATTGGTTTGGCGTAATGTCATCGTCCAGCAAATGCGCCTGCGCCTCGATGTTCCATGGCTTGTCATTTAGCACAATCATGTCTTTGTGCTTACTGAACATTTTGAAAGGATCATTTTCCTGCAATGCCAGCGGCTGGTAACCTTTGGGTATTGCCGATCCGAAAACGATATCTGCCCCAATAAGGGTCGAAAATGAACTTAAAGTTGCTTTTTTTATGAAATTACGTCTTTCCAAAACGGAGATAGTTAAAACCAATAATACAGTGAACAAGATATCATATTTCCCTGCACAGCTGTGTAACAAAAGTTACAGACATTGGACTCAACTTAAAATACTTTCGTGAGTGGACTAATGTGAATACTATGAAAAAGGATTTCGAAACAAACTTTACAGGCTGGTCTTTTATTGTTGCAGCCATATTACTATGGGGAGGATGGGCTTTATCATCACATCACATTGGCGAGTATCTAGTTGTTTCAGATTTTGAAGCGATAGGGGAGGATGTCTGGTACTGGATATGGATGTACAGGTTTCACATATTTGGCTGGGTGACAATGGCCATCGCACTATTTGCACTGGTATCTATTACTGGAAAGAAGCCTTTTCGGGTAGTCATAGTGCCTGGAGCAGGAATGACCATTGTGGGAACATTTACCCTCGCAATAGCTGCGGCTTTTTACTACAACTTTGGAGCCTGGGGAGTGGGAGAAACCATGGATAAATCAACGGAAGAGATTCAGGAATTCATGAACGGCGTGTTATTCACCAATCAATATGTTACCTGTTTTGTCCGGTTTGGCAGAATCTTCTCTGGAGTTGGACTTGTGTTGCTTGGATTCAGTTTCATCAAATGGAAGATCTTTCCTGTGTGGCTGGGCGGATTTACAACACTTTTGGGACTTCTTGCTGTAGGAATCATTCTTTCGATACCTGATAATTTTGAAATTTACAAGCCGATCTTTCACATTAAAGCGTTCTGGCTGGTGGCGATGGGTGTTACCCTGTTGCGACAGGGAATGGATCTGTCTAAGGGAGATGTTTAGCAGTAACTTAGAGCTTTGCGGATAAGAAGCAGTATGGTTGCTAGGTGCAGTTTGATAGATGCACTTTAGCGTTTGTTAGCAAGCTTAATTCATACTTATTCTAGCAGGAAGCATGGGTAGAATGAAGTATTCAATAACTACTATTCTCTGGACCAAGTAATCGGTGAAATCTGGATTTGTTGTCAATAGTCCATAAGAAGAAAGGCTCGGCGGGACATCACCTACCTCACCCAATGCATCACAATACTCTTGAAGAAATCCACTATCATCCTCAACCCGCTTCAAGGCTTGAAAGTACTTGTCAGTGAAATCGAAATTTCCGTTCCCATAAAATCGTTGGGTCAGCGCTTCAAGTTGTTCAGAGTTGAAGTCCGAAAGCTCAGCATCTAGGAGGTCACGTCGGGACTCCTTGTAGTAGTTAAAACTGAAAATGATAGTGTCGGGTGTTAAATGATAGTCGTATATGTAATAAACTGAATCGTTTGCGATCCAGACCGTGTCAGGATAGTGACCGAGTGCGGATTTTAGACCACTTTTCATATTAAGGCGAGATAATTCAATGAACCTTTCATCAGAGAGATCAAACTGGGGCTTTCCATAAGCGAATAGTTCCACCCATGTCTGCCTTGAATCGGCAAGGGATTGATATGGTATGACCCCTTGAAGGAACTTGTCAAATTCTTCTACAATCGTATTCAATGCTTTGGACTCTGGTTCACCTAAATCCTTCTCGAATTTTGGAATTCGATCGTCTATTTGCTGGCAGCTAGAGAACGCTAGAAATAAGATCCATACGGTTAGAATTTTTCACAACGGAAAATTTTGGATTTGGAATACTAGTGCTTGCTAACACGTTTATATGCGGAATTTATCCATTTACGACGAATTATCGCTTACACCGTCAGGATAAATCTGCCTGTGGTAGGCGGCGCACCTTTTGGGCTGGTGTCATTTATTTTCGAAGTAGCTAATTAACTGACTATTCTGGAGATGAAGCAACACTAATGTCTGCCTCAAGTAGTCTGTCCAGATAAGAGAAAAGTGAATTTTGACGGAAGCTGAGTTAGCTCACTTCGTTCGCCATACGCTTCCGAGTATTCTCGTCCAGATAGATTTTTCGCATTCGGATGGATTGAGGAGTAACCTCGACATACTCATCTTTCTGGATGTATTCCAAAGCTTCCTCTAAGCTGAATTTCTTAGCTGGAATGATCTTAGCATTGTTATCTGTTCCTGACGTCCGCATGTTTGTTAGCTTCTTGCCTTTTTGGATATTAACCACAATGTCATTTCCTCTTGAATGCTCACCGATAACCTGACCCATGTAAACCTCTACACCTGGATCTACGAAGAAAAATCCTCGATCTTGTAGTTTGTCGATTGAATAAGCAGTTCCTGGCCCATTTTCAATGGAAATCAAAGAACCATTAATTCTACCAGCAATATCACCTTTGTAAGGCTGGTAATCTTTCAGTCGGTGTGTCATAACAGCCTCGCCAGCGGTTGCTGTCAGCATGTTGTTTCTCAGTCCAATCAAACCTCTTGAAGGCACTTCAAACTCGAGGTGCTGGATGTTACCTTTTGGCTCCATTACTTTAAGCTCACCTTTTCGCTGTGTGACCATTTCGATCGCTTTCCCAGCATATTCCTCAGGAACATCAATTACCATATGCTCAACAGGTTCGTGCTTTTGGCCATCGACTTCTTTGAAGAGCACCTGTGGTTGACCCACTTGAAGTTCGTAGCCTTCTCTCCTCATCGTTTCAATCAAAACGGATAAGTGAAGAACACCTCGCCCAAATACCAGGAACTTATCTTCTTTATCAGTTTCTTGTACTTTCAGGGCTAAGTTCTTCTCAAGCTCTTTCATGAGCCTGTCTCTGAGGTGTCGGGAAGTAACAAACTTTCCTTCCTTGGCAAAAAACGGAGAATCGTTGATGGTGAAGAGCATACTCATGGTAGGCTCGTCAATGGCAATCCGTGGAAGAATTTCCGGATTGTCAAAATCAGTCAACGTATCGCCGATTTCAAAACCCTCGATGCCTGTTACGGCACAAATATCTCCTGCTCTTACTTCCGTTACTTTTTTCTTTCCGAGACCTTCAAAAACGTGAAGCTCTTTGATTTTTACTTTTTTCAGTGAGCCATCTCTTTTGCTGATGCCCAACGCTGCACCTTCTTTCAAAGTACCTTGAACGACTCGGCCAATCGCAATTCTTCCGGTGAACGAAGAATAATCTAGCGAAGTGATTCTCATGGCGGGTACGCCTTCCTTGAACTCTGGTGCTGGAATAACTTCGATTATTTTATCTAGTAGTGGAGTAATTGTGTCTGTTGGATTTTTCCAGTCGTCACTCATCCAACCATGCTTACTCGAACCGTACAAAGTCTCAAAATCCAGTTGATCTTCTGTAGCGTCAAGAGAGAACATCAAATCGAAAACCTGTTCGTGAACTTCGTCCGGTCGGCAATTTTCTTTGTCTACCTTGTTTACAACCACAATTGGCTTTAACCCTAGATTTAGTGCTTTCCCTAAAACGAAACGGGTCTGAGGCATTGGCCCCTCAAAGGCGTCTACTAGTAGTATAACTCCGTCAGCCATTTTAAGAACACGTTCCACCTCGCCGCCAAAGTCGGAGTGACCAGGTGTATCAATGATGTTGATTTTGACTCCTTTGTATTCAGCGGATACGTTCTTAGATAGAATGGTAATTCCTCGCTCTCGCTCCAGGTCATTGTTGTCAAGAATCAATTCTCCCTTTTCCTGATTCTCACGGAATTCCTGCGTTGCATAAATGATCTTATCAACGAGAGTTGTCTTGCCATGGTCTACGTGGGCGATGATGGCGATATTTCGGATTTCTTGCATGTCTGTTAATTCGGGCGCAAAAGTACGAAGAAGAATTGGCTATTTGATCATTTGCTGCAAATACAAAGAGTGGTTGATCTAAAATTTGAGCGCATAAATTTTAGATTGAGGATTTAATCGATTTAGAGATCACCTTGATGTCCTTAATCGATTAATTCTAAAATCGCATCAAATCTGAATTATTCCGTTCTTAGCGCCTCGCTCGGGTTCGTAGCAATCACATTTCTTGTTATACTGAAGAGAATTGTGAATACCAAGACAGCTACACAAGCAAATGCAACTACAAATTCCCATCCCTGGAAATTGATTCTATAGTGAAAATTGGATAACCACTGGTTGAGGAAATACCATGATAACGCACCTCCGGCTGCAAATGAAATGACAAGTAGGAGAATATACTCTCTGCTAAGCAACCTATGAATTGAAGCAGAAGTTGATCCTAATACTCTTCTAACACTGATTTCTCTTTTACGGACGCTGACCGAAAAGGAGACTAGTCCTAAGAGACCAAGAGAACTTACCAATAGAATGATTGCAGAAATGTAAGTTAGGAATGAGAATAGATTCTGGTCGCTCTCGTAAAATTCCTCAAAACTTTCGTCAAGAAAAACGTACTCCATGGGGTAGGTTTGATCGAATGCTGACCATTCACCCTCAATGAAGCCTACCGTTTCTTGTAGGTTACTATTTTTCAACCTGACGAATAGATTTTTTTCATCATCCTGATTTAGAAATATGGCAATAGGCTGTATTTGATTGTGCATCGAGCCTACATGAAAGTCCTTTACAATCCCAATTACTTCATACAGAATACGATTTTCAAGGGAATCAGTACCCCAACCGATCTTATTCCCAACAGGATTGCCTACCCACCCAAAGCTTTCTACAGCAGCTTCGTTGAGAAGAACACCTGAATTCCGATCTTTCTCAGATGTGTATATGAAATCTCTTCCAGACTGGATCTCCATTCCGATCATTTCCAGAAAATCCCCATCTATTTGCATAAACTGTCCACCTAATGAATTGAAAACACCGGCATTATCTGGTACCTCGAAGAGTGTCTGATTAAGTTCTAAGCCAGGTATGGAATTTGAAACAGAACCACTGACTACCCCAGGGTGCGTTTCCAGTTCTGCCAATAGTGAATTTAGAGACTCGGAGGTGGCCTCATTCTTAACCTTAATGACCATCACATTTTCACCGTCAAAACCAAGATCACTAGCGCCCATGAAATTCAATTGTCTTAAGACGATGGTGGTTGCAATGATGATTATGACCGAGGTAGAAAACTGCAGTACTACTAGAGCCTTTCTTAAAATTGCCCCTCTGCCTGATGTTAAAAATCGTCCCTTAAGAACTACAGAAGAACTCATTTTTGAAAGAAAATAGGCAGGATAGAGACCAACCAGAATCCCAATCAAAAAGGAGGAGAAAAGATAGAATAACAATGCTTTTATTGATATCAACTCTCCCAATGATAGACCCAGCCCTGTCAATTCATTGAATGAAGAGCGAAGAGTGGTAATCAGAATCAACCCTACGAAGGAAGCTAACAATGTGATCAAAACTGACTCAATGAGAAATTGTCGAATAAGTGAACTGCGGGAAGAACCAAGCGTTTTCCTAATACCGACCTCTAGCAGTCGGTCACCAGATCTGGCAGTAGAAAGATTGACATAATTGATGATAGCAATTAGCAAGAGGAAGATTCCGATTGCGGAGAGGATGTAGATGTTGTCTATGTTACCATTTAAGTATGCTTCCCATGTTAGATCTGAATTGAGGTGAATAGAAGAAAGTGGTTGAAGAATCAACTCCACTTTTGCACCAAAGCGCTCTATTGTTTCCTTCATGTACTTATCAGCAAAGGCAGGGAATTCACTTTTAAGATCTTCAACTGTGAAGTCAGGCCTGAATTTCAGATACGTGTAGACATGCCAGCCAATCCACACATTTTCTTCTCCCGGTCGCGCTCCCATATTCCAGGATAGTAGCGCTTCGTACGGGAGATGAGTTTTGAAATCCAGTTCTTTGATTACGGCAGTGACTGTAACTTTTGTCACACCATCCAGATCGATTTGTTGGTTGATTGGAT
The DNA here is from genome assembly GCA_039961455.1 of Cyclobacteriaceae bacterium. Lineage (GTDB taxonomy): Bacteria > Bacteroidota > Bacteroidia > Cytophagales > Cyclobacteriaceae > Ekhidna. The sequence continues at coordinate 2,018 of JBDVJN010000019.1, read as the reverse complement.
TTTCGTTCCCAAATATTTTGACAGCCAACTTTTCGGTTAAAACAACAGAATTGGGGGATGCCAGCGGGTTGGGGTTTGAACCGGGAAGGAATTCGCGATTGAATACATCAAAAAATGTTGAATCTGCGAAGAACACATGATCACTAGCTACTTGACTTTGAGCGTGGTTGAAGAAAGCTTTGTGTACGTAGAGGCCGTTGTAACCTGCGATTCTCGTTTGTGCAGCAATACCCGGGTAGTCGCGTTTCATGGAAGGCCCAACAGGGCGAGCCAAGTTGCAAAATTTGTCAACATTTCCAGCAATGTCGTAGCTGGCACCTAGTCTGTAAATCGATCCTTGTTCAGGATACGACTTGTCATAGGATGTTTCCAAATAGACATAGGAAAAGATCAGAAAACTGAATGCTAAGCCAATTGTCAATCCTATGAGGTTAACGATTGAGTATCCTGGCTGCTTAAGAAATTTTCGTAGTGCTTGTTTTATAAATCTGGACATGACGGTTCCATGGGTTGGTTACTAGTGAAACAAACATCTATTCGAATCCCACTAAGAGCCGTGCCAATTGAAACTTTGATGATACGAATTTCATTTTGAATACAGACTGCCATAGCATACCTCATCTTTCTATATTTGCAGCCAATTTGGAATTATTCGATTTGTATTTGGACGATTGAGAGAATTATAAAATTCTGCTAATCGAATAAATCAAAATCGCTAAATCCCTAAATCGAGAAATGGCCAAAAAATTCAAAAGACATACAGTTACAGCTGCACTTCCTTATGCGAATGGCCCGGTTCACATTGGACATTTAGCAGGAGTTTATGTGCCATCTGACATCTACGTGCGATACCTCAGAAACAAAGGGGAGGATGTAGCATTTGTTTGTGGTTCAGATGAGCATGGTGTTGCGATAGAGTTGCGAGCTCGAAAGGAAGGCAAAACACCACAAGAGGTAGTTGATTTCTATGACAAGCAAATCAGGGATTCTTTCGAAAAATTTGGAATCAGCTTTAACATCTATCACCGAACTTCTTCAAAAGTTCATCATGAGACCGCATCTGAGTTTTTCGAGAAACTGCACAAGGACGGAAAGTTTACCGAAACGTCTTCAGAGCAATTCTATGATCAGAATGAAAAGCAATTCTTAGCCGATAGATATATAAAAGGGACTTGTCCGACTTGTAGTTTTCCTGAAGCGTACGGAGATCAGTGTGAAAATTGTGGATCTACGTTAAGTCCATCAGAGCTGATTAACCCTAAATCCATGTTGAGTGGAGAAGTACCTGTGATGAAGGAGACGAAGCACTGGTATTTTCCATTGGATCAATATGAACCCTGGTTAAAAAAATGGATATTGGAAGACCACAAGGAGTGGAAAGCCAATGTGTATGGACAGTGCAAAAGCTGGATTGACAATGGACTGAAACCAAGACCCATGACACGAGATTTGTCTTGGGGGATTCCTGTTCCTGTAGAAGGTGGAGAAGGGAAGGTGCTGTATGTGTGGTTCGATGCGCCAATAGGATACATCTCCGCAACAAAGGAGTGGGCAAAGCGGGAAGGAAAAAATTGGGAAGATTACTGGAAATCTGAAGATACGAGACTCCTTCACTTTGTCGGAAAAGACAATATCGTATTTCACTGTATCATATTTCCGGCGCTACTCAAGGCAGAGGGCAGCTACATTGTGCCGGAAAATGTTCCAGCAAACGAATTCTTGAATCTTGAGAATAACAAGATTTCCACGTCTAGGAACTGGGCAGTCTGGCTTCACGAATACCTGGAAGAATTTCCAGACAAGCAGGATGTGCTTCGCTACGTGTTAACTGCCAATGCGCCGGAAACGAAGGACAACGATTTTACCTGGAAGGATTTTCAGACGAGAAATAATAGCGAGCTGGTCGCGATTTTTGGAAACTTCGTCAATCGGGCGGTCGTGTTAACTCACAAGTACTTTGATGGGAGGATTCCTGCAACAGGAGAACTTCAGCCCATCGATAAAGAAGTAATCGCGGC
>JBDVJN010000018.1:0-61310 GCA_039961455.1 Cyclobacteriaceae bacterium | reverse complement strand
GGAATCAAGCATGGCAAATCCCTGCTATACTACAGAGATGGGAAAACCATTCAACTCGAGATGCCTTATCAAAATGGCGAACGACATGGGATCTCCAGAAAATACTATGAAACTGGGGAGCTGTATGCAGAAACCTCATACGAACGTGATTTGTTACATGGCGATCGAAAGACGTATTATAAAAGCGGAAAGGAAAAGGCAATTATTCCTTACAAATATGGAAGTCCTGGAACGGGATTAGTTGAGTACCTACTGAATGGTAAGCAGAAAGCAAACCCAGAAATATCCTACTATCAGGAAAAAAATCATCTCTACGTCTCTACAAATCAGCCCTGTCGAGAACAGAAATTTTATATAGGAAAACTAATGGATGGTCAATTCTTCAATGAATCAAGTGGGGACATCATTGCTTTGAAAATAGATGGTGACGATTCATTTATTGACATGAATGTTTACACTTCCAGCTACCTCAAGTATCAAGATATCATCTGCAAATGCAAGAGCTCCCAGGGCAACCCCATCATCCTAAATCAAAGAATCAACACTTCATCATTAAAAAAAGTTAATTAATGTAAATCCGTGTAGGCAAGTAGAGCTACTTCTATAATTTAGCGCGCCTATGAACTGGGCATACTCCATCAGTACATTAGATATCGTTTTCATCATCACTTTTGTGGTGCTCTATATCCTATTTGTTGTCCGTGTAGTACGTACAACAAAAAGATTGAGCTTACCATTTTACCGGGTGATTTTGAAATTGATTCTTCGGACCATGTATTTCATTTTGTTGATCGTAGCTCTGCTAGGACCGAGTTTTGGAGATGCTTCCCGAGAGATCAAAACGGTTGGAAAAGATATTTTCTTTTGTATCGACCTGAGTCAATCAATGAATGCGTTCGATGTGCAACCCACACGGTTAGAAAAAGTAAAATTCGAATTAAAAAACATCGTCGAAGCTTTCAATTCAGACCGTATCGGTCTAATTATGTTTTCAAGTGAGGCATTCATGCAATGTCCGCTTACGTATGACAACAATGCCCTCAACCTGTTCATACAAACCTTGAATACGGGGCTGGTTCCCAATTTCGGAACGGACTTTGGCCCTCCTCTTGAGATGGCACTAGAGAAACTAACCGCTGATGACACGGTAGTAACCAGATCGAAATCTAAAATAATAATACTGATTAGCGACGGTGAAGACTTTGGTGACAATACAGAAGAAATCGCTGAAGAAATTGAATCGGAAGAAATTAAGCTTTTCACCTTAGGAGTTGGCACAGACGTTGGAAGTCAGATTTTAACAAGAAATGGATTCAAAAAAGATCGACAGGGAAAAGAGGTAGTAACCAAACTAAACTCCAGATCGCTGGAAGATTTAGCCGATAAAACAGATGGAGAATATTTTGAAATTAATGAATCCAGAAACGATGTAGAACGTTTGATAAGTGCCATCAATAGAATTGAAGGCGAGCTGAGAGATGCGAAGCAAGTTGATGCGACACAAAATAGGTATTACTATTTCTTGGGGTTAGCATTGCTTCTTATGATTTTTGACGTTCTAATTAGTGTTAAGCTGATCCGATTATGAAATACTTTTTAGTCATTTTGTTAGCGTTGTCAACCAACGATCCAAGAGAGATCGCAAGGATCAATACACTAAAGGTTGAAGCTGAGGAGGCATTTCTAAGTGGCGACTACGATCTTGCTATTTCCAAGTACACCTATTTGAATGATTCGTTGGCCGTCGACGAAGATGAAATCAAACTCAATCTTGCCCACGCCTACTACAATTTACAAGACACAGCATCAGCTAAATCTCACTACAACAATATCAGCACCTCTAACAACAAGAAACTCAAATCTGTTGCGTATCAGCAACTTGGGGTGATGAACAAGGATGCTGGGAAACTGGAAGAGTCCTTGCAGCAGTTAAAGTCCGCCATCAAGGCAGACCCTACCAATCAGCAGGCTCGGTACAACTATGAAGTTGTCAAAAAACAACTCGAAGAGCAGCAGGAACAAGAACAGGAACAGCAAGATCAAGATCAGGAAAACCAAGACGGCGAGGAAGAAAACAAAGAAAATCAAGAGAACCAAGAAAACCAGGATCAGGAAAACAAGGACGAGGAAGGAGAGCAAAAAGAATCTGAGGACGAAAAAGAAGGAGAAGAAAAAGAAAACCAAGAGCAGAAAGAAGGGGAAGAGAAAGAGCAAGAGTCCGAAAAATCAAAAGAAGAGATGACGAAGGAAAAGTTGAAAGAGATGAACATCAGTGAAGAGAAGGCCCAAATGATTCTTGAAGCGATGAAGAACAACGAGATCCAGTATCTCCAACAGCAGAAAAGAAAAGCTACAGAACGCCCTCCAAGCGGCAAGCCCGATTGGTGACAAATCAATTAACAATTGAGAATTAAAAATTGACAATTAAGACCATTTGTCTGACCTTTGTAGTTCAGGATTCAAAGATTATTTCAGGTGGAATAGAACTTTCCTGACATTTTCAACCTTACATTCAAAAACCCCGAGAAATGAAAGAAGTCTATATCGCATCTGCTGTACGAACCCCCATTGGAAGTTTTGGAGGAAAATTAGCTGGATTTAGTGCCACAGAACTAGGAACATTTGCTATTAAAGGTGCACTGGAAAAATCTGGCGTAAATGCAGATCAGGTAAACGAAGTTTTCATGGGTAATGTGCTCTCTGCCAATTTGGGACAAGCCCCGGCGAGACAAGCATCAATTGGTGCAGGGATCGGTCATAATGTGCCATGTACCACGATCAACAAAGTTTGCTCGTCAGGCATGAAAGCTGTAATGCTCGGAGCACAATCAATCATGCTGGGAATCAATGATGTGGTAGTAGCTGGCGGGATGGAGAGCATGTCAAATGTTCCCTACTACGTTCCGAAGGCGAGGTATGGCTACAAATACGGACATGGACAACTAGTGGACGGATTGATGCATGACGGGCTTTGGGAAGTCTATAACGAGTTTGCCATGGGCAGTTGCGCAGACAATACAGCCAGCGAAATGAATATTTCCAGAGAGGCACAAGATGAGTATGCAATCAATTCATACAAGAAAGTAGCTGCCTCCTCCGAAGCTGGAGACTTTAAAAACGAAATTGTACCCGTTGAAATTCCTCAACGTAAAGGCGATCCAATCGTAATGGACACCGACGAAGAGTTTTCAAATGTGAATTTTGAAAAAATTCCTAACCTTAGGCCTGTATTCAACAAAGAAGGAACTGTGACAGCTGCTAATGCCTCCACTATCAATGATGGCGCATCTGCTTTAGTTCTCGTTAGTCAGGAAAAAGCAAATGAGCTTGGGCTAACACTAATAGCAAAAATCAAAGGGTTTGGAGATGCAGCACAGGAGCCGTTGTGGTTTACAACAGCGCCCTCGCTAGCTATACCAAGAGCACTTGATCACGCAGGAGTTGATCACGATGATGTGGATGTATGGGAAGTGAATGAAGCATTTTCAGCCGTGGCACTTGCCAATCAGGAAAAATTGAATCTAGATCCAGAAAAATTAAACGTGCTAGGTGGTGCGGTAGCGCTAGGTCACCCGCTTGGAGCTTCTGGTGCGAGAATCATTACAACATTGGTTTCTGCATTGGATAAAAAGGGTGGAAAAATTGGAGCTGCTGGCATTTGTAATGGTGGCGGTGGCGCTTCAGCTATCGTCATCGAGAAGGTATAATGTCACCAAAGAAGTTGGTCGAAAATTGGGTCGCGGCATTTAACAAGGCGGATGCTGATTTAGTGGCTAGCTTTTACCATCAGGATGCCATCAATCACCAGGTAAATACGGATCCGGTACATGGCAAGACTGCGATTCATCAAATGTTTTCAGACGAGTTTTCAAGAGCTGAAATGCACTGCATTGTTGAGAATATTTTTGAGGACAATGATTGGGCCATCTTGGAGTGGAAAGATCCATTGGGATTAAGAGGCTGTGGCTTTTTTCAGGTAAAAAATGACTTGATCGTTTTCCAACGCGGCTATTGGGACAAGTTGTCTTTTTTAAGAATGCATAATTTACCTATCCCCACAGATTGAAATACTGAATAATAATATTGAAATTAGCCCTACGTTTAGATGTAGGGCTTTTTATTTCCTAACATGAGAGCACTTCTTTCAATTTTATTACTGCTACCACTTGCAGCAATTGCGCAAAGCAAAATTGTAACCTATTACGATCAGGGACAGATCAAGGAAGTATACCAGGTTCTCGAAAATGATAGCAGTCGAGTTGATGGCCAGTACAAAATGCTGGACCCTTCTGGAAATCAAATTGTTTCAGGTTTCTTCAAGGATGGAAAGAAGCAGGGACTATTCAAAAATTTTTACGCAGATGGTACCACCCAACGCGAGACGTTGTACCGAGACAATCTACGACAGGGCACTACCAGGGTCTACTCACCTTCAGGGAAATTGATTCAGGAGGCAACTTTCGAAAATGACACACTAGCCGGAGCAATCAATTTGTATGATTCACTCGGCAATCTTATTGGAGAGACTCAGTTCACAGGGGGGAAACCAGACGGACTGGTAAAGTCATTCCATCCGAATGGCAAAACCAAAGAAGAGACCTTCTACGCGAATGGTAAACCAAACGGTGAGACAAAACAGTATTATGAATCTGGGGTATTGAAGCTGGAAGCAAATTACGTCGGAGGTCTACTTGATGGTCAGTACAAGACCTACTACCCTTCTGGAAAACTTGAGATGGAGGCGCTAAATAAGCGCGGATCAAAGTCAGGGTTCGTGAAAACCTACTACCAGAATGAGCAACTAAAAACTACCGGCACCTATGTCAATGGTGGCTTGCAAGGTGACTACTTTGTCTACTTCGACAACGGTAGCATTAGAAGCGAATACAAGTACAACAATGGAAGAAGATTGGGGAAGAGTCTTGACTACCATGAGAATGGCAAGATCAGAATGGAAACCTCCTTTTCCAATGGTGGCTTAAATTCCCAGATAAAAGAGTACAACGAAAAGGGTGTGTTGATAGCGGAGAAGCAGTTGGAGAATGAGTTACCGAAAGGAACATGGTCTGCGTATGACTCCAAGGGAAGAATTGCTTCGATAGAAAAATACGAAAAGGGCAAATTACATGGTCTAGCCACGTCATTCGATGGCGGTAAAAAAGCATCGGAAACAGAATACAGATTTGGAAAGAAATTTGGAGCTCATAAGGAGTTCTTTCAAAACGGTGAGCTGAGAATAGAAGCAAATTATGAGCTAAATCTCTTTCACGGCACCTACACTCAATTTCATAAAAACGGCCAGGTAGAATTCACTGGTCTCTATGTTCGAAACAAACGACATAAAGTTTGGACCTACTTTGACAAGAAGGGAAAGAAGGTTGAAGAAATCACCTATCAGTACGGTGACATTCTTGAGAAAAAATAGCTGACCTTTAAAGCCATGATTCTATTTAGCACCATCAAATCCTTTCTAAAAGACAAAGAATACCGCGATCTGCTTGTTACCGTCACCGCTATTCTTGTGATAGGCACCACAGTGTATCACTACCTGGAAGGTTGGACATGGTTAGATTCCTTCTACTTTTCCTTCATCACTCTCACTACAATAGGTTTCGGAGATTTTGCTCCCAAGACAGATGCCGGTAAGGTCTTCACCATTTTTTACATTGTGTTAGGCGTGGGAATTATTCTGGCGTTCATCAATACCTTGTACCATCATTATAGCGACGCGATACGCGGAAAGGGAAGAACCAAAGAAGACAAATAAAAGGCAGTTCATGGAACTGCCTTTTTACTTTTATTGACTTCTTTTATTCTACTGATTCTTCTCAGCTAGTTCCTTTTCGTATTCCTTGATCTGTTGCTCAATCTTCTTTTTATCACCTACAATAACCAACGTCATATCCTCTGGTCGGATATACTTCTTCGTAAGTTCACTTACCTGCTCAGGTGTAATAGCGTAGATATTTTTCACCCTGTCAGTCAAAAAAGACTCCGGTAGATCATACGTATTCAAATACGAAAGCTGATTTATTATTCCAGCAGGTGTTGAGTTTTGTAACACATAGATACCTGCCTCATAATTCTTAATTCCATCAAGCTCTTCTTTAGATGGAGGCTCTTCTTGAAGTTTGTAAATTTCCTTTGTGATTTCTCGCAGTGATGGACCTGTTACGTCAGTTGTAACATCCGCCATTTCATACCAGATGGAGGACTTGTAACGATCTGTCACCGTACTGAAAGGTGAGTAAGTATAGCCTTTGTCCTCTCTTATGTTACTTGTGATTCTTGAACCAAAGGACCCGCCCAACAATGAGTTGGTAATATCAAACGCAGTGTAATTTGGATCTGATGGATCGGGAACCGGTAAACCAACAATTAATGTGGACTGTGGTGCATCCGGACGATCAATCATTTCAATGCTATTACCTGTTTTTGGCTCAGCAATTGGATAGTTAGCTTCCTCGCCAGCTTTCCACTCGCCCATAACATTCTCTATCGCCTTTTTCGCCTCTTTTGAATCAAACACTCCCGCCACATAAACAGAGGTACGTTTAGCTCCAAAATTCGAATCGTAGAAACCCCTCAACTTATCAATGCTATAGCTGTCCAACATCTCATCCGTTGGAAACATTCTACCATATGCATGATCAGGATAGATAGCAGCATAAAACTTTTCGTATGCCTGTGGACTAGGTTGCGTTTTGTTCACGCTCAACTGACGTTTTCTGTCATTGATTAATCGATCCAATTCATCTTCGGGAAATGACGGACTGGTAAGTACTTGACCGAGCAACTCGATGGCGTCAGGTACAAATTCGTAGAGCACGTTAGTTGTCAAAGTTGTCGTATGCTGACCTACCCCAATGTTAAGATCTCCACCCATACTGGCTATCTCATCAGCGATCTGACTTCCGTCTTTAAATGTACTCCCCTCCTTCATTAAATCAGCTAACAGATCACTCAACCATACCTCATCAGCAGCTTCGTTGATGTTGCCAGTTTTCACTACAAATTGAACCGTAGCCTTTGGAATCGATCCCCAAGAAATCAAAACGCCTGTTAGTCCATTATTCAAATCAAATGATTCCTTGGCCGGGAGTGTAAATCCTTTCGGTGTTCCTCCAGCCGGAGGAGTTTCCTTTTCCTGCGAAATTCCTAAAAACGGAATTACAGATAAAATCAGTGTGTACGTTAATATCTTTTTCATTTTCCCAGTATTTTAGTTTTCGACAGCCAATGGCTTCAATGTTAGAATAGTTCTGTTGGTTGCTTTTAAGTAATCATTAATCGTCTTATTGACATCTGCAACAGTAACTTTTTGAAATTCACTTTCAATTTCATTTATTCGGTTTGGGTTATCGTCAAACAACGCGAAACTGCACAGTAAGTCAGCTCTTCCAAACCCGAAGAAACCTCCAAGGTTATCATAGAGACTTGAGCGTATTTTGACAATCGCATTGTCCAACATCTCTTGTGTTACTCCGGTAGTTTTCAGGTCCAACACCACTTTGTCAATGGACTGAAGAAGCGTATCCGCTTCAACATCGGTATCATGAATAAAGTTAAACATCCAGAGCATTGGTCCTTTGTAGTTGAACATGTTTCCCAGATAGTTGATACCGCCACCTACGTTGGCTGTATATCCATTTTCTTTGACCAGCTCTTTGTAAAGAAGGCTATTGTCCCCTTGCAACAAAATTTGATCAAGCAGCCCCATTGCATAGTATGCGGTTGAATTACGTTCTGGCATCTGGTATGCCACAGCCAGTGCTGGTTTGTTTGCCAGCTTATCTTCTTTTTCAAATCGCTTTTCTGCTGTCTGTGGAGCTTCAGAAATGTCTGGTAGAGGCGGAATCTCTGCTGACGGAATATCTCCAAAATATTGCTGAATCCATTTTTTCGCATCTTCAACTTCAAAATCTCCTACCACAGAAATGGCAGCATTATTTGGAGAATAGTATGTATCAAAAAAGCTTTGCACATCCTCGAGCGTAGCAGCATCCAAATCCTCCAGATCTCCATAGAAATTGTGTGCATTAAACCAGTTCTCATTTGCATACTGTGGCATATCCAACCATGGGAACCCACCATATGGCTGATTTAAAACATTCACCTTCACTTCATTCTTCACCACGCCCTGCTGGTTCGTCAGATTGTCCTGTGTGATAGCCAACCCACGCATTCTGTCAGCTTCCGCCCACAGCATGGTTTCCAGTTTGTGCGACGGCACAATCTCAAAGTAGTTTGTGAAATCAAAACGAGTTGACCCGTTCAACACTCCTCCGTTTTGCTGAACCAGCTTAATGAATTCCATTTTTCCTAGATTATTGGAACCCTGAAACATCATGTGTTCAAACAAGTGAGCAAACCCGGTGCGATCTCGCGGTTCTATTCTGAATCCAATGTTGTAGTACGCAGCAATGACGACTGTGGGTGAGGTCTTATCCTGGGACAGGATCACCTTAAGGCCATTGTCCAGCGTGTAATAGTCCACCGGAACCTGAAAAGACCCAGTACCTGCATCCTCCTGAGAGGGAGCACAACCCATAAAAACTACCAGGATCAAAGCTGGTAGGAACAAATTTTTCAAACGTTGCATATAGTTAAATGTTTAAGTATGAAATTAACAAAATACGCAGATAAGCCTTCCAAAAACTTATATGCGCGGAATTAAAAGAGGTTAAACAGAAATAAATAAAAACCGTATGATGGTCTATGCCAACCAAACTACTGCTTCTAGCTACAGTCGTATTAATTGCGTTAGGGTGCACTGAAGAAAAAATTCCAGAGCGGTTTTATCCCAGGAATGATCATGAAGCTTACTGGTACTCGCTAAAGCAGGCTAACCTGTTGTCAACCGCACTTGGAGAAGATTGGATGAAAGCTGCCGACAAACCCTTTGACAATCAAATAAAAGTTCAGCTACCCTATCAGGAAGCATTTGTAATCGCAGATACGAAACCTGACGCTTTAGGATATCGATTTGATGCAAAAAGAGGGCAGAAAATATTGGTTGATCTTCAGTTACTTGTGCAGGACACCACACGGGTTTTTATCGATCTCTTCAGAATCGAAAACGATTCACTAAGTCAGTTTAGGCAAGTGGCATCAGCTGATAGTTCATTTCAGCTTGGTTTCGAACCTAGAAGAGACGCAACCTATCTACTCAGATTACAGCCAGAACTTCTTCGAGGCGGTGATTTTAAGATTACAATAGAAAACGTACCTACGCTTGCATTTCCAGTGGCAGGAAAAAATAAGCGGGCCGTTCAAAGTTTCTTTGGAGACCCTCGTGACGGGGGGAAACGAGATCACCATGGGGTCGATATTTTCGCCAAAAGACATACCCCAATTATTGCTCCAGTAAAGGCAGACGTTCGTTTCGTTGGAACCCGTGGACTAGGTGGGAAGGTGGTCTGGCTTTACGACAGAAAAACAGGTAACAATCTATACTTTGCGCATCTACAGGAACAAAAAGTGGAACGTTACCAAACAGTAAACCCAGGCGACACCATTGGGACCGTTGGGAATACAGGTAATGCGCGCTACACTCCTCCTCACCTTCACTTTGGTGTTTACCGCAATGGTCCGGTAGACCCGTATCCTTTCATTGTTCCTGAGGTGCCGAGAGCCGGGGCTTTTGAGCCAGACACCCTTCTACTTGGAAAAAATATTGAGCTTGCAAGGAACACATTCCTAAAATCTGAAATGCGATGGAAATCGCTAACATTAGATACCCTTCAAACAGATCAATCGGTTAAGGTTTTAGCTGTCAACCATCGATATGTCCGTGTAGAAACAGAAAATGGAGAATGGGGGTTTCTACGAAAACGAGATGTTCCTTATGAAAGCATTCAGTCTTCGGGCTCCTCCGATTGATCTTTTTACACTGAGTTTGAATCTGTTGAGACTCAAACTATCCCTCGTAAGATATTCTGAAAATGGTCCCGGCCAGATCATCAGATACTAGCATGGAGCCATCGGCAGCAATCACAATATCCACTGGTCTAGCCCAAGCTCGGTTAGTTTCTGTGTTTAAGAATCCAGTGATAAAGTCTTCATAGGCAACTCCTACTCCATCTTTTTCAGTCACTATCGAAATCTTGTGTCCAGAATGTCCCACATCCTGGGAGCGATCCCAAGAGCCATGCTCTGCAATAAACATTTTGTTTTTGTATTCTGCCGGGAAAGCGCTGGCTGTGTAAAATTTAAGTCCAAGCGGGGCCACATGAGCTCCCAGTTTTTGAGCTGGAGCAACGAAATCAGAACACGGGAATTTGTCTCCAAATTCCGGATCCTTGATTTCCCCACCATGGCAATACGGATAGCCAAAATGTTGTCCTTTTTCAGATACTCTATTTAGCTCACAAGGGGGAATATCATTTCCCATAGAATCTCTTCCATTGTCAGTAAACCACATTTCTCCTGTCTCAGGATGCCAGGTAAAGCCTACCGTATTTCTAACACCACTTACAAAAACTTCTCGATCAGAGCCATCTGGATTCATTCGAGTAATCGAAGCATACATTTCATTTTTGCTTTCACAAATATTACAAGGAGCTCCGACTGGGACGTAGAGCTTTCCATCCGGGCCAAAAGCAATGTACTTCCATCCATGATGAGCATCCTTTGGGTAATCGTCATAGATATTTACAGGCTCCGGTGGGTTAGCTAAGTTGTTCTCGATGTCATCAAACCTCCACAGTTTACCTATTTCAGCCACGAAAAGCGATCCATCTTTAAACGCAACGCCATTTGGCATTCTTAGTCCACTCGCTATAACATATCTCTCATCCGCTTTGCCGTCCCCATCATTGTCTCTTAGAGCGTACACCTTGTTCCCTTTTCTCCGATTGGCCACGAACAAGGTACCATCAGGACTCAGCGCCATCGACCTGGCGTTGTTCACTCGAGCAAAGACATCAATTTTGAACCCTTCGGGGAGACTCAATGATTCCAATTGGATGTTTTCCATAGAATTGAGTGCAGGTTCTACTATCTCTTCTTCAGCACCAGCATCGTCAGGTTCGGATTCCGGCGACTTTGATGAGCATGAAAAGAAAAATAAAATGGACAGGATGTAAATGATTTTGTTCATGGTTTCGATTTTGAAATTTCAATTTAATAATTAACTCTCCAACAATTCAAGAATACTGGATAACTAGCGTCACGAAGATTACTTTTGCGGCATGATTGACATTACAAATCTTTCATTCTACTTGGGTGACAGGGCATTGTACGATGAAGCTAATCTTTTCATTGGACCGAAAGACAAAATTGGACTTATCGGTCTGAACGGAACCGGTAAGTCCACGCTCCTTAAAATGATGACCGGAGAGACCCAAATTACCTCAGGTAAAATCTCAAAAAGCAAAGACACAACCATCGGGTTTCTAAATCAGGACCTGCTTTCATTTCAGACGGAAGAATCCATACTTTCAGTGGCCATGCAGGCTTTTGCCTCGACACTTGAGCTGCAAAAAAAGATCGATCTGGTGATCAAGGAAATGGAGGAAAATTACAGTGATGGGTTGGTAGACAAACTAACTAAACTGCAGGAACGCTTCGAAGCAGAGGAGGGCTACACACTACAATCTCGCGCTGAGGAGATTCTCGAGGGAATTGGCTTCAAAACTTCTGATCTACAAAGACCGTTAAGTGAGTTTTCTGGGGGCTGGAGAATGCGTGTCATGTTAGCAAAGCTCCTTTTAGAAAAACCAGATCTTCTAATGCTGGATGAGCCTACGAACCATCTGGACCTTCCTTCCATCCAATGGATAGAGACCTATCTGCAATCATACGAAGGTGCTTACATAATCGTCTCGCACGATAGAGAATTTCTCAACAGATCGGTCAACAAAATTGTTGAAGTCTCTATGCAAAAACTTAACGTCTATCCAGGAGACTACGATCACTACGAAGAAGAGAAAGCACTGCGAAATGAACTTCAGCAAAATGCTTTCGAAAATCAGCAGCAAAAGATAAAAGAGGCTGAGCGATTCATCGAGCGATTTAAAGCGAAAGCCACCAAGGCCAAGCAGGCTCAATCCAAGATGAAAATGTTAGAAAAGATGGACCGTGTCGAGCAAGTAATTGATGAGAACGCTCAGGTTAATTTTAGATTTAATTTCAAAACAAAATCAGGTCGACACGTGAAACGACTTGTGGATGTTTCCAAGTCGTACGGTGATCTCGAGATATTGAAAAGCTCAAGCATCGGCCTGGAACGTGGAGACAAAGTAGCTTTAATTGGTGCGAATGGAAAGGGGAAATCAACTGCTTTAAGAATTATTGCAGAGACCGAACCATACAAAGGTAAGGTGGAGACTGGCCACAATGTGATTAACTCCTTCTACGCACAGCATCAACTTGAAGCATTAGACATCAAGAATGACTTGCTTGAAGAGCTTAAGCAGGCTGGCACAGGTAAAACAGAGCAGGAATTGAGAAGCGTACTTGGTTGTTTCCTCTTCTCCGACGATGAAGTCTTTAAAAAAATAAAGGTTCTTTCGGGAGGGGAAAAGTCGAGAGTTGCACTAGCTAAAACACTTATTTCCGAAGCTAACTTCCTTCTGTTAGATGAGCCTACAAACCACCTAGATATCCTCTCCGTTAGCATCTTGGTTCAGGCTCTTCAGCAGTATGAGGGCACGCTATTATTCGTCTCTCACGACAGACACTTCATCACCCAGGTGGCCAATAAGATCTGGTGGATTGAAGGAAAGGAAATCAAAGAGTATCCTGGGACCTATGAGGAATATTCGTGGTGGAGAGCCAAAAATGCGGTCTCAGATAAAAAGGAACAACCCCCGCAACCTAAGACGAAAAAAAAGGAAAACACCAAACCCAAGAACAATCAGCAAGACCAAACTCAAAAGAAAGAGTTGAAACAGGTCGAATCTAGCATTGAGCAATTTGAAAACGAAATCGAAAGTCTTGAATCTCAATTAGCAGATCCATCTGTATACGAGAATCCGGAGGAATACGAAAAATTGAACACAACCTACCAGCAAAAGAAGCATGAGCTAGAGCAATTGATGAGCAAATGGGAAGCCCTGGCTGAAGCATAAACTCTCTTCTTTTTGTCAATCTACAAAACTCTTTGATTGCGCTTTTAGGTTCTTCATTTCTCTCTCCGCCACCGTTTGATCCACGAATTCTAGTTCAGCCATAACCTTTAGCCCCTTAGTTAGAACAGTGCATTTAACATAGTAAGTGCCGCCAGCATCAACATTGAATTCGTAGGTTTCAGGGTTGATGATAAACACGCCCGTCACAAATTTGCGCTCTCCCAGATGAGTATACTCCGTCTTGTACCAGCTTCCATTTTTGACAGCCACTATGACTTCATCTGGTTCGACCGTACCAACAATTACCTTTGTGGCACTATTGGCAAACTTCTTTGGCCTATAAAAATAAATGGTTGCGGTTTTTCCATTGGCAACAGTCGCTGCAGGCCCGTTTACTGTGAAAACATCCTTCGTTCCATTTTCATATTTGATCATAAATATTTCGCTTTTATTCAGCGTGTAGATTGGTCCATCGGGGTTTTCTTTCTTTTGATACTTTACAGACTCCACCGTAACCTCCTTTACAATCGCTTCAATTTCATTTCCATCTTTCGTCGTAATAACATCTTGAGACGTGGCATTGGTCATGATGGATAAACCAAGTACAATTAGGGTGAGCTTCATCATACTTTCTATCTTTTGGATTCCCATCCAAACGAGAGTTCAAGCATTCCGAAAATGCCTACTGCTGAGTTATCAGAATACAATTCGCCAGTACTAATGAACCTCTCCTCGTCTTTTAAGTCAAAGGAAGCTCCAGCAAGCAACCCAACATTCACGTACGTGCCGTGATCTGATCGCCATCTATACCCAAAGTTTGAAACTAGACCGAGACTCGTAGCCTTCTCTTCCGTTGCGTCGGGCTGACTAACATCATACCGCGCGGTGGCCCATGCGAAATCCAGAATTCCTCCGTAGTACCAAGAGTCACCAGAAGAGGCAAAACTCTTTACTCCAACCCCGACCGCCGCAGTACTGGCGGACAACTCGCTATCCTCTTCAAAAGCGGTCCAAACCAAGTGAGTTGCAACTCCAGCAAAAGCATACCTGAAATACGGAACGATGTATGTCGTTGGGCCAATTTTTGATTCATACTGAAAAATGGGACCGAACTGTAAAAAACCTAGCGGGTTGACATTGAAAGAACTCTGTGGAAAGTCAGACTCGGAAGAATTAGAGACGGGAGTACTGGTGGGCTCCGGCTGAGTGGTTTGAGTGAATACATCCTTGCTCCCATTTTCGTAACGGATCATAAAAACGTTACCCTTGTCAACTGAGTACGTTGGTCCTTCCAAATTTTCGAATTTCTTGTACTTAATTACCGATGAACCCACCTCTTCAACGCGAGCTTTCAATTCATCGCCGTTCTTCATCACGATAACATCTTGTGCCGAAAGGAGGTGCCCGAAAAATACAAGAGTCAGAAATACTATTGCTTTCATAATTGAATCATTTATTTGTTCAGATTAAAATTCAATAGCCAAGGTATAAGCAAGCTCAGGCAGTCCTTACCGCTAAAGTTTCATGGTTTAACACCTATGTTACATTGTTCGAAAAAAGTAGTTTAAGCCTACTTAAGTAGGTCCGAAGGGTTGATTTTATACACTTCTTTAAAGGCTTTGGTAAAATATGAAAGGTTGTTGAATCCTACAGAATATGCGATTCTGGAAACCGTATCCTTCTTGCCTTTCAAGTATTCATGTGCCTTTTTCAGGCGGTATTGCCGAATAAATTCTGAGGCAGAACAGCCGATAATTGCTTTCAGTTTTCTATGCAGTTGTACTCGGCTAAGAGCAAGCTCTCTAGCAAATTGATCTACTGTGAACTCATGGTTATCCAGCTGAACATTGATCACAGCTACGGCCTGCTCAAGGAACTGATCGTCCATAGATGTAATGTCCTCCGCCGTTGGACTGGCAATAAATTCACTATAGAAATGATTACGAATCCGCTCTCTCTGGTTGAGAAGGCTCTTTGCTCGCACCAACAATTCGTCCATATCAAAGGGTTTATTCAAGTAGTGATCAACACCTTCTTGAATCCCTTCCAATTTTGCCTCTTTATCAGCTTTCGCAGTTAACATGATGATCGGAATGTGATTCGTTTTAGAATCTTTTCTAATTGATTTGACCAACTCTACTCCATCGATCTGTGGCATCATCAAATCCGTAATGATCAGATCTGGTATTTCTGACAGGGCCTGATCCAAACCTTCTCTTCCATCTCTTGCTTCAATTACCTGGTACTCGTCTCCCAATTGCTGTGCCATGTATGATCTTAGATCTTCGTTATCCTCGACGATAAGTATTCCATGACGATCATCCTGGTCAAGCGTTATTTCACTGGACAGCTCATCTAGCTCGTCCTGCTGTCGAACGGCTTTTGACACCTCAGTTTCTCCCACCGATACTCTGTCATCCTGATCATAAGCTGCATCAGAAGTTGGAAGATTAACTAGAAATGCGGTTCTTCCCTCTTCACTGCTTGCCTGAACCGTACCATGATGCAGTTCTGTAAATTCCTTTACGAGCGCCAACCCAATGCCAGTTCCTTCTGCATGAGTTTTGTTTTCGTTAACTTGATAAAAGCGATCGAAAATCTTCTCCAAGTCAAGTGTATGGACCTTTTCGCCATCGTTTAAAACTTCGATCTGGAGGACTTTGTTTCGCATTTTTACTTTGAGTTCCACCTCCGTTTTTGAAAATTTAAAAGCATTGGATAGTAGGTTCACCAGAATCTGTTCCAGTTTTTCCTTATCGAAAAACATCATAACCGGTTCCTTTGGAAGGTCGGTTTGAAATGATATTTCCTTACTTTCAGAAAAAGATTCGAAAGAGGCTATAACCACACGCATCCATCCTACAACATCGCTTTTACTTACTTTCAACTTCAATTTACCTGCCTCTAATTTTGATAGATCAAGCAGTTGATTGATCAATCGCAGCAACCTATTAGCATTCCTATTCACCAATTTCAAAGTCCAACCTGTCTCCTGATCCTTCGCATGCTTTTTCAAAAGTTGTCCAATTGGAGCAGAAATCAGTGTTAGCGGTGTTCTGAATTCATGTGATATTCCTGCAAAAAAACTTGATTTCAACTCATCAAGTTCTTCCATCTTCTTCCGTTCTAGTCGCTCTACCTCCAGGTTGGTTTTCAATCGCTCCCGAACAAGAAAGGTTCGGAAAATTAATACGATCATAAACGTAAAAAAGCCAAAATAGAGTGAATACGCCCACCAGGTTTTCCATGGTGGTGGCTCAATCCTTATTTGTAGAGAAGCAGTGTTTTGCCCCCAAACACCATCACTGTTTGATGCCTTCACCTTCAATTCATAGTTGCCATGATCTAGATTTGTAAAGGTCGCCTGCCGATCAAGGGCATCAGTATATATCCATTCAGTATTAAAACCTTCCAGTTTGTATGCATACAAGTTCTTAGATGGAGCGCGGTAGTCCAGTGCAACAAAATTGAAGGAGAAGAAATTCTCCTTGTGCGAAAGCGTGATAGATTCCTCAAAATTTATATGACGAGATAAAATACCCTCAGTCAAACCAATGGACTTGTTTAGAACTTTGAAATCACTGAAAAAGACTGGAGGAACGAACGTTGAGGGTCGTATACTATCAGGGTGGAAAACATTGAAGCCATTTCCACTTCCAAAATAGAATTGGCCGCTTCGATCCCTGAAAAATGCATCCGCATTGAAGCTTTGCGAAACCAACCCATGAGATCCATCATAGTTGTTAAACGTATCCGCAGTTTTGTCATATTTCGAGATCCCTTCATTGGTGCTCATCCAAAGGTTATTTTCGCCATCTTCTATGATTCCCAAAATGATGTTACTTGGAAGTCCGTCCTGGGTCGTCTTGATAGAGACTTGTCCAGTAGCTCGATCCAACCTATTTAGCCCTCCTCCATCTGTACCTATCCACATAATACCCTCGTCGTCTTGAATCACACTTAAGACGGTATTATTGCTGATCGATCCCTCTTTGGTCTCTGAAGTGAGCCTTTCGAACTGGCCAGAGCCTTTATCAAACCTGATCAGTCCTTCTGCATAGGTTCCAATCCATAGCGTGTTTTCATCATCCTCATAAACATTCAGTATCAGAGAAGAATTTGTTACTGTCGAGTCTAACAAAGGGTAAATGCGAAAATCGTTGTCGCCTGGGGTATACCTAACCAGTCCACTCCCGTCTGTTCCAATCCAGATGACTCCCTCGCTACCTTTCAGCAGGTAAGTGGGATTTTCCAAGCTTACATTTTTAATTTCCAGGTACTTCCGATCTAATTCATATCCTAGCCCCGTTTTTCGGTATTTAAAAAGACCTGATCCACTAGAAGAGATCCAAATATTTTTCTCCTCGGCCAGAATTGACCAGATTCCAGCCACTTCGATCAACTTCGTTAAGGTTGTTTGACCATTCGAATTTGTTATAATTCCAACCTCATCTTCCGTTGAAAACAGAATCTCCCCATCTAAGGTCTCATCGAAATCTGTAAGGACAGTATTTTTAAATTCTGGAGCAAAGTATGCAATGTCGAAACCGTTGATCGACTTTTTGTCAAGCTCAAGCCTTGAGATCCCACCCTCCGTTCCTATCCAGAGATTTTTGAGATCGTCCTCGTAAATAAACCACACATTATCGTTAATCAGGCTAGCTGTATTTAGAACATCCTTGGTATTTGAATTTAATCTACCAGTACCGCGATCCAATGAAACGAGTCCCTCTCCTAGAAAACCAGCCCATACTGAATTAAAACTGTCCACGTAAACGCACGCTACTCGATTCGAACTCTCCTCTGGGAAAGCATACTGACGGATGTCTCCTGTCCTTGGATCGAGAGAATTCAGACCTCCTCCCCATGTTCCCAGCCAGAGAATACCTTCTTCATCCTCTGCTATCGAAAGGACATTGTCATTGCTCAAGGACATTTCCTCTTGACCAGCATAAGTTCTAAGGAAGGCATTCGTACTTCGATCATACAAATTGAGTCCATGTCTTGTACCAACCCAGAGTCTTCCCAAGTGGTCTTCAAAAAGATCATGAACGAAATTATTACTTAGCGATTTTGGATCACCTTCATCAAAACTGTAATTCTTAAATTTTCCCTGAGCAACAATTTTTGACATCCCACCTCCATAAGTTCCAATCCAAACAGCACCGTAGGAATCTTCGATAATTATGTTTACTGAATTGTGCGGTAGACTTGAGGGATCATCGGGATCATTCTTAAAATTGGTGAAGATATCCGTATATCTATCATACATGGAGAGACCTCCTCCGTCCGTGCCTACCCACAGATTATTTTTCGAATCTTCGAACAAAGCCCAAACACTATTGTCAGGAAGACTCGTGCTGTCTCCGGGTACGTTCTGATAAATAGTGAAATCGTGACCATCAAATTTGTTAAGCCCATCGGTGCTTCCAAACCACATAAACCCATTGCTGTCCTTAAGAATTTCGAAGACAAGGCTATACGAAAGGCCATCTTCAACTGTCAAGTTTTGGAAGTTCAATCTCTCCTGGCCATGTCCATTCAGCCACATAAAGTATAGCGCCAGAAAACATGTCCTGAACTTCATGGTGAGATTAACGAGTGGGTATCTACTAGCTAGCTAGTAAGTAAAAGTCAATAAAAACAGGAAAAAGTGCAAATGTTACGCTCCTATCAAAGGATGTAACGTCCCTGGCAAAGGTCCTGTAGTCCCAATTCTAGCTTTGTTCTTGAAATTTTAAAATAACTACTCACTTATGAAAAATTTAATGAAAAAGTATCAGGGGAATGGTATTCGACTGTTCCATTTAGTGTTCGCAGCCATTGCAGTCACTCTTCTTATGTCCTGCAGTAAAGACGACGGTCCGTCTCAGACTGATCTCATTGTAGGTACCTGGACTTTAGAAGAGGTAAACGGAGATAATGTAAGATCGGATCTCATCGTGGAACTTACCATTGAAAGAAATGGAGATTATGAGGAAGATATCAACGATAGTGGAAGCGTCAGCAGGTTTACAGGAGAATGGGAATGGAATCGTGATGAAGATGAAATCACTATCGACTATGACCAGAGTTTCGAAGATTGGGAATTGGATGTCGAGCTACTAACCGAAGATGAACTAGAGGTTGATGATGGCGATGATACCTATCTTCTTTCTAAAAATTAGCAGGTCTAATCAAGACCCTCGTGAGTGGTATGTCAACCATTAAACTGTAGATTTATAGAATACCTAGCACAAGCATAAATGCTTGTGCTTTTCTTTTCTAGGACCTTTCTTTGAAGTTCAAATCCAATTTCAGACGACCATCGGCCATAATAATTTCACTTCTGCAAACAACATTTGTTCAGAATTCTCCTAATCAGCTATATTACGCGAAATTTTTTCTGAATGAATGACATAGAAATCGCCCAATCGGTTGAACCCCAACACATAAACGTTATTGCAAAAAACCTAGGCCTGTCGCCTGACGACATTGAGCACTATGGAAAATACAAAGCCAAGCTGCCACTAGACTTCATTGACGAAAAAAAGGTTAATGAAAATAATCTAATCTTGGTGACCGCAACTACACCTACTCCTGCGGGAGAAGGGAAGACCACTACATCCGTCGCCCTAAATGACGGACTTAATAAGATTGGAAAGCAATCGATAGCAGTTTTGCGAGAACCATCGCTAGGTCCTGTTTTTGGTATGAAAGGCGGAGCTACAGGCGGAGGACATTCGCAGGTAATTCCGATGGAAGACATCAATCTAAACTTTACTGGAGATTTTCCAGCAATAGAAAAAGCTAACAACCTACTCTCTGCACTTATTGATAACAACATTCAAAGTAAGACGCATAACCTCAATATTGATCCACGAACAGTCGCATGGAGGTGGTCCATGGACATGAATGATCGGTCCCTTAGGCATATCGTAACTGGTTTGGGAGGGAAGGCCAACGGATATGTTAGGGAATCTGGATTTGACATCACCGCTGCATCAGAAGTGATGGCAATCCTTTGTCTATCAAAAGATCTTAAAGACCTGAAAGAACGTCTTGGTAACATCTATGTGGGAGACACCTTTGACAATAAGGCAATTTATGCTCGTGACTTAAAAGCGCATGGCGCTATGACTGTCTTATTAAAAGACGCTATCAAACCAAATCTGGTACAGTCACTTGAAGGCAACCCGGCGATTATCCATGGTGGTCCATTTGCCAATATTGCACAAGGAACCAACTCGATGATCGCGACGAAAATGGGGCTTTCCATATCTGACTACGTCGTAACAGAGGCTGGGTTTGGTGCTGACTTGGGCGCTGAGAAATTTCTGAATATTAAATGCCGAAGTGGAAACTTATCGCCAAAAGCTGTAGTGTTGGTAACCACAGTCCGTGCACTCAAATACCATGGAGGCAAAGCAAAAGATCAATTGAATCAACCGGATGTTTCTGCTTTGAAAGGTGGTATGATCAACCTGGAACGGCATATCGACAACATTGAAAAATTCGGTCTACCAATGGTTGTTTCCGTCAATCGATTTGTATCAGATACTGACGAAGAGGTAAACGCGGTGCTTGAATACTGCAAAGGACGAAACGTTACCGTGTGCGAATGCCATGGATGGGAAAAAGGAGGGGAAGGAGCATCTGAACTTGCGTCTCTAGTTGTTAAGGCCGCGGAAAGTTGTACAGGTACCTTTAACCCTACCTACGATTGGTCAATGAGCGTACAAGAAAAAATCGAGGCAGTAAACAAGAATGTCTATGGTGGCGGAAGAGTGGAGTTTGCACCAAAAGCCAAATTGAATTTGAAAAAAATAAAAAGGCTTGGACTGGAGAATGTTCCTGTTTGTATTGCCAAAACCCAAAGTTCATTCTCTGACGATGCGACGCTAGTCGGTGGACCAAATGGATTCACCTTGACGGTAAGGGAAATTGAAATTGCAGCGGGAGCTGGATTTGTTATTCCGATAACAGGGAAAATGCTTCGGATGCCGGGTCTACCAGAGGTACCTGCGGCGGAGCAAATTGATATCGACGATGACGGAAAAGTGACAGGACTTTCCTAGACCTTAATGTTCTTTTCTAACTCAGAAGCATGGTCCCAATCCATATTTACGATTGGAAGTGAGTAGAAAATTGGTGGTTCTTTGAGATATTTTCGCTGAAGGGCCTTGTCAATTTTGTCGAACAAAAGTGCCCGAGTTTTCGCGATGACCAATACCCTCGATTTTGAGGAAGTCTTGTTGTCTTCATCAGACTCATGCATTTTACCGGCAACCGTGAACGTGTCCAGTACAAATTTTTTCATTAGAAGAAAGTCGGAAATCGCCTCTGCTTGTTTCTCGTCTTTCGCTATGTCATGAAGAAGTATCATCTATCCAAATTCTTTTGCTCTTCAGCTAGAATACCGCTTGACCACTTCAAAACTCCGATCGACTGACCTAGGTCACTTCGAAGTTCTACAAGCTTGATTTCCGCATCAAGTTTCTTGTTCTCTCTGGAATTAATGAGGAATATGGAACTCTCACCATTATCAAATTTACTACGCTCTCCCTCCAGCATTATCTGATAATTAGCTACCATAGTTTCCTGCTGAATGATCATGTTCTGAAGTTGCAGCACTTTATTGAAAGACTGTTCCACTTTGTTTGTGATGGTTCTACGTTTCTGGTTCAATTTAAGATCGTTTTCTTCACGTTTTATTTTTGTCATCCTCAGTTTCGCCCTTTCTTTTCTCATCAAAAGAGGAAAACTAAGGTTCACTCCAGCCTTGTAGTTGTTTGATAAAAAGGAACTCCCTTCCAACGAATTCCCTTCCGAGAGCAATGCATTATAGTTCAGATTGATTGTTGGCTTTAGTTGCTCAGCATTTAACCTTCGGTCCAAATCCAGCTTGGCACCCGTCAGTGAAATTTTACTTAATTCGGGGTGACGAGATAACGCGTAGTCAACATAGACATCCCGGTTTGCCGCAATTTCATCTCCATCTGAGACGGGAATAGACGCTAGCAGATCCACCTCCTCTTCCCAAACAAAATTCTGCATTAGTAATAAACTATTTTGGAATTCAACATCTGCTTTTTGCAGATAGTTAGACCATTGCTGAACTTGAATAAGCGTTTCCACCGAGTCAATTGCTGCATTCTCGCCATTCAATACTCCTTCCCGGATTCCGTCGAAACGTTGACGGACCAGTACAAGGTTAGACCTGACAATAGTTAGTTTCTCATATGCTTCATACCAATACCAATAGGCAAAATTGGCATCAAGAAACAGGTTATTTAGCACCATTTCTGACTGTATTCTAAGTTCCTGCTGCGTTAGTTTACTCTTCTTGAGATCTATAGTTCGTTCATTCACAAAAAGTCCCTCACCTACGGGAACGGACACACCCGCATAGTACAACCCAGTCGACGGGACATTGCGCTCAGGATTTAAAAAAATGCCGCTGTTACGCTCATATCCTGCTTTTAAATCAATGTTAAGCAACGTAGGAATTTTAACATATGAGTTCCACAAATCATAATAGTTTTTGTCCTCAAATTGCTTTGCATCGTAGTCTGAGACCAATTTGGGATCAAAAGCTCCTCTAGCTTCTCGTACTGCTAGTGGGCCTCGCGATTCAATCAATGCGGCTTGTTTGGCAATGGGATTCGTCTCCTTCACCAGC
Source organism: Cyclobacteriaceae bacterium (assembly GCA_039961455.1). Lineage (GTDB taxonomy): Bacteria > Bacteroidota > Bacteroidia > Cytophagales > Cyclobacteriaceae > Ekhidna. Next base: position 38,576 of record JBDVJN010000018.1, on the reverse strand, counting down.
CGGTAATACTCTAAAACTGTAAATTCACTTCTTTGCGCTTGGAGCAAAAAAGGGCTAAGTAATATGGTGAGCGCTAATTGCCTCATAATTTCCTCTCTGCTAAGCCACTTTTATCCTCACCTTCCTTCTTATAAAAATCCGGTGGAAACCCATTCAAGTTTCGCCAGAGTTCGTACCAAATTGGCACATTCTTAAGCATCGCAATACCATATGCTCCAGATCCAAGCCGAAGCAAAGTTGGCCAGGCCTCTTCTCCTTCAGCAGGCACAACCAAAATTCGAAACTTCCCATTTGGACCAAGTACTTTGTCAAAAGCCAGTACTTCTCCTGCGTAGGTTCCAAATGACAATCCCGGCCATCCACTAAAAACTAGAGCCGGCCACCCATCAAACTGGAGCCTAACATGATTGCCTTCCATAATAAGTGGTAGATCGATCGGTCGAACGTGCAGTTCGACAGCCAGATCATAGTTTGCTGGAATGAAACTAAAGACCTTCTCTCCCACTTTAACAGTCTCTCCGATTCCTGTTATCAACGCCTTTGTGACGTATCCATCCTGAGGCGCTTTGATAGCGTAAAAACTAGAACGTTTCTCATAGCTAGCTTCCTGTATACTTAACTTATTGAATTGGGCCTCCGACTCCAAAGAACTAGAAAGTGCAGACATCCGATCGGACTGTGCTTTAGCAATCTTCTCTTGAAATTCATTTTCGACGGTACTTAGGCTTAGCTCGGCATTGATTTGTGCATTCTTACTTGCTAACCATTTGTTCTCAATAGCAGTTTTCTTGTTTAAGCTTTCCTGTAGCTTGAGTCTACGAGTCTCCAATTCAGTTAATGACTTTAACCCCTGATTGTAGAGCTCTTGCTGTCTGCTAAATTGACGTTGAGCAACCTCAAGATTAATTAAGGCAGTTGCGTAATCGATACTATCAGAAAGTACTTTTAGTCTCGCTTGCATTAGGTAATTCTCAGCTTGCTCCAATTTTAATATTCGATTTCGTTGCAATGCGGCCACCTGAGAGCTAAGTGCATAGGCTTTGTCATCGTAAATGCCAATCGACTCTCGTTTTGCTTCTGTCTGATTTCTAGTTTTTTCTACCAGATTGGGATCTAGATACTCTGCTTTAACCTCTGATATGAATACAATAGTGTCGCCTTGGTTCACCAGCTGCCCCTCTCTGACATACCATTTTTCTATTCTCCCTGAAATAATAGAGTGAATATTTTGCTCTCTGTCTTCAGGATGAACAGTGGTGAGATTACCACGAGCTCTAATATTCTGTGTCCACGGCAGAAAAAGCATAATGAATCCAAGAAAGAAAAGAGCCGACAATAGGTAAATAATCTTCTTAGTTGCTTTGGATTTAATTACCTCCTGGTAGGAAGATTGATCCTTTAGCACCTGATCACGATCAATTGAATTTCTTGAAATATTTAACATCAGTTTGTCAATTTTTGAGATACAGTGGACACGTCCACAATAGTTCCGTGCTCCATCGTCACAATCTTATCGCAGCTGCTCATCATGAGCGGATCATTCGTAACAGCCAGTAAAGTCCATTCATTGTCAGAATCAGTAAGGATCGCACTTGTCCGTTGCCTATCCACGAAATCAAGGCTATGAAGCGTGTTGTCCATCACAATGAGCTTTGGCTTTTCAGCCAATGTTCTAGCCATAATGATCTTTTGCTTTACGCTGGATGCTAGCCCCATGCCTTCGGGTTGAATCATGGTGTTAAGACCCCTCGGCAGATGTTTGAAAAAATCGCTGAGTCCCACCTGCTCGATTGCCCAAAGCATATTCTCAATCGTTACTTCTTCCTTACCGACAGATATGTTTTCAGACAGCGTGCCAAAGAACAAATCTTGCATATTCAGGTTATCTCCAATAACAGATCGAAAACTAAGAATATTGATATCTCCTAGTGGGATCCCATTGAATAGAATAGATCCCTCATAGTCATTGTAAAGTCCGCCAACAAGAGAGATCAATGTAGACTTTCCTGACTCACTTACTCCGGTAATGCAAACCTTCTCCCCTGACTCAATTTTCAGATCGACATCAACCACAGACGGTTTCCGTGCATCAGGAAACTTGTAACTAAGTCCAGTTAATTCCACCGAAATACCCTTGCCTTTACTGATTTCTTCAAGGTCGATCCCCTCTTCACTTTCTGATTCAATATCGGTAACCTGACCAAGTTTCTCGAGCCCGGTTAAGACATCGTAGACCGTCTCCATGCTGAGAATTAGTTTCTCGGCAGAGCTTAGGACTAGTAGAATAATGATCTCGGAGGCGACAAATTGCCCCAGGTTAATTTCTTGATTGATTACAAGTACACTACCTAGAATCAGAAGTCCGCCAGTAATGACGGTCTTGAACGCTACAATACTAGAAAACTGAAAGATCAACACATTGAAATGTTGTTTTCTAAACTTCAGATAATTGCCAACATACTCATTCATTTTTCTGATCGGAAGATCAGTTTCCCCAGCCAATTTGAATGTGGCCATTACTCTTGCCAACTCTTCCAACCAATGTGCAACCTGATACTTGTACTTCGACTCATACAAGCTAGATTTCATGCCTCTGGGTCCTGTTATAATAAATATCAGCGTGATAAGCGTCACCAATATGATTCCGAAGAAGACAAAAAACGGATGATACATGGAGAGTAAAATCAATCCAAATAGGATTTGCAGTGTAGAACTTGAGAAGTCAATCAAGATTTTCGAAAGACCCTTCTGCACATTCAGGGTATCAAAGAATCTATTCATTAACTCAGGTGGATAGAATCCTGAAATGGCCTCCATCTTAAAGCGCGGAATCCGGTAAGCAAATTCAAACGAGGCACGTGTGAATATTCGTTTTTGCAAAAGTTCAGTCAGAGAAAGTTGAAGAACCTGAATAACTCCCGTCGCCGCCACTCCCACCACAACGATAAATATCAAAATCCCCCACGAAGCAGAGAACTCTGAACTCATCACGAAACCAATGATCGCCTGCACTCCTAAAGGAAGTGATAGATTAATCAACCCATGAAAGATGGCATATGCGTAGACGATGAAGATCTCACGTTGATCCAAAGCCAACATCCTAAAAAGACGCTTTAGAGGAGTAAGCTTAATATCATTTCTGACATTAGAACTCTCTATATTAATAGTATTACTATTCATTTAGGGCAAAAAATTTTATTTAATTAGCTTGATTACTGACTGAAGAAGGAAATCATACACCTGGCTGTCTATAGACCTTTCATCTCCTTTTGATACTTCAGTAAGGGATGGTAGATGCTGTGCAAAAAAGGCCTGCTGGTGTGATGCCTCTAGCATTGTGCTTATAAGTGCATGAGGGTATTTGTACTCAGGGTTCATATCAGAAACGATCACGGCTATCTTGTGGCATAGGCTCTTGTAGCCAGTAAATAGACCCTCGCTGTTAATTTCATCCACTTGCTTTGTTAAGTAAGTCTTATCCGATTCGGTATCAACTACTCTCCTGAGTGCACCCAAATTAAGTCCATCCAGGTCAATTGAACCTCTACTTTCATCCACATGGCAAACGATCTTCAATACTACTTTCAGTTTTTCCTCAGAATCTAAGATATGGTAAGTTTTGAAATCAATGAGGTATTCTATCCATGCCCAATACCAAGTGGTCAAGTATACCAGCAGTTTCAACTTGTTATCGAAATATCGATAAATAGAAGCTTCCGTCGAGTTAATTCGCTCAGCAAGCTTTTTAAAAGTGAATTGCTCGAAGCCTAGCTCATCTAGAAGTTCAACAGCAGTTGAAACAATGTTTCTGCCCAAATCAGATGACTGCGGATCCTTGTTGTAGTATTTCTCACCAATTACTATGCTTATCATTGACATAAAGCAAAAGTATCAATATTTAAATTGAAAGTAATACTATCAACGAAGAAAACAAGATTATGTTTTAATCCAGTTGAACTCTAAAGAATCACTCTGAATACCTATTGGACAAATGAAATTTTTAGGTTTTGCACCTCGCTTGGCACAAAAGGCGTCAGCCCTGTCAGGTCTACAAAAATGGCTGAAAAGTCCAGTGGCTTATTTGCTTCGCCCGATGTAACAAACCCAGTGGCATCAAAGTAAGCTGGAGATTGTGCTTCCACCAGAATTGCATCGATTGTTGTCTGATCGACTATACCAGCTGACTCAATTTCCTCCTCAAGAACAGAGAAGACTGAGTAGTCTTCAAAAAGGTCAGTTGTACTACTAGCAGAAGAGGGCGGTAATGCCAAGTCTACGACTGCAATATTTGTAGTCTCATTTGCTCGACCCACAAATGCGTAGGCTCTGCCACCGATAAACCCTTCGTCAACTATTACAAGATTGGGATGGTTAGAATTTCCAATCACATCAACTTCCTCTCCATTTCTACCTACAAACAAGGCCATATTATCAATATCTCCATTCTCTTCAGCTTCCAAGCCAGCAATCTGAACTTGCATACCCTCCTGATATCCAAACAAATTTTCACTGTAAGAAATTCGTATAAAGGTCTCAGGGTTTGCTCCTCCTGTACGCTCAAGATGATAAGGGTTTATAATTGCAATACCCTCAATTGGATTCGCACTCCAAACTAATTGAAGAGCCTGATCTTCATTTTCAGTATCGAATACAGTCATCTCAAATTGAAAAGTTGCTCCGCCTTTTGTAACGTTCTGAGCCAGGCTTATGCGTTTTTCCCGACCATCCTCTTCACCTGTGAACGTAAAAGAAGTCACTTCAGCTTTTTCCAATTCCTCCGCAACATCCAATACAAATTCGACTATTTCTGCTGATTCCTCTGCCACATAAATAAAGCCTCGAAGGCTTTCGTATATTTCATCTCCCTCAATAAAGCCGTCACCGTCACCGTTAGTTCGACCTGATAGAGCACCTGTGTTGCTGCTAATTGAGCTGGGTACATCAACTGTGAAGCTATTAGGGATGATTATGGAATCAGTATTTACACTGTCATCACTACCACAATTACTAAGAAAGATTAGAGAGGACAGTAGGAAAATGGCTTTTATGGCTTTCATATTTTTCTCAATTAGAAAATCTGTTATTGACACAAAATAAATGCATTCCTTCGTACCAATTGATAAAAACAACTCATTCATTCCAATCACCTAATTACTAAAAGAATCCATAGTCACATTGAAGACTAATAGGTGGTCACTTTGGATCGTCCTTCTTTTTCGATGACTGTTTATATCTAGCAATGGCCGAAATTAATGTAGCAACAGGAATGAATTCAGTAAATGGAGCCAAGCAGTAGACTCCTGCTAGCACCGCTAAGATCGTCCTGGTCCGTACGGAAATATCGTAGACTGACAATATCCACCACCCAATCAACACCCCCAATACAAAGCCTCCAATCCCTAATGGACCAAAAGTGGCCAGATCTACCAAATCCAAGATGATGGCCCCAATCAGTGGGCCAAATGACTGATTAAGTCGCTCTAATATTGACGGTTTTGACTTCTTGTCCACATCAACACTAACTTAAAAAAGAGATGAGAACTCCTGCGGCGACAGCTGATCCAATGACACCGGAAATGTTGGATGCCATAGCATACTGTAATAGGTGATTGGATGGATCATGTTTTAACGCTAGATCATTTGCTACTCTGGAGGCCATAGGAACAGCACTAAGGCCGGTGGCACCAATAAGCGGATTGATTTTCTTTTTAGCTAAGAGATTGTACGTTTTTACTGCAAAAATTCCACCTGCGATTGAAATGGCAAAAGCGATAAATCCGCCACCGATAATCAGTAAAGTCTCGATGTTTAGGAATGCCTTGGCTGTCATGGTACCACCCACAGCTAGGCCAAGGAAAATAGTTGCCGCATTCAATATAGTGTCAGATGCGGCACTGGTCAATCTTCCCGTCGTTGCTCCAATTTCTTTCACGAGGTTGCCAAAAAGTAACATTCCCAGAAGAGGAACGGACGAAGGGACAAGCAGTGAAACTACGGTACCAACAGCAATTGGAAAGATGATTTTTAGTGTCTGTAGATTCTTTATAGGTGTCTTTGACGGAAACAACTTGTCTTGCTGTTTCATATTTATCATCAGTTCCTTCTTCGTCATCGTAAGTCGAACGACAAACGGAATGATCACTGGGACCAATGCCATATATGAATAGGCAGCAATCGCAATTGGGCCTAACAGGTGCGGAGCAAGCTTGATCGTTGTATAAATAGCAGTCGGCCCGTCAGCACCTCCAATGATCCCTAAAGAAGCGGCTTCCTTCATGGTAAACCCAAATGCAACGGCAGAGATCAATACAGAAAAAATACCAATTTGAGCAGCAGCTCCAAAAAATGCCAATCGCAAATTGCGAAGCATCGGTCCAAAATCTGTAAGCGCACCTACACCAAGGAAGATAATCGGTGGCAAAAATCCAGTTTTAATAAGTGCATAGTAAATGTAATTCATGATACCATGCTCCTTGGCAATTTGGAATAAGGTTAGCGACTCGTCGACCTTCTCCACTCCCATTTGCCCACCAGGAAAGTTTGCCATCAACATACCAAAAGCAATCGGAACCAGCAAGAGAGGTTCGTACTGCTTCTTGATACCCAGGTAAAGCAAGAAAAAAGCGATAGCAATCATCAGCAGATATTCTGGGTGTTCCCCAATCTGCTGAAACGCAGTCATCTCATATAGCTTTTGAAGTAGATTCAAGTTGTTCTTAGTTTACTCTAAATCTTAGTTTACTCTAAATAAGACGTCATCATCTAGGACTGCATCAGTGTCTTTCACTAAAATTTCGCTCACTGTTCCCTCAACTTCTGACTTTACGGCATTGCTGACTTTCATCGCCTCGATGTAGCAAACAATATCTCCGACTTTTACCTGATCACCAACTTTCACAGCCGTCTCAGATGAATCTTTAGTCAAATAGATAGTGCCTTCCAATGGTGCCAAGATCTCTTTTGAGCTTCCATTGGAAGAAGCGGCAATTGGTGGTGATTCAGTTGATGGTGCAGCTGATACAACTTGGGCTCCGTCATAAGAAACAGAAACCTTAAACTTTTCTCCGTTAACGTCAATATCCAATGTTTTCGGTTGAATCAACCCTGGAGTTGCAACTGGTGCTGCCGTACTCGTTTCTGCAGATTTCTTACTTCTCTTCTCTTCTAAATCCTTTTCAAAAGCAGTTTTTGCTTTGCCAGACTTATAGTCTTCATATTGGGCAGGATGCATGGCGTATTCAAATAATTCTTCATCGTCCGGCCCGGTTTCCCAGCCCTTTTCTTCCATTTTCTTTCTGAATTCATCCAGAGAATCGGTTTGCAATTCCTGCGGGTCCCCTTCAAAAAATTCACGGCCTTGTTCTTTAGCCAGATCCTTCAGCTCATTACCTACGGTGCCTGGTACACGTCCAGATTTACCTAAAACCATGTCCCAGGTATTATCATCCAAAAGTGACCATCGTGCCTTGCCTTTCATCATCTGCATAACGTTGACAAGTGCCGCATTTTTTACATATTGACTAAACGGAGTTACCAGCGGTGGATATCCCATAATAGGCCAAACGTACTCCACCTCTTCAAAGAGGGCAATCAGCAACTCATCCTGAGATATTTCAGGTTTGTTGTTTTTGGCCATCCATTTATTGAGACTAACCAAATTATTTTCCAGATCCGACATCAAGCTTCCCATCATACCACCGGGCAATCCGGGGCCAATTAGGAGTGCATTCATATGTCTGTTTTTGGGGTTAATGTAGTACCCAAGGAAATCATCAATAAACTCTTGCGTTAGAGATCGAGCCTGCATATAGGCCTTCATATTAATGTCCGGCAGTGAAAAATCGGCATCTTTTAGCATTTCATGAACCGTGATGAGATCCGCGTGAACGGTCCCGTACGATAGCGGTTCCATTGCCACATCGATGAAATCAGCTCCCGCCCTGGCTGCTTCGAGTGAAGACGCCACGCTAAAGCCTGGCCCTGAGTGGCCATGATATTGCACAACAATATCGGACTTGATGGCTTTGATTCCCTCCACAATTCTGCCAATGGTCACTGGTCGGCCGACGCCAGCCATGTCTTTTATACAGATTTCTTCAGCACCCATATCAATCAGCTCTCCGGCCATTTTGATATAGTAGTCTGCGGTATGTAATTCCGAATGTGTAATACACAGGCAACATTGCGATATCATGCCTCCTTCTTTGGCATAGTCAATCGACAATTGCAGGTTTCTTGTGTCATTGAGACCGTCGAATGATCTGGAAATATCAGTACCTTGAAGTTTTTTGAGCTTGAACATCAACTTCCTGACATCTTTTGGCACAGGGAACATTCGAAGTCCATTCAGCCCACGTTCAAGCATGTGAGTTTTAATTCCAGCATCATTGAATGGCTGAGTCCAATCCCTAACTGATTTGTTAGGATTCTCGCCATAGAGCAAATTGATTTGCTCAAAACCACCACCATTCGTCTCGACCCGCTGAAAACACCCCATTTCAACAATCGGTTCAGCTACTCTTACCAACTGATCCACCCGCGGCATGTATTTTCCGGATGACTGCCACATGTCTCTATAGACTAAACTTAGTCCAATCTCTCGTCCCATAATTTTCTTTGATTAATCTTTCTCTATCCTCGTTATATGCCCACTTCCTTGCGTAAAAGCTTCAACCGCTCCAGTTATTGCCGCAATCTTGGCTCTGGATATTTGGTCATCATTTTGCGAGAATCTATTAACCAGACGAATCAGAATATTTCCTGTGACAACCACCAATAGTAGTACAAGAAATACTGTGATCATTCCGATGGTCAAAAGAGATAGTGCGGTTGATATATCACCATCCATAGATTGTTCGCGATGTTGAAAAAGCTAAATTAAGTGCTTAATGCTTCTTAGGCTAGTTTAATAGATACTTATTCACAAAAAATAAGGCAGTCGAAAGCTAATCGTAACTCTGCTGTTTTAGGCTTTTCAGCGTACTCTCCACCTGGATTCGGACCTGTTTGTAGAATTCAGTTTTTGCCAGAAATAGATAGCGATAGGCGAACGTGATATTTCTAAATTCAGTTTTTTTCAAAAATTCGGTATTAATCGTGTTTCTTCCAGTAAAAACGATGTTTTTCATGTAAAAAGGCTTGTAAAAATCTCTGAGATTTTCATCAATGGCATCATCGTATTGCTTTGTTCCACGATAGTACTGTTCATAGAGTTCCACAACTTGATTCCTGATGTCGAAATCGGAAATGAGATCCATACGTCCTGATGCTTTCAACGATTCGTATGTAGTAAGTTGTGGAGAGAAAGGCGGATTATACTGAGTTCCAAGCAAATAACCAACGAGAGAATCCGAATCATATGAAATTCCGACCGAGGCATTTGACAACTTCACAAGGGATTCACCTATTGATTTGTTTAATGCCCCCAAGGTGTCAAGCGCAGCCAAGTCGGCTTGAAGATCCTCGATCAAGCTTGCCATATATTTCTGCTCTTGTTGCCTACTAGCCTTATCATCTTTGTAGCTCTCCAGGTAAAAGGCAATACTTATACCAAGAATGACAACAAGCAGGTTTGCAATGTGATCAAACCAATTAATATTCTTCATGCATTGAAATTAATTAATGTTGCTTAATGAATAAATCTTCGAACTAAATTCCGGTTAAAAAAGACTTTAATTTACTTTGTCCGTTTAACTACCATATAATGAAAAGAATAACCTCGCTCTCTCTTTTAGCTCTGGCAATAGTAAGTGTGCAGTGCAGCAGTGTTCCTCTTAGCGGACGTTCACAGCTCAGCCTGGTTGGAAATGACAAAATCTTTCCGATGAGTTTTGAACAGTACGAGGTAGTGAAGAAGGAAGGAAAGTTGGTAACCGGAACCGAGCAGGCACAGATGGTTAAGCGTGTGGGAACGCGAATTCAGAGGGCAGTAGAACAGTATTTTGCGGAGCAAGGTCAATCAGGTTATTTAACCGATTACAAATGGGAGTTTAATCTAATCGATGAAGACATAGTGAACGCATGGTGCATGCCTGGCGGAAAAGTGGCCTTCTATACTGGCATCATGCCTATTTGTCAAAATGAAGATGGTGTTGCAGTGGTAATGGGTCACGAGGTAGCTCATGCGATTGCCAATCACGGACGGGAAAGAATTAGTCAACAATATGCTGCACAAGCGGGTTTGGGAGTTGTTGGAGCTGTGCTTGGTGCAGGTTCAGCAGCTGGGCCTGGGCCTGAACTAATTATGCAGGGTGCTGGAGCCGCAACTTCATTAGGAATATTGTCATTTTCCAGAAAACATGAATCTGAAGGTGATAAGCTAGGCCTCTACTTCATGGCAATGGCCGGATACAACCCACAAACTGCTCCCAAATTTTGGGAACGGATGGCAGCTACCAGCGGTGGAGAGCAGCCACCTGAGTTTACGTCGACGCATCCTTCTCATGACACCAGGATCTCAGATCTTAATGCCAATATGCCAAAGGCAATGGAGTATTATAGAAATTCAAAAAATTGAGGAATCGATAATTGTAGGACACGTAATTCCTAAATCGTAAATTCGTAATTTCTACTCAAACAATTTCAAATCTAGTGCTGGGATGACTCTGCAGGCATTCTGATAGTACACCTTTTTAAGGACTTGATCAGAAAGACCCAAACCGTACATTCTCCAGAAAGCATGATATTTCTTGTAGTATGGAAAGTACTCATCCTCTGTTTCTAGCACCCTGAAATAGGTATAAAATTCTTCTTTGTTGTAGGCATCCTTTGCAAACAACAGTCTATCCTGGTATTCTTCAAAAAATGCTTTGGCACGTCGAGGCTGCCTCCCAAACTCGGCAATCACTGCACCAATGCCGAAATTCACGTTAGGATACGTATCAAGGTGCTCGCTAGCCTTGTCAAGATTGTTAGCCATCCATCCCATATGCGCATTGATAAATGTCGTATTAGGATGTTTTTTAAAAACATTGTGCTGCTCCGCTATGATTTGCTCAAATGGTGCTGGGTCATCTGCTTCCCTCTTCCTTCTAGGGCGAAGTTTTAACTCGAGCCAACGTTCATTATTGGCATCCATCGGCAACCAAAACTGCGAGGGATCTGCCGAGTGAATAATCACTGGAATTCCAAGTTTTCCACATGCAGCCCAAACAGGATCCAGCCTGGGGTCATCTACTGCCACTCGATTACCATCACTATCTTTCGTACTGAATCCAAGACTCTTATAGATTTTCAATCCAGTGGCTCCATTCTTTACATCTTCTTTCAATTGTCTTACAGCCTCTTTCGACCATCCGTCCTGGCCAAGATTTTTAAAGGAAACATTCGTGAACATCACGATTCTGTTCGGTGCTTCGCCCTCCACTCTCCTCACCATTCCAGCCAGGTACTCTTGCGTACCTATGTCACCAGCTGCACGATCAAACCCACGACCACTTAAGTTCACCATGGCTTTCATGTTTATCTCATCCATCTCAGTCACCAGTGAACCGATACGTTCTTTGGTAAGATTCCACTGATGACTGTGAACATCTACAAATGGAAATTTCGCTCTTTTCACAGGGTTTTCAGGAACAACTAACGTTGATTCTGGATTGTAGTCTTCAAAACTCATAGTTGGCTCAGCCTCCTGCGCAAGGACTGTGATGGAGAATAGGGACGCTGCCAAGATGATTGAATATTTCATGGATTGATTCTTTTTTTGCAAGTATACGATTCTATTTTATTAATGGTTCATTCATTCCAGTTCATTGGTATTCAACCATGAAGCATGGTAATTTCGCACTATGATCCGACCCGAATTTGATGATATCTACATGGAACTTGCCGTGAATCTGGCCAAAAGGTCTCACTGCATCAAGCGGCATGTGGGAGCCGTTCTTACAAAAGAGACGAGAATCATCTCCATTGGGTACAATGGTCCACCCTCTGGGACGCATAATTGCGACGTGGAGTGGCCAGAGGTAGGCTGCCCCAGAGATTCAAAGGGTGGATGCTCTCTTGCTATACATGCAGAACAAAATGCCATACTATACGCTGTAAAAAACAAAACCTCAGTTGAAGGTGCAACTCTCTATGTCACACTATCACCCTGCCTTGCATGCTCCAGAATTATTTACTCGATGGGCATCGAAAAGGTTATCTATTTAAAATCTTACGCAGAGTACAAAGGAATCCCTAACGATGAAGGCGTTGATTTCCTGAGGAGATTTGGTGTTGCGGCAGAAAAATACGAAGGTAATTTGAACAATGTCAGTGAGCTAATCTGACTTCAAATCAACCTACACTTCGTATCCTATTCCTCCAAAATTCATTAGTTTGGTAGCAAATTTCAAAATGATGCGAAACCTAATCTATCCAATAATTTTGGTCGTCATTTCCTGCTCACCACCTCAGCAGAAAACGACTAATTCAGTTCAAACTATTGCCTTTGGCTCCTGTAGTGTACAAGGGAAAATAGATGCCCAGCTTTGGAACGAGGTAATTGCTGAGAATCCAGCACTTTGGATATGGCTCGGTGACAACATTTACGCGGACACCGAAGACATGGAGAAAATGAAAGCTGATTATGATTTACAAAAATCACATCCTGACTACCAAACACTCTTGGGAAAAATGGATGTAATCGGTGTTTGGGACGATCATGATTTTGGGAATAACGATCTTGGAAGTGAGTATCCTAAAAAAGACGAAAGCAGGGATTTGCTCTTTGATTTTCTTGATGTACCAGAGGACAGCGAAGCGTGGAACAGGAAGGGAGCTTATCAATCCTATACCTACACATTTGATGAAAAGAAGCTAAAGGTAATTCTACTTGATGTCAGATATTTCAGGGACTCGTTAAAGTGGACGTTCGACCCAAAAACTGCCTTGATAAATGAAGATGGAGCTGTACTTGGGGAGGAACAATGGAGTTGGTTAGCTGATGAACTTTCAGATGACGAAATAGATTTGTTTTTAGTTGGTTCAGGAATTCAGGTTTTACCTCAAGATCATCGATTCGAGAAATGGGCCAACTTCCCTAAAGAAAGAAAAAAACTTCTGAATCTAGTAGCTGAAAAAGTAAAGGTTCCTTTGGCATTTCTATCGGGTGATAGACACATATCCGAAGTTTCTAAACTTGAGATCGAAGGCTATGGTTTCCCAATCTATGACATTACATCAAGTAGTCTCACAAATCCATGGGCAGAGGAGGCCACCGAAGCAAATAAGCTACGAGTTGGGAGCATCACCTACCCTGTCAATTTTGCTGTCGTCGACATTGATTGGTCTGGTGATCAACCCTCGATGCAACTTAAGTTTGTTGGCCAAAACAGCAAAATTTTGCAAAAAATAGCGATTAATTACTAGAAGCTCTCCTACAGCGACAAGATCACATTGAACCCAGCTTGTTAAGAGAAATCAACCTGACACATAATTTCGGCACGGTTTTTTACATACTATTATCACAATGGACTTTTTTTAGAAAAAATATGATAAATAGCAGTTACCATTGTGGTAGTTATCGTATTAAGAGAAGGACCAGTATCAGTTAAAAATTCATTTAAATGCAGAGTATACCCAATGTCTACCATCTTTTATGAATCCTTTGGACAAAGGGCCTTATTTTTGTATTTGTAACTACTAGCAGTGGGAAATTTTCTTAAAAAAATAGGGATCTCTATTTTCGTTATTCTGATATTATCGGAGTTAACGTATGCTCAGACATACAATGAAGATTTCTGGAATAGTCCGAACGTCATTTGGAAGACTGGTTCTGGAACCATCATTACCTCTACTTTTGCTCGTAAGATGTATACCCAAGGAAATTACCAGGTGGTAGAAAGAGATTTGCGTGGTGGAAGAAAAGAGGTCACTATGATCAGGCCACCAAAAGTGGCAAAAACAATCCCGGAAAACATCAACTGGAGTGACCCAAATCTTGTTGTTAAAGACGATAGCGGTCAGGTACTTCCGAGAGGTATGTCAGAACTTCTTTTGAGGATAAAATCCATCGAGTGGGAAATAAACAAATTAGAGACAGGTGTCACTGAAGTAATTTTCAAACTCGGAGCATCTCAGAAATGGAAGTCGGCATGGGCCGAGTCCAATGTCGACTACGTTAGAAATTGGGTACATGAGTGGAGAGGTAAGCCACTACCTAAATTCAACTTGAAGGATCTTGATGGTGAAATGGTTGATAACAGTATCGGGGAAGGCAAAATTCTTGTTTTTAATTTTTGGAATTCCGGTTGCGGTCGATGCATCAAGGAAATGGAGCAACTAAATTTGATAGTGGAGGCATTCTACGACGAGGAAGTTGTGTTCCTTGCTCCAAATTATGAGCTGGCAGGCACAACTGGTTTGTTTCTCGAAAGGCAAAGATTCAACTACAGAGTTCTTACCAATGCACAGGGATTCATGGACGATTTACAGCTTGACTACCAACCCACGCACATGATCGTGGATCAAGAAGGGACAATTTTAGATATCAATGTCGGAAGTGTAAGCAACATTGGGGAAGAGATTGGCAAAAGATTGAGCTACTTACTTACCAGTAGCATTGCTGAATAATTTCTTAGAATTCTTCAAAGTCGCCCTCCCCAAATTCACCCCGTGATCTTCTTTCTCTTTGCTTCTTTTGATTGAGTCGATAGGTAAATGACAACTGAGTAGATCTGGATCTCCATTGGAATTCGCTCTTTTCATAAAATCCCGTGTTGAATGTCTCTCCGCGGTACTTCCGATTATTTAACAGATCTCGGACACTCAACGAAAGTGTGCCATTTTTCTTCATCACGTCTCTCGAAAAACCAAGATCTATCGAGGTAATCGAAAACCTTTTACCCTGTACGGTGTTTCTTGGCGCTCGATAGCTAATATTTATCTGCGCGTCAAAAAGTTTGTTGAGTTTTAAGTTGTTACTCAACCGAGAGGTAAGAGTAGTTGCTGTTGCAGAATTAAAGACCGTTACATCATTCTCAAAAGACACTTGTCCGCCTGGTGTAAATGACCGGAAGAAATTGACATTTCCGCTTACTCTGTACCATTTCGCAATGTCCTTAGAAGCATTCATTTCAATTCCATAGGCATCTTCTTTGGATACATTGTAAGGGCGAGTAGTAGTAATTCCATCCACAGTGGACCTCAACCGTTGTGTTATTCCCTCCGAGTATCTATAGTATACACCTGCATAGAAGGAAGAACTACGATTGTTAAACAAATATCCTGTCTCATAAGAATCTGTAAAGACTGGTTGAAGCAGCGGGTTTCCAACAAACAGGTTACGGCTGTCGGATATTGAAGTAAATGGATTTAGAAAACGACCTCTTGGCCTTCTAATTCTTCGACTGTAGCTTGTTTGCAAAGAATGTTTCTCATTGAGCTGGTATGTCAGAAAAGTGCTAGGAAAGAAATTGTGATACTTCTGAACATTGCGTTCATTTTGTGTCTCCTGAAAAGTCGTAAGATTGGTGTCTTCGTACCGAAGGCCTACTTGCCAAGATAGTTTATTGATCTTGTTGCTGATGATGCCGTAAACAGCAAACACTTTCTCTTCATATTCAAAATCATTAGATATATCTGTATCAATTTGATATACACCATTCGCATCTTGTTCCTCAACTAAATAGTCATTCCCAACGAGTCGATCTGTGTACCTAAACCCACCCTCAATCTTTCCATCTTTGCCTAACGGGTGCTCATAATCAGACTGAAGCATCAGTCGTTCCTCTATTTCGTCATTGCCTGACCGCTGGTATAGAAACGGGGTTTGGTCAGCTAAAGTCAAGCCGGTCGATTCCACCAAGTCAGATCCTTCAACCTCATTATTGTTCTGGTACTGAAAATCAGCGGTGAATTTTTGCCCTTTTTTCTTAAAGTTCCTGGTGTAGTTGATGGAGTACTCTATGTTCTCGTCGTCCTCCAATTCGTCGTCAAGCCTTTGAGTAGCCGAGTCAAGATTTGTATCCACATAGTGGTCAAAGTATTGGATAGTTGTTTCGTTGTCTTCGTCAGAAAAGCGGTAGAGAAAAGCCAGTGTTATTGTGTTCAGCTCATTCAAATAAAAATCAGCGCCAAAGCGTGTACTATAATTGAGTCCACCCCTATTCATGTCTCTAAGGCGATCGGTTGTTCTTGTCACAGGATCACCAAATTCTTGAAATGCGTCTCCAGAACCTGGATTTTTTCTATAGTTTAAGCCGACGTTGGTGAAAAAGTTAACCCAGTCCCTTCTAACGTTAAGGTTGATCGACCCACCGTGGTTAGCGGGAATTCCAGTATTTAATTGAAAACTACCATTGATGCCTTTGGCTTTCTCTTTCTTGAGAACGATGTTAATAATTCCCGCAAGCCCTTCTGCATCATATCGAGCAGATGGATTTGTGATTACCTCTACGCGCTCAATCAGATTTCCATTGAGCTGTCTTAATGCATCATTACTCGATAATCCTACTAGACCCGATGGTTTTCCATCAATCAAAATTCTGACGTTTTCACTTCCTCTAAGACTCACATTCCCCTCAACATCTACTTGGACCGAAGGAAGATTATCCAAAATATCGGTAGCGCTTCCTCCAAGGTTACTGAGATCTTTTCCAATGTTGAATACTTTCTTATCAAGGGTTAGCTCCATTTGAGTTCGCTCCGCTTCGACCACAACTTCATCCAACAGTCTTTGGTCCTGCCGCACTTCAATTTTTCCTGCATCAAAGATCGAATTGCCTCTTCCGAGAACTACACCTGACAGGACAACGTCTTCATAACCCATGAACTGTATCTTAAGGTAAAATCTACCTGGACCGGACTCAATATTGAAATACCCCTTTTCATCCGAAATTCCGCCTGTCACCAGCGTGGAATCAGCTGTTTTGAAAACACTTACAGTTGCAAATTCCACGGGAGCTTGGGACGCTGATTCGATCAACCTTCCGGTAATGGAAAAAGATGGTTTTTCACCACCCTTGTTCCATTGCCCTTCTTGCCCTCTGGTTGAAAAGAACATGATTAACAAAACGAGTAAAAAAATCAACTTCTTAGACATTGATGCAATATTATGGGATGATTCTGAATAGAATTTGAAGCGCTTGATCTTGTTCAATTTCTAAAACTGATTTTGACTTTATGTTGTTCCTCTTTTTGTAAGTATTCTAGTTTGAAAGAATAGAGATCGCAGATTTTTCTAACAATGGCTAAACCTAACCCCAGAGAGCTAGATGCTTGATTAGATTTTTTAAATCGCTCAAATAGCTCGTGAGGTTGCATTTTCAAATCAGCTCCCGAATTAGACACCTCTAACGATTCTCCTTTTAGTGTGACATGAATATTTCCATTTTCCCAATTATGGCGAATGGCATTATTTATCAAGTTCGTAAGAAGCAATCCACAGAGTACTTCATCTACCTCAATGACCACACCTGTCTCAATATCCGTGGTTAGCGTGATCGATTTTAAGTCGATCAATTCCTTAAACTCCTGCAGCAATTGAGAAATTGTGGACGAAAGGTTCAAAGACGAAATCTTATCAAACTCTTTGTTTTCGATTCTTGTCAAAATCGACAGCGAGGTACTGAGATTTTTAAGTCTTTGCAAGGTGTTTTGAGCAGAACTTAGTTGCGTGATTTGTTCCTCGTTCAATTTTCCTGCATCTAATAGCACTTCCAACTTTCCTTGAATAATTGCTATGGGAGTTTGAAGTTCGTGCGAAGCATTTTCCGAAAATTCTTTGAGCGATTGATAATCTGATCTGACTTTCGCTGTCATTTCCTCTAGAAACAGATTGAGCCGTCTGAACTCTTTTATTCCGGACTTTGGAAAAGTCACTACTTGATCTGACTCCGTCAGGGCGAATTTCCTGATTGCTAAAAGTGTACTGTTAAAAGGCTTCAAAATGAAATAGGAGGCTATAAACCCAATGATCATCACGGCTCCCAATAAAATGAGATACATCGTTACCAGAGATTCAACAAGTCCATCTTTAATATCATCTGGTTCTACTATTACATCATAAAGAGAAATGAAATAGCTCCTACCAGAGACATTTCTAATAGCTTCCAACTTGAGGTGAGGTTCGATTCTTTCAAGCTGAGTATGCATCACCAAGGTGTCAGAAAACATAGTCTTCGTTACCTGAATCTCGTTAAGAGGAACAATCATAAGTTTGTTCATTTTGACTGTATCTTTTGGCTTGCGTCTATCAATCATTCGAACCACACGATTCAACCTCTCATTCAAAAAATGCTGCTGCTCGCTATTCACCTCCCTCATCATTATCCTGAAACTGATAACACCTCCCACTAAGAAAACAATCAGAGAAACCAGAACGAACAATATTGTGACGCGAATAATCAGGCTCATAAATCATTCATCTTATAGCCAACACCATACACAGTTTTTAGGTAGTCATTTCCCCCAGCGATGGATATTTTTTTGCGTAGGTTCTTTATGTGTTGGTATACAAAATCAAAAGAATCAGCAGTATCCATGTAATCTCCCCAGAGGTGCTCAGCGATTGACTGTTTAGTCAAGAGTCGCTTCTGGTTTACAAAAAAATAATGTAACAATTCAAACTCCTTCTTAGTCAGATCTAAGACCTCGCCTTCTACGCTGGCCTCATATGTTTCCAAATTCAGCTGGATTTCATGGAAGTTCAGGATATCTTGACCTTTTTGAAGTCTTCTTCTAAAAACAGCCCTTATTCTTGCGTTCAGTTCTGCAAGGTGGAAAGGCTTTGCCAGGTAATCGTCAGCGCCAAGATCCAGTCCCTTCAGCTTATCGTCCAGAGCGTTTTTAGCCGACACGATAATGACACCAATGTCTGGTTGACTCTTTTTTATCGTCTCTAGAATTGCAAGACCATTCCCGTCAGGCAACATGATATCCAGAATTAAAATATCGTACTGATAGGCATGCAACTTTTCTGAAGCTGTTTGAAAGGTTCCTGCATATTCACAGACGCTGCCGTCTTCCTGGAAATAGTTTTGGATACTACTAGCAAGCTCAACCTGGTCTTCTACAAGCAGAAGTTTCATAGTGTAAGATTACGCGGACAATTTGAAGGAATTTTGAATTGCTTAAAGAACATTAACCTCTCGCTCCAGCTCAATCCCAAATTTTCCGTCAATTGATTTCTTAATATCATTCGATAATCGAAATAAATCCTTCCCTCGCCCCATTCCATGATTTACAAGCACCAAAGCTTGCTGGTCATGGACACCAATGTCACCCTCTCGGTATCCCTTCCATCCGGCATTTTCAATAAGCCAACCAGCAGGCACCTTCACTTCTTTATCACCAACAGGATAACCCTTGATACCCGGAAATTGTGCTTCTAGTGCTTCAAAATGCAGTTTTTCAACGATTGGATTTTTAAAAAAACTACCTGCATTCCCAATATCAAACGGGTCTGGAAGCTTAGATTGACGGATGTTAATCACCGCTTGACTGATGGTTTTCAAAGAGGGTTTAACCTCCATCTCCTCTAGCATTTCCTCAATAGCTTCATAAGAGGTGTTAAACACAGGATTCTTGGAAAGAAGGAAGAAAACTTTTGTTATCACAAATTGATCCTTCAAGTCGCCCTTGAAGACGCTAAATCGATAGTCAAAGTGACAATCTTCCTTGAAGAAGGTAACTGTTTTTCCTGATTTGATCTCGTAGGCTTCCAACGAATGAAAGACCTCTTTCAGCTCAACACCGTACGCACCAATATTTTGCATAGGAGCGGCTCCCACAGTACCCGGGATGAGAGAGAGATTCTCAATTCCACCAAATCCTCTCTCGACAGTCCACAGCACAAATTGATGCCAATTTTCACCAGATCCGACAGAGACAAGAATGTCCTCCGTTGACTCTTTCTGAACGGCTATTCCTCTGATCTCATTTTTGGCTACAATACCTGTAAACCCATGGGTAAATAGGATATTCGATCCGCCTCCTAAAACCATTTTTCTTTGGCTTCTAAACCTGCCAGTCTGATAGATTTCATCGAGATCATCAACAGAATTGACAATGGCCAGAAAACCTGCGTTCACATCCAATCCGAATGTATTGTAAGGTTTTAGAGATACGTTCTGCTGTACTATCAATGACTTCCTTTTAAGCAAAGAAACTAAACAGTGCGTTAATTAATAGAACGAGTATCACATATTGCAAATATCCAGCCTGGCGAAGGATGCTACCCGCTATACCTGTTCAACCAAAGATTCACATCTTCCCATAGCTCGGAATTGCTGGACCTGAAAAAGCCAAAATGTCCAATTGTTTTTTTACCAAATTCATCTGGGTACCAGTGGTAGTGTTCCTTCCTAGGGCTCCCATACTGATCCACTAACCGTTGAACTGCAGATTTTGGAGCCAGCAGTTTATCGTCGGAGATACTAATGAATCGAAGTGGAATTTGAATTTCCTTGAATAGTCTTTCACGTACCTGGCAATCTTGCAGTGCTCCATTTTTATGTCGTCCCCATTGAGCCCACTCTTTCGCAATGTACTTTGGGAGACTTTGCTTACCGCCATACGTCCATGCCGGTAAGTTGCCGGTCAGAGTTGTTGTTGCCGGAAGCATCAAGTTCCAGAAAAGTTTTATAGACAGTTTATGTGTCCCTGTCCAGTACTTACTAGACGCAGTTTGACTAGCTACAAAGTAGGCCGCGTTGACTAGTTCTTTGTTTTTTGCTAGTGGAAATATCTGTCCGGCAATGCTGTGACCTACCAGCAAGATGTTATTTTTTGCGGTCTTGGTATTTGCCCAATTGATTACAGCTGTGAGGTCTTGTTCACCCCAATTGCTTAGGCAAGTGGACTTGGACATTCGATTAGTTTTGGATTCTCCAATTCCCCTATAATCAAAGGTGACTACTTGGAATTTATTTTGTACCAGGTAGTTTGCAAACTTGGAATAGTATCCGCGGTCTGTCCCTACAGCCGAAGAAATAATTACTAATGGTGAGTGATCGTAACCAAAATGCGTAGCAGAAATTTTTGTTCCGTCTTCGCAGGTTACTAGAAAATCATATTGCATGTCAAAATTCTGTTTTTATAAACTGAATGTTGACACGACGATCACCGAAGCGAGTTGTGTTTTTTAGGTAGACAAAAGGTAACTACTACATGTTTTCATAGACCACTTTGCCACCAACCATGGTCCAGAGCACATTTGTGTTCAAAATATCATCTTCCTCTATAGTCATGATATCACGATCCAAAATGGTTAGGTCAGCCCACTTTCCTACTTCAATACTTCCTGTTTTATTTTCCTGAAACGCTCCAAAGGCAGCATCCAGAGTGTAAGATCTAAGTGCTTGCTCCCTGGTCATTTTTTGTAGCGGCTCAAATCCGCCATCAGGTGTACCCTTTAAAGTTCTTCTACTTACAGACGCATAAAAGCTTGGGAATGGATTAATTGGCTCTACTGGAGCATCTGTTCCATTCACGATCTTGGCTCCGGACTGCAAAAGATCTTGCCACATGTAAGCTCCCCAGTCAATACGTTCTCTGCCAAGACGATCGATGGCCCACGGTCTATCAGATGACATGTGGATAGCCTGCATTGCAGGAATCACACCCATTTCAGCAAACCTTGGAATATCGTCAGGATGAAAGTGCTGCGCATGCTCGATCCGAAATCTTGGCTCCTTCGGAGCACTCTCTGGATACAGCTTAAAGGTTCGTTCATAAATATCCAGCACTTCTCTGTTCGCCCGGTCACCGATTGCATGAATACAAACCTGGAATCCAGCTTTGTATGCCCTAGCTGTAATCTCTTCTATCTCGTCCATAGGCATTACGTTATGACCATGTACACCGGGAGCATCTTCGTATTCTTCTAAAAGCCACGCGCCCCGGGAACCTAATGCACCATCAGCATACAGTTTTACTGACCTGACTGTCAATTGTCCATTGTAAAGATTTTCTTCTGTTCCCTTCCCAAAATAGTCCTCCAGCAGTTCTTCATCTCGACCATTCAGCATTACATACAACCTGAGGTTCAATTCATTTTTTTCTGCAAACTCCTTATAGAGATTAATATGGTCCGCTCCGGAACCCGCATTATGAAAACCAACGATTCCATTTTTATAGCATTCTTGCAGAGCAAGTCTCAATGCCTCTCGATCAGTCTCAATGCTATTTTGAGGAATAACAGCCCCTACAATCCCTTGAGCTGTCTCGTTAAATAGTCCAGTTGGTTGATTGTTGAGGCCCATAAATATTTCTCCGCCATCTGGTTGGTCGGTTTGTCCATCGACAGCAGCGAGTTCCATGGCTCTGGCATTTCCCAAAGCAGCATGTCCACTAGCGTGTCGTAACCATACTGGGTGATTGGGGACACGTTCACTTAGCAGATCATGTGTTGGAAATCCTTTCATCATCCCTTCGGGTTGTTCATTCCACTTATCTTGGTGCCAGCCTCGTCCTACTATCCACTGTCCCTCTGGGGTGTTCTTAGCTCTTTCTTCAACCAAAGCAACCACCTCATTGTAGCTTTTCGCCCCGCTTACATCAACATTCAAGAGGTTGTATCCGACACCCATAAGGTGTGCATGACCTTCAATCAACCCAGGTATGAGTGTTTTTCCTTTCAAATCGATAACCTCTGATTCTTCTGAAGCAAATGACATTGCTTGGGACTTGCTTCCCACATACATTATTGTATCTGCTTTGATTACCACAGCTTCAGCAGAATTTTCTCCGCTTACAGTGTAGATAGGTCCATTGTGTAAAATGTAGTCAGCGGATACTTGTGGGTCATTCCCCGGTCCAGAGCAGGCAAAAACAAGAACTAGAATAGTAAGATAACCGATTGAGATTTTCATTGAATTTACAGCTAAAGTTAAGATTCGATTTCACGCACAATTTAAGATCATTTTTAATAACTTTGCGCTCCGTTCAAAAAATGGACGCTCTCACTGTGTGAGGATATGTTTAACGAAATGCCTGGAGCGGACGACTCAAAGCCCCGGGTGTAATTAAGAGTCACTAAAATTATGGCAAAGAAAGAAGAAGCGCCAGAGACAGAAAAAGAAGTAAAGTCAAAAGCAAAAGCAGCCGAAGACAAACCAAAAGCGGCAGCTAAAAAACCGGCGGCAAAGAAAACTACTGCTACAAAAAAAGCAACAAAAAAAGAAGAGGCGACAGACGAAAAACCTGCTGCAAAAAAAACTGCAACTAAGAAGGCTGATGCAAAGCCTAAAAAGGAAGTTGCTGAGGAAAAAATTGAGGAAGTAGCGACTACTGAAGAAGTGCAGGCTGAAGAATCAAAAGTTGAGGAGGTTGTTGAAGAGACTAAAACAGAAGATGTAGAAGCTGAGGCTCCTGCCAAAGAAGAGAAAGCTAAGGAAAAACCAAAAGCAGCTCCGAAAAAGCCCGAGCCAGTTGCGCAAGATCCAAACGACGGATTCGAGGAAGATGGTTTCGATGATACCTATAGCGAATCAGACCGAAAGGCGATGGAGAAACTCTACTCCGAGACTCTTACCGAAATCAACGAAAAAGAATTAATAGAAGGCACGATAGTAGGTATTACCGACAGAGAGGTAATTGTGAATATCGGTTTTAAATCAGATGGACTTGTGTCTCTTTCTGAATTTAGAGACATGCCTGATTTGAAAACCGGCGATACCGTTCAGGTCTATATCGAAGAGCAAGAAAACGCAAACGGGCAACTTGTTCTTTCAAGAAGAAAAGCGAAGATTGTTAATGCATGGGAGTCTATCCAGAGAGCTCTGGATCAAGATGAAGTGATCGAAGGATTTGTGAAGAGAAGAACCAAGGGTGGATTGATTGTGGATGTTTACGGCGTTGAAGCATTCCTTCCGGGCTCTCAAATTGATGTGAAGCCAATTCGAGATTTCGACGTATTCGTTGGAAAAGCGATGGAGGTGAAGGTTGTGAAAATCAATTACACAAACGACAACGTTGTTGTTTCGCACAAAGTACTCATTGAGAAGGATCTTGAACAGCAAAAAGCTGAAATACTTAACAACCTTGAAAAAGGTCAAGTATTGGAAGGTGTAATCAAGAACATGACGAACTTCGGAGTCTTTATTGATCTTGGAGGTGTAGACGGTCTTCTTCACATTACAGATATTAGCTGGGGTAGAATCAACCACCCAGAAGAAGTTCTCAAACTGGATGAGAAAGTGAATGTTGCTGTCCTTGACTTTGACGACAACAAACAGCGTATCTCTCTTGGTATGAAGCAGCTTACAGATCACCCTTGGGATTCTTTGGATACTGCAATCGATGTAGGATCCAACGTAAAAGGTAGAATTGTGAACGTTGCTGACTACGGTGCATTCTTGGAAATCATTCCAGGAGTAGAAGGACTAATTCACGTCTCAGAAATGTCATGGTCTCAGCATTTGAGAAATCCATCAGACTTTATCAATGTCGGTGATGAAATCGAAGCGGTTGTTCTTACAATTGACAGAGAAGAGCGTAAGATGTCAGTAGGCATTAAGCAGCTTACCGAAGATCCGTGGACCAAGCAAGATTTATTGACGAAATACGCAGTTGGAACAGATCATAAGGGAACGGTTAGAAATCTCACAAATTTTGGATTGTTCATCGAACTTGAAGAAGGAATCGATGGACTGGTTCACGTTTCAGATCTTTCCTGGACGAAAAAGATCAAGCACCCATCAGAGTACGTGAAGGTAAATGAGGAGCTAGAAGTAAAGGTGATGGAACTTGATGTTGAAAATAGAAGACTTGCACTTAGTCACAAACATTTGGAAGAAAACCCATGGGATACTTTCGAGACTGTTTTCACAAAGGGATCTGTGCATAAATGTACAATCACTGCGTTGAATGATAAATTTGCTGTCTTGGAACTTCCTTACGGACTTGAAGGGCAAGCCATGTTGAAAAACCTGACTAAGGAAGATGGAACCAACGCCACTGAAGGTGAAAACCTTGAATTCAAAGTTCTAGAATTTTCAAAGGATGAAAAGAGAATTCTCTTGTCGCACAGTTCTATTTGGAACAAAGAAGCTGAGCAACCAAAAGCGAAAAAGGCTGCTCCTTCTGGTAAGAAAGGAAATACGCTAGATAAGATTAATCAGGAAGTTGAGAAGTCAACACTTGGTGATCTCAGTGCCTTGAGTGCCTTGAAAGATAAGATGGAAGGTGGAGCTGAAGTGAAGGAAGAGAAGCCAAAAGCAAAAAAGGCAGCTCCGAAAGCAAAGAAAGCTTCTAAAGAGGAAGAGAAAGACGAGGAGAACTAGTAATCTTGATAACAGATAAGCAGGTTTACTCTCGAAGTAGCCTGCTTATTTTTGATAATTTTGCGGAGATGGCGCTATGGCCGAGCGGCTAGGCAGAGGTCTGCAAAACCTTTTACAGCGGTTCGAATCCGCTTAGCGCCTCGAAGAGAGCCTGGCAATCGCCGGGCTTTTTTTATGAAATTAAGCATAATACCTATATTTTGATTGGTATTTTACCTGACTAATAGGAGAATAATATGTGCTAGCATTGTTTCAACGATTCAAACAGCTATGGTCACAGTACTTTTCTCATTTGCATTGCTAGCTACCTTCATTTTGATTGAAAGTAGCTGGATAGCTCCAAGGAGTAAAAAATTAGGGTGATACTTGCAGAGATGGTTTTCCGTTTACAATAGTGATCGGAAGACATTTCTGCATTTATTTTGAGCCCTAATGATTCGTGCAATTCTCATATCGTTATTATTTATCTCTCAAGCAGCTGTTGCGCAGAACTTTTTGTCCTGGCAATTTAAGGACCGATACTTTTCAGTCTCTGTTGGCACTGGGACATCCACCTATTTCGGAGAACTAAATTTCAAAGATAAAATCAGCGATGATCTTGCACAGGTTAGTCTCGGAATTGAAGCAAGGCTCTTGAGTCGAATTGGGGCAAGAATAGAAGCAACCTACTTTACTATCAATGGCAACGATAACCAAGCCTCTGACAGTACTTTCCAAAGACAGAGAAATTTGAGTTTCAACTCTCGTAACTTCCATTTGCAGATGCATGGAGTTTACTATTTGAAAAGGTACCAAGGAGACTACTATCGACGATGGACTACAGATCCTTACTTCTTCACCGGCGGAGGTTATCTCTTTTACAACCCAACAGCTGAACTTGGAGGAGAAGTCTTGTCCCTAAGACAGGCTCAAACTGAAGGTGTAGGATACAAGAAGTGGACCTTCACAGTTCCGGTAGGTGCCGGCGCAAAATTCAAGGTCAATGAATTCACCAATATAAATTTTGAAGTTTCGTATCACTTTACTTTCACAGATTACCTTGACGATGTATCAGACACCTACGCTACAGAATTTACAAACGAAACTTCCGCATTACTCAGTATCAGGAAAGATGAGGTTGGCGTTGTGAATCCAACCTTCTACGATCAGATACAGCCTGGAGCACAAAGAGGAGATCCTTCAAGCAAGGATAGTTTCTTGCAAATCAGTCTGAAGCTTGAATTGTTTATCCCGCCTGAGCTCTTCAGTGGTAAAAAAGAACCTGTTATAAAGAAGCCAGGCTACCGGAGGAAGGACAAAACCTCAACTAAGAAAGAAAAGAGTTGATCTGTTTAACAATGTAGCTTAAGCCAGCTTCGGAAAGAGCAGTTCCGGAAGGAAGACATATCCCTCTCCTGAAGAGACCTTCTGCTACTCCTGTTCCTACAAACGGAAAATCTGTATATGCCTTATTTAAATGCAATGGCTTCCAGAGAGGTCTGGATTGTATTTTCCTGTCACCAAGAAATTTGATCAGGTCAAGAGGATCTAAATTCTCATCATCAATCAATGGTGTTGTAAGCCAGCGGTTACAAAACGAGTGTTTTGGCTCCTCTTTAAATGTGAATATTGAAGGGAGGTTTGACTGGTAATAATTGAAGACCTCGCGTTTCCTTTTTAGAAAATCTTCCATCTTCTCTAGCTGAGCCACCCCCACGCTCGCCAGCACATTACTTAACCGATAATTATATCCGACTTGATCATGGTCATAACCGAATAAGTCAGTATTAGCCTGTGTGGATAAATGAAGTCCCTTCTCATAATTTGACTCAGACGAGATCAGTGCTCCGCCCCCACCTGTGGTGATTAATTTATTTCCATTAAACGAGATCACCCCAAAATCCCCAAAAGTGCCCACTGGCTCACCCTCATACTTTGCACCCAATGCTTCTGCTGCATCTTCAATCAAGATCAATCCGTACTCTTCACAGATGGATTTAATCTGCTTGATCTTAGCAGGAACTCCGTAAAGATGGGTGACGATTATGGCTTTAGGTCTTTTTTTATTGGAGGATAAATACGCTATTAGAAGGTCTGGGTCTAAATTCCAAGTTTCACTTTCGCTATCAATGAAAATAGGATTGGCACCCTGATACAAAACCACATTTACACAAGCTGCAAACGTAAACGTTCCGACAAGCACATCATCTCCACTTCCGATATCAGCCAAGTTTAGTGCTAGGTGCAGAGCCGACGTCCCAGAATTGACTGCAAGCACTTTTTTATCAGCCAATCTAAGACCTAACTCTTTTTCAAAAAGATCCAACCAAGGGCCTACTGGAGCGACCCATCCACTGTCAATTGCCAAGGCAAGTTGTGCTTTCTCCTCATCTCCAACATTGGGAGGAGATAAATATATTGGTCCATCAATCATCTTTTGCTAGCGTAATCAATAAAGGTTCCATGATTTTGATCTGCAGAGTCTGCCTGTTTAAACTTAAGTAGCTGAAGTGCAGTCATTGCTAAAATTCTACAATCAAGAAAGAATGAAATGTTATCTACATAGTAAAGATCATTCGCCATTCGGGTTTTCCAGTCAGATCTATTGCGACCGTTCACCTGAGCCAAGCCAGTGATTCCAGGCCGAACTGTATGCCTTCTCTGCTCCTCTTTATTGTAGTATTCCAGGTATTCCACCAGCAAGGGTCTCGGTCCAACTAGACTCATTTCGCCTCTGAGAACATTTACCAGTTGTGGTAACTCATCTAATGAGAGTTTTCTCAACAAAATTCCAACTTTGGATATCTCATGATTGTCTCGCATAGTCCTAAACTTAAGTATCGAAAAGATTTTCCCGTTCTTTCCAGCTCTTTGTTGATGAAAAAAAACATCACCTCGATTGACTAGCAAGAGCAAGAACGAGAAGAAAAGGAAGATTGGTAAGCAAAGCACGATTAGAACAAATGCACCTGTCTTATCAAAAAAAGGTTTCACTGCGGACGGGTACTTTTTTTTGAATCCGGCCTTCATAAAAATAGGGATTGCCGCATATTATTGATATTTTTCATCCGCGAAAACCTACTCTCTCTCTTTCCAGCTATGAAAATATTTCGGTTTGCATTTTTCTTCATCCTTACGGTTGCTCTGGGTGTCATGCTTGATTCAAAAGTAGGTGTAGTTCCGCCGTTGGGAAAATTTCTGAGCCCCTTTCATGGTTTTTGGAAAAATGCAGAAAATGAAGCTATCAATGCTCCCACTCAAATTGACTCTGATTTCTTAACAGACAAAGTACGTGTTCATTTCGATGAGTTGCTGATTCCGCACATTTTTGCCCAGAATGATTCAGACTTATTTTATACGCAGGGGTACGTCACAGCTTTTCACAGGCTGTGGCAGATGGAGTTTCAATTACTTGCTGCTGATGGAAGACTATCTGAGATATTGGGCAAACAAGCTTTGACTTATGACCGGTCGCAAAGACGTATGGGACTAGGTTACGGTGCTCGAAATGCAACAGAACTTTTCCAGAGTCAGGAACCGGAACTATTTAAGATCGTCGAAGCATACACTGCAGGAGTCAATGATTTCATTGAGACGTTGGAACACAGTGATTTACCCATAGAATACAAACTACTTGACTACAAGCCAGAACCATGGACGCCGTACAAATGCTTCCTCTTCCTATCCAATATGCATAAAGCTCTCTCGGGAGGAGATACAGATCTAGAAAACACCAATGCTCTCAAATTGTGGGGAAAAGATATCTTCGATATACTCTATCCGGATAAACATGCAGGTATTGATCCAATTATTCCCAGGGGTACTTCTTTTGACTTTACTCCTCTTCCAACCCCAGCACCTGATTCAATATATGCGCTTGGGTTCGCGAATCCATTAATTGAAAAGCCCGATCCTGACAATGGTAGCAATAGCTTCGTTGTTGGAGGACAAAAAACGGCAAATGGCAAAGTTATTCTCACAAACGAATTGGACCTGAATCTTACTTCGCCTAGTATCTGGTACCTCATCCACCTAAATACTCCGACCATGAATGTGATGGGAGCTAGCTTTCCAGGAGTTCCAACGATCATCAATGGATTCAACGATTCCATCGCCTGGGGTGAGACAAATTCCAGAGCAGATGTTGTCGATTGGTATTCGATTGAATTCAAGGACGAATCGAGAAATGAATACCGATACAATGGAAATTGGGTACCAACCAGAAAAGAGATAGAGGAATTTGAAATAAAAGGAGAAGATTCATATTATGACACGCTCATCTATACTCATCATGGTCCTGTGGTATATGACCGGAATTTCACTAGGCAAACGGAGAAAATGAATCTCGCAATGAAGTGGCTAGCACATAATCCGTACAAGGAATTTAAGGCCTTCTACCTCTGCGACAAGGCCAATAATTACGATGATTTTGTCGAGGCTTTCAGTAACTACTCAGGTCCTGCGCAAAATATTTCGTTTGCATCGGCGTCAGGAGATATTGCGATCTCTCTTGCAGGACAATTTCCACTTAAATGGGAAGAACAAGGCAAGTTCATTATGGATGGAGCGAACTCCAGACACGAATGGAAAGAGTTTATTCCCTATGAGCATAATCCAAAAGTGCTAAACCCGAGTCGAGGCTTTGTTAGTTCGGCCAACCAACATCCAGTCGACTCACTCTACCCTTATTACATCTACGACTATCACTATGATTACTACCGGGGCCGAAGAATCAATGATCGCCTGCGTGTGATGGAAAACATAGAAGTCAAAGATCTTATGGACCTTCAATATGATAATTTCAATTACCTGGCTTTCGAAAGTCTCCCTATGATGCTTGAAAGTCTGGATTCAGCCTCCTTCACCGGATTTGATTTAGACTACTACACTACACTTAAGAACTGGGACTACTTCAACGAAGCTGAGTTAGATGCACCTACTATTTTCAAGAGTTGGTGGGACAACCTAAGATCGAAACTATGGGATGAAATAGATAGTGCTGATGTGAGTCTTGCAAGACCACATTGGTACAACACATATTTTGTCCTGAAAAATTTTCCAGACTTAGAACTGATCGACAACCAGTTTACAGAAGAGCATGAAAGTGTGTCCGACCTGTTCCGCATTACCTTCAAAGAAACAGTGAAAGAGTTACAAGCGTATTTAGCAATCGAGGGAAATGAACTCACGTGGTATCGTTTCAAAAATACCACCATCCGACATTTGCTTCGGATTAACCCCTTTAGTACCAGGAATGTGAAGGTTGGTGGTTACCGATCGATCGTCAATGCTGCTTCAGAATCTCACGGACCCTCCTGGCGAATGATAGTGGAGCTGGGTGACGGAGAGGTGAATGCCTGGGGCGTATATCCGGGAAGCCAATCGGCCAATCCTGGAAACCCCACATATGGCCACATGGTGGATGACTGGGCTACAGGTGACTACAAAAAATTACTTTTTGATCAGACATTAGATACAGGATCGAACGGAATCGTTTACTCTATTTTATTAGACCCAAGCAACTAAGTAGAAAAATGAAACTAATACTAAGAATCATTCTTATTGCAGCTATCACCTACGTGTTTTCACCCTATTTCACCTGGTGGACAGGCATGGGAGCAGCATTTCTTATTTGCTTGGCTATGCCCTCGACTTTGCTTAATGCCTTCGTTGCTGGTTTTTTAGGTGTTGGGTTAGTTTGGACAGGAGAAGCACTTGTGCTTGATGTCGCCAATAAATCTGTCTTCACTGAAGTCATTATTGAATTACTAAGTGTTCCATTGATTGACAACCCCTTAACGCTGGTTGTTGCTACCGGATTAATAGGCGGGCTCTCAGGAGGTTTCGCCGGCACTAGCGGAGCCAGCTTACGTCATGTATTCAAAAAAAACAAACCTCAAGGATACTACAGCTAGAGATCCCTTACCAGGACACCAGAAGCAACAATCGCAACCTCCTTGCGCATTGCTTCATCATATTCCTTACCTGAATCATCAGCATAGTGCTTCGCTAGATCCTCCTCAAGGTCGGCCAATGTCGCACTTCCTTCAAAAATCACCACCCTACCCGCAATGTCCTTCGGTACGAAAAATCCATAATCCTTAAAGGTGACTCTGATGGATTGCCCCTGCTCATTCTTAATCTTCATCCAGCATCCCTTAGACTGGCACACCTCCTCCACCACACCCTCAACCTTGAAAGACTCCTCAGTTGTAGAAACTAAAGATAGAAAGTCACTTGTAGATATATTATTGTCCGAAGTAATCTCTTCGCCATACGAAGAATACGAGGGTTGTGAAGCACAAGAAATAGAGAATAATAAAACGGTAATTGCAATATTTTTCATGACATAAAATTTCATATTCAAAGCTAGCTAATACCGTTAATAATCAGCTTGTTAAGAGGAAAAAAAATCTAAAAAAAATCCTATGAATTAGTTATTTGTAATCTTTTTTGTATATTTGTCTCGATTAACAGTTTTTTAAACCTAAAACGAGCACAGTTATGCGACGAAAATTTTTAACAATGATGGTAATCGTAAGCGCCCTTTCACTAGGAGCTTGCACAGAAGATGCCGCTATGGACGAATTAATTATGGATACTGAGGAGCTAAATCAGACAAGTGATACAGATCCTGATGATGATGGGGGAAAACCTGGATGAACCTGATCACATAAATCAGGTTTTCTACCTTGGATTATATCTAATTCGCCGAAATGATTCTCAATCATTTCGGCGTTTTTAGTTATAATTGTAATACTAATCAGTTATTGGAGATGAGACATATTTTCCTTGTTACTTCTTTTTTGTTTTGCTCCCTGTATGGGAATGCAAGTACTAGAGAAGATCTAGACAAGATCTCATCACTTATGGACACAGACATGTCCGCAGCCAAAGAGCTTTGCTTAGAACTCAAAGAAAAGCATGTAAACAAATCTGACAGTTATTGGCATGCGAAATCGAATTTCTACCTAGGATACATTTATAAAGAGGAGGGAGATTTCGGAAAAGCAATTATCCACTATTTAGAAGCAATACGATATGCCAAATCAGGAAACTATACTGGTCACATAAAGGATCTAGCTTCGTTGAATAATCGTTGTGCAATTATATTTCGGCAATTTAAGGCCTATGATTTAGCTGAAGAGTACTACCAAAACGGAATAGACCTTTCCTTGCAACTAAATGATACGGTTCTATACGTAAACATAAACTACAATTTAGCTAGGACATTTAGAGACCAGGGCAAAGATCAATTATCTATTTCACTACTTGAAAAAATACTTCCATTGGCTACAATGAGTAGTAAAAAGTATTTTGACATTTTGAATCGATTAAGCAATACATATTTAAAACTTGGATTGCATGACAAAGTCAGGTATTACTCTAACAAAATAATTTTACATGAAAATGAAAAGAATAAGAGTCTTGTTGCTTATTCAAATCATCTTCTTGGGAAAATCTGTACCATTGAAAAAAAATTCAACCTTGCAGAAGAATATCTAAAGAAAACTATATCCATTATAGATGCACACCCCGAAGCCTTTTCACCAGGAGGAGATAAATTTGAAGCCTTTGTTGACATGGGGATCAATAGTCAAGAAAATGGATACAGCGACAAAGCAATTTACTATTTCGATTTAGCAGAAAATCTGATTCCTACAATAACTCAAAAACCAGAATATTTTGAACTTTTTAAGAGTCAAGCAAATCTTTACTACGAATTAGGTCTCTTTCAAAAATCAAAACATTACGAAGATCTCTATTCTGCAAAATTAAATGAGTACATGGTTCTCCAGTCAAAAATTCGTGAGACGGACCAGCGGTATAACATGGAACTCATAACCAAACGATATTTTGCTGAAGTGGACAAGCAAGAACGAATTGCGGATATTCTTATGTATTCCAAGCTTACTTCGGGTGGTCTACTAACGTTACTTCTCTTAGTAATTGCCTACCACAGATATCAGAAGATCATGCTAAGAAGGAGCATCGAACGCGAGCTGATCGCACTTAAGATAGTAGACTAAGAATCTATTCGTTCACCTATCCACTACCAGTTTTCTTCCATCTTTTATCATTCTAATAGTGAGTCCAACGCTCAGTTAGTCGTTTTAAAACAATACTTCAAACAACTGACTACTAGGTCGGCGGAACAAAAAATCTGTAAGAAATGTAATTAAACGCGAAGCTTGAGTTTCTCGCGAAGCACAGTTAACATACTCTCTTGTCGATCATTCAACAAAATCAATTTGTTCTTTTGTGCGTCACTTTCTTCGAGGACGAAGGAAACCAGCTCTTCTAGTTCGTGTACTTCGTAGGCATCAGGCTGTGCTACTCTTAACTTGATGAAAAGTTCACGAATTCTATTCTCTAGATTTACATGACTTGGCGCAATTGGCTGAGATTTCACGATATCGTCATTCCACATGGCACCTAATCCCTTGATCAGCCACTCAGCGTTCAGTTTATCGTACGTTTTCAGCATTTTAAGGATCAACTCGTAGCTCGGCTTGCTTCTTCTCCCCTTTATTATGTTGAATATCACTGTGACATTCACACCCACACTTTCCGAAAATGAAGTAGGATTCATTTCCATAACAGTGATCAGCCGATTAATTCGATCATTAATCATGGGTTAAATGTAGTTGAAAGTTTGAAAAGAAGAAAAAAAAAGAAGGGTTACTTTGTAACCCCTCCTTCATTAAGAACCAGCTATGGAAAATAGATACTCACTATCTATATCTCGAAGGTATGCCTCTTTTTGATACGTACAAAGCTTTTTTACAATTATTTTATCAATTGATAATACCAAAGCGGTAATTTCGATAAACAGAGGTATTTTATTGTCAATGGCTAATATTTACAACGATTTTTCCAACCGATTCTCGAGATTCCATATACCTGTGTGCGCTAGGCAAGTCCTCAAAGTCAAACGTTTTTCCAACAATTGGCCTCAGCTGATGTTCCTGGACAAAAATTTCCAGCTCGTCCCAGATTTCTGCGATCACTTTCGTATTATCCGTTAGGTATCCTATGTGTGACGCGTAGATTCCCTGGCTTCTTTTCGACATCTCAATTAACTGCACCTTTGGTGCAGCTTTCCATGTCTGCCACCAAGAGACTGGATTCCATTTCTTCAAGTTGATACTTGCAAACCCAATGACAGCCATTCTACCAAAGGGATTAAGTAATTCAAGACTTTTCTTAAAAACATCTCCCCCAACGACTTCTAGTACGCAGTCTACCTTACCCCCCTCTTTAACTATCTCTTCATAAAAATCTTGAGTCGTATAGTTGATGGCCATATCTGCTCCCAACTTTTTGATCAAGTTCAACTTTTCCATTTTGCTGGCTGTTCCGAAAACATGGCAGCCAAGTGCTTTGGCAATCTGGACGGCGGCAGTCCCAACACCACCAGCTGCAGCATGAATAAGTACTCGTTCTTCAGACTCAACTCTGCAAAGTTTTTTTAGCGCCACCCATGCAGTCATAAAATTGACTAGGTAAGCAGCATTCTCCTCGGGTGAAAAACTCGCAATTGCAGGGAAGCAAAGATGTTCAGCTACGCACGCAAACTCCGCATACCCACCGTACTGTTGCCCAACAATCACCTTTTCGCCCACCGCAAACCGACTGACATTCTTTCCAATTTCCACCACCACACCATATGCCTCCATCCCAGGGACATAAGGCCTTTTCGGTGCCCACCGATATTGGCCCTTTCTAGATAAAATTTCAGCGTAGTTGATTCCAATACAAACAATCTTAACCTTGACCTCATTCTCCCCTGGAGTCGGATCAGAAAGTTCAACAATCTTCAAAACTTCAGGTTTTCCCGATTTATGGAATTGATATGCTCTCATAGGTGTTGAATACGACGTTTGGGTTTATTGATAATGTGGTCGCAACAGAAAATGCTATTTTCACAAATAATTTGAAAGTCAAGATATGAAGGACAGTTATTATAATAGGGAAGATCTAAAAAAATTTGGTGAGATCACCGAATGGCAAAAAGAACTTGGCGAGAAATTCTTTGATTACTACGGCAATGTATTCAAAGAAGGAGCACTCACCGCGAGAGAAAAATCTTTGATCGCTCTAGCTGTTTCCCATGCTGTGCAGTGTCCATATTGCATCGAGTCATATACAACAGATTGTTTAAAAAAGGGAGTAGATGAGGAGCAAATGATGGAAGCTGTACATGTAACAGCAGCTATAAAAGGTGGCGCTGCCCTTGTGCATGGTGTACAAATGATGAATCAGGTGAATGATAAATTGATGTAAGGTGATTCAATCGTTAAAAAAACAAAATCATACACTTTCAACTCCAGAAGGACAGATCGATCTGCTCAGTGATGCCGCCACTCTGGAAATTCCCACCTTTGATGGTAAACTTAGTGATTTGGGGCATCCTACACTGAAACCTAAAGGCATAGATATTTTCCAAGTCAATGTAGGTAAAATGTGCAATCAAGTCTGCGCCCATTGCCATGTTGACGCCGGACCTGATCGGAAGGAGATTATGACAAAAGACACAATGCGGCAGTGCATTGATGCAATCAAAAACACTAGTATTACGACGGTCGACTTAACTGGAGGAGCACCAGAAATGAATCCGAATTTCAGGTGGTTTGTTGATGAGTTGAGGGCTATTGGAAAGGAGGTTATCGTTCGTTGTAACCTTACCATAATTTTAGCAAATCCGAAGTACCATGATCTCCCCGAATTTTTCAAGAAGCACAAAGTAAACGTCGTATCAAGTTTACCATACTTTACGGCAAAACGGACAGATGCTCAACGTGGTGATGGAGTTTTTGACAAGTCTATAAAAGCTCTTCAAATGCTTAATGAGGTTGGATACGGAAAAGCTGACTCTGATTTACAACTTGATTTGGTCTACAATCCAGCTGGAGCATTCTTACCAGGGGATCAGCAAGCATTAGAGAGTCAATTCAAAAGTAAACTTCTAGAATACGACATAGTTTTTAATAACCTCTTCGCTATAACAAATCTACCTGTAAGTCGATTTTTGGAGTATCTGGTACGTAGCGGCAAGTATGAGGATTACATGGAGGAGTTAGTCAACGCATTTAACCCAATGGCTGCTGAAAGTGTAATGTGTAGAAGCACAATTAGCGTGGGGTGGGATGGATATCTGTATGACTGCGACTTCAATCAAATGCTAGAATTGAAAGTAAAAGAAAGTAATCATGTGAGTGATTTCAATATCGTGGAATTGACGCAACGAGACATTATTGTGAACCAACATTGTTACGGATGCACTGCTGGAGCTGGTTCCAGCTGCGGGGGTACTACGGTCTAAAAATACTTCAGTTGAAAACTAAAGAATGCCCCTCTTGTGCAATGGAAATCGACTCAAAAACTGCAAAGAGTGTCCCATTTGCCAATATGAATTGGCCGAGATAAGTATCAGCTACAAATGGATAGCAATTTTGCTAGCAATCATTTTCCTGTTGTATCTACTTATTTAGGCCTACCCTACCTCACTGACCTTCATCATGTTTGTATGTCCTTGCCAATGCTGAGGCATTGAGGCAGTGTTAACAAACTGATCACCACTTTCCAAATACCCAATTTCGACAAGTCGCTTTTCGATTTGCTCCAGGGTCAAGTCAATATTGTCATGATTGTCGTAGTAGAAAGTCTTAACTCCCCAGACTAAGTTCATACTATGAAGCAATTTCTTGTTGTTTGTGAAAAGAAAGATTTCCGATCTAGATCGATGCATTGCCATCCTAAACCCGGAGTAACCAGACTTTGTCATACAAACAAGGGCCTTTGCCTGAATGTTCTCAGCCATCTGACAAGCGCCTCTAATCAGGAGGTCATTACTTCTTGTGCTGGATTCAAAGTGGTCATCGTAATACTTATTGTATATAGAATCTGCCTCCTTCTCAACAGCCAAGATTGTCTCAGCCATTTTTCTCACTGACTCAACAGGAAATTTACCAGAGGCCGACTCCGCAGATAGCATTAACGCATCCGCACCGTCCATCACTGCATTGGCAACATCATTGGTCTCTGCACGGGTTGGACGTGGATTCTCTATCATACTCTCCATCATCTGAGTAGCTATAATCACAGGCTTTGCGGCTTTGTTACATCTAAGTACAATCTTCTTTTGCCAAAGTGGCACGTCATGCATAGGAATCTCAACACCGAGATCTCCTCTGGCAACCATAATTCCATCAGCTTCTTCGATAATTGCCTCGATATCCTTTAAAGCTTCAGGCTTTTCGACCTTAGCTATGATCCTAACGTCTTTTCCAGTTTTCTCAATTCGCTTCTTTAGTTCAACGATATCCTCAGATCTTCTAACAAAACTCAAAGCAACCCAGTCAATACCATGAGCTAATCCAAACTTTAGATCTTCAATATCTTTTTCTGTAAGTGATGGTGCAGATACATTAGAATCTGGCAGGTTGATGCCTTTTCTAGACCTCAGAATCCCGCCATGCACCACAGTAGTGAGCACCTCATTCCCGGTCACCGATTCCGTTTTGAGTTCGATGTTTCCGTCATCAATCAGTATGACATCACCGTTCTTAACATCATTTACTATCCCTTTGTAAACCGTGCTGATCAGGTCAGATGTTCCTTCCATATCCTCGGTCGTAATAGTCAATCTCTGCCCATCCTTCAACTCTACACCGTTGTTCATCACAAGCCCCACTCGGATCTTCGGGCCCTGCAAATCTTGCAACGTACATAAATTGAAACCTGTTTCTTCGTTGATCTCTCGAATTGTCGAAATTACCTTTTTATGATCATCATGTGAGCTATGCGAAAAATTGAGTCTCAAAACGTTGGCTCCGGCTTCTGCCAACTGCATAATCTTTTCCTTTGAGTTACTAGCTGGTCCAATCGTTGCAACTATCTTCGTCCTTTTATTGTTTTTTATCATTACAATGGTTAGTACAGCAAATTCTCCCTTGATTTCAGCTCATCAAAATTAAGCTTCGAGACGTACTCAACTAGTGGTATTTCCTTAATTTTTGCACAAACGTTTGCAATAGAAAGTTCACCAGTTGCATCTTTCAATTTTATCAGGTAATCAAACTGTTTCAATTCGGGTAGCAGAAACTGAGGCTTATTACCACCATTCGAGATCAATTTGTTTTGCAGTAGCTCAATCTCAACGAACTCTGTTTCATACCTATAGTTGGAAATCAAAATGGCAAGTTGATTGGAAAATTCAATTTTGATGTCATCTTTTTTAGCCAAGGATATTTCCAATACTGAATTAACATGCCATGCTAGTTTGTATTCCTTTTTATTGCAAACAATTCCCGCCAACTCAAAGTCAAATTCATAGATTAAATCCAGCTTATTCTTCTTCATATGTTATATATTCCGGTCCGATATGTC
>JBDVJN010000017.1:0-33111 GCA_039961455.1 Cyclobacteriaceae bacterium | reverse complement strand
GGTATTCATCATCAGTATCCCAGGGACTCAACTCGTCTTGCAATGCCACCAGTTCCGGGGCTTCTGCTATCCGGGATATTTTTTCTTGCTTTTTGGCTCATAAGCCCGACCTATTCATTTGCATTCTTTCCAGGCTTCATGATCGGTTACTTACTCTATATTTCGATGCATTATGCTCAGCACGTAATTAAATCCCCCATCTACGGACCGTGGAAAGCGCTTTGGAAACATCATCATTTTCATCATTATGTCAATCCTTATCTGGCACATGGAGTATCAACCCGTTTATGGGATTTTGTATTTGGCACAATGCCAAAGAAAGACAATCTGAAATTTCGTCCGAAGAAGCCTGGTTAACAGACAGCTTTAGCATCAGCTGGAACCTGGATGATTTGATTCAATTTCTTTCATGACTCACCTCATAGCTTCTGTTCAAAGGGAGTCCTAAACTTCTGAAAGGAAATAGAAACGTCATGGTTGGTTTGTTGATCGTTACCTTATTGTTGCTCCCGCTGGGGTTCATGTTATTCGTTCCACTTATCATTCGGCTCGATACAGTTGAAAACATAGTTGACATCAGGATACGTGGGATATTTCACTCATGGTTGAGCGCAGATCAGGCCGGCCTTGTTGTTCACGTCTGGCTTCCGATCTATCATTTTGAAATACATCCCTTTCAGGAGTCCGCAACAAAATCCGGATCCAGTGAAAAGAAAAACGGGTCCCGAACGCCAGGTCGAAAACAGATCAGGCGAGTACTAAACATGATCCGCTCATTTCGAATTGACTTCATTGAAGTAGCTGTGGACACAGACGATTACGTTTTAAATGCTCAACTCGTCCCCATTGGTCAGTTTTTAAGCAGTAACAACATCTCCCTGTCTGTCAATTTTTGCGGTGCAACTTTCTGCAAAATTCAAATACAAAACACACTCTGGCGTCTAGGACTTGCCTTTTTAAAGGTGAAAAAATATTAAAAATTATGTACTACTTAAATAATAAAAATCATGGAAACGAACTATCAAGAATTGTTAGAAAAGATTACGAGCTTCATAAAATCTGAAGCGACAACAGATACCGTAATGGGAGAACCTTTTAAACTGGGTCAGTTTGAATGTGTCCCGGTCATACGTGTTGGTATTGGATTTGGAAGCGGAGGTGGTGGTGGAACCGATTCTGGACGTAAAGCCCAGGGAGAAGGTGGTGGTGCTGGAGCAGGTATGGGTATCGAGCCGATCGGATTTCTTGTGACAAAAGATGATGAAATCTCTTTTTTGGGTGTTAGCAAATCAAGTAAAGGGATTGCTGCAGCATTTGAGAAGATTCCGGATCTGGTAGAAAAAATGATGAGTAAAAAGGAGAATGCAGATGCCACTCCTTCTTAATTGTTACTGTCACGAACTAAAACAGAGTCTGACTGCTTTGGAGCGTAGACTCTGTTTATTTCTTTCATCAAGATATAAATCAATCGGCACCGCTTGAGCCAGCATTTTCACCCTCTTCAAATGCTGAGATAATGTGTTGTAGCTCCTCAATTACCGCTTGCTTTTCGGTCAACTCTTTTCTCTGCTTACTAAGGGGAGTTCCCTTTAAATCATCCAGTTGAAGTGAGAGTTTGTACATCATCTCCTCCAGCGCTTCAAGAAGTACTGGTTTGTATTTAGCGTCGATTTGCAACATGAATTGATCTTTTAGTGAAGATAGACTTAGGATTTCATTTCGAAATGATGCTGGTTACGGGTCTAAATGATTATTATCAATCCTCATAAGTTAGCTTATTCATTATCAATCCTTGAATATATTAGGCAGGAATCACTTTCTGAGATTCATTCACCCAAAAGCCACATCTAGAATCATCATGACGGTAAAACCCAGAAGAGCACTAATGGTTGCTGTATCTGTATTTTCTCCCAACTGAGATTCTGGAATTAGTTCTTCAATTACTACAAAGATCATGGCTCCTGCAGCAAAGGATAAGGCATACGGAAGGATGGGTTCAATCAGTAAAACTGCCGCCGCACCAATCACTCCGGCAATTGGTTCAACTGCGCCAGAAAGTTGACCGTACCAAAAGCTTTTCCGTCGGGAAAAACCATCGCGCCTAAGTGGTAGTGCTACAGATACTCCCTCAGGAAAATTCTGAATACCAATTCCAATGGCAAGTGTTATTGCCGCTGCCAGCGAGGCGGATTCGTGACCTGAGGCTACAGCACCGAAAGCTACCCCAACTGCAAGCCCTTCAGGTATATTGTGAAGAGTAATCGCGAGAACCAGCAATGTGCTGCGACGCCAAGGAGATTTCAAACCTTCCGCTTTATGGTCTGGAAATCCAATGTGCAAGTGTGGTAGAATTTTATCGGTGGCCAGGAGAAAAGCACCTCCCAGCATAAATCCCGTAGCTGCGGGAAACCAAGAAAGCTCATGATAATTCTCAGACATTTCAATCGCCGGTGCTAACAATGACCAATAGCTGGCTGCAATCATAACTCCAGCGGCAAACCCCATCATCCCATCCAGGAATCGCTTATTAATTTTTTTAAAGAAGAAAACAACGGCTGCACCCAGAGCTGTAACAAACCATGTAAAGCAAGTCGCAACAAAAGCCTGCCAAACTGGATGCAGTAAAAAAAACCATTCTTTCATTCTACTAACCTTAAGAGATCATTTTCTGAAGATTCAGACCTACTCATAGTTGTCAGCTTTAGTCATCCTGTATGACCTTAGGTCTGAATCCCGTGCTTGAAAGATCAGCAGAGGAATACGAGCCTGATCAAAAAGCTTTTGTGTAACACTGCCTTGAAACAGTCTTTTAAGCAGGTTTAGTTTTGTCTTTGCAGCTGCCAGAAGATCAATTGAATTAGCCGAAGCGAATTCTTTTAGCGCGCTCGCCACGTTTCCCCCGTGGACAAAATGCCAGGTAATATCCACACCATGTGCCTTCTGGTCTACCCTATCCTTAAAGTCCTTCATCAATCTATCCTCAAAATCGGAATCAGCATCGGAGGTAGCTACTCTTAAGACATGTAATTCAGCATTGAATTTTTTTGCCATTTCGATCAGAAATTCGATATCCGTCAGATCGCTGTCATGATAATCCAGCGCAAATGCAATCTTTTTCGGCTCCTCGAAAGAGGCTTCCTCAGGAATTATTAATAGTGGACATTTCACCTTCTTGAGTACTTTGCCTGTGACCGTTCCGAAAATGATTTTATCAATTGGATCAATGTTCTCTGTACCCATCACAAGCAAGTCCGGATTTCTTTCTCTCGTAGAGTCAATTATCTTATCTTTTGCATACCCTTCTACACAAATTGAATTGCACTCAAGCTGAAGCAGCCTTCGTGTATCATCGCACAAGACCTTCATTCTCTTGTCAGATTCGACCTTCAATCTCTTGAGTTCCTTCTCATGTTCCCGCAATGACATCTCTGGTCTTGCAGAAAGCGTATGATAGGCATGAAGCAGCGTGATTTCGGAGTTAAACTTCTTTGCTAACGTCAATACAAATGCCAGCGCATTCTCACTTATTTTAGAAAAATCGGTAGGGACTAAAATCGTTTTCATTCCTCAGTTTTCTTTGAGTAAAATTCTGAGGATTGACCAATAAAAAACATGATTTTAGTTACTCTCAAACCTGATTATTGCAATCTATTCGTTACCGCACATACGGAGGTCACTTTTGACTAATCAGCTGATATAGCTCACAATTTTTTCTGAACTGGATCATTGAGTTCGCTTCCAGGAAAATCTATTTTGATCTATCAACATTAAATCAAAAAACAATGGATACAACAGTAGATCAAGAACATGTAACGATGCCCAGAATTGGGGATAAGGCTCCTATATTCGAAGCAATCACAACACAGGGAAAAATCCATTTTCCCGCAGATTATAGCGGAGACTGGGTGATCCTTTTTAGCCATCCGGCAGATTTCACTCCTGTATGCACTTCGGAGTTTATGACGTTCGCATCCATGGAAGAGAAGTTTGCCAAAGCCGGCTGCAAGTTAGTAGGACTATCCGTGGACGGGCTCTATAGTCATATCGCCTGGCTCAGAACAATTCAGGAAAAAATTGCATTCAAAGACATGAAAAATGTAGAGGTAAAATTTCCACTGATAGAGGATATATCCATGGAGGTGGCAAAGAAATATGGCATGATCCAACCAAACGAAGACACAACTAAAGCGGTGAGAGCTGTTTTCTTCATTGATCCGAAAGGAATTATTCGAGCAATTATCTACTACCCACTCAGTTTAGGAAGAAATTTCGACGAGTTGTATAGAGTGTTAATCGGACTTAAAACATCAGATGAGTTTGAGGTCGCCACCCCTGCAGATTGGGTTCCCGGGGACAATGTGATTTTACCTCCAGCGGGTTCTTGCGGGGTTGCCAAAGAAAGAATGGACGGAAAAGAGGAAGAATTGGAATGTGAAGATTGGTTTTTCTGCACAAAAAAGCTGGACGAAAAAACTGTGCTGGACAAGGTGCTTAGCAAAAACTGATTTGGAACCATAAAATATTGATAAAATGAGGAATTACATTTTGCCTGGGTTAATCGCCATGAGTGTCTCACTTATGGTAGTTTGGCTAGCTCCTGATATGTTGTCAAAGAAGACATTGAAAATTGAACATATCAATGGAGTGCCTGCAAGAGGAGCCCTTTTTATGTTAGATGACAACGAGGTAGTTCCACTTGATTTTACTGTGATAGCTGAAAAAGTAATGGATGCGGTAGTGCATATCCAGTCTACCCAAGAGACTCAGTACTCGAGCCGTGGACCGGAACAAAACAGGATACCTGATCCGTTCAGAGATTTTTTCAATGATGACTTTTTTGATCAATTTTTTGGGCCTAGAAGTCGGGATCCGCAAAGTCAGGAGCCCCAGGTAAGAATTGGGTCAGGATCAGGAGTCTTGATCAGCCAAGAGGGGCACATCATCACTAACAACCACGTCGTTGCAAATTCGGTCGACATTGAAGTTACCTTGCACGATCATCGTACCTACAAAGCAACCATAATTGGTACTGATCCCAGTACTGACCTGGCTTTGATTCAGATAGATGAAAAAGATCTGACCACCCTACCGCTGGTCAATTCAGATGAAGTGAAAGTTGGTGAATGGGTTTTGGCGGTCGGAAATCCGTTCAATCTTAATTCTACGGTCACA
The DNA here is from genome assembly GCA_039961455.1 of Cyclobacteriaceae bacterium. Lineage (GTDB taxonomy): Bacteria > Bacteroidota > Bacteroidia > Cytophagales > Cyclobacteriaceae > Ekhidna. The sequence continues at coordinate 27,939 of JBDVJN010000017.1, read as the reverse complement.
GCAGGTATTGTAAGTGCAAAATCCAGAAACATTAATATTCTTCGTGATCAGTATGCCATTGAATCATTCATTCAGACAGATGCGGCGATCAATCCCGGCAATAGCGGTGGTGCGCTAGTAAATCTTAAAGGTGGATTAATCGGAATCAATACAGCAATAGCAAGCCCTACTGGTTCCTACACCGGATACGGTTTTGCTGTGCCTGCAAACATTGTGAGCAAAGTGATTGAAGATCTGCTGAAATACGGGGTAGTGCAACGAGGATATCTGGGTGTAACGATCCGTGGATTGGATGGAAATCTATCCAGGGAAAAAAATCTGGACATTAATACTGGTGTGTATATTGATAGCGTCGCCGAAAATAGCGCAGCCTCAACGGCTGGTCTAAAACCCGGTGACATCATTACTGAAGTTGATGAAATAGAAGTATCAACTGCACCTGAACTCCAGGAGATGATTGCCCGTCACAGACTAGGTGATGAGGTCAAGCTAAAAGTAGTTCGAAACAAAAAAGAGTTGAATATCAAGGTCTTTCTTAAAAACCGGGAAGGAAAAACAGATTTCATAACCAAAAGTAGCAGAAAGATTTTCAACATCCTTGGAGGAGAATTTGAGGATATTGACAAACAGACGGCCGACGAATTATCCATCCAGGGAGGCGTTAGAGTAACAAAACTGTATGCAGGTAAGCTGCTGCGTCACACCGAAATGCGTGAAGGTTTCATCATCACTAAAATTGACGGAAAATCAGTTCGAAGTAAAGAGCATCTAGCCGGAATGCTGGAAAGTAAGAAAGGTGGTGTACTAATCGAGGGCATATATCCCGATACATCAGGTGTGTTCTATTATGCTCTGGGACTTTAAAGGTGTACAAAGAAGATCAGATGGACTACAAAGACTATTATAAGGTTCTCGGAGTAAACAAAAAGGCCACACAAAGTGAAATCAAGAAGGCCTATCGTAAACTGGCGGTCAAGTATCATCCGGACAAGAACCCTGATGACAAAGCTGCCGAGGAAAGATTCAAAGAAATAAGTGAAGCACATGAAGTGCTGGGTGATCCAGAAAAGCGAGCAAAGTATGATGAGTTGGGAGCCAACTGGAAACAGTACGAACAGGCAGGGTTTGATCCTTCAGGTGCTGGATTCGGCAGAGGCAGACCTGGAGGGCAGTATCACTACGAATTTCAAGGTGACCCGTCCGAGATGTTCGGTGGTAGCGGATTTTCGGACTTCTTCGAAACGCTCTTCGGGCAAGGTTACGGAAGGCCTGGTGGTCATGGAGGATTCGAAGAACATGCAGTCGGCAGTGATCTCGCTGGTGAAGTCACCATATCACTACAAGAAGCCTATAGCGGAACGGTACGAATCGCTGATCTTGGATCTGAAAAGATTCGATTAAAGATCAAACCGGGATCTTACGACGGCCTTCAACTTCGAGTAAAAGGCAAAGGGCAAAAATCCCCTAAGGGAAAGCAAGGTGATTTATTCCTCACCATAAGAGTCGAACCTAATGCCGTCTACCAAAGAAAAGGAAATGATCTTCACATGGAGGTTCCTGTCGATTTGTTTGCAGCACTCCTTGGTGGAAAACAAGAGGTCATCACCTTGTCAGGGAAAGTAAACATCACCGTTCCTGAGGGTACGCAAAATGGCAAGGTTGTAAGGTTGAGAGGCAAGGGAATGCCCATTTATGGGAAAAAAGCACATGGAGATCTTTTTGTGAAGCTCACCATCAAATTGCCGACTCACCTAACCACTGAGCAGAAGGATTTGGCTAAGAAAATGAAGCAAAGCTTTGAAAAAGAATATGCCTGAACGAAAACTGCAACGATATGAGACATGAAGTAATAACCATAACATCAATCAATCGCAATCCTTCTATTGAAGCATTCAGGAATGCTGTTGAGGACATGAGGTTCATTTTCAAAGCAAGCAGACTTTGTGAGGCTGGTATGACTAGTTCCGAAGAACTGATCAGAGCCGTCGAACAAGCAATGAAAGTCTGCATCATCAGTGGGATACCTGTTCGAAACCATTTCAAGGCTTTCTACATCGCTGACGAAGGCCAACACGACATGACCAGGGACTGGAAGCTCTCAAAGCTTGGCTTTGCACTTGTTATGCTAAATGGTGACGCAGAAAATCCAATGGTTGGAAAACTTCAACTGGAACTTATCAGAAAATATATTTCTTATTAGGTGGACACTCAGAAAAACACAAAAAATATGGCTTCATTCAATGATCTAATTAATGGTAGTGATCCCGTCCTCGTGGATTTTCATGCAGATTGGTGTGGGCCTTGTAAGGCTATGGCGCCCATATTGGAAGAAGTTAAATCTGATCTTGGAGGAAAGATCCGAATCATCAAAGTGGATGTAGACCGCAACCAAAAAGCCGCTCAAAAGTATGCCGTAAGAGGAGTACCAACGCTCATCTTATTCAAAGAGGGTAAGCAAATCTGGAGGCAATCTGGTGTAGTCCCTAAAAAAGATCTTCTAGAGGTGCTAGAGAGGAATGACAATTGAAAATTATTTGCAATTTAAAATGCTAACATTCGCAATAAGCGAAAACCTATTGACCCCCGGCTTCCTTATCCTGTTTCTTTTTTCGCTCCCACGGCTTCCAATATAGTCCAAGTGTATGTTTCTGAATCCATAGGATCTCCTCAATATCGCGAGTCCGTTGATGTCGAGGCTCTCTAAATCCATGAGGTTCACGAGGGAAACGTAAATACCGAACGGTTTTTCCCATATCTTTTAGTGCAGCGAAAAACATCATAGACTGCACCTCGGTGTCGGTTCTATCATTTGCTCCATGAAACAAGATCAGAGGTGTCGTGACATTCTTCGCATTTGTCAAGGGAGACATCGACCTGAAAGCCTCCGAATTCTCCCACGGTGTACCGCCTATGTACCAGAGCTTCACATCATAATTGAATCCGATCCCGAACTCGGAAGTCCAGTCTGAAACCATCGCACCTAGTGAGGCTGCTTTAAATCTATTTGTTTTGGTTATCGTCATTCCTCCAAGAATTCCGCCATAGCTCCAACCTCGGACAGCCATTTTGCTTTCATCCACGTAATTCTTCTCGATCAGATTGTCCACTCCAGACATTAGATCCTCATAATCCTGTCCGCCAATATCCTTCATGTTGCCTCGCAGAAGTTCATCAGAATATCCACTGCTGCCCCGAACATTGGGGCACAGTTGTACATAGCCAAGGCCAGCCCACACATGATATCTTGAACTGTAACTATCAGTAAAAACACCCGCTGGTCCGCCATGAATATGGAGAAGTAACGGGTACCTCTTATTCTTATCATAGTCTACAGGTAGGTACAGTAACCCCTCGATTTCCAAACCATCTTTACTTTTCCATTGAATTGGTTGAGCTGCAGTTAATTGAAAGTCAGAACTCAGTTTCGGATTTAGACTTGATAATTTCTTTGGTTGGAACTTGTCAGTATTGCTCACAAAAAGGTCAGCTGTTGTTTGAGAATCGTCATACGACAAAACAGCCACCTTCCGATTGGCACTCATATCTCGAAGCCTGTAGCTACCCGTTTTGTTCTTTGAGATATTTGTCAATTTATCAGAAGTGACGTTGATACTATAAAGGCTTGTTACCGTCTTCAAAAGGCCTGAAAAATATAAGTTCTCGGAATTAGGACTCCAATAAACAGAGGAGCGCACGCTTCCACCAAAAGATCCGGAAATCATTTTTGAGGTCTTCGAAGCAACGTTCATTAGCCAAAGTTTCCCTTGACGAAGTTCCCATTCTTTATCGTCGTTTGCCTGATAAATAAACTGTTGACTATTTGGTGCCCATACGATACTTCCCTCTGGAGCATTGTTATTAGTCAATCGGGTTGTTGAACTATCATTCAAATTGAGCAGATAAATCTCAGAAAGATTGCCTTGATTTCTTCGGTTTTCCTTTCTTGCAGTAAAGGCAATTCTGGTTCCATCAGGTGAAATATCCCACGATCTAATCCTTTGATCCTCCTTGGTGATTTGCGTAATAGTGTCACTATCTAAATTATACACATAGAGGTAATTCCAGGATGATTCTTGCTGACCATTCGGTCCTTCATCAATCACAACATGATCATACCCATCTTTCTTCTCCTTTTTCTCATCTTTTGATTTTGTTCTTGAAGAAAGAAAGTAAATATTCTTACTATCGCTTGACCATTTGTATGAACCGACGCTATTTGTATGAGAAGTAGTTTTCACTGCCTCTCCGCCATCAATTCTAATTAGGTAGATCTGTTGAAATTTCTCCGACTTTCTTTTCAACGAAACATGCTTTCCATCCGGCGAGAATTGCAAGCTACTTGAAGTTTCCTCACCAATATACTGGTAGTCATTACCATCTTTGACATCTACTACATGATACTTCGTATTGCGTCTATTTTTTGCCCAATCCAATTCAGATTTACCATAAATAATCCTGGTTCCATCGGGTGAGATGATCGCCGACCTTAGACTCACTAGATCAAGTCCATCATCTGTTGTCATTGGACGTTGCTGTCCTGATACAAAATGAACAATCAGGAACAGGGTTAGGATGTGAAGCGTTCTTTTCATGGTTAGGTTTTGTTAGGAAGTTGAAGATAATAAAAATGGAGTGGAAAGTCGAGAAGTGCTTTTCTAGAGAACCAGGTAGGTGATGTGCACTCGAACATATTGGAAGTTAAAGTTGATACCTTGGCACAGAAGGATCATGGTTAAGTCTGATCATCAATATTGTACTTGGAGTTCGATTCTTGTATTAGCAATCTGTATGAAGCAACTCGTTGAGTTTCTAAAGGTCTAAGCACAAGGCAATACAGTAGGTCCAGACTTAATTAATACAACAAAGACAACTATTAGTTCGGCAAAGTCGTATTATATACCGTAATTACATCGGCAAAATAGTAACTAATTAAATTTGAAAACTCTGTGAAAGGAACAACTATTGGTGAATTGGAAGAATTGTGCCTGCTAAGTGTGGGTATTCTACACCACGACGCTTATGGGATCACGGTGCAAACGGAGATTGAGCATCGCACAAATAGAAAACCTACTATCAGTACCATCCATTCTACCCTGATCAGGCTGGAGAAAAAAGGACTTCTTCAAAGTAGACTAGGTGGTGCCACTGAAAAAAGAGGAGGTAGAACAAAACGACTATTTTCACTTACGGCAGAAGGACAAGCCGTTATTGAAGAAGCGCGAAACGTGAGAATTGCAATGTGGGATGAATTGGCGCATTTAAAAACTTCTGGCACATGAACAGGCAACCTCCAAAATGGATAGATAGGATTTTGGAGTGGTATTGCCACCCCGCCTATCTCGATGAAATCAAAGGAGATCTTTATGAGAGTTTTTGGAAATGGGATAAGAATAAAGGTCCATTCCAGGCAAGGGTGCTATATGCAATCAATACCCTTTTCTTCATGAGAATGTATAATTCGAGATTTGGTGAAAAAAGATTTCAACTAAAAACAACTTCTATGTTAACTCACTTGTTAAGGGTATCCTACCGGAATTTCAGAAAACACAAAACACACAATCTCGCTAACATTCTAGGGCTTACAGTGGGCGTTGCTATCAGTTTGATCATGTTGCTACACATCCAGCAAGAATTAAGTTACGAGAAGACCTATCCCAAACATGAAAGGATTGCGCGTGTGAGTCTGAGGCATGACTGGGCCAAATCTTCACCAGTATTAGCTGAAGAAATACAAAATTATTTTTCGGATCTGGAATCAGTTGGGAGGTTTGCCAGATATGGAGGCGTTAACATTTTGTCGCAAGACAACAAAAAATTCATTTCAAAAAATATCTTTCAAGCCGACCAGCAGACGATAAATATATTTGATTTTGAATTTGTTCATGGCAATCCTGCAGGCGCATTGGAGCGCCCTCAAACCATGATTTTGACGGAAAAAGCGGCGACAGCTCTTTTTGGAGATCAAAACCCAATTGGGAAGACCATTGAAGCTAATGAAACCGCGAAATTCGAAGTGACCGGTGTAATCAAGGACCTTCCCGAAAACTCCCATATCAAATCGGATGCCCTTATCTCAATGTCGACATTTTATGAAAGGATTCCACAAAACTGGACGCAAAGCAGAGGCTGGATGGTGATGTACACATACGTTTTGATGCGAGATCCTTCAGATTTTGACCAAATAAATGCCGGTCTTACTGATTTCCTCGGACACTATAGTAGCGACCGGGACCCAGAAGACTTGACTTTTGAGGATCGGATGGAACTCATGAAATTGACCGACATTCATTTGCATTCTGATAAAATCCAGGAGATGGGACAGAATAGCAGTGTTATTTATATATATGTATTCTGTGCTCTAGCTATTATCATAATATTAATAGCATGCGTAAACTTCGTTAACATATTCACCACGTTGGCCCTTAAGCGAGCCAAGGAAGTTGGGATACGACGCATAATAGGTGCAACCAAAAAACAATTAGTTATTCAATTGTTATCTGAAGCAATTTTATCCTCCTTTTTGGCTTTCACGCTTGGTTTGGGTTTTTGCCTTCTTGCTCTACCCTTCTACAACACGCTTGTCGAATTCAACATTTCACCGCATGAGATATTAATATTAAACAATCTCTTGTTGTTTTTCACTGGAGCTTTTCTTCTTGGTGTAATTTCAGGTCTGTATCCTGCTCTTCTTGTCACTCAAGGATCAACCACAGCCACGCTTATCTCAGATTCCAGTTCAAATACACGTTTGTCAGTATTGCGGAAAAGCCTGATTGTGTTTCAATTTATTTTATCCACTTTCATATTGATTAGTACTGTAGCAGTCAATCAGCAAATGAACTTCATCCAAACAAAAGATGCTGGTTACGATGTGGACAAGGTAGCGGCAGTTCGCACCTATGGGAAATTCGACCAAGAACTTAACAAGAGAAGGCAAGCATTGTATGGACAGTTTCGGGATATACCAGGAGTGAAAAGTGTTGCAACCAGTTCGGACTTAATTGGAGAGCCGCTTAGTAAAGAAGGATTCGAGCTAATTACACAAACAGGAGACGACAACCCTAATATAGACATGATATGGGTCGACGAAAACTATTTGAATACGATGGGGATCGAACTTCTTAATGGGCGTGGTTTTCTTCCAAAACAAGACACCTCGGTCGCATTTATCGTAAATGAGAAGTTGGTCGAATTATGGGGCGATAATCCTGTAGGAGAAATGGCTGAAGCAACTACACGTGGAGATCGGGGACCGATAGTGGGAGTTATAAAAGACTATCACTACTACTCGATGCACAAAACGGTGGATCCCTTGGTTCTTTGCTACAAACCCCAATGGACGAGCAATCTGTTGATAAAAATGGAAGGTGATCGAGTAATCGAAACACTGACGGCCTTTGAGAAAAAGGTCAAGGAATCTGCGCCAGAGACGTTATTTCACTACAACTTTCTCAACGATCAAATCAACAGTCTCTATCGCGGAGAGCATGCTATGTTTCGTATTTTTAAGGTATTCAGCCTACTTGCATTGATCATATCTTGTGTTGGTTTATTGGGACTTGCCTCTATGGAGGCACAACGGCGAACAAAGGAGGTAGGAATCAGAAAAGTGCTAGGGGCATCTGGATCTCAACTTTTAAGGTTGCTGAATAAACAATTCATGTTTTTGCTACTAATAGCTGTTGTTGTAGGTATTCCGACCAGCTACCTTGCCATCAATGAGTGGTTGTCTGGCTTTAGTTATCAGATCTCTCTCAGCTGGTGGATTTTTGCTGGTCCAAGTGCAGTATTGATTCTGCTAGCTTTGCTCATAGTGACCGTGCATGTCATGAAAACAGTAAAAGCAAATCCAGTTGAATCACTCCACTATGAATGATACAGGAATAAAAGAATTCCTATGGCAAAAATCTATTCTTTGACCCAATTATTTCTGAGCTGTTGTTATCGGTATATGCGCTTAGAGGATGTGCTAGTGATCAAGGAATTCGGCTATCAATGAGGACACAAGAGCTATGTTTCCGCAAGCCCCAAAAGTTGCTCTAATGAACCCAATCAAATCACTTAGAAATGAATAACCTCAAACTAAAAGGCATCCCAATGCAGATAAAAAATAGGACTATCAAAGGAGCGTTGATTGCTCTGTTCCTACAAGTTGGATCACACGGGCAAGCACAAACAAATAGTACTGAAAAATTGGTGCGCGATCTATATGCTAGTGTTTCATTTCAGCCCGGAGATTTACCCAACTGGGAGGAAATCAAAGAAAAATACTTTGTTGAGCAGACTATCATAACACTTCGAACTTCAAAAGAAAAAGTAAGTGTTTGGACCGTAGATGAATGGGTTCAGGACTTTGTTGACTTTATCGATAATCGTGAACTGGAAAACGTTGGTTTTAATGAGAACATTGCCAATTTAAAGTTGATGCAATTTGGTGATATGGCCCACGTGCTTGTACTCTATGAACCCAGAATCCCAGGTATTGAATCCAATCGTCAAGGAGTAGACAGCATCCACCTAATTCGAGTTGATGGCTCTTGGAAGATCATATCACTCCTTAACGAAATTCCGACCTCTGAGCGACCAATTCCTGAAGTGCTTAGGTGAAAGAAAGATTGAGTGTTTGATCCTAGTCGAAAATGTATTTTGACTCCATCCAAAATATTTCCTACACTTCATTTTCAAATCTTTTCTATTTGGTTTAATTCAAATACATCTACTTGCAACTGATTCTTGAGATGATTCAGCCACTTCTTGCAGGTGCGTAGAGGTGTGAAAGACTATTTAAAGAAGTGAAAGACCAGGGTGACTACTTTAGTATACATTGATCTACTTCGGCATTTTAAATAAAAAAGCCTTCACACAATGTATGAAGGCTTTTAAGTTGGTAGTCCGTAGGGGAATCGAACCCCTGTTACCAGGATGAAAACCTGGCGTCCTAACCCCTAGACGAACGGACCAGAAATTTTGGAAGTGCAAATATAGATTTTCACTTCAGCTTTGCAAAAAACTAATCACGAAAAATTGTCAAGTTTATCCTGAATATTAAACATTCACTGGAATTGATTACACCAAAAAGTGGTTATACATTTGCACACTTAAAATTTCAAACCAATTAATCTTATGTCTACAAAAATCGGTATCAATGGATTTGGAAGAATCGGAAGACTCAGTTTCCGCGCCCTTCTCGAAAAAAACAATGTTGAAATTGCCGCAATCAACGACTTAACAGATACTCACACGCTGGCGCATCTTCTAAAGTACGATTCCAATCATGGCCGATTTCCCGGTACAGTAACTGCCGATGACAAAAACATTATTGTAAACGGAAAAGCCATTCCTGTTTACGCAGAAAGAGATCCGGAAAATTTACCGTGGGGCAATCTCGGTGTCGAGCTAGTCCTTGAGTCTACTGGGTTCTTCATAGACGAGGCTGGTGCTGGCAAGCATATCAAAGCAGGAGCCAAGAAGGTAGTAATCTCTGCGCCAGCCAAAGGCGATATACCAACTGTAGTACTGGGTGTAAACGAAGAAATTTTAACAGGAAACGAAACGATCCTTTCCAACGCCTCATGCACCACCAACTGTCTGGCTCCTATGGCCAAGGTATTGGACGATAACTTTGGTCTTGAAAGAGGTTACATTACAACTGTTCACGCATATACTTCAGATCAAAGTTTGCAGGATGCTCCTCACAAAGATCTAAGAAGAGCACGTGCAGGTGCTGTATCGATCATCCCAACGTCTACTGGTGCTGCCAAAGCAGTTGGATTGGTTCTTCCTCATCTAAATGGGAAGCTAGATGGTATTGCAATGCGAGTTCCTACCCCTACCGGTTCGCTGACAGATCTTACATGCGTGCTGAACAAAGAAGTGACAGCAGACGAAATCAATGCGGCAATGAAAGCTGCTGCAGATGGTCCGATGAAAGGAATCATGGAATACACGGAAGATCCGATTGTTTCAATCGACATCGTGGGTAATCCACATTCCAACATTTTCGACTCAAAGTTGACTTCCGCTAGCGGCACGCTCGTGAAAGTTGTTGGCTGGTATGACAACGAGGCAGGGTACTCAAACCGAGCTGCTGACTTGATAAGCAAATTGGCTTGATAAGAAGAAAGTATTTTAATTGAAAGGTCATCAAAATTTGATGACCTTTTTTTTGCTTTAACAGAACTATGCGATGTTTGTGTAGACCGCCTGAACATCCTCATCGTCTTCGATCTTGTCAATCAACTTCTCTATCTCTTCCAGTTGCTCATCTGAAAATTCAACCGGGGTCGTCGGTATTCTTTTCAAGGACGCCCTTTTCACTTCAACTTCCATTTCTTCCAGCATCTTCGACATTTCTCCAAACTGAGTGTAGTCGGCATAGGCATAAATCATACCTTCATTCTCCTCAATTTCTTCCAAACCACCGTCAATTAACGAAAGTTCCAACTCCTCGATATCCATCCCTTCAGCCTTCTCAAATTCAAATACAGCCTTACGAGAAAACATGAATTCCAACGATCCTGATGGCGCAAAACCCCCACCAGACTTCGTGAAATAAGACTTCACATTCGCCACTGTTCTGGTAGTATTATCCGTCGTACATTCCACAAATACCAACACACCATGCGGCCCCTTCCCCTCATAAGTAACCTCACTAATCTGATCAACATCCTTACCATCCGCACGTTTGATGGCATTCTCAATGTTGTCCTTCGGCATATTTTCCGCCTTCGCATTCTGAATCGCCGTCCGCAATTTGGCGTTCATCTCCGGATCAGTTCCTCCATCCCGCGCTGCCACAGTAATCGCCTTTCCAAGCTTTGGAAACAACTTGCTCATCTTATCCCAACGCTTCTCCTTCGCCGCCCGCCTATATTCAAATGCTCTACCCATGTTATCTTATTTTTTCACCAGCAAATAAAAATGGTTATAATTGAAATGAGAACTACTCGTATATTTTTTTGAAGAGAGTATTCCGCTTGTTACCTCTGAGTATTTCTGGCTATCCATTGTATTCTGTCAAAATCGAAAGCCAAGAAAAGAATCACACATCAAATTGCAGAATGCCACTCCTATCCAGTCTAGTTTGCAGAATAATCCGCTTCGAACACGTTTTAACTTTCTAAAATTCAACAAATAATCCTCAGATCAACTACTCTTCAAATCACTCCTCGTTTTCCAGATCACATTCAAAACAACTCCCAGCAACACCAATCCCATTCCCACATAGGTAATCAAGTTGAACGTTTCATCAAACAAGAAATAGCCGAAGAGCAAAGAGTAGATGATACTTATGTAGCTCAGAATAGATATTTTACTCAACTCCTCTTTTTGATACGCCTTGGTCATAAAGAACTGGGCTGCCTGCGTAGAGACTCCAACTAAAATCAAGTAGAACCAGTCCCAACCAACAGGTTTTACCCAAACGAACGAAGACCAAATCGCGGCTACAGGGAGAACTACAAGTGGAAAGTAGAAAATGATAACCAGTGGATGCTCATCCGTTTTGAGTTTACGAATAAAATTGTATGCTAACCCCATGAAGACAGAAGCACTTATTCCAATGATCAGATGCGTTCCCGATATTCTTGAATCAAACCCTTGAATTACAAGAATTCCAAAAAAGCTAAGACCGAAAAAGAGCCATTGAAGACTCCTGACTTTTTCTCCTACGAGAAATATCCCAATAACAGCCGTGAATATTGGTGCCAAATAATTAAGCGTGGAGGCGGTTGCCAACGGAATCTGCTGAAGTAGACCAAAGTACAGAATCAAAGCAGTTGCACCTGAAACGCCTCTGGCAATCAGGATTGGTTTGTTGTTACCCCAGATGTATACTTTCTGTCTCTTCAAAAAGTAAAAACTAATACCAAGCGAAATGATTGCTCGGAAAAAAATGATCTCAATCGCCGGGATATGCGGGATAAACTTAACAAACACCTTCATCAGAATAAAGATGAATGAGGCCAGTAGCATAAAACGAACCCCTTGGCTTAGGTTCATTCAGAAGTATTTATGATTCCGTCTATTATTTCCAATGATCTGTCAGCCATAGATGCTAACTCCATATTGTGAGTTACAATAACAAACGTCTGGCCCAACTCATTCCTTAGATTGAAAAATAATTTGTGGAGCTCCTCAGCACTCTGCGAATCAAGGTTTCCACTTGGTTCATCAGCAAAAACAATACTGGGTTCGTTGATCAGTGCTCGCGCCACGGAGACACGTTGCTGCTCTCCTCCGGATAATTCAGATGGCTTGTGATCTGCTCGATCACTCAACCCCATCGTTGCTAGCAAGTCAGCGGCTTTCTTCTGCGCACTGCTATCACCTTTAATGAATGCAGGAATGCAGACATTCTCCAACGCAGTAAATTCTGGTAGTAAGTTGTGAAACTGGAAAATAAATCCAATTTCCTCATTTCTAAAAGCCGCAAGCTTCTTCTGATTCAGAGTACTAAGATTCGTACCCTTGATTTCTATTTCTCCAGAATCAGGCTGGTCCAGCGTACCAAGAATATGAAGTAGCGTACTCTTGCCAGCACCAGAAGCACCAACGATTGATACGACTTCCTTCTCCCTTATTTGAAGGTCAATTCCACGTAGAACTTCCAGGTTGTTGTATTTCTTTTTTAACTGCTTCGCTTTGAGCATAAGCGCAAATATGATGCAATCAGAACAAATACCACTTGGTTAAACACAGCCGATAAGCTAGCTTCGCAAAAAATATCTGAATCATGAATATCCACGAATATCAGGCGAAAGAAATTCTCAAATCTTACGGAGTTACTATTCAGGAAGGAATCGTAGCTGACACCCCTGACAGAGCCAAAGAAGCTGCAAAAGAACTTAACCGCGAAACCGGTACAAACTGGTACGTAATTAAGGCACAAATTCATGCAGGTGGTCGTGGTAAAGGCAAAGTAAAAGAGACGGATTCAAATGGCGTTGTTCTGGCAAAAAGTTTGGATGAGGTAGAACCAAAATCAAAAGCAATCCTTGGTGGAACACTAGTTACGCACCAGACAGGTCCGGAAGGAAAAAAGGTTAGCAAAGTATTGGTTGCCCAGGATGTGTACTATCCTGGAGAATCAGATCCAAAAGAGTACTACCTATCAATTCTGTTGGATCGAGGAACAGGTCAAAATGTAATTATGGCCTCTACCGAAGGAGGTATGGACATTGAGACAGTTGCAGAAGAAACTCCTGATAAAATCATCAAAGAGTGGATTGATCCGGGAGTAGGATTGCAAGGATTCCAAGCACGAAAAGTTGCATTTGCTCTAGGGCTGGAAGGCGATGCTTTCAAAGGGATGGTCAAGTTCATTTATTCATTGTACGCAGCCTATGAAGGAACTGACGCCTCGCAATTTGAAATCAACCCGGTTCTAAAAACATCAGACAATAAAATTCTCGCTGTTGACGCCAAAGTAAATATTGACGACAATGCTTTGTATCGTCAAAAGAACATCGCAGAATTAAGAGACCTTTCAGAGGAGGATCCATTGGAAGTAGAAGCTGGAGAATCCGGTTTGAATTACGTAAAACTTGACGGAAACGTAGGATGCATGGTAAATGGCGCAGGTCTTGCCATGGCTACCATGGATATCATCAAACTATCCGGCGGAGATCCTGCAAACTTCCTTGACGTTGGAGGAGGGGCAAACGCTCAAACAGTAGAAGCTGGCTTCAGAATCATCCTTAAAGATCCAAATGTAAAAGCCATCCTGATCAACATCTTCGGAGGTATCGTAAGGTGTGACCGTGTTGCTAGTGGTGTGGTTGAAGCTTACAAAAACATTGGAGAAATCAACGTTCCAATCATCGTAAGACTTCAAGGTACCAACGCAGAAGAAGGAGCTAAAATCATCGAGGAGTCTGGCTTGAAGGTGACTTCAGCAATTGTGTTGAAGGATGCAGCTGAGAAAGTAAAAGAAGTTTTAGCAAGCTGATAAAGTTCATAATTTAGGGGTAATTCTTCAACGGTTTGCCATACTGCAAACCTTGAAGATATGACCAAACTAAAATTTCTACCTCTATTGCTGCTGTTTTCAGCTTGCGTTGAGAATTCTCCGGAGCCAATAAATAAGTCTGTTCTTATTTCCGGAAATGATGCTTTTGGTAAGACATATAGCATTTCTTCCATTGAACTTGAACTTGGAACGCTACAACCCCATCCCTGTCTAACTGACAACTTCATCACCTATTTTCCAAATGGAAACTATGAAATCAACGAAGGAGCAACAAAGTGCGACCCGAACGATCCGCCTGCACTCGTAGGATTTTGGGAAATGAACAGAGATCAAACACAGCTTTTGGTCGATATTGATGGATTCACTCAGACTTGGAACGTCGAATCCGTAAATCGCCAAAATCATCGAATTTCAAGCCTATTCAACGAGGGGGAGCGTATTTACTCACTAACTGCAACAAACTAAATTGAATTTTTTTAAGAAAAAATTAGGGGGATCTAAGAGCAGAGTGTACTAATAATTAAACCGCTTAGAATTATGAGTTATGTTAGATTTTTCCTTTCCGTGTTAACAGTAGTGGTGCTACTGGTCTTATTAAGCTGACAATTCAGTCTATTTATAAATCCAAGCTTTTCTCCGAATGGAGGAAAGCTTTTTTTATTTAACACCGATTCTTTTCCAATACTTTTGTGAATGCCCGAACACAACCTGGTAGTACCTCCCGAAATCGGATACAATGAAGTCAACTTAAAAGAGCATTTGACTCATTTAGGGTTACTGTCTTCTGGCAATTACTTTAAAATAGTCAGGCGATCGATAGATGCACGTCAACGAGCAATAAAGATCAATCTCCGTGTTGAGACAAGGGACACTCCAATTGAAGTGGAGTATTTGGAGTACTTCAAAAGGGATCATAATGTACGTAATTCACCAATTATCATCATCGTAGGCGCTGGTCCAGCTGGACTCTTTGCAGCTCTCAAGGCAATAGAGCTTGGACTAAGGCCAATTGTCCTCGAGCGAGGAAAGGACGTTCGTTCCAGAAGACGAGACCTAGCTGCCATAAACAAGGAAAACATTGTCAATCCCAATAGCAACTACTGCTTTGGCGAAGGCGGAGCAGGTACTTACTCAGACGGAAAACTCTATACCAGATCGAAAAAGCGAGGTAGCGTGAGGAGAATATTTGAAGTGCTGGTAGCGCACGGAGCAAGTTCGGATATTCTTTTCGAAGCACATCCGCACATAGGTACCAACAAGTTACCAAAGATCATAACGGCCATTAGAGAAACCATCGAACAAGCTGGGGGCGAGATCAGGTTTAATTCAAGAGTCATCGACTTTCTTATTGATGGCGAGATCAAGGGAGTTAAGCTTCAAAACGGAGATGAGGCAAAGGGTGAATCTGTGCTGCTTGCAACCGGTCATTCCGCAAGAGATATCTTTCATTTGTGTAAAAACAAAAAGATAAGAATCGAAGCCAAACCTTTTGCACTAGGTGTTAGAGTGGAACACAATCAAAATCAAATTGATCAGGCTAGATATCACTCTGAAAACAGAGGGGAATACTTACCTGCATCATCCTACTCACTGGTTGCACAATCGACAATCAATGAGGTAGAGAGAGGAGTGTTTTCTTTTTGCATGTGTCCCGGTGGATTCATAGTGCCTTCCGCGACGAGACAAGAAGAAATCGTTGTAAATGGAATGAGTCCATCACGTCGAGATGGGAAATTTGCAAACTCTGGTATTGTTGTAGCTGTTGAAGGAGTCGATCTTACGGCATATGCGCAATATGAGGAACTTGCCCATCTCAAATTTCAGGAAGAAGTAGAACATTCTGCCTGGGAAATTGCTGGTAGAACTCAAACAGCCCCAGCACAACGACTTGGGGATTTCGTCAACGATCAACTTTCTAATTCTCTGCTAGACACTTCCTATCAACCTGGACTCACTTCGGTAGATATGAGGGGTTTTCTTCCAGAATTTATCTACAAACGCCTTGTTTCTGGATTCAAGCAATTTGATAGAAAACTAAAAGGGTTTCTAACAAACGAGGCTCAAATCATTGGGGTTGAGAGTAGAACCTCGTCTCCTGTTCGAATTCCAAGAAATCCTGAAACACTGGAACACATCGAGGTGAAGCGACTCTTTCCTTGCGCTGAAGGTTCTGGGTATGCCGGAGGTATCATCTCAGCCGCCATCGATGGAGAGAAGTGCATGGAAAAGATTGCGGTGATGTACGGAAACAAAAAAGTCTCCTAAAAAGGAGGCTTGATTTGCACTCGGGAGGATTCGATCGCAGCGGCGAACCGCCCCTCAACCCTCGGAGCCGATTTCCTCTTCAATAGAATAATTTCACAAATTCAAACAAAAAAAGCCTCACTAAAGGAGGCTTTATGTGCACTCGGAAGGATTCGAACCCTCAACCCTCGGAGCCGAAATCCGATATTCTATCCAGTTGAACTACGAGTGCATTTTCGCGATTGCAAATATAGAGAAGTCATCAAAGACCGTGAGTATACTTTTGTCGGTTTAGTCTTCGAAAAGTTCTATATTTAAATTTTAGATTAAAGAAATGAACGAAGACTCTACCCTCCTCTCTGAATGGATCGAAAATCTAACAACGTCGAGCTTCATCAACATTCTTATGTTGGTAGCTTTTGGATTACTTATCACCTGGATGGTCGCCAGAACATTCAGAGGTAAGTCTGACGTTTAGATCATATTTCCACATTTCTTACAATACTCTGCATCGTGGTCGTGGGATTGATTTCCACATAGATCACACACTTTGTCATTCGATTCGGAAAGTTTTTTATCACGTTCCGCTGTAGCAATTTCTGACGTAACTATGCCAGTGGGAACAGCTATTATTGCATATCCCATCAGCATAAGAACAGAAGCAAGCCCCTGTCCCATTGTTGTTTGAGGGGAAATATCCCCGTACCCTACAGTAGTTACTGTCACAATCGCCCAATAGATTCCTCGAGGGATACTTGTAAAGGCGCTGTTTTCGCCGCTTTCAATAATATACATAAGGGTTCCCATGATCATCACAAGAGTGAATACTGATCCAATAAAAACAAAGATTTTATGCCTACTTGCTTTCAACGCATCTCCAAGAACTGAGGCCTCTCTTAAATATCTGGAGAGCTTCAAAATCCTCATAATTCGTAACAAACGAATAGTCCTGATAACCATTAGATAACTTCCCCCAGCGACAATAAGTGTCAGGTAGGTGGGTAGCAAAGCAAGGAGATCAACAACTCCGAAGAAGCTGAAAGCATATTTTTTTGGCTTTTCAGAAATCAAGATTCGCAGCAAATATTCTATAGTAAAAAGGATGGTAAAAGACCACTCCAGTACTGAGAAAATATCCCCAAATCGTTCATTGAGTGATTTTACACTCTCCAGCATAACACTCAGTACACTTAGTACAATAGCCCATAAAAGAACAATATCGAAAATTTTCCCAATTTTGGTTTCAGTACCAAAAACAATTATATAGAGCCTTTGCTTAAAGGTGGGATGCTCCTTAAAATCTGGTTGAGACATGCTGCGAATTTAATTTTCTTTTCTGAAGCATAAAAAAACCCCGAACTATAAATTCGGGGTTTCGACGAAACATTCTGTTTTAGAATGGCGCATTTATGCCTGGGAAATCCAAAGGATTTACAGTAGGAATAGAAGATCCGTATTTTGCATTCAATGCACCAATAATTTCATTAACTAATATGGCCGAACCTCGTGGGTTTGGATGTACGCCGTCTGCTGACCACACACTATTGAAAATTGCCTCCTGAGTAAGGCTTAGGGGAACCAAATCAATACCACCTACCAAAATACCTAGCTCTCCATCTGCAGCTGCTTGAGCTTCCGTACTAAGACCAAGTCCGGCAGCTTGCAAAGATGATAATCCATAAATATCGGCAAACATTGGGCCCACATCCACAAGTGTGATATTTTCACGTGCTTCAGCTTCCGCAGCAATTATTCCATTAAATGCGGCATAAGCCATGATAACAGCACCTTGCTCCGTCAACGTCAATGTATTTTCGTCTGGAACTGGAACGCCTACTCCATAGACCGAAGCAGCAACCCCAGGAACAGATTCGGCACCAATAACAGACAAAGCCGTTAATCCAAAGAGGTCAGTACCCCCAGTGGCAGGATCCATTTTCGCTTGTCTCATGCTAAGCAATGCTGGATCAATCCCTGTAAGATCAGTCAAAGACTCATCAGTAATAACAGGAGGATTATCTCCCTCCGCAAAAGTGATTTTTCTCCAATCAGCCTCCGTTTGTGTGAAATCTGGTAATGCTGGATGACCAACCAATGCATCAAGTGTTGCATTGTAAGTAGCATATCCTGCAGTTACCGCACCTGCAGTTCCTGCATCTAACGGGATTAGATCAATTCCACCTCCCAACGTTGTCACTGTTTGAAAGAACGGAATAATTGTCACAGGAGGAACATTTAACAGTACTCCCTCAGCACCACCTGCACTTAACGCATCTAAAGTACCCTTTAGGGCCGCAGTAAAGGTAGCAGCATCAGTAATCGTTTTTGGGTTTAGTGGATTGGATGTCTCCCCTGCTGCGCCACCATCAATTGCGTATCCAAGCACATCGTTAGAACCAGCCCACAAAGTGAAGAAGGTTCCTCCAGCGCTTGCTGCATCTCCAACTATTGATGCCGTCGCACTAGATTGAAAAGCTCCAAAGAATGGGTTTGCTGCTCCGTATCCTGCTGCCGCCAAATCTATTAGCCTGGCAGAGGGTACACCAAAATTACTGAGTCCGGCACCAGTAACCGATGAGGTATTTAATGCAGTTCCGGCCGTAACCTGAATAGCATCTGCCACCTCAACATCCGGATCTCCAGCAATAGCCTTTAACGCAGTAGGTAAATCAATAAAACGTCGTCCGAGAATTGCCGTCCCAGCAACCCCTCCAAATCCGTTTCCTGAAGAAATATCCGGATAAACGAAGCTTCCGCCTCCAGCCTGAGCTAGTTGGGCAGCTAGAATACTTGGAAAAGAGTTTGCTTGGCCTTCGGGAAACAATGCACCATCGGCAAATCCAGCAGTGAGGGAATTTCCTACTGCCACATACTTTGTAAAGTCCAAAGTTCCTGAAGAAGGCGGATCTACTTCATTGTCGGTGACCCATTCAGAAACAATGTCGTCTTCTGAGCTACACGCAACAAACAATGCGCTCAAAGACAGAATTAAAGAATATCTAAATATTTTACTCATAGTCGTAATGTCAATCATTTTAGAATGTTGTCAAGGTTTAACTGAACATAGAAAAGAGATCCAATTCTTGGATTGGCGAAAGAGGTGGTATATCTCTCATTCAGAATATTGGATCCTCCTACTTTCACCCGTCCATCAATGCTCGGCAAGCTATATGTTACCTGGGCATCTAAAGTGGCAAAATCTGCAATAACACCTGAACCAATTGCGGATTGCCATAGGTAAGCATCTTGCCATCTGTATGTGATTCCGAAACCAATTCGGTCTGTTAGTTTTCTGTTACCAAACGTTATGTTATACCTCCATTCTGGCGTGTTGTATGCTACGTTAAAATTTCTTGCAATTATATTATCCAAAGATTTCAACTCGTTGTAAGAAGCGTTTGCTCCAATTCGGTATCCTCCAGTCAAGGTATACTCCGCACCAAAACCGTAACCAAACGACTCAATGTCACCATCAATATTTGTGTCATAACCGTAATTTTGAAGGGCAATCCCAGCAGCTCCGCCAGTTACAAAAACTTCCTTCTGAGCATCAGTGTGTCCCGCAGCAACTCCAACGTCATATCCCGTAGGGATAGCACCGGCACCAGTCAAAACTGATGCCCCATTAGCAATCGATACAGCTTGAGTGACTTGAATTTCAGCACCGAAATCTGTGTATACATTACTGTAATAAAATGCATCGATAAGTAAACGTCCATCCAACAGCAAGCCTTTATATCCAACCTCCCACGTCTTTACTTTTTCAGTAGTAAAGTCCTTGTAAGCATCCGTTGCAAGAACTAGGTCACTTACATCACCACTAGCCTGAGCAGCCTGCACACTCTGAATTGTGTAAACTGGGTTAGTTTCGATATTGTACCTTCTGGTGATGATGTCATTTCTACCTAAAAGTCTTCTACTCACAACATCTAGGTCAATGTACTGATCCTGGGTAGTAGGCATTCTAAAACCGCTTTGCACTGAAGCTCTTAGATTTTGGCCATTCAAAAATTCCCAAACTCCTGAAAGTCTTGGAGAAAACCGACCATCAAAATTCTCATTCTTATCATATCTGATCGAGCCTTGAAGCCTAACATTATCAATTACATTTTTTGCAAGCTGGACGTATCCTCCAAACTCATTGAAAGAAATTTCATCGCCGCTATCATCCAGAGCGAATAAGGTCCCTTCTGAATTCAGGGCATAGGTTCTGAAGTTGCCGCCTACGATAACATCCATAAAATCAATTTTGTCTGAGAGATTATAGCTTGCTTCGTAATGCCAAAGTGCAGATTTATCAAGAAATTTCGCACCACCATCAGCGATGGAAATACCTCTGAAGTTATCAACAGCAGCATTGAAGGCTGCCGAACCCGCGGCTGGCTGAGCTGCATCTGCTACTGCTCTAGCAGTCTGATGCAACTGAGTGTAATTCGTAGGGCTGATAGTCGCATTGGTTGGATTTGCACCGGTTAGATTACCTCCCGACACATAATCAACCCATGTTCCAAAGTATGCTGGTAAATAAAACTGTTGGTTAACCCTTGATGCTACGGTATTAGCTGCATAACTATCACCGGCATCTTCCTGAGTTGTATAGGCCCGAACGAAGAAATTAGATCCTCTCAACTCAAGTTTTCCAGTCCAAATAATGAAGTTGTCTAGTACGAATCGGTCATTAGCAGTATAAACGCTACTACCTCTACCCCAATTTACCTGGGCTAATGCTTCTATGTTGTCATTTATTCTATAGTGCAATGCACCTCCTAGTTTCAGGCTTTCAGTCGTATTATCAACAAAATCCTTCTCTGCATAACCTACCGGTGTAAACAGTCCATTTGCACCGTTTGGCAGTAATGATCTTATAGCACTTAGGCTCTGTGCAGTAGCTATATCCGCCGGAGTAGCATCGGTGGCATCACCGGCGCTAATAGCGATATCGGCAATACTTCCTATGTCGATTGGGAAATCACCGTACACATTAACCCCGTCATACGCTCTATTATTTTCTCTGTTACTAGCCAAGTTACCTTCCACCGTAGCTCCACTCTGATCACGGGTGTCGACACCAATGAAATCTTGAGCATTTATCCACGACACGTTCACCTTGTAAGCCCATTTGTTATTTACGGCCTTTGCATATCTCAAACCCATGTCCTTATATAGAGCTGCGGAATGATCTTCTTCATCCAAATGGTTCGCTCCAAATTTCACGTATGTATCAAGTCCTTGGTAGTCAAACGGACTCTTACTAGTCATCAGGAGAATTCCCTGAATTGCGTTAGGTCCATAAAGCGCGGAAGCAGCACCAGGGATCATTTCAAGGCTTTCCAAATCCATTTCACTAATACCTACCGCGTTTCCAACTGGGAAATTGAGACCAGGTGCTTGATTGTCGATTCCATCAATTAACTGAACAAATCGATTATTACCGTTCGCACCAAATCCTCTAGCATTCACAGATTTGAAGGTCAAACTCTGCGTACTGAAATCAACTCCATTCATGTTTTTGACGCTTGAGTAAAAATCAGGAGAAGCCGCATTCTGAATATCAAGAATATCCATCCTTTCGATACTTACAGGAGATTTCAGTGTGCTTTCCTCCACTCGAGAGGCGGAGATAACAACTTCCTGTCCGAGAAGTGTTGCTTCGGCCAACTGAACCTCTATTTGAGTAGTTCCCGAGCTCACATCAATTTCTTGCCTGTCATATCCCACATAGGAAATTACAAGTGTAAAAGGTGGGTTGGATTGAATAGATAGAGAATAACTTCCATCTACACCTGTAATTGTCCCCAATACAGTACCCTTTACAAGGATATTTACACCGATCAACGGTTCTCCCGAATCTGCGTCGGTCACCGTACCAGTGACGGTTGTTTGAGCCTGTGCCGTCCCGAAAAACGCAATCAGCACTAACCCCAAAATTATTTTCGTAAAATTCCGATTCATAAGGTTAACGTTTGTTAGTAATCTTCAAGTTAATAATTATCAATTATCCTAAGAAGGCCTTTTAGAGACTTTTTATCTTAGAAAAATATTATGCATGCATAATATTAGTGATTTTCCAATAAAAGCTGTGATTAAATTTGCTAAAAGGGGAATTTAGCCTACGACTCGCTTTTTATGTGCTCTACAAGCTTGTCACAGAGCGAGTTAATTTCCTGGTTCATGTACTCATCGCCCGTTGAGTTTAAAATACTCTGTCCAAGTCCTCCAAGACAATCGATGTAAAATCTTTTCATTTCCTCCACTGGCATGTCCTTGGTCCAGAGATCAATACGCATTGTATTCTTCGTCTGGTGATCCCAAAGGGAGAGGCTCATCGACTTTGTTTCTGACAAACCTTTCGAATCTTTCTCATCTGCATCCCACAGTATTTTTTCTGGAATTTGATCATCGTCTAATTCCACTACAAGTTTTATCTCTGATTTCTTCATGTATTAAGGTAAGGAGTTACGAAAATTAACGTATCGCAATGCAGAATTTTCATCCACTGTTGTGTTGCAATTGAGTTCAGCGGCACGAGCATTTATGTCTTCGACCCGATTCTCCGGGCTTGGGTGCGTGCTTAAAAATTCAGGTTGGCGTTGAGCTTCGTTATCAAGAAGTTTTTTGAAAAAGGCTGCTGCCCCATTACAAGCATAGTCCGTACCTGCAAGATACCGAACAGAAAAATCATCTGCCTCAGATTCGGCATCACGACTAAAAGCCAAAACCGCACCAGTTCCCGCAATCTGACCAGCAATTTGTGCAAGATTTGAAGCTTCCCCTCCTGAAATTATACTTAACAGTATAGAAATTCCATATTGTCTTTGCAACTGTTTGGAGCCATGTCGCTGGTCCGAATGGGCTATTTCATGCCCAATGACCCCAGCCAGGTCATCTTCCTTATCTAAAAAGTAAATGAGGCCAGTGTGCACATACAGCTGTCCGCCTGGTGTTGCAAAGGCATTTAACACCGGTGCATCGGAAGGATCGTTTATAATGTTAATCTTCCAATTAAATTCTTCTTTGTATGTGATATCCTCGGACTCCAAGATATCTTCCACGATGCTCTCAACATAGGCGTATGAAACAGGGTACTGTTCGGGGGAAAGAATATTAAAAGTTTCATCGCCAGCAATTTGTTCAGCTACCCTCTCTCCAAGAGAGATATCATTGTTAACAGAGAAAATTAGAAAGTCCCCATTTTTATCGCACGACGTGACAATAACCATGGAGAGAATCAAAGAGAATAATAGAAATGACTTCAAATTTTTCATTGTAAAATATTTTTTGCCTTGTCTTTGTCCTGTTGCAACTGATTCTTCAAGCTTTCCAAGGAATCAAACTTTTGTTCTTTCCTTAACGATTGAACAAACTCAATTATGAGTTCCCTTCCATAAATATTTTCATCAAAATTAAAAAGATGTACCTCAATAGTCCTTTGCTTTCCATCAACTGTTGGCTTAAAGCCAATGTTTAACATTCCATTGAAAAAATTTCCATCAATCCTGGCAATTACTGCGTAAGCTCCATCTCCAGGGAGTAATTTGTATGGCTCTCGAACTTCCAGATTTGCCGTAGGAAAACCAATCTTTCTGCCTACTTTTTGGCCTTCTACCACCGTTCCGGTAATTGTGTAGCTTCTCCCTAATAACGAATTTGCTAGTTGTATCTCTCCCCGAAGAAGTGCACTCCTGATTTTGGTGGAGCTGATGCCAATATCGTCGATGTCCTGTCTGGGAATCTCGAAAACTTCATAATCGAATACAATTCCTTTTTCTCGTAAGAAATGTATATCACCCTCTCGATCGTTCCCAAATCGATGATCATACCCAATGTATAATTTCTTCGTGCCTATGCTGTCCACCAAAATCAATCTGGTGAATTCCTCAGCGGAAAGGTTAGAAAATTTTGGTGTAAAAGGAATTTTGATCAAAAAATCTAAGCCGAGAAATTCTAACAGCTCGACCTTCTCATCAAATGTGCTCAGAAGTTTCAAATCTGTAGCGTCCTTCTCCAAAATGAATCGCGGGTGAGGCCAAAACGTGATCAGTATACTTTTCCCTCCTATAGATTTAGCATCGGCAACAACCCGGTTGAGGATTTCCTGATGGCCCAAATGAACTCCGTCGAATGTCCCGATGGTCACCACCGCCGAATCGGGCTTCTCAAAGTCTTTGATGTTGTTAATTACCTTCATTAAATTTCTTTATGAAAGTGTCTAAATCGGAAGCATCACCTAGTAGGTAGTCCCCAACACTTGTGCGGACAAGGCTCTTTAAGTAGGCTCCTACTCCAAGCTTCTCTCCAAAATCTCGGGCTAAGCTTCTAATGTAAGTTCCCTTGGAGCATCGTATCTTAAAACTCACCTCAGGAAGCTTCTCTGCATTAATAGTAAACTCATGAATAGTAACTGCTCTTGGTTCAAGCTTAATTGCTTCGTTTTTTCTGGCCTTCTTATAGGCTCTAACGCCGCCAACCTTAACAGCTGAGTGTGCAGGCGGTATTTGAGAGATTGGTCCGGTGAGTTCCTCCTTGGCTTTAGTCAAATCGTCCACAGTCAAATGCGAAAAATCACGCGTTGAATCAAACTCAGTCTCCAAATCATAGGAGGGTGTTGTCTTTCCAACCTCGAACGTTCCCTCGTAGGTTTTATCCAAGCCCTGCAACTCGTTAAGTTTTTTTGTGAATTTGCCAGTGCCAATGATTAGCAAACCAGTAGCAAGTGGGTCAAGTGTTCCTGCATGACCAATTTTCTTTACGCCAATCGTGTACCTTAATTTTTTGACCACATCGAATGAAGTCCATGTGAGTGGTTTATTTATCAAAAGAATTTGGCCTTCTTCGTATTTATTTGACATTTCTTAAGACGCGATGACCGCAATCAGGCCAACAATAAAACAATAGGCTGCAAAGAAAGTTAGCTTGCCTTTTTTCACAATTGAAATCATCCATTTACAAGCAAAAAAGCCAGACACAAAAGCCGCTACGAATCCAATTACAAGACTGGAAGGCTCAATTGTGTGAAGTGCTGGATTTTCTGCGTAGTCCAAAATTTCTAACAGACTAGCTCCGAGAATAGGAATCAAAACCATCAAGAATGAAAATCTGGCGGCTTTAGATCTTTCAATTCCTAGAATAAGACCTGTAGCGATCGTAGCTCCAGACCGGGAAATACCTGGAAGAACCGCAAAGGCCTGGGCAATTCCAATGAACAGAGCAGACACATAACCAACGGACTTGCTCCCATTCCTTTTGAGATGCGCATACATTAAAAGGCCTCCGGTGATCATTAACATGCCACCGACCAACCCGATGTTACCAATAAAAAGCGATTCAATCTCCTCTTTCCAAAAAATACCAACAAGAAAAACTGGAATCATCGAAATGCCAATCTTGGCCACAAACTGGGTTGATTCATTCCATTGAAACTTGAAAACATCTTTAATGAGAATTGAAATATCTTTTGCAAAGACGGTGATTGTGGCTAATGCAGTAGCCAAATGAACAGTCACTGCAAATAATAAATTGTCGGAGCTTTGTGCGTTTAAAAGAACCGAACCAATCTCAAGGTGTCCACTGCTGCTTACAGGAAGAAACTCAGTTAATCCCTGAATAATGCCCAAAATGAGCGCTTCGATCCAGGTCATTGATCTTTGTCAGAATTGGTCTTTGGTTTGTACATGATAGCAACAAACTGCATGAGAAATCCAATCATGACCACAATCGGGCCTAGCGTTAGACCTAGAAAGCCAAAACCATAAGGTTCAGTATCCAAGGTCATAATAATAAAACCGATCGCGAGTAAGAGTACTCCTGCAATCATGATCATGTAGTTAGGCTTATTGAATGCTAATTTTCTTTTCTCTGACATGTTAATACAATTCGTCTAACGACATTTTTAAATATTTTCTAATCGCTCTCAATGAGCTAAAATAACCAACCACTATCCCCATTATTACCATGAGACCGAATAGTAAGGCAAATCCCCTCATATCCTGAAGTTCAGCAAGGCCTTCAATTATGGTATTTAGATACATTGTAAATCCATACAGCACTCCAGAAGCCAATATTCCTGCAAGGAAGCCATAAAAAATCGATCTGTACAGAAATGGTCTTCGTATAAATGAACTTGTTGCTCCAACCAATTGCATACTTCGAATAAGGAAACGTTGAGAGAAGAGGGCAAGTTTTATCGTATTGTTGATCAGGATAATCACTACCAAAAGCGAGAAGATGGCAATGCCGACTAAAATGAGTCCTATGCGTGCGAGGTTAGTATTGATGCTTTCCACCAAATTCTCCTCGTAGTCCACTTCAAACACGCCACGAATGCTCTCAACTTCACCCTTAATTTTTGTCAAACTGTCTAGTGGCTGGTATTCGGCAGCTATTTTGACAGCCAGGAGGTCTCTTAGCGGATTGTCTCCGAGGAAATTCTTAAAGTCCTCGCCAGTGTCTTTGATGAATTGTTGAGCCGCCTCTTCCTTTGTAATCAGTTCTACCTGAGGCTCACCCTTGACGAGCGTGAATGGCTTGCTAGAAACAGCGCTGTAAATCTTATTAATGTCAGTACGAGACAAATCCTTGTTCAGGTAAACCTGGATCTCAATATTTTCCTGGATTTTGTTCCCTAATCGGGAACTATGTAAAACCATCCATCCAAAAAGTCCAAGCACAAGCAATGCAACAGTTATACTGAACACCACGCTGGCAAAAGGATAACTGCCTAGTTTTCGTTTTTTACGGACTTTTTTCTCCTGCATTAAGTCGCAAAGTTAGACAAAATGCATCTTGATAAAAATTGGAAATAAGAGTCTTGAGATTACTTATTAGCCTTGATCAATCGAAGTTCTTGAATCAATTTGATATCCCGTACCTCTGGCAACTCAGACAAGCGGTCGTTAATCTTAACTTCGTAGTACTTTTTGAGATGGAGAAGGTAAACTCTTCTTCCATTAGCACTGTTTATCTCTAAAATCTCGTACGGTTCCTCATTAAAATTACCATTTAGGAAAAGCTTTCCGTCATAGTATTTGTACCTGATTTTGGTATTTTTCGAGTGCTTTGTTTCTACCTCTATAGGCTTCAAATCCCCTTTGCTAGCTGTAGTCACCGTGGGAACATCATCCAACGTAGCAGAAGTAAGTTCAGTGTTATCAGAGATATCTGCAGCATCTGGTGCACTGAAACTTGGAGCGAATGTCTCTACTGGCTTTTCAGTAACTTCGACAATGACATTTTCAGCTTCTGAATTCGTGGATATGACTACACTTTGGACTTTAGCTGGCTCAGGTTTAGCAGATTGTTTAACAACCTCCTTTTTACCTACTTCAACTTTCTCAGATATTTGAGGATCTGTAAGTGTTAATTCAAATTGAATTTCTTTGACCGCCGGAACGTTCAACTCGGCATGAGCTATCACTTCTCCATTCTGCTCTGCAGCTAGGTTTTCTTTGGTATCAGCCAGAAGGTAAACTCCGGAACCAATAACGGTCGCAATGGCAATTCCGCCAAAGGACTTAACGAGCGCTGACTGTTGTGCAAACTCCATCCAGCCTGGGCTGACATCAATTGCATTCAGTCGCGTCTTTAATTGAGTCTTCCGATATTCCTTAATTCCATTAATGATATCGGATTGGAAGTTACTCTCGGCCCTCAGCGATGGGTCGGAGGCTAATTCCTTCTCGAATAAAACAGTTTCTTCAGGAGACATATTTCCTGAATGGTACTGTTCT
>JBDVJN010000016.1:0-68895 GCA_039961455.1 Cyclobacteriaceae bacterium | reverse complement strand
ATCTCCCCATCCTACATGTCGTCCACTCACGTTTTCTCCGGTTCCAACCCAAACTACGTCTGTGTTATTCGGATCGATGGATACTGTTCCAATCGAATACGAGGACTGATCATCAAATACTGGTTTCCAGGTAATTCCACTGTTGCTTGTTTTCCATACGCCTCCGGAACCGACCGCGATGTACCAGTTACTTCTGTCCTTTGGGTTTACAGCAATATCCTGGATTCGTCCGCCCATTACAGCAGGCCCGATGCTTCTAAGTTTCATTCCCTGAGCGGCTTGTGCAAGGTCATTTATTGTTTGCGCGACGGCACTAAAGTCGGACAGAAAGCAAAGGGTGAGTAACAGACCAAGGGCTTTTGATTTATGGTTAGGCATGTTTTGTGTTAGTTAAATCGTGATTCAATAGGTTACTGGTAGATCAATTTAGGTATGCGTAGGTTAAAAACATACAGGAAGTGTATGAGCGGTTTCCATTGAGCCCCCGAAATCAAACCAAAGAATCAACTTGAATGAATTTGAATCAGAGGAAAGACACAGAATCGTTCAATTCTTAGCAAACTTACCTTTCAGTGTAATAAGTGAAAGCATGAGAAAACTACTAGTTGTTTCATTACTCTTTTTATTTCAGGTGGTCGTAGCTCAATCAGTTCCTTATGGTTACAACGAAAGTGCAGGCAAGTATTTTGACGTTGGCAACAGTACCAGCCTCTACTACGAAATATATGGTACAGGAACTCCGTTGCTAATTCTTCATGGTGGAGTATTTGGCTACATTGATGAGTTTGAATACTTAATCCCAAAGCTTAGTGAAAAATATCAGGTGATATGCCTGGCAACTCGAGGACATGTAAAATCTGATATAGGAAACGAGCCTTATACATATGAGCAGAGAGCGAGTGATGCTTACAAACTCATTAAACATCTGAAACTACAAAAGGTGACAGTGATCGGCTTTAGTGATGGAGGATTTGCTGCTTACAAACTGGCTGCTATTTATCCAGATGTTGTAGACAAAATGGTAGTCATGGGCGCCGGCGATGATCCTCAAAAAGAGGCACCAGGGAACAGTTCTTATTCTGCTCAAAACCTGATGAAAGAATACCCTGATTATTTCAGGAAAAGAGTAGCAAACATGCCAGAGCCCGATCGGTGGAATGAAAGCCTTAAAATGCTAAATGATCTTTACAACAAAAGCTTTGTGAGTGAAGAGACTTTCAAAAAAATCAAATGCCCCGTGTTAGTAATGAGTGGTGATCAGGATGAGTATTCAGATCCTCAGGAGTGTCTGGCAGCCCATCAGTTTTTACCCGATTCTCGTCTTTCCATAATCCCGGGTTGTGGTCATGTAATTCTATATTGTAATTTCCCTGCTGCCTGGGAGTCGATGAAAATGTTTTTAGGGTTTACCAATGAGTCAGAATGACCTTGTAAGAATTTGGTCTCATACAAGCGAGTATCCCAATGGTAAATCGCTCCCGCCTGCGTTGACAATTCCTATGCAATCAGCGACCCTTCAGTAAGTTCCACGCCGGAGAAGGCAAGGTGGTTGTGAATGCAAAGGCATAGGTGCGGCTTGAGACCATGTACAGGATCGAGTGGGCAAATCAAACGTCTTCAATGCATTACATTTATACAGAATAGAGAGGATGTAGTACACTTTGTGCATCAGATCCAGATGTTAGATTTAATCCTGTTTTATGAGAGCAATTGCATTAATAATTTTGGCCTGTACAATGATGTCTTCCAGTTACCAAACTAATTTTCTAAAAGATCAGAAGAGATATAGCCGTGTTCGAACTGCTATTGCTGAAAAGGAAAAGATTGTAGTATCAACTATAGAAAAGAATGGGATCGGGATCGATGAGTTGAATATCTTAATAAGTGCTTACAAAGCAGAGAAAGAACTTGAGGTTTATGCCAAAAGAAAAGGTGAAACGACCTACCAGAAAGTTAGTACTTACAGCATTTGTTCAAATTCCGGGCAGTTGGGGCCGAAACGAAAACAAGGAGACTCCCAGGTTCCTGAAGGGTTTTACTACGTAGATCGGTTTAACCCCGCTAGTAATTTCCTTCTATCATTAGGGCTTAACTACCCTAATCAATCAGACAGAAAGAAAAGCTCATTTACGAATCTTGGTGGAGACATTTTCATTCATGGTTCTTGTGTAACAATTGGTTGTTTACCAATGACCGATGATAAAATAAGGGAAATCTATGTTTATGCCCTTCATGCAAGAAACAATGGACAATCGAAAATTCCTGTTTACATCTATCCATTTAAAATGACGGATGAGAACTTTGCTAAGTACAAGGAAAAAAACATGGAACTGGAAAACTTTTGGGCAAACTTGAAAACTGGATTTGACAAATTCGATCGAGATAAGAATGAACTAAATGTATCAGTTGCGAGAAATGGCGATTATACTTTTTGAAAAAAAGGCTAGTTGGTAAAAGATACTTTTATGAAAAATGTAGGATCTGTGATTTACACGGAAACAGAAAATGGAATATCAGCAGAATGGGTTTTTTCTGAGAATGCCAATGTAACTCGTGGCACTGGAATAGGAATAAGATTAACTGAACTAAACCTAAAAAAAAGATTTGAGGGAGAATATGAAATTGTGTATTCAGATATAAATGGAATCAAATCACCTAATCTGAAATTAACTATTTCATTCGAAATGAGTCATTATAAACTGAGGTGGAGTACCAATGAGAAAACAAAAGATATTGGAATTGAGAACGATACAAAACTAAGTGCAGGCTGGATTCAAATAGATGAAGATGCGATTTGGTAAGAATAAACAAACATTACAAGCATATTTTTTTCCACATGAGAAAGATCATACAAATACCCGTTTGGCTTTTATTATTGTCCTGTTCAGACAACTTGAAAAACCCTTTTGAAGATTCAATTGAGCAATCAACGTCGTATGTTGAAACCTATATGGAATCTAACAAAGTACCCGGAATGCAAATCGCAGTTTCGCATCAGGGAGATATCGTCTGGTCCAAAGGCTTTGGCTATTCGAACTTGGAATTTTCTATTCCCGTAGACCAAGAAGCAAAATTTAGGATCGCAAGTGTTTCCAAACCCGTCGCAGCAGTTTTAACCGCCCGGCTCTACCAAAGTGAAGTCATAGATATTGATAAGTCTGTGAGTGAAAAACTGCCTCAATTCTCAAATGAAAAGGAATTTACGTTGAGGCAGTTATTCTCTCACGCCGCAGGTATCCGACATTATTCATCCAAAGACTCGTCTACCGCAGTGTATCACGACGATATTCAAACCGGACTAAACATTGTAAAAGGTGATACACTTTTATATACACCCGGTGACCGATTCAGTTATTCAAGTTATGGTTATAATGTAGCAGGGGCTTACACCGAGAAAGTACTGGAGCAGCAATTTGAAGATTTATTGATTGACTCGCTTTTCATACCTCTTCAAATGAAAAATTCGACCATTGATGACCCGTTTAAACTTATTCCAAAGCGTGTTTCCGGTTATGAACTGAACGTGGAAGGTGAGATTACCAATGCTCGCTTTTTTGACAATCGCTACAAAATTCCCGCAGGCGGGATGCTTTCAACCGCTGAGGACTTAGTTGGGCTTGGCAATGAACTTTTGTACGGAGAATATCTAAATGATAACAGCAAAGGATTACTGTTTACGCCTTTTAAATACACCGTTGAAAAAGAAAGTGATTTGGGATTTGGTTGGCTTGTCACAAAAGATGAATCCGGCAACAGCGTTTACGCACATCTTGGGGGGAATACAGGTGGTTGCTCTGTGATTTTGATTTACCCTGATCTTGAATTAATTGTAGTTTGGTTGGGAAATCGTGACGTTGATTGGTCGCCTGTTCCGGCATTTACAGTTGCTGACTTTTTCATGGACAAAATTGAAAGTGAGTAAAAACCCACATAACCATTTTCAAAATCACTACGAAACATAGTTGGTAAGCACTTAAAACATCTTCCCTATTCAGCTACCCTTTAATCGGAATGCATTGTCATATTCCTCCACCTGCGTGCCCTCAAGCACTCGTCTGGAAAGATACTCACCAAAGGCTGGTCCATGCTTGAAAGCATGACCTGATCCTGCACAAGCAAACCAAAGGTTTTTGTTATCAGGGTGCGTATCAACGATAAAATGCTCATCTGAACTAAACGTGAGCTGGCACACACGACCTTCCGTAATGGGCTGATTCTTTAACGCAGGAAATCGTTGCTCTACAAAATCTCTTGCTCTCTTTATTTCAATCGGATGGATGAGTCGTTCGTCCATATCCATGTCGATACTATTGTAATCAGGGAAAGGAGCGGCTTTCAAGCCACGACCATGAAAATCAGGAAATCCGTACCAGCGTGTCCCACGAAAAAGCCAAATGGGCAAGTTCGGATATGAAAATCGTGGATCACCGGCTGGTGTTCCAATGAACAAGACATCCCGCCTGAACACCTTCAATTTATCACTCAGCACATCAGGAAATATGGAACCCATCCAGGGGCCTCCGGCAAAAATGTATTGATCAGCACGCAGTGATCTGCCATCACTCAATTCGATGGAGTCCAGTTGTCCGTTGACACTTTTTCCAGGCAGGGCTTTCGCATGAATAAATGTACCTCCATTTTCTATGAACTTCTCCGTTGTTGCTCTGCATGCTTCCCGGGCTAGCAGCGTGCTTCCCCCTGCCCCTCCGGTATCGTATAGCCCTATCTCGTCCTCCAGAATCCCAAGCTGAGGCCAGCGACGGATGATTTCATCGCGGTCCAGCACCTCACTATTAACGCCGAAGGGCTTAAGCCGACGTTTGGCTTCGTTCGCATAGGTGGCATAGTCAGCCGGACCAATGGATAAGCGACCTGTAGAGTACATGAGTTTTCTGCCCCACTCCTTTTGCCACTTGTCCCAGAGCTCATGTGCACGAACAACCATTTTGGTATAGATCACTTTTTCGCCATAGTCCGCACGAAGTATTCGCGTTTCTCCACCAGAACTTGATCGAGTATTTCCAGGGCCATAAGCATCTATTAAGGTGACTTTGGCTCCCTGCTGCTGGAGGTAAAAAGCGGTCCATGCGCCCATCACGCCAGCACCAACCACGATGATATTTGCGGATTGTGAAGGGTGGATATTTGCGAAGTTTTGTGTACTAGATAGCACAGAGCCTGTAGCAATGGCACCAGAGGTATACCTAATAAAGTCTCTACGTTTCATGAAATCAAGTTAACAATTAAAACAAACAGTACAGCTACTGGGGGTAACCTTAAGGTCTATGTAAAACTTGAAGGTGCAAAAACGAAATCTGCTGGATTGTGGCGGTTAAGAAAGCCGAGAGGCACTTGCCAAATGCGGGGTCCAGTTTTTTTTCCAAATATGAATTCAAAGTGATCTGTTTCGGTCCGGAAGAAGAAGATGGTAAAAGAAGAGTGATAGGCAATGATGGATGGATTCTCGCGGTTGAATTCGGGAAGAAAATAAAGGCCAACGGGAGGCTTTAAGGTGGTGAGACGTATTAGGGGCAGGAGGTTTAGAAGTAGCGGGGACACATTCACCGGTTCCGTCTGCATAATAGAAACAAGATCGATCCCAGCCTGCATTTAAAAGTTTTTGGTAATTTCATAGCCCAAACCAGACTCAGATCGCACTTGAAAAGAAAATTCAAACTCGCAATTTTGCTTCTGCTCTATACGATCCTAGTTTACCATTTAGTAGAGCACGATAACTTTCCTCTGTCACCAAACTACACATTTCCTTTACAATCAATAGTTATGGCATACTTGTTTGGCATGCCAATAGTTGTCTCAATAGAGTGGTACTTCCAGTACATCTTCGAGAATAGTACAATTCCACAAAAAGGAGTCACGAGATTTCTGATAACAATTGCATTCTTGTCGCTGGCAATCTTCCTCTCCGCTTACGCAATTCTCGCCAGCAGGTGGGACAGCTATTACGTAATTGTCAGTTTGCTGCTTACGTTAGCCAATCTGACCCTATGGATCTTCTTAGTCTATGGTAAAACCTTACTGTCTAAATGGACAAAATTAGATGGCCCGAATTCGATTACTATTAAGTCTGATCGTACTATTTATAAGGTAGAATTTGATCAACTTTCTCATTTTAGTTCCATAAACAAAGTAGTGGTTGCTCATCTTAAATCAGGCAAACAGATCATAACAGGTTTTAATCTGTCCGAACTTGAAAAGTTATTACCAAATCGTTTTTTTAGAATTAATCGCAAATTCATTCTTAATAGAGAGGTCATTCTCGGTGTAAAAAGTGTCGATAATCAAAAGTTAGAAGTCAAACTAAGAGAGCAGTCGTTTGCAAACACACTGGTAGTCAGTCGATACAGAGCCTCAGAATTCAAAAAATGGCTGATATAGTCCTGCAATTCAGATCAAAAAAGCAGCTCATTCGGTAGTTCAAACAGCAAATTACAACTCCGGAATTTTAGTCGTCCGTATTCTTGTTGAAACGAAAAATTATGAAAAGAAAGATCACATATGATTTGCTAATGTTGTTAGCTGTCATCCTCCTTCTTGTCTTACTAAAAGTGCCGTATCTCAATCTATTGCTAGCTGCCTCACTAATATTAATCTACTCAAACAAAAAGAGCAGCATTCAGAATGAACTTGGTTTCAAAATCCCGGCAATTTTCCTAAAAACAGTATTAACATCTATTGGATTGGCGATTTCCATTGTCTTTCTCAGTTACTTTGTGTTTTTACCAATTATTGAAAATTTAACAAATGTCCCTCTGGAGCTTGGTGTTTTTGAGCAATTGCAAGGCAACCTGAGTCTGCTATTGCCGAGTTTGGCTATTGGATGGATCGTTGGGGGTTTCCTTGAAGAGGTAATATTTCGTGCGTTCATGATAACAAGGTTTTCGAATCTTTTTCCAAATCATGCAGGAATTGCCGCAAGTGTGATCCTGCCTTCTATCTTGTTTGGTTTCCTCCATACCTATCAGGGCCCTTCAGGACAATTTCTTACAGGAGTTGTTGGCCTGATGCTAGCCGTCATCTATATTGTAAATAAGCGCAATATCTGGTTGAACATCCTCACCCATGGATTTGTGAACACTGTGAGTATGACTCTGCTATACTTCGACCTTCTTTAAACAAAGGCTCGCGATCATACTCTGGTCAAAGAGTGTGTGACCTTAACCAGACTGATCTATATCGACTATTTCCCATTAAGGAGAATCCACCCAAATCTCTAAATTTTGTAAATTAGGGTGGTTACGGTTAAATCCTGTAAAAAAAATAGACTGACATGCATTTTGCTGAAACAAACCAAGAGAAAAAATGACAACTGCCAAGGGGAATTTTGAAATCAATATGACGCCGCAACAGGATGATGAAGCTCCGGCGGGAAGGTTTGTTCTTAATAAGACCTATCAAGGTGATGTGGAAGGCACTGCAGCCGGTCAGATGATTAGTAAAAGAATAGAGGACGGAGCAGCTATGTATTTTGCTGTTGAGGAGTTCGCCGGTTCTGTCAACGGAAAAAGTGGTGCCTTTACGCTGATGCACAAAGGCTTTATGGACAAAGAATTACAATCGTTGGAAGTCACAATTATGGACGGTTCCGGCAGCGGTGAACTGGTAGGTATTTCTGGTTCGCTTAAGATTATTCAGGAAGGTGGAGCACACGCCTATGAACTCAACTTTGCGCTGTAATAATTTTGCTGGGGATATCTGTGGAAAGAGTGACGTGGTTTCAGATAAATAGTTTTTGATTGTGATCTTCTTATTTCCATTTTTCTTCCAGGATCATAAAATGGAATTGCCTAAGCAGGTACGCTTATTGCACCGTGGGAGATGTATTTGAAAGGCAGACACTCTCTACTGAAGGTTTTCGATACGAAGTGTGAAAAAGCTAGCTACACATCATGAAACTAAAATTCACCTTACTCAGCATTCTTTTTATTGTTGGATCCAAGTCCTTCGCAGACTGTCCACATTGTTTTACGCTTGCTAACGTAAAAATTACTACGACAAGTGGTTCGGTCAGTGGTTTCATGCCCTTACACGGAGAAATTTTTTACGATTTTGAAAAAGATTCGGTATCGATTGGGGACGATATCGTTGAGTATGCCAAGAATCAATACAAAGAGTTTCAATTTGTGGATTCTCTCGTAAATCTTCCTGTAATTGGGTCGTCAATTATCAATGAAAACATTCGGCAATTTTCATTGAGTTCCGTTTTAAGTATTCATCTCCTTAAGTACACAAAACATGGAGGTGCTGGCTCATTAACAGGTATTTCCTTAAAGGATTACAACCTGTTAACTCAAAGCAAAATTGTGAGTTATGAATTGATCAGCGGAAATGTCTGTGATGATCTCTACATCAACGTTTCTCCAGAATTGGATAGTACAGATTTTCATCTCCTGATGGACTTTCTTTACAGTCGAGAGAACTACATCTCAGGTTTTTCCGAACTAAGCAAGTTTGCGAGAGATACGATCTACAATCACTATGTTTTTACAGAAATTAAGCGTATTCACAAAGAGATAATAGGTGGGTTAACAAATGATGTTGAAGTAATTCAGAATGAATTTTCAGATTCTCTTTTAACCACTTATTTCAACCTACTAACTGAGTACAGGTCTTTTCAAATAGATTTTTTCGAAGCAGTAGCAATCTATTTTGGTTACGTTGAGCTAAACGATTCTAAACCAGTACTTGAGCAATTTCAAAATCATAAATTTTTTAGCAGGCAGAAAGGAAATGTGGAGCGTTTCAAAAAACTAGTTACAAATGAAGAAATCACACCATTTAAAAAGTATTACAGTTTGCTAAGTTTGTTTGATAACATCAATAATCCAAATCAGCTCGAGATGAGAAATGTTTTCTCCCAAATCTCCAACAGGTATAATTTCATTAAGTATCAGCAGTGCTTCGATTAAGTGATCAAAGTTTATTCAGTTCTTACCTGCGAACTCACCAATGAGCTATAGATAATTTCATTTCATCTATTTGTTGTTCGGCCCCTAAATTGCGATCATCACAGACAAAAGTTTTGACGATGACAAATAGGGTAACCATTCTGACTTCGAATAAATACAGACCTGCAAAATGGTCCGGAGGTTCAACCACCGAACTTTTCATTATCCCTGTGACAGCTGTCTACAAAAAGCTTGATTTTGATTTCAGACTAAGCACCGCCACCATCGAAGTGGAAACATCTGTCTTCACTCCCCTGGATGCTATTTCCAGGACACTCATGGTGTTGGAAGGCAGGATGAGACTTGTTCATGAGGGCCGTCACACTGCGGAACTCTCCAAAAACCAAGTTGACAGGTTTGATGGTAGTTGGAAAACCACATCCTTTGGCACGTGTACAGATTTCAACATCATGACAAAAGATTCAACAAAAGGAGATCAAGTTGGCTTCAGCGTCAAAAAGGACCAGCATAGAGATTACCTACTTGAAGAGGCGTGGGATTGGTTCTTCATTTATGCACATGCCGGAAGTGTCGACATTTCTCTAGTAGGAGAAAACCATCAACTAAACAAAGAGGATTTATTAGTCATTGAGCATCCAGAAAACTCATCTGCTCGAATCACGGGGTTGAAAACAGTGACCTTGTTTTGTGCAACATCATCATTCAGTAGCATCCATTCTTCTTTTAGTTTTTATGAAACCAAAAACCCTCTCATGAAAACGGAGATTTGGAATACATTTTTTCCACGCCTGAACCCATTTCTGACTATCTCACTTGTGAGTGAGTAGTTGCAATCAACCAAACATCCTATCTCTTGCTTGCAATCCTTAATTAAAACCTTATATTAATGAGGTAATTCATACATCTGACCTATGCAAAAGAACCTATTCTGTTTTTTCCTTGCTGCCGCTTTTATCGCCTGTGAGAAAAAAGAAAGTACAAAAAGCGTTACAACTATTTCTACGAAAGACATTGCCGCTTGCGGAGCACCTGCTTCAAGTATTGTTTCAACAGCCAGCTACAAAGTCAAAACCATCAAACTTTTTCCGGAAGCACTCGGCGTCTTTGAACGTTCGGTAAAAACAACAAGTCAGAAAGCACAAGACTATTTTAATCAAGGCATTCAATTGCGATATGCCTTTGCCATCAATGAGGCAATCAGCTCGTTTCGGGAAGCCCAGAAGTTAGACTCTACAAATGCCATGTTCTACTGGGGTGAAGCGTGGGCGCTGGGTTCATACCTAAACAGTCACATGCGTGCAAACAAAGCTTCCCTGGCTTTCAAGGCAGCACGGAAAGCCACGGAATTACTTGGTGATAATATCAGTGAAGTGGATCAAGCGCTTATCGAAGCACTCAACGTTCGTTACATTGAAGAATTTGAGTACGAAAAGCGAAGAGTACAGGACTCGCTCTATGCGGACGCAATGGCAAAAGTGTATGAGCAGTATCCCGACGATCTGGATGTTGGTACACTGTATGCTGAGGCACTTTTTCTGTTAGAACCGAGACGTGGCACCAGGGAAATGGATAACCCTCGATTAATGATCATTCACGATGTGCTGGAAGGAGTTCTGGCTAAAAACATCGAACATCCGGGAGCATGTCATTTGTACATTCATGCGACTGAGTCTACCGATCATCCCGAGCTTGGAGAATCCTGCGCTGACTTTTTAGGCAATACAATCCCCGGAGCTAGCCACATCAACCACATGCCCTCCCATACCTACAACGAAATTGGAAGATGGGGGGACGCTGTTCGTGCAAACCTCCAGGCATCCCTCACGGATAAACGTGCGAAAGAAGAAGGAACGGCAATCTCCACCTACGCAGGACACAACCTGCACATGTTGTTATATGCTGCCTCCTACGATGGGCAAGGTGCCATTGCCATGCAAGCAGGGAGAGACTTCACCAAGCAAAACGGTGATCCCGTTCATCATGTGCTTACCGCCATCCGGTTTGGTCGATTCGATGATGTACTCGAAACTGAACGACCGGAGAAAGGTGTCATTTCGCAAAGCATTTGGGATTTTTGCCAAGGCTACGCAAAGCTGAAAAAAGGCGAACCGGACTTTGCAAAGTTGTACCTGGAACGAGTTAAGGCTACGGCGGATACGACCAAGGCGGAGTTTCGCTTTGAGCCGGGGGCTCCATTGTTGAAAGTGCTGATTGCTATACTCGAGGGAGAAATTTCCTGGGAAGCGGGTAACAAGACAGCAGCGATACTCATTTTCGAGACAGGAGTAAAACTTGACGATGC
Organism: Cyclobacteriaceae bacterium; assembly: GCA_039961455.1. Taxonomy (GTDB): domain Bacteria; phylum Bacteroidota; class Bacteroidia; order Cytophagales; family Cyclobacteriaceae; genus Ekhidna. Next base: position 57,666 of record JBDVJN010000016.1, on the reverse strand, counting down.
ACTCCCCTACAGTGAGCCGGAACCACTTCCGTTTGCAGCCAGGCATTGGTTGGGTTCTGCCCAGCTGGCAATGGGTCAACATGCACAGGCGGAGCAAACGTATCTCCAGGAAATAGCGGATCACCCGAGAAATGGATGGTCTCTCTACGGGTTACGGGAAGCGTTAAAAGCACAAAGCAAATCCTATGAAGAAGTAGAGAAAGCGTTCGTACAAAGTTGGAGTCGTGCAGATGTTCGACTCGCGGCATCTAAGTTTTGAAGCCATTAGCCAAAAATATTCATTGAAATTTGACTAAGTGTTTTCTACACATTCTTCTTATTCTCGGGACATTCCTTACAGCAAGGGCTCAAGACGATGCAGCGTCGCAGGAGAAAAAAATTCGAGAGCTCAGACAGCGGTCAAATCTTGCTATCGAAAATCATCAAGTTGCGGGCATTCTAAACGTTCTCACGGACGACGTCAATGTAACGGCCTCAAATCGACAAGTGTTCTCCGGTAAAGAGGAATTCAAAAAAGCATGGACGAGTTTATTTGCTGAAAATTCGGAGTTGTACTTTGTCCGCGAGCCGGGGGAAGTCTCCGTTAGTTTGGACGGAAACACCGCATGGGAACAAGGAAACTGGGAGGCTCTGGGACCTAAAACTACGGACTGGAAGAGTTACGGTGGAAAATACTCCGCGTTGTGGGTGAAGATTGCAGTTGGTTGGAAGATTAAATCGCAGCTCTTTGTCAAATTGTACTGAGCCTCAGAACCAAGATTACTCTGTCTTCTTTTTGGTCAAGATTTTCTCTTAAGATAAAGAACAGCCACAATGGGTATTATCAAGAACGGAATACTGATGAGTAACAATGTTTCCCATCCCAAGGCGTGGACAATAAATCCGGCAGAAAGCGCAGAGAAAGCTTGAGTTCCAAAAATGATAAAATCATTTACGGCTTGTACTTTGAATCGTTCATTTGGTTCATAGGATGCGGGAAGCAGTGTAGTGCCTCCTATGAAAAGAAAATTCCAACCTACACCAAGAAGCAGTAGCGACCACCAGTAGTGACCTACTTGATGACCGGAATAAGCAATGACAATGCAAATAGAGAATGCCAGAACACCGATGAGAATCATCTTTATGTTCCCAATCTTCTTAATAAAATACCCTGAAACTAGCGAAGGTAAAAACATGGCTAAGATGTGACTTTGAATAACCCACTTCGTATCTTCTAAGGAATGCCCATCCATCACGTGCATGCTAACAGGGGTCGCTGTCATAATGAAGCTCATGATCGCGTACCCAACAGCACCACTTGCAACCGCTGCAAGAAAAACTGGTTGTCTAATTATCGTAGAAAGGGTTCTCCCACCCTCCTTCTTATCTTCCTCAGATTGCTCCGTATTTTTGTAGAAAACAAGCGTAGTAAGTCCCAAAAAAAAGAGTCCGGTCAATAGAATGAACGAACCAACGTACTCAGTAGATAATAGTGCTCGTCCTGCTAAAGCCACTTCCGGACCAATATAAGCGGCGGCTATTCCGCCTAACAAAACAGTAGAGGCGGCAAGTGGCATCAAATCTACTTTAACACTTTCCATTGCTGCGAATCGAAACTGATTGAGCGTTGCAGTAGCCACGCCTAGAAGTAGCAAGCTGAAACAAAAGAGATAGAATGAAGAAACAAAAATACTGTAAGCACCAAGGAGAGAGAATGCAGCGGCAACCGTGAAAACGATAAAAAATGTGGTTCGTCTTCCCAGTCTTTTCATTGTCAACGTCACCGGTACTGTAAACAAAGCTGTGCCAACGATGATCGCTGCCACGGGCAAAGTAGAAAGTTCATCCGATGGAGCCAATGTAGTCCCGATAATTCCTCCAACAAATACCACCAATGATGAACAGGACATCATGAGTGATAATGCCAGCGTAAGTATCCACACATTTTTTGACAGTCCTTTCATAGCTGCTCGCGAAGGTATTCGAAATTACCAGAATTGTTCAGGGATAATGTCCTACGAATTATCAACCACAATCGATCCGATTAAACCCATTAGATTTACTTGGTCAACCTTCCTTCATCAGTAATTAGATCTAAATCCAGCAGACCATGAAAAAAGCAAATTCGCATATCGCAGTCCTTTGTCTCTTAAGTTTCCTACTGGGGTGCAACCCACAGACAGGAACACAATCGAGCATTGAGAGTTCATTACTCTCCTACTCCTCCTCATATCAGGCACCAGTTTTCACAAATGACAAGCGTATTGAGAAAATTCAAAGCATTGCTTCTGAATTGCAAGAGTTGATGGAGCAGCACATGCAAGATCGGAACATTCCCGGTGTTGCCTATGGGATTGTCGTCGATAATCAGTTGGTTCTTGCCTCCTCCAGTGGCATGATCAATTTGGAAAGCAAAACTCCCGCAACACCTCAATCTGTTTTCCGCATAGCTTCTATGACTAAGAGCTTCACTGCCATGGCCATCATGAAATTGCGTGACGAAGGAAAACTCCGACTAAATGATCCGGCAAGCAAATACATTCCTGAGATGGCTTCCCTGGAATACCTAACTGCAGACGCACCAATTATTGACATTCAAAACTTATTGACCATGACCGCCGGGTTTCCTGAAGACAACCCATGGGGTGATCGTCAATTGGATGAACCGGAATCAATGCTGCTGGACCTCATTAAAGATGGAGTTTCATTTTCGAATGCTTCTTCGTATGGATATGAATACAGCAACACGGGGTATGCACTCCTAGGCAGCATCGTCGGTCGAATTTCCGGTATGTCTTACCAGAGTTACATCAAGGAAAACATTTTTCAGCCTCTTGGAATGAATGATACTTATTGGGAAATCGATAATGTTCCCAAAAAACAACTTGCTATCGGGTATCGTTGGGAAGATGAGCAGTGGAAACTGGAACCAATGCTACATGATGGATCCTACGGTTCGATGGGAGGACTTATTACTACCATTGAAGATTTCAGTAAATATGTAAGCCTCCATCTGTCTGCCTGGCCTCCAAGAAGCTCGGAAGACAATGGACCGGTCAAACGTGGTTCTCTCAGAGAAATGCAAACACCTCAATTTTCAAGATTGTATCCTAATGCCACTTATTTTGATGGGGAGCCATGCGCATACATGTCAGGGTATGGATATGGACTAGGCACTGCGGAGTATTGCAACGGTCTGCGAAGAGTCTCACATGGAGGTGCATTGCCAGGTTTTGGCAGCAATTACGTCTTTTTCCCAGAATATGGAGTTGGGGTCATGGCCTTCTGCAATCTGACGTATACCTCTCCATACCCATTCAGCAAGATTGGAGAGCTGCTTTTTGAAACGCTGGGATTGGAGCCAAGAGAATTACCGACTTCCGAAATTTTGATTGAGCGACAAAAGCAGATAGCCGACTTGATTCAAGATTGGGATTCAGCACTGGAATCAGAAATTATGGCCGAGAACTTTTACCTGGATAAGTCGCACGAACACCGTAAGGTCGAGATCTCCGCATTGCTTGAGAAAGCAGGAGCCATGCTGAGTGTAGGCGAACTGGAACCGTACAATCAACTTCGGGGAAGGTTTGATATAGAAACAGAAAATGGCTTCCTAAACGTATTCTTCACGCTGTCGCCGGAGAAAGCTCCAAAAGTACAGCGACTTAATGTATCATTTGAGCAAAAGTAATCTGTAGGTTTTACGATTACTTTTCTTGCAGGTCGGCTAAACTTTGAACTACTTAAATGGCAAAACGGAAGCCAACACTGATCTTCGTCGTAACGTTGGAAGCATCGAAATTTTCCAGTTCAACACCTGTTGGGAAATTCTCCGGTTCCCATGAGGTTGCGTTTCTAACGACCTCAATGAAGAAGGATTTTTCTATGCCGACAGCAAACTCACCTCTTAATCCCACTTCGTAGAAAGGGGTGGACTGCAGGGAATAAACTTCTCCAGCTACACTGGGCCGATAATTGTATTCGGGATCCAAGTAACTGGTCAGTCCAAATGCAGCAATGGGTTGAATATCAAATGTCTTTCCAATTGGAAATTTGTACCCAGCAAAGACAGCCATTTGAACTCTATTCGGATTGTGGCTATCATCGTTTATGCGTTCCTCAGCATTTTCACGAATTATTACACGATTAGTACCAGGGACTGTTATCCTTTCCGGTTCGCCCTGCTTAATTGTGAGTTTAGATGTGTAAAAAAAGAAGTTTTGAAATGATGCGCTCACTCCAAAGTGAAATCGCTTGATATCATATGCTAAAGCAGCTCTGAACATCTTTTCTGTCACTCTCACTTTGTAGGTTGTTGGAAAACCAATAGTCAAATCATCGTATTCGTACTTTATATTACCTGAACCAACGGCTCCAGTCAAAGCGACTGAAAAGCCATCACCAATTCTAGTTTTGGACTTTGATTCTTTTTTCTCGGCATTTGGCAATCGAAGAGTTAGACTTTGTTCCCCTGCTTCTGTGGATAAACTGATGCTGCTTGAGTCAGTCCCTTTTACCACCCTACTAGGAATAGCGTCGTTTGTAAAATCTCGATCTTGATTCTGGTCCGTAAAAAAAGTGACTCTTCTAGAGCTATAATTACCCGCAAGCATAATGATCATGGTTGGTGTTTCCAATTCGCCAAACAGGCCAACCAAAACAACTACTTCATTGAACGTATGAAGATTGTCCGGCGGAGTGATGACAGCAGATTCAGGAATTTCGTAGTCTGTCAAACCTTTCAATCCTCGAAGATCTAGAGTTGTGGTCCGATACGGAAGTTCGAAAAAGTCGATTTCCTCTTGCTTCTGTCCTTCTTCCAGGTTCACACGGAAATCGTCGTTTATGATTGGAACTTGGGCATTTATCAGATGAGCACCGGCAAATGCAATAAGAAAAATAAGTGATCTTGTCATTGGTTAGGATAGGTTTATTTGATTTATCAACTATCTAAACAATGCAAATATTCACTTCACCTATCCAAACGTCAATCGAAGTTTAGGTTTAGTAAAAAAAGCACAAGTGATCGTTGGAGAAACTCTAGGCCATTCCTACTTTATCGCATAGTATGAAGAAATTTGGTCCACACGATTCTCCATTTCAAAGAATATTTTATAAACTAATTTTCAAGTATGAAAGTGATTCTTCTTCTAGCATCTTTGATTTTAAGTTTACAGGCAAACGCACAAAGCGATCTGCAGATTCCAAAGGACAGTGCACTTTCATTAAGCAGAGAGCAACCTAAGTTTGCAATCACGTATTTTGAATCTTTCGCCAATACCTTCTCCACCAACCTCGAAGGAAATTTCCTATATGGTCTTGCGGAAATTCACTATGCGGCTGGCAGTCCAATGGATTCAGTAGATAAGTATTTTTTGCTTTCTTATGAGAAACACAAAGAATTACGACAAGACAGTCTTGCGTTTGAAGCTCTTTTGCAAAATGGGATTTCACATCGACGGGCGGGTTTGTACAACAAAGCCAGAACATACTATGAAGATGCGGTGAATTTCGCAAAAGAGATTGACAATCCGCTCTTAGAAGCAGAAGGAACGAATGCACTAGGTGTAGCTCTTTACTATCGAGGAGAATCCGTAGAAGCCTTGAAGTGCTACTTAAAAGCAATGAAGGTTTATGAGAATTTGGATCTTCCCTCAAAGCTGGCAAAATCCTACAATAATATTGGGATCATATACAAGGTGTTCAACAACTATGATCTTGCCATTGAGTATTATGAAAAATCACTTCAGATACGGATAGCAAATAATCTAAGAAATCAAAATGCCCCCTATTTCAACTTGAATGAGCTTCATCACTTTATTGGAGATCACGAAAAAGCGATTACTTATTCAAAAAATGCACTAAGGAAGGCAATAGATGCAAAAAATGAAGATTGGGAAATTGACGTTACTCGATCTTTGGTGAAGGACTATCAGTACCTGCTGGACTTTGACTCAATGAAGATTAACATTGACAAGTTCAATAAAATGATAGCAGGGCAGAAATACATGGAAGTCATCGGCCTAAAAATGCTTGCCAACTACTATCTCCAGATCGAGAAGCCCTATAAAACCCTGTCGGCGCTGGACAGTGCCTATCAAACATTTGTGGACGAAGATGATCTAAACAATATTGAATGGTCCCACATATATTATGGTGATGCGTACCAACAATTGAAAAAACATCAGAAAGCTATTAGGAACTATGAAAAAGCATTGAGCCTTGCTAAAGGTGAGAACTTCAATCCAATGATTCGGTTAGCGCTGGAACGTCTTCATATTGCGCATGAAAAAGCGGGTGACTTCAAAACGGCTTACCACTCGCTAAATGCTCTAAGGCTAGCTCAGGACAGCACATACAATGAGTCCAAAGCAAGTATAGCAGGAGGCATGGAAGCAAGAATGGACCTGCTGGAAGAGGAAAACCGAAACATTCTTCTTGAAAAAGACGCAGAAGTTCAATCAATCACCATTCAAAATCAGCGAACTACCATAGGGTTGATCTCGATCATTTTTATCGGAACTTTTGTGATTGGATTTCTGACCTACAGGCAGCAGAAAATCAAAAAAAAACTGGCAGAATCAGAGCTGCGTGTGACGGAAGAAAATCAGAAACGAATGAAGGTAGAGCTTGACCACAAAAATGGTGAGATAGTTAACCTCGCAATGCAGATTACAAGTAAGAATGAGTGGTTTGAGGAAGTAAAGAAAAACCTCGAACACCTTAAGCGGTCTAATCCACAGGCAAAAGAATACAAGGACACCAAGGACATTTTGACGCTGAACGAAAGTATCACCAAGGATAGGAACGAATTTGAAGCTCATATACAGCAAGTATGTGAGGGTTTCTTCAGTAACCTTAGCCACCTCTACCCTGATATCAGCATGAGCGACAAACGATTGGCTGCACTTCTTAGGCTAGAGCTTAGCTCAAAGGATATTTCGACAGTTCTGAATATTTCACCAAAGAGTGTTGACATGAGTCGATATAGGCTTAGAAAAAAAATGGGGCTAGATAGCAAATCCAATCTTGTAGAGGTCCTTCAGTCCATATAATCTCTAATAATTTTTCTATTGTAGAGATTGTGTAGACATCGAAAATTAGGGGCACAGGACCTATTTCATCTACTTAGTGGACAGTTAATAACAAAAGTCCATCATTATGAAATATTTAGTAATTGCCTTGTTTGCGGCGATAAGCTCCACAATCGAAGCACAGAATTCTAACGTCATCATCTACGCCGAAGAAGGCGAAAACTTCACCCTATATATAAATGGAAAGAAGTTTAACGATGAGCCTAAACCCAGGGTAGTTGCAAAGGAGTTGAACATGGAGTATGGGCAAGTCAAAATAGAATTTGATATACCAGGAGCACCTGTTCTTAAGAGTCCTATGATGATAGAGCCCGGAATGGAGCACACCGCCCTTATCAAGAAAAACAAGAAAGGTAAATATGTGTTACGATTAGTTAGCACAGCTGTGGCATCCGATCAGACTGAGAATCCGGAACGGGTGAGTATTTCCCAAGCCACACAACCTGCTCCTCAATCCACACCAGTTCAAACATCAACTACCACAACAACTACAACCTCAACATCGGGAGGTGCCGCCGATGACACAGACTCCTTCGGATTCAATGTCTCAGTTGGAGGAGAAACTGTCAGCATGAATGTCAACTTAGGTGATGCTGGCATGGAGGAACAAACCACAATCACAACAACGGAAACATCAACACAATCGTCATCATCAAGATCCACTGGTCAGGTGTCAGCCAGAGTCGAGGGAAACAACATTATTCTGTCAGACGGAAGAACGTTCACATGGAAATATGTGGATTTGAGGACAGCCGGAGTTAAAGTAGAAATGCTGGACCCGGCTGGAGCATCAGCTAAAATATCCTACGATGGCAGAGAAGCTTTTAGTAGTGAAGTTCCGTTCGAATTTGATGGCGGGTGGAAGAATACAAGCAGTTACTTCAAACTGGAAGTGATCGAAGCTGACAGAAGTTGGTCGATCAAACTGAAGAATAGAAATGGAAACAAAATACTGATTACTGGTTCATCTACAACTGTCAGCACACCTGTTACAGTCAGCTCAGGTTGTTCTTCTGCTATGTCCGGAGAAAACTACGCCCGTTCAAAATCCTCTATTAATAACAAAGCGTTCGCCGAAGAGAAACTGACAATATTTAAGCAAATCATTAGATCCAATTGTGTTTCAGTTAATCAGGTGGTGGGGTTTATTGGCCTGTTTACTTACGAAGAGGAAAAACTCGAAGTGGCTAAACTGGCATATCCAAAAACCACCGACAAAGGCAATTACTATCAGGTCAATGACGCCTTTACCTACTCCGAAACCATCGAAGATTTAGAAGCTTTCCTGGCTAAACAATAAGTCTGACCTATAGTAATGAGAAGTAGCGAGTTTCTCACTAATCAAGATAACACATGAGAAGTATTATTCTTATCTCCTTCATTGGTCTTAGCACCATCTCTTTTTCACAAAAGAGAATCATAAAGCAAGCTGCAGCCTTTGAAGCTTCAGATCTGCATGAACAAGCTGCAGAAAAATACATGGAAGCGTTGCATCAAAATGCTACCAGACCTGAGTCGATTAATGGTCTGAAGCGAACATCTCAGAAAGTGGTAGATCAAAAGTTAAGCGAGTATTTCGTTTCAAGAAATTCATCAAATCCTGAATTGGCTATTACTCAATTTGAAGCTGTAATCTCCTATCGAGATCGCTTAAGCTATTTCGGTATGACACCTGATATACCGAATTACTACTTCGAAGATTACGAATCTGATAGGCAACTTTTCTCCAGCAACCTTAAAAATCAAATAAAAGATGCAATTGAAGCTGGCAGTGATTCAAAAGTTAATGAACTGATAAAAAAGCTGCAACAGTACGATCCCAATTACAACATTGAGGAACTCTCCATGATTGAGTCAAGAACTAAGGCGGAATCTCTTTACGCTGCTGCAGTCTCAGATTTTGAATCAAGGAATTGGCTAAGTGCCTGGAAGGGGTTTACCGAAGTTGAGAAATTGGAAGGGAGTTACAAGGAAACATTGAGGTACAAAAAAGAGATCCGTGCTAAAGGGACTACCCTATCTATCGTACTGCCAAAACGGAATCGATTCAGCAATGCGGAATTATTCAAGTCCAACATAATCGCTGAGGTCAGTCAGCTGGGAAACCCACTCATCCAAATCATAGATCGTGAAAACCTTGACCAAGTCATTGAGGAACAGAAACTTGGTATTTCAGGGCTAATCGATGAAAGATCAGCAGCAGCTCTGGGCAAAATTCTTGGCGTCAAAGCGATGATGTTGATAAAAGTACTGAACTACAATCAGATAGAGGGGTCACTCAGTAAAGTGGAGAAAACAGCTTACGCCAAATCTTCACACACATACCAGGGCGAGTTCAGATCAGTTCCATACACCGAGTATTCACAAACAAACAAAGTGCTGGTTTCTATTCAGTATCAGCTAATCTCAACGGAAACTGCTGAAGTCTTAAGTGCTGATATCTTACAGAAAGAATATGCTGATGAGTTGATCTACGCAGAAACTGCAACAGATTATAACACATTGTACCCGGGAGTAAACGGATACATTTATAAGTCTGGATCGGAGCGAGAAAAATTCTTGCATTTCTTCACAACAAAGCGGACTTCTAAGTCAATCGATGAGCTTGACTTTGAAATTCAAGGTCTTCTGGCAAAACAAGTTGCAACTTCTTTAAATAGTTACTTCTCAAAGTGAGCAAGGTATTAATCATAGGAGTGTTTCTGCTCATTTCGTGCAAGGCCGCACAGTTGCCAACTACAAACAGTGCGACTGATCCGCCTTCACCGAACAAAGAAAAATCTGAGGTTCAGAAGCCAGGTTGGGTCGGGTTAAGGCCTGTTTCAAACGCATACTACATTGGCATTGGCAATGCTTCTTTAAGAGGTCCTGATCACCAGTCAGCAGCAAAGGCCGAAGCATTGGATGATCTCGCATCGGAAATCAGTATAACCATTGAATCAACTTCTCTGCTTAGTCAGGTTGAAAACCAAAGCGGTTTCCGGGAAAGTTTCCGCGCAAACATCAAGGCAACCACATCTCAGGAATTAGCTTCATTCGAGGCAGTCGACTCATGGAAAGATGACCATCAGTACTGGGTCTACTACAGGTTGGAAAAATCGGAGTACGAACAAATCCGAATTGAAAGAAAAGATCGGGCGGTTGCGTTGTCCATAGACAACTACATAAAAGCAGAAGACGCGAAAAATAGGGGCGATTACATTCAGTCACTTCATTTCTACTCAAAGTGTATCGAAGACTTACACGATTATCTCAATGAAAAAAACGAGGTGTTAATTGAAGGAGAAACGGTTCTCCTAGCCAATGAAGCATATGCACAGATTCTTAACATTGTCACCAACATTAATCTAAAATCGCAGACTTCGGCTGTGTTCAGTTCGTCAGAAGATAAAAAAGCTGTAGCAATTACAGCACTGTTTTTTCCCAAAGGAGATTTGGTAAGGAGCCTGCCAGTAGCACTTACGTTTGGCAGATTTGAAACGATAAAAACATCCGACAACCAGGGCAATGTACTTTTCGAAGTTAGCAGAAATCAAGCCGCTTCGAATAGTCTGAAGGCAGAGGTGCGTCTGGATTTTTTGAATAAATATCCGGTAGTTCACTCCCTACTTTCCGGCATAAACACTCCTCAAATTGAAATCTCATTCAGTGCTGAAGCTCCTTCCTTTTCAATCAAAACAAAAGAAGAAAACCTGAACAGTGAACTACCCAATGAAATTCTCGCTCCCTTCATGAAGAAAATATTAGCTGAAAAGGGAGCAGTGATCGGTGCTAAGAATGAAACCGACTACACGCTCGAAATTGAATCTAACACCAGAAAGGGATCTGAGTTGTCGGGCTTATTCAGCACATACATGGACTTCACCATTTCCATAAAGAACAAGGAGGATCAGGTCATTTTCTCAGACTCCTACATGGACATAAAAGGACTTCACACATCGTACGAAAAGGCTGGAATCAAAGCGTATCAACGGGTCGAAGCAGACTACTCGGAAAAGATAAAGGGCTCACTAAACAAGAATTTTTTTAGCAAACAATAAAACAGAACATCTTATGAAAAAGCATATGACAACTAGCATTAAAATAATCATAATCGTGGCGTTGATGGCCATTTTCAATGCCTGTAAAACAGCACCTCCCGCTTCCTCACCTGTCGGTGAAGTTGAAGTGATTGTCCCATGCTCGGGCTCCGAGTACTTCTCAACAAACGAAGTGTTTCGTGCAAATTCCATTGGGGAAAGTTCAGACCAGGTAATTTCAAAAAAGAAAGCGCTCACAAACGTACGAGCAGAATTAGCTGCTTCGATTCAAACCACAGTCAAAACAGTGACTGATAATTATGTGAACTCGAGAGAATTTAACAACAAAGAAGAAGTTGAAGAACGCTTTGAATCACTAAACAGGGAAGTCGTCAATCAGGAGATTTCTGGTACGGCTGTTATTTGCGAAAAGCAAATGCGGACATCCGAGGGAAGATACAAAACATACATGGCGTTAGAGATTGCTGCGTCTGATCTGCTGCAAGCGTACAATGAACGACTATCCAAAGACGAGCGTCTCAAAATCGATTACGATTATGAGAAATTCAAAAAAACATTCGACGAAGAAATGAGCAAGATGGGGAATTAGTTTAGGTGGCTCTAATCCCCATGGCAGTTGCTCAATTTTAGTGATAAATTGGCAACTGCTTTTTCAAGTAGCATCATAAGCTAACTAATCCAAGTTGCTACTTTGAAATTTCTTCCGACTCATACCATGCGAAATTGTCGGACATGATTTGATCTTTTTCTGAGCGAACGTATTCCAGGTAAGCATTGGCCACGGGTGAAAAAGACTTGTCCTTTCTCCAGATCAAGTTCCAGTTGGTGATAATAGGTAAACCTTTCATTTTTACAACCCTTAGATCCTTATTGATTACTTCATTTTTGAGACCAATCATAGGCATTACAGAGAACCCCAGCCCAGCTAAAAGCGCTTGTTTCACTGCCTCGTTTGAGGTTAACTCCATCGTCTTGCTAGCGTTGACACCAGTCCTGCTAACAAAGCGTTCCATTGCCTGGCGGGTAGCTGACCCCTGCTCTCTATAAATCAATGGAAGTTTTTCCAATGTTTTGATATTGATACTTTCCCCTGCTTCGAGTGCATCGGTCCTTCCAACCAAATAAAGTTTGTTTCTCATCAGCTCGACCCTACTCACAGCTAATTTCTCAGGCAACACAGAAACCATTGCAAAATCAACTTCATTGTTTTCAAGGCTCCTGATTACTTTTCCTTTGTTGGTTACGTCCATGGCAAGGTCAATCCCCGGGTGCTGTTTAAGGAATCCGGACAGGAAATATGGCATTACGTATTTAGCTGTGGAGACCACGGAAACTTTGAGTTTCCCGGCTAAAAACCCTTTATATGCGAGCGTCTTATTTCTAATTTCATCAACCTCACTTAGAATCCGTCTGCTAGCTAATTCAATTTCACGACCAAAATCTGTTACCTGAATATTTCTCCCTACTGCCTCAATAAGTGGAATATCAAACTGATCTTGAAAATTCTTCAGTTGAATAGAAACGGCAGGTTGAGTTAAATAAAGTTCTTCCGCAGCCTTCGTAATACTTTGTTTTTCAGCCACCTTTAGAAAAATTTCAAGTTGTCGGAGAGTATAATTCATAAGCATTGTTTATACTATTTGATTTAAAACATAAATAAAGATAAATCAAAAATTGAATCCAAATTTTGTAAATAGCTAGTAACCTCCAAGGTTATGGACGAAATGATCGTGGGTTTAAGACTCTGTCGGATTGATGACCGTATCAATAAAATCAAAGTAGACATCGCTGATCCGGCTACTCATTGAAGGTTTTCTCCTATTCATATCTCAATGCATCCGCGGGATTAGAAAATGCAATTCTAAACACAGCAGAGCTTACACTAATTATGGCAACAATAAGTAATACCAAACCAGACCAAACGTACGGCATAACTCCAAAAGGGGCCTGATAGGAAAATTCGCTAATCCAATTTTGCATTACGATATGTGAGATAGGAAGACCAATCAAAAGTGAGATTAAAATGAGTTTTGCAAACTGAGCAAAGATCATACGCATGATCTGTGATGAACTTGCTCCGAGGATCTTTCGCATCCCCACTTCCTTGATACGCTGATTCAACATTGCGATCGCCATTCCCAGTAAGCCTAATGAAGCAAGAATGAGTGCAACTACAGCAAACACAGAGAAAATGCTCAACGTCTTTATTTCACTTTGGTATAATTCAGCTAATTGCTGATCTAGAAATTGAAATTCAAAAGGGAAATCGCTGTTCGTTGTCTGATAAATCAATGCTATATCGTCAAGCACCTTTTGGAAGTTGGTACCTTCCATCTTCACCACCAGCTGACCAGCATCGTACTCATCAAGTTGAATCAGAAGTGGTTGAATTTCTTCATGCAGTGACCGATAGTGAAAATCTTTCACCACTCCAATAATCGTTCCCTCAATTAAATTCTCGTTGTCAATCCAGACGAGTTTCTCTCCGATCGGTTCCTTGAGGTTGAGTTGAGATATTGCCGACTCATTCAGTATGAAGTTTAAGCCGGCAGAGTCTGCAGCATAGTTTCTGGCGAAAGTACGCCCTTGAAGTATTTCAAAATCAAATACCTCTTCAACATCAAAACTGACCATCATTTCAGATATATCCACTTGATTCTCTGGATTCTTCTTCGCATACATCGGGTGCTGATTAAACTGACCTCCAGGCAGATTGGAAACCGTTGAAGTCTTCAAAACACCCGGGACCGCCTCGATCTGGGCCTGCATGGAACGAGTCTCACTTAGGTTGATACCTCCTAATTCAACGCTTTCTGGAATTCGAATTGAGATAACAGCTTGTTGATCAAAGCCTAACTCTTTATTTTTCATATAGTCTATTTGACGTAGAATTATCAAGCTTCCTGCAATCAAAATAGCAGAAACTACAAACTGAGTAATGACTAAGATACCCCGCATACGAATTCCCCTTGAGGAGGTAGTAAGTTTGCCTTTCAAAACCTCAGCTGGTTTAAAAGATGAAAGTGCAACGGCTGGATAAAACCCCGCCAGAACTCCGACGACTACACTTAAACCGATCAATTTCAAAATGAAATTCGTATTTAGTATATCTGATAGCCCAAATGCCTTCCCTGATAAAAAGTTGAATCCATCAATCAAAAGGAAGGTAGTCCCAAGTGCTAGAATCAATGCCATCAGGCAGAAAAAGATGGACTCTAAATAGAATTGAAAAGACAGGTTAACTGAAACAGCACCCAGGGTTTTTCGAACCCCTATTTCACGTGCCCTCTCCATCGACTTTGCGGTGGTCAAATTCACATAATTGATTGCCGCAATCAATAGAAGGAAAGCAAGTGTAGCTGTAAGAATATACACATAAAGGATGTTCCCATTGTTCTCCAGTTCCCATCTCAAATGAGAGTTCAAATGAATATCAGCAACAGGTTGTAGTTCAAAACCAACAGAGCCATCTATCAGACCATCAATTCTCTCTTGCGGCCAATCCAGGTAGCCAACTACCCATTCAGGAATTCTTGATTCCAATTCAATTCTGTCAGTGCCTGGAGTAATCTTGATGTAATTGAAATGACCAAAGTCGGGCCATTTCAGCCAACCATCATCTGGATTTATGCTTTTTAAGGTCACGTACGGGATCAGTGCACTGAAGTGGAAATGAGAGTTTTTAGGCATGCCTTTTACTACTGTAGTGACGGCAATCGGCATATCATTTACGATCAACTCCTTGCCGATGGCGCTAGAATTGCCGAAGTACTTAGCTGCCATCTCTTCAGATATCACCAATGTCCAGGGTTTGCTTAGTGCTTTTGCATCTCCCTCTATCAATTCAAGATCAAACACATCAAAGAAAGTAGAATCAGCAAAGTAGAAATCTGGTTCTTCAAACAAGATGTTTTTCTCCACATTCTTAACGCGGATCAAGTCTCTACTAAGTCCCGGACCGTACCATGGAGATATACTGACAGCGGCTTCAACCTCCGGTAAATCCTTAACCATCGCCTGGGCCATTGGATGCGGGGTTCGTGTTTGGGGATTATCACTGATCCAACTAACCCTATGGATTCGATCATAGTCTGATAATTCCTGATCAAATGACTGCTCATCCGAGATAAACAAATAGATCAATATGCTACATGTAAATGCAATGGCAAGACCAAATAGATTAATTGCTGAGAACAATCTGTTTCTCATGAGATTTCGATAGAAGACCTTAAAAAAATTGATGACCATACCGCGTTTTAGTTTGAGTGATAAAATTTTAATCAAACTAAAAGCACGATCTTCTTCGGATGGTGTTTTCCGTTCGGATAGACGTTCTTCCCGATAAGACGATACGCCCTTTCCATCTCTATATTCGGAAGGAGTCTTGCCTGTTCTCTTCTTAAACGCAGTATTAAATGCAGATTTGGAGTTGTACCCAACCATCGAAGCAATGTTCTCAATCTTAATGTTAGACTGGTCATCTTCTTTCAGTAGTCGACAAGCCTCTCGTATTCGATGTTGTGCCAACAAGTCTTGAAAGCTAATTTTCTTCGACTCATTTAGTACCTGCGAAAGATGGTGAGTAGTGGCCCCGAGTTCCTGTGCCAATGTGGTCAATGATGCGTCATCCCTTAAGTGAAAATTTTCCTGCTCAAAAATCACGTCAAGTTTCCCCAAGATCATTGACTTTATCTCAGGAGACAGCGTAGATTTCTGATATTTATTTCCCAAAGGAATCGGAGACAAGAAGGCAGATTCTCGAAAAACCTGAAAATAGACGAAACTTAAAAGAGCAAAAACCATTGCCACTTGTAGTTGGACGGAGGGGTTGGGAATCAGTAGCCAACATAAAATGAAAAGAATATTCAGCACAACGAAATTCCTAAACCAGATCAATCGCGAACCTGGATTTCCAAACCAAGATATTCCCCTTGAGACTGCCTCTTTTTTCAAAAAGAGTATGGCAAAAATCAAATATCCGATAGTAAAAACAACGGTTAAACCTTTGAAAACCAGAGGTTCTCTCTCCATAAAGAATAAAGACATTGCTACCAACGATGGAGGTATGACGTGATAAGGTGCTATTCTATTCTTCTGAAGAAAGAAGGCCTTGCAGTATAGAAAGAATGAAATCGCAAGAATAGTAAGCCCCATCCACCACCAGGAAGATAAATTGTCCACAAGTGCAAACACGATGACCAACAAGTATGAGAAGACCAATTGGCCCAAAAAACGACTTCCGGGATATTTTGTAGTGATGAGTAGCAATCCAGCAAGACTCCCCAACACCAATGTGCTAGCAATAACTATATCAGTCCATGGATAATCAAGCATCAGTTCCACAATTTGAATGTAAAGAAATATGTGGAATATCTGAGTCATATAATTATTGAAGTTCCTAATCACCTACTTTACCATGCCAAAAATTCTTTACTCGACTGACAAGAAAAGGTCATCGGATACCTACAAAGTCGGAATAATTTAGAAGTCTTCGTTTCGCCTGAATTGTCTCTGGAAGATTAGTTAGCTTAGTAACCAAAGCACAGATCAATGGTTCACAAAGTTCTTTCCAGCCTCATATGTCTACTAATCTCAGTTGTCCTGTTAGCGCAAACTCCTGAGCAATCCTATCTAGAGTGGACAGCTTTGCCCTTTTCCAAGGAAGAACTAGCACAGCGCCGAACCAATCTAATACGTGTCCTTCAGGAAGATGAGAAATCTGGATTGGTCTTGATTCCTGCCCGCGATGGGTTCTCCTACGGTGATACATTTCGACAGTTAGATGACTTTTACTATTTCACGGGGTTAGAACTACCCAACAGTATGCTAGTAATCGATGTGGATCAGGGGTCCTCCACTATATATGCTCCAGAAAGAGATGCAAGATTTGAAAGTACATCCCGGCCAAATGATTTTCCCGGCAGACCGTTGGCTACAGATGAACGTATCGCAGAAGCAGCAGGTATCGATATCTTGGGTATCTCCGATCTAAGGTCATTGCTGAAAATTGAAGCTAGAAAAAGGCAAACGGTTCTTCTTAACACAGGAAGGTCTGCTGCAACCTATCCAATTTCTCAAAATTACATTAGTAGCCCATCTGTTGCTGAAATGCTTGTACTTTCCCTAGAGTGGAATCATGCAGGATTCTCTTATGAAAACATTTATTCCTCGATTGCAAAGGTCCGTATGATCAAATCTCCTACAGAAATCGAGCTAATGAGGAAAGCTGTGGCTATCACCGTTGAGGGAATTAAGACCTCGGCTAGGACAATCAAACCTGGAATAGACGAGCGATACCTGGAGGGAATCCTAGAGGGGAATTACAAGGTCAATGGATCAAACCGCCTCGCCTTTGGATCAATAATCAAGTCTGGTCCAAATTCACTCTGGCCCTGGCGAATATTAGCTACACATTATGACCGAAGAAATCGAAAGATGGAAGCGGGTGATCTGGTGATCTTTGATGTAGGCTGCGAGTACAAGAATTACGTAAGTGATGTTGGAAGAACATTTCCAGTATCAGGGAAATTTTCCAATCGACAGCGTGAGATTCTGGAAATGGAAATGGGAATATCAGATCAGATCATAGCGTACATTAAACCCGGTGTTACGTTTCAGGATCTTAGAGGTTTTACCGATAGAATTATTCCAGAAGATGCCAAAAAGTACATGCAAGCAAGCCTCTTTTTCGGTCATCACCTGGGACTGTCCACTGGAGACCCTAACCTTCAAGACGCTGAATTAAAACCGGGAATGATCTTCACTGTGGAACCGTGGTATTACAATCACGATGAACAAATTTCCGTTTTTACCGAAGATGTCATTCTTGTGACAGAGAATGGATGTGAGGTCCTAAGTAAAGACCTACCCAGAACCGTTGAAGGTTTGGAGAAGCTGATGAGAGGTAAGAAGTGATGTAAACATTCCTTGGAGATAGCCGTTCATCTTCCCTATGATTAGAGTCCATTTCATCCTTCTGCTTATCTTTCTGTTGTCCTGCACATCCGAGAAAAGGACACTGACAGATGTTGACGGAAACGAGTACTCCGTCAAATTGTTTGAAGGTAAATTGTGGATGACCGAAAATCTTCGTGTCACAAAAACATCAGAGGGAGAAAAGATTTCCTTCTACTACCCTAATTCTGATACAGCTTACGCCCAGATTTACGGACTTCTTTACAATTACGCTACCGCATGCACAGTATGCCCAAGTGGATGGCGACTTCCTACAAATGAAGAATGGGACAAATTGTTTGCATTAGCTTCCGATAACAATGCTGGGAATTTCAAAGACCAGAATTATTGGGATGAAGTTAATGAAAACTCAAGCACATTTTCCGCTAGACCTGCTGGTTCTGGAAACGTTGAAGGGCATGACAATTTTTTCGGCTACAAGTCATACTTCCTGTCAAAAACACTAGATGACGAGTTTGCATGGACTTACATTTTAGAAAAAGGGGAAAGCCTTACAAGAAAAGCTTCACAACATACTACTTATGGATTTTCGGTGCGATGCGTAAAAGATTAGTGCCAGCCCGTCAACTCAAAATCATCCTCAACTGAGTCAAGAATCTTTCCATCCTCACATTTCAATACTCTATGAGGAAAATTTTCAAGGAATTTGTGGTTATGTGTTGCCATCAAAATGGCAGTTCCTGAGTTGTTGATCTCTTCAAATAATTTCAGGATACCCCCACTCACATCGGGATCTAAATTACCTGTTGGTTCATCTGCAATCAGAATTTTTGGCTCATTGACCAACGCTCGTGCAATGACCACTCGTTGCTGTTCGCCTCCTGAAAGCTGGTGTGGCATCTTGGATGCTATAGCACCCAAACCTACCCTCATCAGGACTTCGGCAATTCGACCTTTCATCTTAGCAGGATCCTTCCAACCCGTTGCTTTCATCACAAAGGTTAAGTTTTCCGCTACCGATCGATCGTAGAAAAGCTCAAAATCCTGAAAGATGATTCCAATATTTCTGCGTAGAAATGGGACTTCCCTACTCTTGAGGTTTGAGAGATTGTAACCTACCACTTCGGCCGAACCCATGCGAAGCGGTAAATCCGCGTAAAAAGTTTTCAAGAGTGACGATTTTCCACTTCCTGTTCGTCCAATCAGATAGACAAATTCACCCTTTTCGATCGTAAAATCAAGATCACTAAGCACCGTCTGTTCCTCCTGAAAGATGGAGGCTTGCGAGACGATAACAACGTTGTCTTGAGAAAAGGACATTTTACAATTCTAGTTTTTGCAATTTACCATAAGGTATGGAAGAGATCACATTTTTAAGTTGTTCCTCTTTTCCTTCCAGACCAAATCTATCCATTTTTTTCAATGGTCGATCAGCTCGGAAGTAAGCCACCAGGACAAAATTTTCATCACGTATCTGAATGTAGTCCGGGATAATGGTTTTTCCCTTCACCTTGATGATGTACATATGCTTAAGTTGTATCTGTACCATCAACTAGGGAGTTACCTTATTTGTTTGACTTATTGTAATCAGCAAGGAATTTTTCCAATCCTGAATCCGTAAGTGGATGCTTAAGTAAGCCCATAATCACTGACAAGGGGCAAGTTGCAACGTCAGCACCCATCTCCGCACACTCAATCAAATGCATGTTGTGCCGAATGGAGGCAGCCAAAACTTCTGTTTCGAATCCGTAGTTATCAAAAATTCCCACAATTTGTTCTATCAATGCCAATCCATCCACACTGATATCATCAAGTCTTCCAATGAATGGAGAAACATAACTAGCACCAGCTTTCGCAGCCAAAATAGCCTGACCTGCATTAAAAATCAGCGTGCAATTGGTTCTTATTCCTTCAGCAGTCAAGGCGGAAATCGCCTTTATACCATCCTTGATCATTGGTATTTTAACCACAATTTTATCATCGATCTTTGCAAGTTCTTTCCCTTCCAAAACCATTTTTTCAAAATCGGTGGCAATTACTTCAGCACTTACATTGTCGTCTACAATTTCGCAGATGTCCTTATAGTGCTTTAGAATATTTGCTGCTCCAGTAATTCCTTCTTTAGCCATGAGCGATGGATTGGTGGTAACACCATCCAAAACGCCTAAATCCTGAGCTTCTCTAATTTCGTCCAGATTAGCGGTATCAATAAAAAACTTCATATGATAGGTTACGTGTGTTTTTAAGGAATAAAAAAAGGCAAACGAAGCATCGCACCGCTACAACCACCTACCCTTGCTACCGTCAGGTCCTGGGGGATTCAGCAGGAGCTGGTCGTACCCGTTTGCCGACCGCAAAGTTAGTAAATACCATAGAAGGAATTCCAGTTAAATTAAACTTTGTTAGTATTCATCGATGGCACGATAGAATGAATCTTCCTCGTAGGGATTCATGTGCTCATCAAAATGCTCATCATCTAAATCGATCTCCTCGAAATCATTAACATCCTCCTGATCGAGTAACTCCTCCATTGACTTGTCTTCTGGTTCCATGGCCCGAAAATAGAGCGTACATAAAAACCAGATATGACAGGAGCATTATCCTTTCGTTACATGATTCACCGAACTATTAAATTCACTTAATATTGAAACAAGCTCACTGAGCATCATTGCAGTCGCTCCCCAAACCATCTTGTTCTCAAGATCAAAATAGGGAGATGAGAGCATGTAGCCATTCCTCACGTCTATATCCTTTGTTCTTCTTCTTTCCATATCCAAGAGATCTGCGACTGGGGGCGTTACAATTTCCTTAACCTCACGTTGGTCTGGCAAGAACTCCGGTGCAGTTGACAACATCCCAATAACAGGCAGAATATCATAGTTGCTTGCTCCGACAAAAAACTGTGTTAAGCTTCCTAGTACATGCACCTTCGAGCGACTAATACCTATTTCCTCCTCCGCCTCCCTCAACGCAGTTTGTACCAAATCCACATCCGTTTCCTCCTTCTTTCCGCCAGGTAGTGAAATTTGTCCGCTATGAATTCCATCATAGTCCTGCCGTTCAATCAAGGGAAATTTCACAATGCCGTTCTCTTCATACAACAGAATCAGTACTCCTCCTTCCCTTGCTTTGGCTGGATGATTGAATCGAATATTAGATCCATTTTTGAGCTTGGGTTGCATCAAAGAGTGGGCCGACTCTCCTGGCATTTCTCTCTTTAGTCGTTCCTCAAAAAACAGCGTTAGTGACTCCAATTTCATTGTCATGTAAAATAGTAACCATTTTTCGACCAATATAATTTTTGGTTAGTCGAAAAAGACAAAAGTATCGGTGTGTTGGAATCCGCTTGGTAATGAAATTCTGATAAATTGTATTGTCAACCAAATTTCTAGCTCTGGCATGGAGAATATCCCTCCCTATATAAGCGGTACTTTTTTAGCAATTGTTGCTGCATCCGTTGGATTTATATTCTATGCAGTCAATTTCGTTTCTTCTGGCAAACGAAACTTTACACCGACCATTATTCTGACCGTGTTTTGCATCTGGATCTTTCTTATTTCCATTCTGACGTTGAATGGTTTTTTCGAAGACTTTTCCAATCCCCCCCGACTAATGCTCTTCGTTGGAAGCACTGTTATCATGATAATTGTGCTTTTCGCTCTGAGGAGAACACGAGCATTTTTGAACAAAATGCCTATCACCACGCTCACTTATATTCATATCATTCGAGTGCCTGTCGAAATGGTCCTACTATGGCTCGGTATTAGCGGAGGTTTGGGAATGGAATTGACTTTCGAGGGTTCAAATTTTGATATACTGGCAGGTATCACTGCTCCTTTTGTGGGGGTTTTTATGATTGGGGATCGAAATAAGAATAGGATTGGTGCTATAGTGTGGAATTTTGCCGCGCTTGCCCTGTTGGCAAATATCGTAGCACGTGCAGTTTCGTACACACCGTACTTCTATGAGCAATCATTGGGAGGAGAGCCCGTAAACATTGCCATGTTCTACTTCCCCTTTATCCTACTCCCAACGTTAGTGGTGCCTATTGTGCTCTTCAGTCACCTTGTATCTCTCAGTCAGTTACTTTTTGTGAAAGAATCTTCACAATTTTGATTGAATAATTTTAGACTCGAAGCTTCGTTCCTGGCAGCTCCCTCACTCCAACTTTCACATGCCCTGGTAAGATCTCCTGACTTCTGATACGCCAACCCAAGGTAATTATAGACTTCATCGATAAAATCTGGCTCTTCGATGGCTCGTTTCATTAGTCTTATTGCTTGACTGTAATCACCGGTTTTCAAAAAATAGATCCCTTTGTTTCTGTATGCCCAGCCGTTTTTAGGATTAAGCAGAATACTCGCATCAATATCCCGAAGAGCCAAATCGAGCGAGTCCGTCATCAAATGAATGAAGCCACGGTTGTTCAAGAAGTACGGTTCTTGCGGAACAATGTCTAGTGCCCTATTTATTTCCACAAGGGAAGCTAGATAGTTTTTATTTTCCAGATGGATGAGGCTTAAGAGATTTGAAGCATTTGGATCACTTGAATTCAACTCCAGTCCCCGCGCTGTGACTTCAGAAGCTTTTTCCAGATCACCCTTCAAATAGTGAATAGTCGCAATATTAATGATGGTCTCGGGGTTCAGCGGATTTAGTGAATCTGCTATCGTAAAACTTTCAAGAGCAGCATCGTACGTACGTCTTTTTGTCTGAACCAGTCCTCGGTAGAAATAGACAAAGGCTGAATCCGGCCTCAACGTCATGATTCTTTCCACATCTTCAAGTGCATCCTCAAACTTACCAACCGACTCATAAGCATACGCTCTATTGAACAGGGCGTCCAGGTAATCGCTTCGTTTAAGGATTGCCTGATTGTAATCCAAAATTGCTTCATATGGATGGTTTACTTCCATCTTAGCTACACCCCTGTTATTAAGCGCAAAAGCAAAGTTTGGATCAATTTTCAGTGATTCGTTAAAAAGATCAACGGCCTTCGTGAAGTCTTCATCCTCCAGGGCTAAGTTACCCAACTGGAAGAAGCGATCTCTGCGCTCCTCCTCCGATTCGCATCCGGATAAACTCAGAATGATGATAGCAGCTAAAAGGAATTTTGGATATTTGGTCATAGCAATAAAAAAGCCTGCACAAAATTATGCAGGCTTGCAATCATTGCTTGTCCTTTCCTTAATATCTTTTTATTGATCCTCCACTGCTGGAACTAACATCGACATATCTCGGAGATCCCTTGTATCTAACAGAACCCCCGCTGCTGGCTCTCGCATCTACCTTTTTGCTAGCTGTCACTTTTATAGAACCTCCGCTACTGGCGCTAGCATCCACTTCTTCACTTTCCACATCATACGCATCATAATCCGCACCACTACTCACCTGGATGTCTTGCGACTTGGCCGAACCCTCTATTTCAATATCTCCGGAGCTAGAAGCGTCCGCCTCAATCTCATTTACCTCCACAACCAACTCTAAATCTCCAGAACTCGAGGCGTCAATTGTAAGCTCATCTGCTTTCAAACTTGCCCGAATGTAACCTGAACTGGAAACGTCAACGTCAAAATCCCCATCCGTCTCAAGTCTCTCCTCTGCCTCAATAGATGCGGAAGAAGAGGCTGAAAGTGCATTTATTGATTTGTACGTAACATAGACCTTCACATCTCTATCACGATTTCTATTCCATCGATCATTGTCGTCAATATGAATTTTAAGTCTTCCAAGACTTACGTCTGTTCTAACATCTTCGATATCTACATTGCGGGCAACAACCCGAGCCTCTTCTTTGTCTCCCTTTTTTAGATAGACCTCTATTCCCTCCTGAGCATTTACTTTTGAAAATGAGCTAAGTGATCTAGTCTCTTCAGATTGCCCAAATATTAGTCCTGAGAAAAGTAAGCATAGAACTAAGGTAAAAATTGACTTTTTCATTGAGGTAGCATTAATATCTTTTTATTGATCCTCCACTGCTGGAACTAACATCAACATATCTGGGAGATCCTTTGTATCGAACAGAACCTCCACTACTAGCTCTTGCATCTACCTTTTGGCTGACATTTACCTTGATACTGCCCCCGCTACTGGCACTAACATCTACGTCTTCACTTTCAACATCGTATGCATCATATTCTCCCGAGCTACTCGCTTCGATATCTTGTATTCGAGCCGACCCTTCTATTTCAATATCTCCGGCGCTTGAAACGTCTGCCTCAATTTCATCAACATCAACTTTTAGTTCTGCATCACCTGCACTTGATACACTGATGTTTAGTTCATCTGCCTTAATATCAGCTTCTAAGTCGCCTGCACTTGTCACTTTTACATCAAAATCCCCATCCGTCACAATCTGGCCTTCTGCTCTTAGTGATGCAGCAGACGAAGCTGCAATTGCATTTAATGAAACATACGTCACATAAACATCAACATCGACATTTCTGTGGTTGTTTCCATCTAGATGAACTTTGAGTCTACCACCAGAAACGTCAGTTAAGACATCCTCAATATCGATTCCTCTGGCTACTACTCTAGCCTCTTCGTTGCTACCTTTTTTGATATACACATCGATCCCTTCATGTGCTGTGATTTTGGAAAAAGAAGAAAGACTTCTGGTTTCTTCAGACTGTGCAAAGGTGAATCCTGCAACAAGTACACCAAGCACTATGATTAAGAATGATCTTTTCATGGTTGTATTGAGTTTCTTTTCTTTTAAGAGATTAAGAAAAGATACAAAGGTTGCATCTAAAGAGAACTAATATGTCCCTTTTTGTAATCTGCCCATGCAACACTTTTATAATGGTCTCCACCGATAAAATTCAGAATGGGTTCCATTTGTTGAGGTTTTAGGTATCCCGCTATGGGTTGAATGATTCGAAGCTCCTCATCCATAAAAACTGTAGTCGGATAGCTGAGTTGATTGTTCGTCAACGCTGCAGCTAATTCATGCACTCCCCTGCGACCCTGCGGAATGAAGTTGAACGTATGATCGTTAAAAATGACAGCTTCCTTCTGCTCAGCATTGAACTTAACCGGATAGAAATTCTTGTTGATGTACGCAGAAAGTTGTGCATGGCTGTACGTTTCACGGTCCATTACTTTACACCAACCACACCAATCTGTATATAGATCAATAAGTAATTTCTTCGGACTTTCCTTATGGAGAGCTACGGCCTCCTCAAAAGTAAGCCACTCTACTGACCCGCCATCATCAGGAGCATTCCAGGATGATAGAGAAACAACTAAGATGATGCTAAGAAAATACTTGTACGCTTTCATATCTGTAATAACGAAAATAGTACTGGTTTCTGTTTCGCTAATACTAAGATAAATAAATTGAAGTTTATTCTAGTGTCGTCGCAAAAACACCTGGCTCCTTGAATATTTTATCCCAAAGCGCTTCATCGCCGAAGATTTCGAGAGAATTTTCTGAAGATTTGATCGCCGGTCCATCACTTTCTCTAATCCCCTCCAATACAATATCTGGACTATTGCTAAAAGAAAAAGTGACTGTATGCGTATAGTTTGCAATAGATTCTTCGCGAAATTCTTTGCTTGTTGTGTAGTTCAGTCCTTGCAGAAATCCAGCAACAGCCACGCTGTCGGCTTTATCAGTTCCTAAAAACCAAGCATCTTCTTTGTTCAAGGAAAATGTCCCTTCAGGGTATTGAAAGGTAATTTGTGTCAATGAATCCTTCTTTAAACTCAATACATTATTGTCCCGAAAATCATTAGCAGTCTCGCTAATGGACATTTTCATAAACCCATTTGCGACATACACATTTTCATCTTCGAAGAGACGGACGAAGGAATAAAAATTACGTTGACCTTCTACGCTAAATCTACCCAGAACAATATCTGTCAAAACTTTGTCACCCCCGAACACTTTTACTCGAGTTCCCGTGGAGTCTACTTCATAATCTCTCCACTTATCCTTTTTCCTGGAAGCCAGCCGGTCAGGTTTGATTGTGTTAAGCATTTCAATCGTTGACTTCACCGCATCTTTTCTTGTTCGCTTCTCTCCAGCAGGTAGAGAGACAGTCCAAGTCGTATCCGCTTTTGTCAGCATCACAATGCCCTTGGGGCCGGATATTTCCACTTTGGACACATCCACAAAATCAAGTGCAACCAATTCACTTTTAAGGGACTTACTCCTTCCATCTCGTTTCGTTAGTCTGGCAGTAAAAAAAACGATCAGGAGGACCCCAAAAATTATCAGTAAGTTTTTCAATGACAGTTTCATTTTCTAGCTGTTTGTTATTCAAAATTCCCCTGCATCCAGCGTTGTCTCTTTCTCTGGTTTTGCAGGCGTCTGCCAAATGCATAGAGCAAGAGCAGCAGTATTGGTGCAAAGACATTGCTGTATTTCAAAATGTTCTTAGTCCCGTCTTCCACTGATCTCAGCGGACGGGAGGTAATTCCCTTGGTTCTCAAATCGATTAGACCGGTATCATCTGCTAACCAATCTATGGCGTTTGAAGCAAGGCTCACATGGTCTCCTGAGAGTTGTCTGGCTCCTTGCCCTTCGCCGTTGATAAAGAAATCGCCGTTTCCAATCGCAACAATTTTCCCAGCTCCATTCACACCCTCTAAGGCAGCTGCCAGCGATTGCACTCCTGCAGCGAAATCAGTTTCTCTCCATTGTCGCTGAATATCAACGTATGAGGGTGGACGAACAGATCCGGAAGAAGCGGAAGTGAAAGCCAGGATAGTGGAGGCAACGGTGCTGTCTTGATAGGTGGGTACAACACTCGAAGCAAAAGTGAATGTCACTTCGTCTAATCCTTTCGTAAGCGGATGATCTTCGAAATTGGTGACTTTCGGAAAGTAGGGGAATTCCTTTTGACTATTGATTCTAAAGTAACCTTGCTGCTGTGTGACCGTCACTGTAGCGCACTGTGTGTCAATAACGAAGTCTGTCCCTAAACGAATTCCTTTACCGGCAAGCCATCCTATTAATCCAATGTCATTCGACTGAGTCAAAGCTCCTTGCTGCAAATCTCCCTGAATGGTTGAGTAAGCGATAAACAATCGCCCTCCTCCACGCAGATAATTATCCAGTTTACTAAAATGAGATGATGGAATTGTATCAGAAGGAGCAGCGAGCACCAAAGCTCTATAGTAAAGTGGAATTTCTGCCGTGTCCGTCAGATTAAAGGCTTCAAAATCATATAGGACACTAAGCTGCTGGCGCAATTGTGGAATAGCCCCAAGGCTGGTCTCTCCATGGCCTTGAATCAGCCCTACCTTGGGTTTGTCTACCAAAGCAAGCTTCTTGATCGAGGTAGTGAGTTCATACTCCATTGCTGTGCCTGGCTGTACCAAAGGAATGATTTCAACACGGTCACCCATTTGAAGGGTAGCTCCCATATAAGCACGCATCTGCTGCACACGATCATTTTCAGTGACATTAATCATCACCGGCCCGATTCCCTTTTGCTGCACTTCTTGTTCTTTTACCTGATTCTCATTTGGGTTGACAAATTCGTAAACCACATTTCCTCCTGATCTTTTCTCGTATTCGATCAGCATATCCTCAAAGTCTTTTCTATTGTTTAGCAGTTGAGGTGGAAGATCTTCGGAAAAGAAGGCAGATACTGTCACCACATCATCCAACTCCTCCAACACATCTTTCGAGGCATCACTCAAAGTATATCTCTTGTCTTCCGTAAAATCCAATCTGAAATACAATTGATTGGATAGAAGGTTGGCTACAACAATGATTGCCAAAATCACTAAAACCTGAATTGCTATTGTCTGTTTTTTCATGATTACTTCCAGTTTCTTTTAGACAACATTATTTGAGTGCCAATTAGCCCTATAACAATGATTGACAGGAAATAGAGAATATCTCTACTATCAATCACTCCTCTACTAAGAGAATCAACATGTGTTCTAATGCTTAGAAAGCTGAATATCTCTCCTACTCCGCCTGTCAGGCCTGCACCGATGACATCAAATAACATGTGAAAGAATATCCCGATAAAGAGGGCCACCAAAAACGCCACAATCTGATTCTGAGTAAGGCTGCTTGCAAAAAGGCCAATGCTTATGTAACTGGCTGCCAAGAATAACATACCCAGATACCCTCCTATTACCGATCCATCATCTACATTTCCAAGCTGACTAATGGTGATGTAGTATGGCAATGTGCAAACCAGCGCGATGAGCACGAGGATTAGACAAGCTAGAAATTTTCCAGCTACAATCTGTCCATCACTCACGGCTTTTGTAATGAGTAGCTCGATCGTTCCACCCTTATTTTCCTCGGCAATCATCCGCATAGTTATCGCCGGAATAAAGAAAAAAAGTGACCAGAATGCCACACTATAGAAAACGTCCAGGTTTGCTTGTCCCAGAACAAAAACATTTGTCCCAAAGAGCCATGTGAATGAGCCACTTAATCCCAGAAAAAGAATGATCATCACATAGGCAATCAGCGAATCAAAAAATGCTGCTAACTCTCGCTTTGTTATTATCCAAACTTTACTCATCTCCTAGTTGGTTAAGTTTCTAAATACGTCTTCCAGTCTTGTCTCAATACCGGTCATCTCCATGAGATACCATTTTTGCTTCACGCACAAGTCAAAAATCTCTTTCCTTGAACTTGTATCAGGTTTACTCTGCACGGTAAACCAAAGGTCTTTACCTTCAACTTCTTTGACTGTCTCTACCGATTTGAGCCCAAGTAGTTCCTTTTTAACATCTCCCTTACCAGCATCTATGTGGATGGTAAGCAACTCCTGACCCTGCGATTGCTGTCGCAGCATTTCTGCGGAGCCATCTGCTACAATTCGACCTTTGTTTATAATCAAGATCCGATCGCATGTAGCTTCTACTTCAGAAAGTATGTGTGAGCTTAAAATCACCGTTTTCTCCTTCCCTAAATCTTTGATAAGCTTTCTGATTTCCACGATTTGATTTGGATCAAGTCCAGTGGTTGGCTCATCAAGAATTAGAACCTCTGGATCATGAATCATTGCCTGAGCTAGTCCCACCCTTTGCCGGTATCCTTTCGATAGCTCATTGATGTTCTTATGTTTCTCAGCCGTGAGACCGCAGCGTTCGATCATGTCAGAGATACGATTTGGAATATCCTTCTTATTCACGCCCTGAATTTCAGCACTGAATCTTAGGTAATCCACGATCGGCATATCCAGATAAAGTGGGTTATTTTCGGGGAGGTAACCAATCTTCTTTCTCACCGATTCTGAATCGGCATGGATGGATGAACCTTCAACATTCACATTACCCATGGTCGGAGCCATGAAGCACGTGATCATTTTCATGGTCGTACTCTTCCCCGCCCCATTCGGCCCAAGAAAGCCAACAACTTCACCGGTATTTATTTCAAATGAAATATCATTTACCGCCTTCTGCGCACCGTACTTCTTCGTAAGATTTTCAACAACTACTGACATATTTCTTAGTTTTCAGTGAAAACGATGCAATATTAAAATCTCTGTTAAAAAAGTTCAAGATTTGTACTTGTTAATTTTTGTTAATCGACCCACTGTATACCTATGAAAATCGGTCTCATTTCGGACACACATGGCTACCTCGACGAAAAGGTCTTTGAATATTTCAAGGAAGTGGATGAAGTTTGGCATGCTGGCGATATTGGTACAGAGGAAGTGCTTGCTACTTTGCAGGATTTCAAACCTACAGTTGCTGTCTATGGAAACATTGACGGTGGAAAGCTTCGGATTGAATGTCAGGAGGGAGAAATCTTTGAAAGAGAAGGTGTGCGTGTACTGATCACTCATATCGCTGCCAAGCCACCACGATACAACAAGCAAGTATTGCCACTTGTGAAGAAGTATCAGCCAAAACTACTCGTGTGTGGGCATTCACATATTCTGCAAGTGATGCCAGATAAAAAGAACAATCTACTATTTATGAATCCCGGCGCAGCAGGTCGTCACGGATTTCATAAAGTTCGAACGTTGCTACGGTTCGATCTTCACAGAGGCGAAGTGCAAAATCTTGAGGTGGTGGAATTGGGTCCTAGGAGTGAACGAGTTTCTGCCTAGCCCGTCCAAATAAAAAGGTTTCCAAGGCAATCCATTAATTAGTAATTTGTTGCTTTAAATCCTTTGCAGCCTAAACCTAATCTCATATGAAGAATCTACTTTTCTTATCTATCATTCTGATCCTCTTTACAATTGAAGTGGACGGTCAGCGACGCAGAAATCAATCACCAGCTTACACTCCAGTTGACACCACCATTTATAAAGGACTTAAGTGGCGAAACATTGGACCTTTTCGGGGTGGGAGAAGCGTAGCCAGCAGTGGAATAGTTTCCGATCCAATGACCTACTACATGGGCGGTACTGGTGGAGGAATTTGGAAAACAGAAGATGGCGGGATATCCTGGAAAAACATTTCAGATGGACAACTTGCCACCGGCACAGTAGGCGCTATCGGAATTTCCGAATCAGACCCCAATGTGATCTTCGTTGGTATGGGGGAACATGCAGTGAGAGGTGTAATGTCTTCAAACGGCGATGGCGTTTATAAGTCAACGGATGCTGGCAAAACATGGAAACATGTGGGATTAGAAAAGTCCATGCATATCTCAGATGTAATCATCGATCCAAGAAATCCAGATGTGGTTTTTGTATCGGTACAGGGTGCACTGTTTGGGCCTTCTTCTGATAGAGGAATTTATAAAACAACTGACGGTGGTCAGACTTGGCGAAAGGTGCTCTTTGTCGCAAACAATTCAGGAGCCTCCTCATTGTCAATGGATATGAATAATCCACGAATTCTGTACGCTTCTATGTGGCAACATCAGCGATACCCATGGACTGTGGATTCAGGTGGACCAAACTCTGGTCTCTACAAGTCAGTTGATGGCGGAGAAAATTGGGAAAAGTTGGAAGAAGGCTTACCTGAAGAATTTGGCAAGTCCGGAATATCGGTATCGAGAGCCAATTCTGATCTAGTTTTTGCAATCATCGAAGCCGAGGGTGAAAAGGGAGGTTTGTATCGTTCGGACGATGGTGGAAAGAAGTGGAAACAGATAAATAAGAACAGGGTATTGATTGCGCGATCGTGGTACTATATGGAAGTCGAAGCTGATCCCGTTGATCAAAATGTTGTTTACGTTATTAATGCTCCTGTAATGAAATCCATAGATGGAGGTAGGTCTTTCAGTAATCTACCAACACCTCATGGCGACAATCATGATATGTGGATCAATCCCACTAATAACCAAAACATGATCAACTCTAACGATGGTGGAGCGAACGTATCCTACAATGGAGGCAAAAGCTGGTCGACGCAGCAGAATCAACCTACCTCGCAGTTTTATAGAGTAATAACCGATAATCTGGTTCCTTACAATGTGTACGGAGGTCAGCAGGACAATTCGGCAATTGCAATAGCAAGTAGAACAAATTCCGGAGGCATCGGGTGGAAAGACTGGTACTCTGTTGCTGGTTGTGAAAGTGCATACCTGGCTTTTGATCCTGATAACCCGGAAGTAGTGTATGGAGGATGCTACCAAGGGATTATTGAGCAATGGGTAAAAGCAACAAATGAAGGCAAAGCAATCAAGGAGTACCCGGAACTTGGCTTGAGCAGCATTCCCAAGAATTTCAAATACAGATACAATTGGAATGCACCAATCATTTCCTCTCCTCATGATCGAAATACGATTTACCATGCTGGGAATGTAGTATTCAAGACTACCAATGGTGGAATTTCCTGGGATGTCGTAAGTCCGGATTTGACAAGAAACGATACAACCAAGCAAGGACCCGGCGGACGTCCATATACAAATGAAGCCGCAGGCGGAGAAAACTACAACACCATCATGTACTTGACAGAGTCTTCGCACGAAGAAGGAGTTCTATGGGCTGGATCTGACGACGGACTTGTTCATCTCACAAAAGACGGAGGTGCGAATTGGACCAATGTTACTCCGGCAGGACTTCAAGAAGGCATAATTAATAGCATCGAAGTTTCGCCGCACGATCCGGCAACTGCTTACATAGCAGTAATGCGCTACAAATTCAATGATCTGAAATCATATGCCTTTAAAACAAGTAACTACGGAGCTTCGTGGACAAGGATCACCAACGGCTTAGATGATCCAAATGGGTTTGTGCGAACTGTGCGTGAAGATCGAAAAGTAAAAGGTTTACTCTACGCTGGGACAGAAACAGGCCTTTATGTTTCTGTCAATGACGGTTCCAATTGGCAAAAAATTCAATTGAACCTTCCGATCGTACCGATCAATGACTTGACGATTCAGGACAATGATCTTGTGGCAGCTACTGCCGGGCGAGGCTTCTGGATCTTGGATGATCTCGGTGCTATCCAGCAGGCGAAGGGTAGCTTCGGAAAATCAGCACAGCTGTTCAAGCCTAAGGACACCTATCTTTTTGTCGGTGGAAATTCGAGCAATCCTACCATTGGGAAGAATCCAAAATCCGGTGTGACGTTTGACTACTACTTAGTCGAAGAATTACCCGACAGTGTTTCCATGACCGTAGAAATTATGAAGGGAAATGAGGTACTTCGGACTTATTCGAATATGGAAGATGAATCGTTCAAGTCGTGGCCGGGAGGACCTCCTAAGCCAGCAGTAGCACCTGCGAAAAAAGGGATAAATAGATTCACCTGGAATTTCAGAAGAGAGGCATTACCAGCCATCGACAAGGTTTTTGTGTATGGAAACTACAATGGTACAACTGTCGCTCCCGGTGATTACACGATCAAATTAAGTGTTCAGGATGGCGATACGCTCGAGACCTCTGTTAGTATTCTTGCTAATCCAAACATCAATGTTAGTCCAGGAGATTACCAGGAGCAGCAAACTATGCTAACCTCCATCACCGATATGATTAGTGATATTCACGAAAAAGTAAATGAGATGCGATCTGCAAGTTCTCAGTTAAAAGCATATCAGAAGCTTTTGAAAGGAAAAGAAGGAGTTGAAGCGCTGTTGGATACTGCTAAATCGCTGACCAAGAAAATTTCGACGTGGGAGGAGAACTTGATTCAGCCAAAACAAAAAACTTTTCAGGACGTGATCAATTTTCAAAATCAACTCAACGCACAGTTAATGCACCTAAAAGGCTACGTGGATACGGTCGATCCACGAGTGACTCAGGGAGCGAAGGACAGATTCTCTGATTTGTCAGCACAGTGGGATTCCTTTTCCAATCAAAGAGATCAATTAATTGATGTCGAGATGAAAGCATTCAACGACCTGTACAAGTCCCTGAACTTGCCAGCTGTTATCATGAATGAATAGCCATTCACATTAAAGTTATGCGGATAATCACATTACTTGGATCTATTCTTCTCCTGTTCTGTAGTTGTCAAAAACAAAGTGAACAAGCTGCGTCAGCTACTCCTTCTCAACCACTGATTGCATCCCAAAATTGGGAATCAATGAGCGAGGATGGATGGGAGCAGTCGAGGAAAATCGAGTTTAGCTACGACAGGAATAATCTGCTTACGCATGAAACAGCCTATGCCATCCAAGGAGACAACATGACTCTTGCTTTCCGGACTGTTAAGTCATACGACGAGGAAGGGAACTTGGAACGATCAATACGAGAACGATGGATCAATGATGAGTGGATTTTTGGGATGAGGTCGGCGTACATCTACAACAAAGGAAAAACCATCCAGCGTATCGATTCAGTAGCAGGCAGCAATGCTCCGATAACCTTCATTTCCTATCGGTACAATAAAAAGGGTTTGTTAGAAGCAGAGTTGGGTCTTCGTAGCGTGGAAGGTAACATGGTGAATCAATCCAAAATCATCTACACGTACAATGAGCGAGATTTACCCGTGGAGAAGGAATTCCCCAGATGGTCAGAAAATTCCTGGATCAATTCCAGAAAGATGACGTTGCTTTACAACGATGACGGTCATCACATTCAAACCATTCGATACAATTGGGTGGATGATCGATGGGTAGAAAACATCAACTACCTCATGCAGGTCGACGATTCAGGAACCAGAGTTTCTGAGCTTTGGCAAAGACCCGGAGAAAATGGCTTGGAGGACTTCACAAGAGTCACGTACTCCTATCATGTGCAGAGATGAGACTACTCAATTGAAGCTTTCTCATTTCCATAAACCACCGTATCCCCTTTTCTCAATTTCTTCCTTCTCCTCTTCTCCACTTCTCCATTCACTGTAACCAGCCCTTCATCAATTACCTGTTTCGCTTCCCCTCCACTTGCGACCCAACTCAATATTTTTAAGAGCTTGTTAAGCTCAATAAAGTCGTGGTCTTCTAGTTTGAATTTTTCCATTGTACCCCAATCTAGATCATACAATTGATTTTTCGTCGTTCAGGTTTTATGAAAAGAAAAAGCCTACTTATTCTCAGCTTACTCGGTTGCTTTACCTCCACCGGTCAAGGATTTAAGGAAAGGATGAGCAATGCAGCACTGGCTTTAACTGAGCAACA
Organism: Cyclobacteriaceae bacterium; assembly: GCA_039961455.1. Classification (GTDB taxonomy): domain Bacteria; phylum Bacteroidota; class Bacteroidia; order Cytophagales; family Cyclobacteriaceae; genus Ekhidna. The sequence goes on along the minus strand of JBDVJN010000016.1, from coordinate 23,197 downwards.
CGTAGTATACGATCCTTCCTATTTTTCTATTGACTATCCGAACGGAGATGTTCCTTCCGACAAAGGAGTTTGTACTGACGTGGTTATTCGAGCATATCGGTCAATTGGATTGGATCTTCAAAAAGAAGTACACGAAGACATGCTTGCGAATTTTGATCTCTATCCAAAGATTTGGGGATCAACCAGACCTGACAAAAATATAGACCACCGAAGGGTCCCCAATTTGATGAAGTACTTTGAACGAACAGAGTCGACAAAACCGATTACCAGCAATTCGGAGGATTATCTACCTGGCGATATTGTCTGCTGGAATCTTGGTGGTCCTGTTACCCACATTGGTATTGTAGTCAATAAAAAGTCAAGAGATGGCAATCGATACATGATCGTTCATAACATCGGTGGCGGTCAGGTTCTTGAGGATTGCTTATTCAATTTTAGAATAATTGGTCACTATGCATTTGAACCATCCTCAGATTAGATCGTATGCATTAGCTAAACCTGATCAATGCGATTTCTATTTTTAACCTTTAGTTTCCTCTTCCTTCAATTCGTTGTACGATCTCAATCCGCAGATTTACCTGATCCCAAGCCCTATTTTTCTGCTATCATCGTGAGTGACATTGATACCTCCATTGAGTGGTATTCCGAGAATTTTGGATTGGAAGTCGTGAACAAGGTGGAAAACGAGGTACGTGGCTTCAAGCAAGCAAATCTGAAACGGGGAGCTATGTGGATCGAACTCATCGAGCTTGATAATGCCAGCAAGCAGGCAGAGCTACTTAAGGATTTACCTCCAAAAACGAAGATTGAAGGCTATTTCAAATTTGGATTCACCGTTTCTGAATTTGATAGATGGGTCAATTTTCTGACAGATGCTGAAGTGGACCTATACGGCTCGGTGGTCCAAGATCCCAATTCAGGAAAGCGAATGATCATCGTGCTGGATCCTGATGGAAATAGGATTCAACTGTTTGAAGAGTAGAAATTCCGTCGGTCAAAAAGAAGGGCATTATCATCACGTCTGTGATTATATTTGATTAGCATCTAGGATATCAAACTAGATCACACATAGAAATTCAACTTAACCCCAGACGCATGAAATTTCGCATTTTACTTTTTCCAGTCCTACTAGTATCCTTTATTGCCAGTAGTCAAGAAAAACATCGACACAGAGGCGATAGAAAAAATCAAGAACGAAGGCCTCAACAATTCACAGGTTGAACAGATTGCATTTGAACTGATTGACAAGGCGGGGCCACGCTTAACGAATTCCAAAGGATACGAAAGAGCAGCGGCGTACGCCGTGAAACAGCTCTCTGACTGGGGACTGGAAAGTGCAGAAACTGAAGCCTGGGGAGAATTCGGACGTGGATGGGAAGTAAACAAGAGCTATGTAGCGATGACAAAGCCTTACTACATGCCGTTCATAGCAGTACCCAAAGCATGGACAGAAAGTACAGACGGTGCAGTATCCGGGAGTGTAATTTTCGCAGAGATCAACAGTGAAGAAGATTTTGAGAAGTATAAAGGCAAATTGAAAAATGCGATTGTAGCTTTCAAATCAAGAGGCGATCAATCGCCAACGTTCGAAGCTGATGCACTGCGTCACTCTCCGGAAGCGCTTAAGGAATTGGAAGAACCCTCCACAGGAAGTCGTTTTACTCCAGATCAAATTGCTGCCTTCCGTAAAAGAAGGGCATTCAGTCAAACGCTGAACACTTTCTTAACAGAAGAGGGTGCGGCTCTCGTGATTAAAGGAGTCAACGGCCGACACGGAACGCTATTTACCAGTAGTCCAAGAGGATACATTAAGGATACACCACAAGGTGTTTGTGAGTTGGAGATGGCCCCGGAACACGTCAATTTAATGGCGCGACTTGTAGAAAATGGAGTGGATGTGGGAATTGAGGGAGAGGTAAAAACAACGTTCAACAATGCAGATCTACAGGGTTACAATGTACTGGCAGAGATACCCGGGACTGACAGGAAATTGAAATCAGAGGTAGTGATGCTTGGTGGTCACCTGGACTCATGGCACGGTGCCAATGGAGCAACTGATAACGGTGCAGGCTGCATTGTGATGATGGAAGCAGTCAGAATTCTAAAGGCGTCCGGATTAACTCCCAAGCGAACGATAAGAATCGCCTTGTGGGGTGGTGAAGAGCAGGGCTTACATGGCTCTCGCAACTACGTAAAAAATCATTTCGGAGATGCTGAGACCATGTCGCTAAAAGAGGAGCAACAAAAAATCTCTGGCTATTACAACATTGACAATGGTACAGGAAGAATACGAGGAATCTATCTCCAGGGAAATGAAGAAATCGCTCCCATTTTCAAAGAATGGTTCGCTTCCTTTGACGACATGATCGACAACACCACCATCACAATTCGAGATACAGGTGGTACTGACCACCTTGGGTTTGATGCAATTGGTATTCCGGGATTTCAGTTCATCCAAGATCCGATTGAATACAGATCCAGGACGCACCATACCAATATGGATACGTACGAACGTCTTGTAATTGATGATCTCAAGCAGATTGCAACCATTGTGGCTTCTTTCGTGTACAATACCGCCCAACGTGACGAAATGCTTCCTCGCGAAAAGATTGAGAAAACGGAATAACACGAGACGAAACTCATATTGACTTAATTGTTTACTATGACGATTTAGGCTCTATATATTTGCGCACCTAAATCGACAGAATGCTTCAATTTTTCAAAAACCTATTTTCAAGCGGACCCAAAGTGAGCCTTGACGAACTCATGGAGAATGGTGCTATCATAGTGGATGTTCGTTCCAAAGCTGAGTTTGCCGGAGGTCATCTAACCAATTCCATCAACATTCCCTTGGACGTACTCAAAGATCGTTTGAGCGAACTAGATAATGCTAAGCCTGTAATCACGTGTTGTGCCTCAGGAATACGAAGTGCATCGGCCAAGAACATTTTGAAGTCCAATGGCTTTAACGCGGTGAAAAATGGTGGCGGATGGTCAAGCCTTAAGCGGTTTGAAAACTAAATGTCGCCATCAAGGAAATATTCCTGACTGCCTTGCGTATATATAGCAATTGAAGCCATTCATACAATGAATCATTTTTTCTGCTCCCTCACAAACACATAGCGATACTTCTTCCTCTCTTTGCACGTCAATTTAGCAATGCGAATCACGACACTCCTTTTACTCATCATTATCTCTTTCGAGGGATTTAGCCAAAAAACAGTTGTTTCTGGAAAAGTGACCGAAACAACTACTGGTTCACCCGTTCCTTTTGCGACCGTTGTTTTTACCGGAACTACGGAAGGAGCCATCACAGATTTCGATGGCAATTTCAAGGCCGAGACAATTCTTCCTGTCGACTCAATCGAGGTAAGCTACATCGGCTACATTAAGCGTGTAAAGCCACTAACTCAAGGAACAAATCAAACGATCAATTTTCAATTGGATGAAGATGTTGTGACGCTAAACGAGGTAGTGATTACGCCGGGAGTGAATCCCGCCTTTGCCATATTACAAGGAGTAGTTCGAAACAAGAAGAAAAATGACAAGCGACAATTGGAAGCGTATGAATACGAGAGTTATACCCGTACCGAATTCGACGTGGACAATATTTCCGATAAGATGAAAAGGCGTAAAATCATGTCGAAAATTGCTCATGTCCTTGACAGCATTGAAATCATAGCGGGCGAAGATGGGAAACCGATGTTGCCTGTTTTAATATCCGAAGCTATTTCAAGGTTTTACTACCGTAAAGATCCCACTGCGAAACACGAAAAAATGATCCGAACCAAAGTCAGTGGTGTAGGGATTACCGATGGCACACTTACCTCCCAGGTAATTGGTAGCAGTTTCCAGGAATACAACTTCTATCAAAACTGGATGAACATTGTCAGCAAGGAATTTTCCAGCCCCATTGCTGATGGATGGAAATTGCTCTATGAATACGATCTCACAGATAGCCTGTTCATCGACGATCAATTCTGTTACCAACTCGACTTTTTCCCGAAACAAGAACAAGACCTTGCGTTTAGTGGAACCATGTGGATTACCAAAGAGGAATTTGCCTTGAAACGAATGGATGCCCAAGTTTCTGGCAAAGCCAATCTGAATTTCATAGAAAAGATCAAAATCCAACAAGAACTACTTCCTACTGAACCAGGCCCATGGATTCCGTCTAAGACCAGGGTGGTTATTGATGTGAAACAGGTGACACCAAACACCGCTGGTCTACTCACTAAATTCTACGTCTCCAACAAGGATTTTGTGATTAATCAACCAAAAGAAGGTGACTTTTACCTGGAGACCGTTTCCATGGACCCTTTGGTACGTGATGCTGATGAGGAATACTGGCACAATGCTCGTCACGATTCTCTTTCCCAGACAGAGGAAAATGTATTTACCATGATTGACTCTCTGAAGAGAATTCCCCAGATAAGGGCCATGACAGACATGTTGAAATTTGGAGCAACGGGTTATCTTAAAACTGGCCCTATCGATCTTGGTCCCTACTCTACCTTCATTGGCAACAATGACATAGAAGGGCTACGAATTGGAATAGGTGCGAGAACAAATTATGCCTTCAGTAAGAAATTTGTAATTGGAGGATACGTCGGGTATGGGTTTGATGATGAGCAATACAAGTACAATGCCTACACCACGTTCATTCTGAATCGTAGACCATGGACTACCATCAAGTATGAGCAGCAAAAAGAGGTGGAACAAGTTTGGTTGCTAAATCAGGATATTGCGCCGGGCAGCCTGTTTTATGCCTTTAGCCGCTTTGGCACATTGACTCAACCATTCCTGAAGAACAAATACAAATTGAGTTTCACCAGGCAGTTGGGTAAAGGGTTTACCGGATACCTATCAACGCGGCATGAAACATATGACCCTTTGTTTCAATTCAATTACTATACGGACGCGTCAAGAACCACCACACAGTCCAGCTACGAAATCAGTGAAGTTTCTGCGGAGCTTCGATACGGGAAGGATGAGGTTTTTGTCATGAATGACAACGAACGACTCAGTCTTGGGACCATCTTGTCACCCTTATTTAAGTTGAAGTATTCACGAGGTTTCGACGGTGTAGGTGGAAGTGATTTTGATTATCACAAATTGCGTTTCTCGGTGACAAAGAGGCAAAAGATGGGAATTTTTGGAGTTTCCAAATTCGAAATAGGCAGCGGCTACTTCTTTGGAGAGGCGCCTTATTCACTGCTTTTCAACCCCATAGGAAACGAAAGCCCTTTCTACGTGGGATTTGCTTACAATCTGATGGACTTTTTTGAGTTTTCCTCAGATCGATTTGCGGAGTTCAGATACCGTCACTCTTTTGAGGGTTTCTTTCTAAATCGAATTCCCTTGCTACGAAAGCTGAAGTTCAGAGAAATTATTAGCGCCAACGTACTTTGGGGAGGGATACGAAATGACAATATTGCTATCTCGCAATTCGACTCTGACGGAGACGGCAACCCGATTTTACCATTTAGAGAATGGACTTCGACACCATACATTGAAGTGGGCTACGGCGTAAGCAACATACTCAGAGTATTATCAATCCAAGCCTTCCATCGCCTCACGTATACCTCAGGGGATGTAAGCAAATTTGCAGTGAAGTTTAGTCTTGATCTGAGTTTGTAGAAACCCGTATTAGGTTTCATTTGAGCTCAATAAAACGTCTGTTAATGAAACTAATTCATGAGACGAGTAAATCAGAAATAGGTTAATAGGGACAGCGTGATCTCTTTGTCAAAGTATCCTTGACAGGCCAACTCTTACAGTGTATCTCACACGATTAGCACCTGAAAAGTAATCTTCCTTTTGGCCTCCAAGGGAGATACTTGAAATAATGGTTTCAAATAGAAGATGGCTATAGGTTAGGTTAACTGCACTTGCACTCACTCTGCTTATCTCACTGAAATTATTGATTTGCAAAGGAGTGGCTCCATTAGCTAGATTTAGCTGCACGTAATGAAACCTGTTTTGAAAAAACCTACGCACAAGAAGTGTATGAGTTAGCGATCGAGTGGAATTGACTTGTGCAAACCATGCTTTGTAGTTTACGAAGTAGTTTTTTAAATATTTCCCCAGGCCTGCTGTAATGAGAGTTGCACCTTCCTCCTGCTCTTTGAATTTAAGCACTTTTCCACCAAGAGACATTTCCAGCACACTCATAAGTGCGGTTAATTCTGCCCCCACTCTCAGCTCTGGAAAAATGACTGATTGACTGGTTCCAACTTCGACGAATCCTGTAAGATTTTTTGAGAACCTTGGATAATATGCAGCGTTGAAGCTTGTTCCATTTTGATCAAACATCCTTCCGTACGTTGCAGATACGTTTAGGGAGCTTCTGGAAATTCGCTGGTAGTTCACAGTTCCTAAAATCCATGGATCGAATGCTTCAGTGAAATGAGCGTACGAAGAAGAAATTCCTATTTGATGGTGATGCTTCATCTTTATTTCGTTTCCCAATTCCACTAACTGAGGACTAGTCTCCGTCAGCGTTGCCAGAAAATCAGATGCTTCCGCATACCTTTCCAGATTCTTGAGTGCAAGAAGTTTTTTGAGTTTAAAATCGTTATCGTTAGGGAAAGAGGAAAGAGCACTTTCAGTTGAATTCAGTAGGCCAGCCCAGTTTTCGCTCCACCAATCCTTGATAATCAAAAGCTGCAATCCTTCATAGTCATCTGGGAAATCTAAGAGTAATTTTTCAATCTGGACTACTCCTGCGGAATAATCACCTGCCCACAGGAGGATTCTTATTTGATAGCTGCGAAGGTCGTGATCAGCAGGATACCTTTCCAGGCCTACATACAAGACTCCACTCGCCTCAGCATATTCTTTTTCCGATGCAAGTGCTTTTGCACGCTTTAGGTAAGACTCGGAATCTTGCCCTGAGGCTAAGTATCCGATTGTTACAAATAGAGTAAAAAGTAGCTTCTTCATGATTACTTTGATTTTGCCAGCTTTATCTGTTTTTCGTTAAACCCGGCCCGAGTCATCTCCCCCCAACTCTTCACCCCCTTAATCACATCAATGTTTCCTTTAACCGACGCCCAAACAATCTTTGGGTGATAGATTATTGGCTCAAGGAGGGCTGACGCTAAGAGCGCTATTTGCTCCTTTATCTTTTTGTATTTGAAGAATGATATTTCTTCAGCGTAAAGGGTAAAGGATGAAATGAAGATGGCGAAGTTGTAGAACATGACCAATAAGACGATGAAGTACACCCATGATACAGAACCAGTGAGCAACAGAATGACGAAATACAATATTCCGAAGAATTCCAGCAGGGGTGCCATCCATTCAAAAAGGAACCAGAAAGGGTAGCTAAGCAATCCTGTGATTTTGTATTTAGGATTGAAGAACATATACACATGAGTCTTCAGTACCTCGAAAGTCCCCCGAGCCCATCGGTTCCGTTGCTTCATTAGTATTTCGTTGGTTGCCGGCCCTTCTGTCCAGCAAAGCGGATCAGGGATAAGCGTTACTTTGAATTTTCTCTTTGCCCGTATCATCATGCTTCGCATTCTTACAACCAGTTCCATGTCTTCTCCCACGGTGTTGGTGCTGTACCCACCAGCTTTGAGGATGAGTTTTCGATCGAACATTCCAAAGGCACCAGAAATCAACAAAAGTCCATTGAGCTTTGCCCAGGCCATTCTACTCAGTAGGAAGGCTCTCAGATATTCCAACACCTGGAATCGAGCCAGCTGATTTGCTGGTAGATTTACCTTCACCAGTTTACCATGCTCTACTTCACATGAATTAGCGATGCGAACTACGCCCCCGGAAGCAATGACCGAAGAGTCCTCCATAAAAGGCTTGACCATTCGTTGCAGCGAGTCATTTTCCAGAATACAATCGACATCAATGCAAGCCACCAATCTGCTGGAAGAAACATTGATACCAGCATTGAGGGCATCCGCCTTCCCTCCATTTCGCTTGTTTACGAAAGTTAATTTTTTAAAAGATTGATTGGTGGACTTATAAGTTGAAATAACCTGCTTTGTTTTTACCTGTTGATGTCCATAAAATGGCACTTCAACCAGGTCAAATGCTTTGACTACTTTGGCAATTGTATCGTCCTTGCTCCCGTCGTTTACTACAACTACATCATAGTTATTGTATTCGAGCGAAAGCATCGATTTTATGTTCTCGACGATGGTCATCCCCTCATTGTAGGCAGGAGCTATCAATGAAACAGAAGGTGCCATCGGCGAGCTGATGAGATCCTTGAAACTTGTAAGAGAATCACGTTTCATATACTGTCTGATGGATGCAAAGGACACTCCTGAAAGGAACAGGTAACACAACGTTAAGACAACAGAGAAGCCAAGAATGAAGGCCTCTAATGTCTCAGAAAAAAGGATCCAGATATTCATGATATCAATTCGCTTTTATGGTGTGCAAACATTTTTTGTAATTCATTATTTAGGTCTTCAAACTCAAGCTCAAGTTTGATCGCGGCGTTCACAGCCTCCATTCGTATATCAGCTGATGGATGCAGCATGAACTTGCAGATCAGCGGCTTACAGCTTTCGTTATCTATTTGGCCAATAAACCTCAGACATTCGATAATTTCTTCTCCATTTTTCGTGATGCAAATGAGTTTTCGAATGGAACCTGATGCCTGAAATGCTTCCAGATCTTTCAATGCTTTAACGACGTTTACACGTTGCTTCCCAGAAGTGATTCGTAACAATTTGAGTAGCTGAGGAACCATTTCAAAATAGTTGAACCTGACTGTCATGCTTATGCAAAACGTTACTACAGAGGGTTGCTTGTGGTTGTAATACTTTGAAAAATCAGGGAGTTGATCCTTTGTTTTGTCCCTCAACCGATGATAAAGGGACATCTGCTCCCACTCGCTCAACTCCTCATTCATGTGATCCAGGAAACTCAACGGCCTGGGTGCTAAGGTTGTCAACCCCATTCTAGCCGCCATTCTTAAATCACGATTTCGAGCATCAAGGAATCGGTAAAATTCGGAGAAACATTCTCGCTGTTCCATTCGCTCCAATTCATGAATTCCCTGTGCTTTTTTGTTCCACTTCAAACTCTTAAGTTTCTTAAGGCTATGGGATTTCAAATCAAGATCCCTATAGACTTTTAGCATGGTCTTGCTTGCATCACCACTCAGATTGGCTTTTTGCTTTATGAGTTCTTCTAATATCCATTGTGCGATAATGCCAGACTTATTTCTGAGCATCCGTAGCATTTCAATGCTACTTTGGTAGTCAGATTCAGACCCTTCTTTTGTAACCGACTGGATTGCTATAAAGGCAAGGTTTTCTTGTATATAAGGCCAGTATCTTTCTCTAAGAGAATCCTTCTTTTTTCTTGAAACCTTACTGAAAACAATCAATGATAGAAAAAGAACAGATATACAGAATAGCAAAGCTGCAAGGCCAAGAACCAATATAATCTTGGTGTTCTGCATTAATACCCAATCGGTGACTATCTGTATCATGCTGCCGACAGTAATCTTTTTACTCTCATTGAAAGCTCGCCTGGACTAAAAGGCTTGGTGAGGAAGTCCGTTACTCCCATATCGAACGCTTCCAATACTGTTGATTCAAGTCCTTCAGCAGAAAGAATGATAAAGGCAGTGTCTTTCTTCTGGTATTCACGAACGTGTTCCAACAATTGCATACCTGAAATGAACGGCATGTGAATGTCAGAAATAATTAGACTAAAGTCGTTTTTCTCAATGGCTTCTTTGGCTTCTTTTCCATTGTTCACTTTCATGATTTCTCCTAGCTTGTCTTTACCTAATTTGAATTTGATCATGCTGCTTAGCACTTCATCATCTTCACATATTAAAATTTTGTTCTCCATGATTATTGTTTTTAAAGTCCAGCGAATTCTTCCGTCCTGGCATCTGCCAGTACGTTGTTTAGTAGTTCAATTTTTTCGTCAATTAATTGAAGAACCTCAAGAAGTGTTGGTTCATCAATTCTTTCCCTTTTCCAACCTGATTTCAATTTGTTCAATGCACTCATTAGATCCTGTTGCGCAATGATTTCAATGGTTGGTTTCACCATGTGAATGAGATCACCCAGACTCTCTCTATCCCTCTCGATTAAGCACTGCGGAATTTCAGATCGTATTTTCAGGAGATTGCTTATAATGTTATCAGTAAACTCCACTAAAAAATCTGAGTCACCATCGGTGTAGGTATGGAGACTATCGGCTATTTTGCTTTGTTCTGTACTAGATGTCTCAATTGGTTGAACCTCGATTTCCCCTTCATTCATATTGATTGGTGAGTCCAGTTCCATCACTTTATCAGCGTATTTCAGCAACATGCCGTAAAGTTTTTTGGGATCAAAAGGCTTACTCAAAAAGTCATCAAATTCCTGCATGGAGCCCTTTCTTCTGACATCCTGAATGGTGGAAGCTGTCAAGGCGATGATTGGTACGTTTTTGAAATACTCTCCCTTCATTTCACGAATACGCTTTGCACAAGTGTATCCGTCCATGACAGGCATTCTCATATCGAGTAAGACCATATCGAAAGACTTAGTCTTGATGTAATCCAAAGCTTCAAGACCATTAGAGGCGATACTGAGTGTTACTCCCCATTTCTCTAAAAAACTTTTGGCTATAAACTGATTGGCGGCATTATCCTCTACCAGAAGAATTTCAACATCTAGTTGCTTCTGAGTTTTGTTCGCCATTTCTGGTATTTCAGGACGTTTTCCCTTTTCCAGTCTAATTGTAAAACTGAACTTGGATCCAAAACCTTCTTGACTCGTCAGTTGCAACTCCGCTCCCATCATGTTTACTAGTTTTTGACAGATGGGTAGCCCTAATCCTGTACCGCCTTGTTGCTCCGTCAAATGACTTGTTACCTGCTTGAAGCTCTCGAATACATCTTTCTGCTTTTCTTTGGGAATGCCTATTCCGGTATCGCGTATTTCAAAATGGACATTACATTCATCTTCGTCATCCGGTTTGATTGTGACCTGAACAAACCCATCTTCTGTAAATTTCAAGGCATTATTTACGAGGTTGTTCAGGACTTGACCGAGTCGAACTGAATCTCCTTTAACTGCTTCAGGAATTCGTTCATCACACTTCAGGATCAAATCAATGCCTTTTTGCTCGGCAATTGGCTTCCATGAATTCACGAGGTTATTCGCTAAAGAAAGAAGCTCGAAGTCTTTGCTTTCAAAGTGAATATTTCCTGATTCAATTTTGCTGAAATCAAGCACATTGTTGATTAAGGCAAGCAGGTTATTGCTACTGAATTTTAATAGTTTGAATTTTTCATTTTTAGCTAGTTCAGCATTCTCCTCCATGAGTAGATTAGTTGTTCCGATAATAGCGTTTAATGGAGTTCTAATCTCATGACTCATACTCGACAAAAAGTCCTCCTTGATCTTGCTTGATTTGACAGCCTCCGTTCTCGCCTTCTCAAGCTCAGCTTCGTGATTTATTATATGCGTCACATCATCTGTATAGACGATGACTCCTCCGACAGAGCCGTCTGTCGTATTGCTCCACGGAGTAGCCACCCACTTAATCCATCTTTCATCTCCATTTTCTGATGTGACAAGTTCATTTTCTTTTCCTAGTGTTTCACCTCTAAGTATTTTCTCCTTGATATCATCCAGAAGTTGATTCTTTCCTTCTGATTTTCCATTCTTGCCTAGTCCAATAACCTGTTCGTTGATTTCCTGATCTGCGCTCCATTTTTCACTAAAAGCGAGATACTTAAAATCTTTATTGAACATGGCAATGGCAGCCGGTGAGGAAAAGACCATCATGTTCAAAATGTTTTTTTCAGCCAGGATTCGTTCTTCACTTTCCTTCAGCATAAGCCTTGTTTGTACCAACTCAGTTACATCCTTAGCTATCACATAGGCCTTGCTCACTCTGCCATTGTTGAAAACATAATCAACACTTTGACCCAACCACACTATCTCACCGTTTCGATCTTCAATTGGGAACTCGTGGTAAATGGAACTTTTACCCGCCCTGATTTGATCCATGTAGTGAGCTTTCACTTCCTCTCGTGTCCCTTCTTGTATAAGACCCCAGCAATTCATGGTTCTTAGCTGCTCCAGCGAGTACCCCGTTTTGGCAATGGTGGATTTGTTCGCAAAAAGAAATTTACCTGTTTCATCCAGCTCATAAATCATGTCCCGGCTGGATTCTATAAGTGTCTCATACCTGATCTTTGATTTTTTCATCGCCAACAAATCAGAAACTTGATTTGCAAATAATCGAAGACCATTCTTTTGTTTACTTGAAAGTTTTCGAGGCTTCGAATCAATGACGCAGAGAGTACCCAATGCATGTCCCTCTGTATCGGTTAAAGGTATTCCAGCGTAAAACACCACGTTTCGTTTCGTGACGGGTAGCGTGTGCATAAACCGTTTATCCTTTCGTGCATCAGGAACCTCGAAAATTCCTTTTCCATTCAATGCGTAAGAGCAGAAAGATTGGTCTTTCGGTAGCTCTTTTTCGAGAATACCCTTTCCTGATTTCACCCAGATTCGATTGTCATCAACAAAATTTATCAGTGCTATCGGTGTTTCACTAAGGTCAGCAGCAAATTCCGTGATATTATCGTAGATCAACTCAGATTCTGTGTCAAGAATCTCATGTCTGTATAGGGCTGATAGTCGTTCCTTTTCTTCTGGCGAGACTTCCGATGTTTTCATTTTGAACTGGATTTACCTGTTAACTAATTAGCTGCGAAAGAGCCTTAACTGAACTGCCTGTCACATCTATTTTTCTAATTCAGGAGTAAATCTAGATGCCGGAGACAATGGATTTGTACGTGAAAGACGTATTGTTCAAAATGCGTAAATCCCCCTCCAAAGGACTCTAAGCCACATCTAGATTTGAAGTATCAAATTTTAAAAATTATGAAAATGAAAAAGTTAGTTAGTAGGGCGTCAGGATTTTTGGCGCTACTTGCAATTGCTTCATCATGTACAACAGACGACCCTGAGGTTTCGAGAGACATCGAAATCAATAACAATGAGATCGAGTTGAGTACACGCATGATGGAGAAGAACGAAACGATCACGATCGTTTCAAGCGACGCTGGTAAAAAGGTAAAGGACATTAAACTAACGTTGAAGGCTGAGTTGGAGCCGCCAACTGTTAACGGTGATCTTCTTCAGGCGACCTCTATTAGTCGCGCGGGAAACAGGTTCGTAGTGAGTTATAATTTTGCTGGTGAGACGTATTATGGTGGCATCGATTTAATAGATGACAAAGTGAAGCTAAAATCAGAGATTCAGTTTAAGGATGCAGATGTTAATGATATTGCAATTCTTGATAATGATGTCTTCTTTGTAGGTGGGACATCAAGTCTTGAACGTCCTGCGTTTGTTGAAAAAGTTTCGATAAAAAAGGGAGTCTTTTCACTGGATGGAAACACTAGAGTAAGTGTTGGTAGTTACACCGCAAATAGTATCACAACATCGGAATCTGAGATTTACGTAACCTCCGGCAATGACGATGCAACCGGTGGCGGGCTTTACCAATTTGACGGAGAGCTAGTTCAGAAAAACTACCAAAGCATAAAAGATGCAAGGTGGGTGATAGAAGCTGACGGAGTCATTTATTGCTTAGGTGGAAACCCCTCCGACGTTAAAACTTTTGACCCAAACCTGTCGCAACAAGGAAACTTTAAGCACAAGGCATTCCCCCACGTTGAGTCTAAGATGACCATGGATGTGGATGCTGAACTTATTTTTATTGCAGGAGGGGAAGAAGGACTTCTTGTGTATGATTTGGATGGAAACCTTATTTCTCAATACACATTTGAAGATAACTCTATCACTAATGCTGTAACGGCCGAAGCTGGAACTATTTTCATTAGCAATGGCGAAGGAGGGGTATACGTCGCTTCATACGATGACGGAGAAATAGTGGTGATTGGAAAGCTTGCACTCGACTCAAAGGAATCAGTCAATCATATCCTTCTTAAAGGCAATAAACTGTATGTAGCCTCCGGTTTGGGTGGGGTGAAAATGATTGAGGTGAAGTAACACTCAGGATTCCAACCAACTAAAAAGGGCATGTGTAACATGTCCTTTTCTTATTGTTAATCCTTTCCACAAAATCGATCATAGTGCTCTCAAATATGTCTAATTTGAAATTGGTAATTGAAAACCTACTATTGATACTTACCAGACGTATCAACTAATCTCAAGACAGCTCGTCCAATCGACTGGGAATCGATTATTTTTTGAAAGTGATCGGGGGTGATTTCCTGGTGAACGTGTGTTCTATGTCGACTCTTCCCTCTCTTAAATCTCACTTTTAGAAGGTACTTCGGACAATCGTATTCCAGGTACTCTATCAAGGATGATCTAACAGCCACCTTTAGTGTTTTTATTTTTGAACTATTCATCGCTCAAAATTCAATGCAAGATCAATGCATATCCACACGAATATTGCCACGATTAACGCCCAGTGTACAATGCGCAATATCACGCTAACTCTTGTTCTTAAGATTTGTGAGTTTTTCATTTGGTAAAAATCATCTGTCTCCAAATCAATAGTGAGAGTGAATTTCGGATTCGACGAAATACGGGAATTACGTATTTGAAGGCTAGGAAATGTGTCATTAGACCGAATATTGTTTATGCCTGACATATATCAGGCAGTTTTGTGTCAAATAGCATTGAAAGGCACGGAAATTATTGTAAAATTTGCTTTCACATTTAAATAATTGAGTTATATTTAATTTAATCAGCTAAACCTCTACTATTTGTATGTATAAATAGTACGCACTAATAAAATACCTCACCACCAACTTATTGGAGCCACAATGGAAAGGAATGCCGCCAAGTACGGGAGCATGATCTTGATATGTTTCTGTATGCTGTTGATGTTTGGATTTAAGAAAAAACAAAGTCCGAATGGTGAGAACAAACTAAGCACTATCGAAATCTGCTCTGACTATCAGAGTGAGTTTCTGTCAACCTCATTTGTCCTAAATAGTTTTTCCCTATTACCTGTTGAGCTACCCACAGGAGCAGCAAGATCTTTTGTTGGTTGGTCTCACAATGGCAATTTGATGAATGTTATCTCCGCCTCTCTCCTATTCATTGCGGTTTTGATGACTCAAAAAGCTAATAGTCAATCTCTTCAGAATAAAGAATTAAAAGTTCAAGAAACGCCTAATGCCGAGAAACAGGAATTCTCAAAGCTGATCGAAGAAATGCCAGATAGTTTCCTTCATGGCAAAGTTGAATTGGACAGAGAAGGAAACCCAAACGACTGGACTTTTCTAAACGTGAACAGGGCCTATGAGGAAGAAGCAGGCTGTAGTCGACATGATGTAATTGGAAGGCGGGTTTCAAAAGTATTTCCGAGGGCAATGAGTGATGAAGCCAATTGGGTGGGCAGGTACGGTACCGTTGCTCTTACAGGGAAGTCTGATAGAATGACAGGGTTTTCCAGTCTGCTTGGCAAATGGTATGAGGTGAATGTATACTCACCAAAGAAAGGAGAGTTTGCCTCGATTTTTAAAAATGTGACTGATCGTGTTGTAACTGAAGAAAAACTTAGAGTTTCAAATGAAAGGTTCAGAAACATTTTTGAATGTGCAACCATTGGCATTCTTGTATTGAATGCAAACGGAAAAATCGTCATAGTAAATTCTTATGGAGAAAAACTGTTCGGCTATCAGGAAGGAGAATTGGCCGGAAAGAAAGTTGAGCAATTAGTTCCCGAACACCTTTCAAACTTTCACCGTGATCATCGTGAAAGTTACTTTCATAATCCTAAGGTAAGGGCGATGGGAGCTGGTTTAGAACTCCAGGCACTAAGAAAAAATGGAAAAGAAGTTCCTGTAGAAATAAGCCTCAGTTATTACAGTACTGATAATGATACGCTAGCTATGGCATTTATTAGCGATATAACAGAAAGGAAGGAGTCACAGCGAGAGGGCAGAAAATATCTTGCGGATCTTGAACATAAGGTGCAGGAAAGAACCGCAGATCTTAGAAAGTCCAATCAGGAACTGGAATCATTCTCATATTCGGTATCACATGATCTTAGAGCTCCACTTCGAGCAATCAATGGTTTCGCTGAGGCTTTGAACAAGGATAAAACAAGGCAACTGGATGACGAAGCGAAACGATTCCTTGGACGTATCAGAGCCAACAGTTTGAAGATGGGTCAGTTGATAGATGACCTGCTGGAGTTTAGCAGGATGAACAGAAGGAAAACGAAGTTTCAACAAGTGGATCTTGAAATCCTGATCCCAAAAGTTATAGATTATCTTTTTCCCGAATCCACCAAATTCATTCATGTGAGTGCCCTCCCGACAATTGTCGGAGATGCAGAGATGCTGAAGCAGGTCTTCACTAATTTGATTTCAAATGCTGTCAAATACAGTTCCAGGGAGGAAAAGCCAAGAATTGAAATTCTAGCGAGGGAAAACAATGGTGATTTTGTGATTTCCATAAAAGACAATGGAGTCGGATTCGATGAAGAATACAAGAACAAGATTTTTGAGGTTTTTCAGAGGCTGCATGGTGATACCGAATTCGAAGGAACGGGAGTTGGTCTAGCGCTATGTCACAAAATAATAAGGGCACATCATGGGGAAATCTGGGCAGAGAGCACAATTGGAGAAGGAGCCGTTTTCCATGTTAAACTGAAAAAAACTGACAACCCCAATGCCTGACAATATACAATTAGTCCTTGTAGAAGACAGCTCTGATGATGCAGAGCTAACCATGATGGCACTAAAGGAATCAAAGCTGATCAATGACATAATCTGGCTCAAGGATGGCAAAGAGGCAATGGATTATCTGCTAAAAGAAGGAAGATTTAAAGGACATGTACTTAAAAAACCAAAGGTCATATTGCTTGATCTCAAACTCCCGAGATTGAGCGGGATTGAAGTTTTAGAACGAATCAAAAGCGATAAGGATCTGAAAAAAATACCGGTAGTTATCATGACTTCATCGAATGAAAACAAGGATCTTGATAGGTGTTATGAACTGGGAGTGAACAGTTATGTAGTAAAGCCTATCGATTTCTCTCAATTTATGGAGGTAATAAAAGGACTCATCCTCTACTGGATATCTATTAATCATATAACCAAAGACGAGAAAAACATGAGTTAGAAATTTTAGGACCGCTAAATAAATACATATGACCACTTGGAAAGAAGACGTATCCATACTCCACCTGGAGGACAACCTGGATGATGTAGAGCTATTGCGATTAATTCTGGATAGATCTGAACTTAATTATTCGCTAAAGGCAGCTTACTCGAAAGAAGAGTTTGAAACACTTTTCTCCGATCAATTTGATCTGATTATTTCAGATTATAATCTTAAAAACTATAATGGCTTGTCTGCCATTAAATGGATTAGAGCAAGAGATCCTTTGATTCCAATCATCGTATTGTCAGGGACAGTTGGCGAAGAGTTAGCTGTTGATCTCCTAAAGGCTGGTGCTAGTGATTTCGTACTTAAATCCAACCTGAAAAATATCACAATGGCGATTGACCGAGTCCTCGCGGAAAGTAAACTAACCTGGGAAAAGGAGCAGTTCCAAAAAGAACTGGTTGATAAAAACCTGATTTTGGATACAATCTTTGACAGTTTCGAAGACATTATTTTTCTCAAGGATTCAGAAGGAAAGTATATCAAAGTAAATAAAGCATTTTGCGAGTATCTGGAAGTAAGCGAAGAAGATGTGCTGGGTAAAGGAGACGCCGATATCTTTCCTGAATCAATTAGCAGGCACGGATTGGAAAAAGATGAATTGGTTATGCTCACTGGAAAACCGATTACCTACGAAGTTGATCATGAAAACTCACGTAGCAATCGGATCATATTAGAGGTGGTGAAAACACCCCTTACCGATCAGGGTATGGTGACCGGTATAATTGGTGAATGTAGAAACATCACTAAGCAGAAAATTCTACTAGAGAAAGCTGAAAAAGCTAAGTCGATATTGAATCAGGCAGAAAAACTAACTGACTCAGGAAGTTTCGAGTTCGATGCAGATCTTGATGTATTGCAATGCTCAACCAATTTCAAACGAATGATGCAGTTGCAAATTGAGGGTGATACTATTTCTTTTAGAAAATTCGCCAATATGGTAAAGGAAGAAGATAGAAACCTGTTTGTCGAAGGCCTGAATACTGCCATTGACACACACACCGAGTACTACCAGGAACATCGCTTCAATATAGGACTTAAGGAAAGCCGGACATCGCATTTCAAGGTTTCGCTAAAGCCTAACTACAAAGATGAAAATGGATTCATATTCTATGGAACCCTCGTAGACGTCACAACTGAATATGAAAATCACATTTCAATGATAGAAAAGCAGGAAGAGGATCGGAAAGAGATTGCAAGAGAACTTCATGACAATCTTGGGCAAAAATTGAATGCTACTTCCATGTTTGTCAGCAAGATCTGCGATGACATGCCAAGTAATAAGGATCTCATAAAAGTGAAAGAGATCGTCCATGATTCGATCGATGACTTGAGCTTTTTAATCAATAATATCTCAGTAAAGCAAGTGGAAGAACACAGCCTTGACTACGCAATCGAGAAGTTGATCGATTACCTGCCAGAATCCATGTCAATGAAAAACAATAATAATCTTAAAGAAGATTGTCTGAGCAACCTTGCTAAAGCTCAAGTATATAGGATTGTTCAGGAGGTTTTAAATAATACGGTGAAGTACAGCGAAGCATCGGAAGTCAAAATGGATCTTAGCCAGGAAGGCAGCATTTTGAGTTTACGAATTGAAGATAATGGGAAAGGCTTTGATGTACACAAGGTAAAAGGAAATGGACTTCAAAATATTACCCATCGGGTGAGGAAAAGCAATGGCCTTATAAATATCGATTCAATGAAAGGCAAAGGAACAAGAGTGAATGTGAAAATGCCAATAAACTGAAAGCATCATGAATACATTACTAGTGGTAGATGATCATCAAATTATTAGAGATGGCATTCGGTTCTATTTTGAAGAAGACGAAGAGTTCATCATAAAAGATGAAGCTGAAAATGGACTTGAGGCTCTTGAGTTACTCAAAAACAATCAATATGATATAATTCTTACAGATATCAACATGCCTGAGATGGATGGGGTTGAACTAATGAAAAGTATAAAAGAAAACCATTCAGATCAGAAGGTTCTGGTTTTGTCTATGTTCAATGAAGCCGCCTACATAAACAAGATGATTTCCCTGGGAGCCAACGGGTATGTGCTAAAGAAATCCAACAAGACGGAATTGGTGCAGGCCATAAAAACAATACTTGCTGGTGAAGATCACTACTCGGAGGAAGTGTACAAAACTATTATTGGTAACATAGCTGGAAGAAAACCAAAACACCGCCTTTCACTTGAAACAGATCTTTCAGAAAGGGAAAAGGAAGTGTTGCTGCTGATTACAGAGGAGTGCTCCAATCAAGACATTGCTGATAAGCTTTTTATTAGCATACGTACAGTCGAAACTCACAAGCGTAATCTATTGGAAAAGACCGGATGCAAAAATATTGCTGGTTTAGTCATGTACGCTGTTGAACGGAACTTGGTATAGGAATTCAAGTTAGGTTTTTGGAGTA
This sequence comes from Cyclobacteriaceae bacterium, assembly GCA_039961455.1. Lineage (GTDB taxonomy): Bacteria > Bacteroidota > Bacteroidia > Cytophagales > Cyclobacteriaceae > Ekhidna. The sequence continues at coordinate 3,620 of JBDVJN010000016.1, read as the reverse complement.
CGTGATTCACGGAAAGATTTTAAATCCGCAAATCACCCTCACATACCGTCCTCTACTTTCTCAACTTTGACTCGGAAATAAAAAACAAAGCAATGAGAAAGAAACGATTCTACGCGATCCTGAGAGTGCTAGCACTGGGTGTTGCCATCAGTCAACGTTTTTTAATGAAATCAGTGCGAGAAATAAAAAAACCCATTTACGATAAGGAAATCTTAGGTATTTAAAGGGTAGTAAAAGAAAAGGCATTTTTTCATGGGTTGGTTAGGTTAAAGAAGGCTCCTTAGGAGCCTTCTTTTTTACTAAGAGAGGTAAGTAATCATATAAGTAAAACCCGCAGTGGAATATCGTGATTTCACTGAAAATTACAAGTCCGTGATCTACGCTCAATTAAAGCCCTCAGTCTCTTCAACTTTGGTTATTGGAAAATTCAAATGAGCAAAAATGAAAAAGTATACAATCCTATTAACGGTCTTCCTCTTGGTTTCAGAAGAAATCCCTGCTCAAAAAATGGTAGTTAAAACTTACCTTGAGAGAATCCATTCTGGTTACAAAGTAGGTTCGGCCATTGGTCATGAAACGTACTGGCAAATCGAATACGGGGTTTTCTATCAAAAAGCCCCTAATGGACAAAATAGCGAGTCGCAAATACTTGTCGGAGCCGGAGCTGAATTTGAAAAAGAATTTATGGGAGTCTATGCAGCTATTCCAGTTCTATACTCGGATGAAGTTGATTTCAAAGTTCAGGTACGAACTGGGGTAATCAATGGAGTAAACTTCGTTACAACTCCATCATTGTTAGCACACTACAAGGTAGCAGATCAGATGAAGTTAGGTTTCGGCATTGGATTTCGGGCTCTTATACCAACAATTCAAACTTCTTTCTCCTTCAACTTTTAGGACTGACATATTTATTATGATGATTTATCATAAGATTTACTAAGCCTCTCACATACTTATAAATAAATGAAAAAGACTCTTTGGAGTCTTTTTTTATATAGCGGAATTATAAGTGAAACACGCATCGACAAATCACTTAAAAACTTTCATGATTTACTGAAAAAATCAAACCAGAGTATCCCTCTCACATCGCGGTGGTCCTTGTCCCAACTTTGAATTATCAAACATTTAAAGAACAGAAAAATGAAATACTTACTATTAGCTCTTTCACTTGCGGCCGTTCTAGGAACAACATCCGCACAACAATTCGTCTTGAAAACATATACCGAAAAAACAAAAATAAGTACCAAGACCGGTACTGCATTTGGGATCGAAAATCGGTACGGCTGGGAATATGGAGGATTTTATCAGGAATCATCATTGATGGAATCTTTACTCAGTAATGAAAAGAAAGCAAACCTTCCAAGATTTTATGAAAAAGAGTTTTATGGAATGTACTTCTCTGCTCCGGTCATGGATTCTAAATATGTAGTATTGAAGGCACATGTGCGAACAGGAGTTTCCAACGGACAAAATTTTGTAATCACACCCTCATTTTTTGCTGACTATAATCCATCACATCATATTCGATTTGGGGTAGGTGTTGGCACTCGAGCTTTTAGACCTACGCTCCAAGGATCATTATCAATTCTATTCTAATCAGAGTCACTAAATACGCAAAACACTACAATTATGAATTTAGCTATTACACACGCGCTGCCTGTACATCCAATGATGAAAGTGGTAAGGGACGAAGAGAGAATATTTCAGACTCGCTATCTACAAGGCTTAAACCTGATAACCGTAAGAGGTTGGTCTGTAACAACCGATATCCACATCAAATACACACAACTGCTAACAGATATTCAGACTCATTTTGTGTCAAGTGATAGTCTGAATTTGCATATCAAATATGAACTTTTCAACAGTTCAAGTCTCAGATACCTCTTCAAGATCATCAAAACACTAAATGAAGCTCATGCAAAGGGAAAAGCAATAAAAATCTATTGGAGTTGCGCTTCTAGTAACGAGGCGGAGATGATTGACATGGGTTTGGATCTTGCCAATATGAGTGATTTCAAATTCCAGATTAGCTACTTGTAAATCTTACAGAACACATAAAGCAAAAGATCATGAAACAGTATCTCATCATATCAATCCTTCTCGTTGGCTCTCATTTAACAGTGGCACAAACTATCTCTGGCCAAGCATTTGCCGAGCAAACTGTAATGGGCTTTCAGAAAGGATATGGACTACGCTATCAGACAAGTAAAGGGTTGGGAATAGGAGTGCTTTTTCAATCAAACGGAAAGCTTTCCATGGAAACGGCAGATGGAAATTATCCTTTTTACGGAATAGAGACAATTCTACCGATAACCAGTTGCAACAACATGCGATTTTTCATCTCTCCCAAGATTGGTTTTGTGAATCAGGATTTTCTAGTCCTCATACCACAAGTAGAAACTGAAATTAAGGTGACCAACTCCCTCTCAGTTGGCATAACAACTGGATTACGAGCTAGGCAATCGTCAGCCGGAGGCAAAGTGATTCTGCATTTATAAAAGAACAATCGAAAACAATAAAACGAAAAATCATGACCACATCATACAGAATCTTCCATCTCATACTCAAACTAACTATTGCAGCTACTCTTTTTGCATTGACCTCATGTGAACGAGAATACAATGAGCCATACGAAAACTTCACCCTCCCGGAAGGCAAGCATGACAAGGGAATAAAAGCGCAATCACTCCAATCATCTACTCTCAGGTTCGAGGCAATTTTTGATCAGTCAGCTATCTATCAGACTCAAATAGTAGAAAATCAGCACGACATTAATAAGCTATTGGGATTTTCAGACTGCAACTCGTTTCACCATGGCAACAGCGCTCGGCTCGGGTGGAGATGGTTGGATGGACAACTAGAAATTCACGCGTATGCCTATGTTAATGGAGAGAGGATCATTGAGTTTGTAGGTACAGTAGCGCTTGATATGTCCAATAGCTATCAAATAAAGATGACTGATGATGCGTACATCTTCTACCTGGAGGGCTTTGATCCGGTTGAGATCAAAAGAGGAAATCATTGTGACAAGGGACTCTACTATATGTTGTTTCCCTACTTCGGAGGAGATGAGGTGGCTCCTCATGATATTCTTATCCAAATCAGAATTGATTACTAATAGATAAGACATTTAAAAAATTATAGAATTATTAAAAACAAATACGGAGTTGGAGTATAAGATAGAACAGTTTCAGGATTCAATTTTCTTAAATGTTGGCTCTTCTATAAGAAAGATTGCAATAGATTCTATCTATTAAAAATACCCTGGATTAAATAAGCGAACCCTGTTTAACCCGAATCGAGAGGTTCGGGTTTTTTGAGAGTATTGTTAACCCCTACTTTTGTGAGACTCCCCTACTTTCCTGTGATCATTGTAATTGTAATCCAAGAACCCATCGTTTTTTTTGGAATCCAATTTTGAATACGAAATCAATCTTTGGTCTCACCTGGTGGGTTCGAAAAACTAGTTCCACTAACAAGGAGGGTGTTCAATAAAGTGTGTCAAAAGTTAGAATGTAAAAAATATAACTTATGACACAAATGGAAGGAAAAGAAAATAGCAAAGAAGAACTTCACCAGCTTTTCGAAGCTGCGCTAACCACCTTAAAATCAGGAGGGAA
>JBDVJN010000015.1:0-55676 GCA_039961455.1 Cyclobacteriaceae bacterium | reverse complement strand
GATTATTTCGTCTGTGCGCCCTTTTAACCTGATGATGGGAAAAGTTTTGGGCATTGCAGCGGTGGGCTTTACTCAACTGGCGATGTGGATTGTGCTGACCTCTGTTTTGGCTTCTGTAGGAATCAATGTGTTTTCTGCACGCGCAGAATCGGCACAGCAAATGACAGATGCAATTGAGCAGACGACTGAGCAGCAAGCGGCTATTGAGAATCCGATGGACAGTATATTGAATGCAGCGAATTCAATCAATATTCCCTTAACGCTCGGAGCCTTTGTTTTTTACTTTCTAGGAGGGTATCTGCTTTACAGTGCCCTTTTTGCCGCTGTGGGATCCGCGGTAGATAGTGACGCCGATGCTCAACAATTTATGTTTCCAATAACGATACCATTGATAGCAGCTATAGCGTCTCTAGGTGTGGTTCTGATGGAACCTAATGGAGCCTTTGCATTCTGGATGTCGATGATACCATTTACATCCCCGGTTGTGATGATGATGCGAGTGCCATTTGGTGTACCACTGTGGGAGCTTGGACTCTCAATGGTTCTTCTAATAGCTGGGTTTATCTTCACTATTTGGCTTGCAAGTCGCATCTATCGTATTGGAATTCTCATGCACGGTACTAAGGTCAACTATAAAGTATTAGCTAAGTGGTTTATGATGAAGAATTGATTTGAAGATTAAATAGTCTTTTAATCCACTCTTCCTCGTTATTTTTAACGAAAGGATCTTGTTCGTTGAAAAAACAATTAAAAGGCGCCGCTAGTGTTAGTTTGTACCCACTGAGGCCACACCTGAAGTGGTTTATCCTTGGAGCAGCTATTTTAATTAGTATTAGCTCTATTTGGTACACAAACAGTTTGGTTGATCAAATAAGAGAGCGTGAACGAAGGCAAATTGATATCTACGCGAGTTCGCTTGAATTCTTAGCCAGTGACTCTGAAAATACTAATTTCATTCTCATTCTGGATGAAATTGTAAAAGCAAACAATACCATACCTGTGATCCTGACCAGCGAAGATGGAATACCGGAGTTTTACAGAAATGTGAATAGTGCAGATCAAATGAGTGAGCAGAGTAGAGAGGTGTTTCTTTTGAAAGAGGTTCAACGAATGAAAAGCGAGCGAGATCCAATTCTGGTTACACTCTCCGACCAAAACACTATCTATGGGTATAAGTACATCTACTATGAGAACTCATTTCTCTTGAGTCAACTTCAGTACTATCCATATGTTCAATTGTCAGTGATAGGAATCTTTGGAATGATCACTTTTTTGATTCTGAATTATCTGAAGAGGTCGGAACAAAACATGGTGTGGGTTGGACTCGCAAAAGAAACCGCTCACCAACTAGGGACACCGCTTTCTTCTCTGATGGCCTGGTCAGAATATTTCAAAGGACTCTACCCTGATCAAATGGAGACATTGCTAGAGTTTGATAAAGATGTCGATCGACTGAAAACAATTACTGATCGTTTTTCGAGCATTGGAAGCGAACCGCAACTGGAAGAAAGGAACATAACCGAGACGATCGAGGAAATTGTCTCCTACCTGGAAAAACGACTTCCCTCTAAGATTAACATCACAACTTCCTCGTTTCCCAACCGAAACATTCTTGGTTGGATCAATACCTCGTTGTTCGCTTGGGTCATTGAAAACCTGTGCAAGAACGCCGCGGATGCGATGGATGGGAATGGAGATATCACAATTCAGATTTTGCTCGCAAATGAAGGGCAGATAGCAATTGATGTCAAAGACACAGGAAAGGGTATTCCCAAATCCAAGATTAAAGATGTTTTTCGTCCCGGATTTACTACAAAAAAGAGAGGCTGGGGCTTGGGGCTTACGTTGGTAAAGCGAATTGTTGAGCAGTATCACGAGGGAAAGATCTTCGTGAAAGAGTCAGACATAAACAAAGGAACAACTTTTCGAATCTATCTAAAGTCATAACTCCAGGAGACTTTAGCTGTTGAAAAAATTGAGGCCAGCAGGAATGTCCTGCTGACCTGAAAGGCATTGATTTCGTGTATTATTATTCCAGTTCAATCTTGCGAAGCGATGGTTTCCCCCAGTCAAGCACGTACATCACTTTACTACTCTTGTCAATTACAATTCCATTTGGGTTTTTAAAAGCTGCGTTTAGAACGGGGCCATCTGTATGGTCATCCGAACCGGAGCCAGCAAAAACTGTTGATGATCCATCAAGATCTATTTTGTAAATCTTGTGACTTCCAATTCCTGTGGCGTATAGCGATCCATCGAAGTGGTCCATGTATCCTATAGCAAAATTAGAAACAACTCCAGGAATTGAAGCAATCAACGATACGTTACCAGCTTCAGATACCTTGTAAACCTTACCGGTGTTATAGTTGGCCGTATACAATTCCCCATTTTCGTCGATCGTAATTCCTACACACCCGGCAAGATTAGAGTCATTTGCCAATTCTGTAAGTGTTCCATCAGTCGCCAATTTGTGAAGTGTGGGTCTTTGATAGTTGGAGATGAATAGGTTCCCCTCCTCGTCAGAAGTAATTCCAGCCGGCCACCCTGGGACCGTTGCCAATTCATCCAGTGTTCCGTCAGGCATGATTTGGACAATGTCGCCGTTAGTTCCATTATTATCGTTTACGACATAGAAATTGCCATTCTCTGCGATTACGATGTCCAGCGGTCCCGACAAACCACTTGCAAATGTGGTAACAACTCCTGCTGGTGTGACTTTCAGAATCTTGCTCCCAGACCCACCTGTTGACGACCAACCTCCGAACTCTGATGCATATATGTTACCGTCATTGTCAATCTCCAATGCGTCGTTAGCGCCCATACTTTCTACAAGTGTAGTTACCTCAATAGATGACTGATTAGTCGGATCTTCGGGAGTAATTGGTGGAATAGGATCACCATCGTCCTGGCTGCATGACAGTAGAAAAAGCTGCCCAAGACACAGAAACATTGTGCTTAGAAATTTTTGAATAGTGTTTGAATTTGTCATTTTCATCTTGGTTTGAATTTGAAAAATCAATGATGAAAAAAATGATTACGAAAATCGACCGTTTGGGTACAGCCGAACTTAAAAAGTTAGATAAAATCTAAATTCCCTGAGTGGCTACCCGTTTTATGTACTTGCTCGGTGCGTCATTCTCTTCCGATTGGAAATACTTATTGAAGGTGGATTTTGATTTAAAACCTACCTCAATCGCAAGAGCCAGGATGGTTTTCTGAAGGTGTTCATTATTGGAAACCTTGGTTTTAAATTCCTGGATTCGATAATGATTTATAAAATCATAGAAACTTTTACCATGAACCTCATTGAGTAGCCACGAAACATTATTTTGTGATGCTCCGAGCATGGAAGCCAACTCCGAAAGAGTAAGACGACTTTTCAAGTACGGTTTTTCATTGACCATCAGTTGGTCTAAGTTCTCGGTAAGTATTTCAATTTCATTTTTGCTAATTCGCTCTGCTCCTTTTTTGATGGAATTTTCACCAATTCTGAATAGTTGCGGTTGCTTTAAACTGTAGTAGCCGACTACATAGGTGAACAGTGATATTGCGATCCACACGGAGTCGTAATTGACAATAGGCAAGCGACGAGCCAGGATCATCATGCTCATGTAACTAATCATCCAGATTGAAACACAGAGAATGATTGCAAGTTGGAAGTATCTTAGAAATCCAATGATACCTTGATTGTACGACACATGCTGTTTTTCTCTATTCGCATAGCTCACTATCAAATGGTAACCCCAACCCCAGTATACAAAGTTCAGTAGAATTGCCAGCCCCTCGGTAACTCGGAAATCAAGGTAACGAGTATCCCATAAAAACTGGATAAATTCCTGTTGGGTAAAGGTTAGGTAGTAGAGAGATTTTCCCAAATGAATGACTGCTGGTAGGAAATGGTACAGCGAAAGTTTTACATGACTTTTTGATTGATATAGCAGTCTTTTTATGTAGAGAAGAAATAGGGGACCAAAAAGGAAGACAACAGTGTCGGCGATCATTGTGAGCTGAACGGGCCAGTTTGTTGGATATCTAAGCCAAACCATCCGGCCGACCAGCATAAATGCGGCCATCAGCAAAATCCAAATGAGAAGTCTATTCGCACTCCGATTGACCTTGTTATTTTTCTGTATGAAAAAAGCAAGAAAAACACCTTGAATTATCCCAGGAATAACGATGAGATCGTACCAGTAAAAAGTGATCATTTATCTAATCTAATTTATGATTCTTAATACACTGATGTGTCAACAACTTGGTTTTTGGAGAACCTTAATTTTTCTCAGGGACTTAGAAATAATTGGGTGTGAGAGTCCGAATTAAATTGTTGCGCGACTTTCAGGTTTTTATCTGAAATCATAAGCTTGAGAGTCTTTTTCCTTCGAGATTTTTCCTGTAATTTCGCACCAAAATTCAAACACCCTTTTTTATAAATCATAGACGAATGGCGAATAAAGGAAAAGTGACACAGGTAATCGGTCCTGTAGTGGATGTAAGCTTCAGTGCGGAGGATGCCAAACTCCCAAATATCATGGATGCTTTGACCCTGACAAAACCGGATGGCACAGTTGTCGTTCTTGAGGTTCAACAACACCTTGGCGAAGAAGCTGTACGAGCTATCGCGATGGAAAGTACGGATGGATTGATGAGAGGAACTGTTGTAGAAGATACAGGATCTCCAATCAAAATGCCAACGGGAGATGCGATCAAAGGAAGACTTTTCAATGTAGTAGGAGATGCTATTGATGGAATGGAGCAGGTCGATAAAACGAATGGATTACCCATTCACAGACATGCTCCAAAATTTGAAGACCTATCAACAGCTACCGAGGTTCTTTTCACAGGAATCAAAGTTATTGACTTGATTGAACCATATGCAAAGGGTGGTAAGATTGGATTGTTTGGTGGTGCTGGTGTAGGTAAAACGGTACTTATCCAAGAGCTGATCAACAATATTGCAAAAGGACACGGAGGTCTATCGGTATTTGCCGGTGTGGGAGAACGAACAAGAGAAGGAAATGATCTTTTAAGAGAGATGATTGAGGCGAACATCATTGACTATGGTGAAGAGTTCAAGAAATCAATGGAAGCTGGCGGATGGGATTTGTCAAAAGTGGACAAAGAGAAGTTGAAGGATTCAAAAGCAACATTCGTATTTGGACAAATGAATGAGCCTCCTGGGGCAAGAGCTCGAGTGGCACTTTCCGGACTAACTGTTGCAGAACACTACAGGGATGGCGATGGTGAAGGAAAAGGAAAAGATATTCTCTTCTTCGTAGATAATATATTCCGATTTACACAAGCAGGTTCTGAAGTGTCAGCCCTACTAGGGCGTATGCCTTCAGCTGTGGGATACCAACCAACCCTTGCTACTGAGATGGGATTGATGCAGGAGCGAATTACCTCAACAAAGAGAGGGTCTATTACCTCCGTACAGGCGGTTTATGTACCGGCCGATGACTTGACAGATCCGGCACCGGCAACGACGTTCTCTCACTTGGATGCGACTACGGTACTTTCGAGAAAAATTGCGGAGCTAGGTATTTACCCAGCAGTGGATCCATTGGATTCAACATCAAGAATTTTGAGTGCAGACATACTTGGAGATGATCACTATAACACCGCACAGCGTGTGAAAGAGATTCTTCAACGATACAAGGAACTTCAGGATATCATTGCCATTCTTGGTATGGATGAACTTTCTGACGAGGACAAGGAAGTGGTCCACAGAGCTAGGAGGGTACAAAGATTCCTATCTCAACCATTCCACGTAGCTGAGCAATTTACTGGACTCTCTGGAGTTCTAGTAGATATCAAAGACACTGTAAAGGGTTTCAATATGATCATGGACGGAGAGTTGGATCATCTGCCTGAAGCAGCGTTCAACCTTGTAGGAACAATTGAGCAGGCAATCGAGAAGGGTGAGAAATTAATGGCTGAAGCAAACGCTTAATCATGTTTATAGAAATCGTTACTCCTGATGAAAAAGTATTCGAAGGCGAGGTAGTTAGCGCTACTTTTCCTGGTAGCGATGGGTCATTTCAAATCTTGAACGGTCACGCACCGATCGTTGCAACCCTTGGAAAAGGAGACATCAAATACCAACAAGAAAAACAGAAAGAAGTTAACATTCTAGTTGATGGTGGTGTTGTTGAAGTGATGCACAATAAGGTCAACGTTCTAGTTGAGAAAGTTGTTGAAGAATAGAAAGTATTAGTTTTTAAAAAGCCATCCTGAGCAAATTGGGATGGCTTTTTTTATGTAGAAAATCTGCTAAACCCAGACATTTTTTAGCAAAAAAACTGTTTTGCCAAGCTCGACTCGTTCTTGTAAAATGCTTGTAATACCCGCATTTGGGGTCCTTAACATTATTTAACCGCAGTTAACATACCTCTAGAAGCGATTCCAGTTTATTTGTTCAAACAGGCAGAAAGTTTTCATACGTTCCGTCTAATTACCGACAAAAAACTGAAACACTATGAAACTTGCACTTATTGTTCTACTTAGTGGTATGGTATCGCTCTGTATTGCGCAAGGCAAAGAAGGAGTAATAACCTACGAATCAACAATGCGAATTGATGTCAGTCGCTTTCCACAGGAAATGAAAGGAATGATTCCTCCAGAAAGAAAATCCAAGAACCAATTGTTCTTTAATAAGCAAGAGGCGATTTACAAGGTAATGAAGGAGGAAGAAGATATAAACCAGGAAGTGACTGCTGGAGATGGTGCTCGTATTCAATTTAGAATGCGTGGAGCTGCAGATAATGAATCCTATACAAATCTTGAAGAAGGTTCCACAGTGGACAGAACAGAATTCTTTGGTCGAACTTTCCTGATTGATGGAGGAGAAGAAATCGAGTGGAAGATTACCAGCGAGATGGAAGCGATTGCGGGCTACCAGTGCATGAAGGCTATTTATATGCGTGATACAGTCCCAATAGCTGCCTGGTTTACTCCCCAGATTCCTGTTTCGCTTGGCCCAGCTGAATTCAGTGGATTACCAGGGATGGTGCTCTCCGTGGATATCAACAACGGACAACGAACAATCAAAGTGACGAAAGTTGAATTGAGGCCTCTGACGGATAACGAAATCATTGTTGCACCAAGCAAAGGAAAGAAAGTAACAAGAAAGGAGTTTAGAGAAATCCAGGCTGAGAAAATGGCTGAGATGCAGGAAATGAATGGTGGCCGTGGTGGCGCCTTTATCATTAGAAACTAAGCTCAATGAGACAGGTCTTACTCGTAATTTTGATTTCTTCGTTGGGCTACACACAGGCTCAGACTATTAAGGGCGTGGTGAAGGACAACGATGGTGAAGCTCTTTTCTCAGCAACTGTTATGTTGCTCCAGGCAGAAGATTCTGTGCTTTCGTCATTTGCTATGTCAGATGCAAGTGGTGCTTTTGAAATCAAGCGAGTTCCGAAGGGAGACTATTTGTTAAGAGTCAATTTTGTTGGCTTGAAGCCCTACGACCAAAAGCTGCAAGTTGCTGAACAGGATATTGACCTAGGTACTATCAGCCTGGACTTGGATGCGCTGGACGAAGTGGTGGTTGAAGGAGAGGCGATACCGATTACTATGAAAAAAGATACGATCGAATACAATGCGGCTGCATTCGAAACCAAGCCTAACGCAGTAGTAGAGGACCTTTTGAAAAAATTGCCTGGAGTAGAAGTGGATCGAGATGGAACGGTAAGATCTCAAGGAGAGACTGTTAATAAGGTCTTGGTCGACGGTAAAGAATTCTTTGGGGATGACCCACAAATGGCTACCAAAAACCTACCAGCTGATGCTGTTAACAAAGTGCAGGTATTTGATCGCAAATCGGAATTTTCGCAATTCTCAGGCATTGATGATGGAAATGAGTCAAAGACAATAAACTTGACGCTGAAGGAAGATCACAAGAAGGGAACATTCGGAAGTTTGGGTGGTGGGTATGGTACGGATAGTCGAAATCAATTTTCTGCTGACGTAAATCAGTTTCGTGAAGACAACCAATTTTCACTCATTGCCAAGCAGAACAACATCAATGAGCAGGGTTTTTCCATCTCAGACTACATATCATTTATGGGAGGTTTAGGTAATATGAATGGTGGCTCTGGACGAATTTCGATTGGAGGCAACAGCGGTTTGCCGATTTCCAATGGACTAAGTGATGGATTTATAACCACAAGTGCAGGAGGCCTGAATTTTAATAGAGACTTCAACAAGAAGACAGAAATCCGATCTAGTTACACCTTTTCTCGAATCGAAAACAATACAGACAGATTCACGGACAGAACCAATTTCGTAAATGATGAGGTGTTTGATACTGATGAAAACTCCAGTACAAAAAGTATTGGAACAAATCATAATTTAAACATCAACATCAAACATGAGTTCGATAAATCACAGGATATCCAAATTAGAAATTCGATTGGATTTCAGAATGGTGATGTACAGAATGTGACGAGTACGATCAACGCATCGGACCTGGGATCTAGCACTAGTCTAAGTGATTATAGCTCGATTGGGAGTGAGTTTAATATGAATAGTAGTGTGATGTACCGAAAGAGATTTAGTAAGATAGGCCGGACCTTTATCACGGAATTTAGCTTTTCAAATCAACTTAATGACTCCGACTATTTACTGAATACGCTGATAAATCCCGGAGCAGTTGCCACCAATCAGGAACAACTTTCGGACAATAGATCGAGAACTTTTGGTGCGGAAATTTCCTACACCGAGCCGATTGGGAGAAGTAAATATTTGGAGTTTAGATATCAACGAAATATCACGACTGGAGAAAACGATAAAGACTTCTATGATCTAACAAGTGGGTTAAGAGTATTCAACTCAACATTAAGCTCTCTTTTTGAGCGACGCTTTGAATACAATCGTACTGGTGTGAGTTTCAACTTTGCAAAGGAGGATTTTAGAATTACAGCAGGATCAAACTATCAGTTTAGCACCTTGGATGGCGAAGAACTCAACTTGAATAACGCTGAGATATCCAAGGACTTTAATAAAACACTACCGTTTGCAAGAATCAATTATGATTTTAGTCCGAGCGCTGGTGTGAGCTTGAATTACAGTACAAGGCTCAATGTCCCGACCATCTCACAGTTGCAGCCTGTGGCCGACAATTCTAATCCATTAAATGTGTATGAGGGTAATCCCGCTTTAGATGCAGAGTACATTCACTCAGCTAGACTAAATTTTAGATTTTTTGATCAATTTAGCTCTACTTCTCTTTTTAGTTTCATTGATGTCTCTTACACTTTGGATAACATCGTGACCAGCAGAACAGTCGATAATACGAATTTTTCCCAGATATCGAGACCTGTTAATGCAGATAATTCAGTAACTGTATCCCACTACACATCTTTCAGTAGACCCATCAAGTTTGCCAAGACAAGATTTAGGATTAGCAATCGAATCGCAATGAATGAAGGGTTTACGATAATTAACGATATCACATCCGAAACGACCAATACAAATAACACTCTCAGCATAAGTTTCGAAAACCTGAAAAAGAAAATTGTTGATTGGAATATTGGTACAGATTATACAACGGGTAAGACCGACGGGTCTCAGGAGGTCTCGAGTCAGGATTTTACCAACCAAACATACTTTCTCGACGTAACAATTTCATTCCTTAATAAGTGGTCGATGAGCAGCAACTTTGATTATCGAATCTTTGAGAGCGCCTCATTCACCGATGATCAGGAGATACAATTATGGGAAGCCTCAATTCAGAGAAACGTCATGAAGAATGATCGTGGAGAATTCAAAATTTCTGTGTTCGATATTTTGAGTCAAAATCAAGGGATCAATCGGACAACTAATTTCAACTTCATCGAGGAGGAGCGGATATCGTCGATCGGTACCTATTACATGTTCAGTTTTACCTATAGGCTATCAGCTTTTGAACAGAATAGGCTTTCGATCCGACAGGGCAGAAGAGGGAGATAGACATGCGTTTTTTTCAACTTAAGGAGCTGAAACGCATCCATCTTTCATCATTTTAGAACACCAACCGATTTGGATAGACAAAGGGTAGACACATTCAAAATCTCAATTTGAATGTTGTTGCCAGTTTATACTTTTGAGTCCATGAAGAAATTTATTCTGGACACTGTTTTATGTTCTTTTTTTATTTTCGGGATAATTGGACTTTTTGCATCCATCACTCTGTTCAAAGTTTTTGATGTCTTTGATCCAATCGGGGAAATGTTCTCAGATTTTGAACTAACGGATATTGTTTTTTCTAAGCTAAGAGAAGATCCGATCGCCGACGAAAATATTGTTGTGGTGAATATCGGTTACTTGAATAGGGAAGGCCTTGCTCGTCAGATTGAGATCCTGCGTCAGTACAAACCGGCGGTGATTGGAGTCGATGTACGACTGGATGAGCCTAAAACATGGGAGGAGGACAGTGCACTGGTTAGGGTTCTTTCACAAACGCCAAATGTAATCATGGGCGAAAAATTGGTAAACCTGAATGAGAAAACGAATGAATTCGACTCAACGCTCAAACCGCTTCCACATCTAGCTCAAAACATGGGATTGGGTTATGTGAACCTAATCACTGATGCAAAGACTCAGGATGATCTAAAGATGTGCCGTGAGTTCACACCATCTCAAATGGTGAAGGGGAAGGTTAAATATGCTTTTCCTGTCAGGCTTGCATTGGCAATGGATTCAGTGAAAACAAATAATTTTCTGAGCAGAGGCAAAGAGGTGGAGATAATTAATTATAAGGGAAATGTCATGAGTTTCACTTCATCCAAGTATGGTATGAAATACTTTGCATTAGATGTAAATGATGTGCTTGAGGAAAATTTCACTCCGGATATTATTGAAGGAAAGGTTGTGATCATGTGTTTCATGGGACAGTATCTTGGCGATGTTCTTACACGTGATGATTTCTACTTTACTCCTTTAAATGAACGATACGTAGGCAAGGCGGAACACGACATGTTCGGTGGGGTGGTTCATGCAAATATTATTTCACAGATCTTAGACGAAGATCACATTGACAGTATGTCAGATAGGAGTGCCCTATTTTTAGCTATTCTGCTTTGCTTCGTTAATGTCTTTGTATTCAAGATGGTATACGGAGCATTGCCAAAATGGTATGATGGTATTACCAAGTTATTGCAACTCGCCGAGGTGTTTTTTCTAGCTACCCTTATGATTTACCTGTTCTATTCATTCAATTATAAAGCTGATTTCACCTTGGCAATGATCGTAATCGCACTTTCAGGAGATTCCATTGAAGTTTATCATGGCGTGATTAAAAATTTGTTCAACAAAGAACAACGACGAAGTATATTTAAAATCAACAGAACCTTCTTGAAATAATGGTTGGAGATCAAATCCGAAGCTAAAAGAAACCTAAAAGGTCGATTCTGCAGCCTTACAATCTCTTTGTTGTATGCTCCTTCGCTCGACATTGATGGGACTTTATTGTGTATTAACTTGGCCAATCACGCCTGATTCTAAATTGGATTTTTAAGCCGTTTCAACTATTTTGACACTCTTAAGAATGCCTTTGATACCCAAAAGGGCAAGTGCCATATACCAGTTTTTGGTGATGTACTAGTCATTGTGTTTCATGCCTAATTGAAAATATTTGAGCTGTAAAATGAAGTTTAGAATTCTTCCTTTCGTGTCTTTTTGCATGCTTTTCTTGACGCTCTCTCCAATAGGGTTAATTGCTCAAGACGTTGATCTGGATGATGAAAATGTCATAATTGAGAAAGATACTTACTGGTACTATTACGATAGTATCATGCCGGACAATGAACCTTGGTTCTCCGAATGGAACGAGAATTTAGGATGGAAAAGGGGAAGAGCTGAATTAGGCTATGGCGAGGATGACGAAGCAACTGTCATTAGCTACGGAGATGACGAGAATACTAAATACATAACCTCCTACTTTCGCCGGTCTTTTGAAGTTGTAGACCCGGAGGCCTATATCGGGTACCTTCTGAATATGAAGGTGGACGATGGAGCCGTGGTATATCTAAATGGGAGTGAAACTTGGAGAGTTAATATGCCTGAAGGCCCAATTGTTGCGGGTACAAGGTCACATATAAGAACAACTGGGGATGCAGAGGGAGAAGTTGATGTTTATGTTTTGGAAAGTGAGCAGTTAAAGAGAGGAGAAAATGTGATTGCGGTGGAGGTCCATCAGAGAGGCCCCACTACATCTGACTGTAGCTTTTGGATGGAACTTTTGGGAGCAGTAGATGTGGAACAGGTTCATAAAATTTTAAGAAATGAAGGCGCTAAGCTTGATGAAAAGCTGAATGATTTAATGGCTCAACTTTCCTTAAGAGATAAAGAGTTGGAACTCAAAGTCAAAGATCAAGAACTTGAGCTGAATCGAATGTACATCAATATTGTAGTTGGAATTGTAGTGGTACTTCTACTAACAACCTTTGCCTTTTGGCATAGTCAAAGTCGGCGAAATAAGGCAATTGCAAAAAACAACGAACTGCTCAAGAATGAACTAATAGGTAAGAACAGGGAGCTCATTAATTTGAGTATGGAGCAGTTGAATAAGAATCGCCTTATTCATGATTTGGAAAGTGACCTTACGCACATGGGAAATGACGAGAATTCTGGACAGCTTGTTTCCCAATTAAAAAACAAGCTTTCTAGTTATTCTATTCAGGATAAAGAATGGGAAAATTTGCAGATGCATTTTGAAAATGTTCATTCAGACTACTTTAAGAGATTGAGAGAGGAATTTCCCTCCCTGAGTTCTTCAGAACTTCGTATGTGTGGTTTTATAAGATTACAATTGACAACTAAGGAGATTGCCAACATGTTATATGTTGAACCTAAGTCTGTCCAAACGAGCCGCTACAGGCTAAAAAAGAAATTGAATGTACCAAGTGATGAAGATCTAACCCACTTTCTATCCAGGTACTATTGAGTCGTCACTCATAAAATGAGTAAGTCGCAGGCAACAAGTAATCCTCTTAGTCCAAAAAATGGGAAGCTTGTTTATATGACTATTTCAAGTAATTATTGACTTATCTCGTAAATGTAGTAGGTATGTAGTAGGTAATTTACATTTGGTAAAACCTAAGTCATACCTGTTCTTAATCTCATTTGTTTGTTATTTAACAAATTTTGTTTTGTACATAGTGCATAGTACGAAATTTTGAAACTAAAAAGTGAGTATATGAAAAAACGCTACAAATTATTAATCCTACTTGGATTAACTCTAGTTATTTCACCAGTTTTTGCTCAAAACAAAATCGTTAAGGGGACTATCACAGACGGTGATGGAGAACCATTAATAGGAGTAAATATTATAGTGAAAGGAACAACACTTGGAACCATTTCAGATGTTGAGGGTAATTACACATTATCGTTACCAGAGAATTTAACTTTGGTGACCTATTCGTACATCGGTTTTGAGGTTCAAGAAATTGATGTTACCAACAGATCAGTGGTAGACGTTCAGCTATTGGATGAAGCCTCTACATTGTCAGAGGTTGTGGTAGTAGGCTATACCGAAAGAGATCGAAGGAAATTGACCTCCTCGGTTGCCACAGTGAACAGTGAGAAAATTGAGCGAGTGCCAATGGCCACTTTTGACAATATTCTCCAGGGAGCTTCTCCTGGAGTGCTTGTGCAATCGGGAAATGGACAACCAGGGACAGCTGCCAAAATCACAATTAGAGGTCCGAAATCCTTTAGTTTTAACGAGACAGGAGGTGCTCTTTACATGTTAGATGGCAACCAAATTACCGCTGGTGATTTCGCGGCTATCAACCCTAACGACATTGCTTCTGTCAGCATCTTAAAAGATGCGGCCGCAACTTCAATATATGGATCCAGAGGAGCGTCGGGTGTTGTGGTGATCACGACAAAATCTGGTACAAAAGGCGCTACGAAAATTGATTATCATGCGTTTTTCGGTGTCTCGCCTAGGCCTGATTACAACGATGGGTTGAGACCTCTTACGTCTGCACAACTTATAGATCTACAACACGAAATTGGAATTGGCCCTACCGTTGGATTACCGCAGGAACAACTTGATGAATTGAGAAGCGTGAACACAAACTGGTTAGACGCTACTACTCGCGACGCTACGATTCAATCTCATGAAATTAACCTTTCGGGTGGAAGTGAAACCACTACTTTTTATATTTCAGCAGGTTATTTCAGCCAGGAAGGAACAAGTTTAAGATCCAGGTTAGATCGATACTCGTTGAGGACAAAAGTTAATTACACTCAGGGTAACTTCAGTATAGGTTCCAACCTCTATTTAGCGCATACTGATGCGGAGGACAGTGAAGGTGAAGGGAATAGAAATCCCTCGAATCCTTTCTACACAAGTATTCGAAATGCTCCATACAACAGAATTATTGATCCTGTTACAGGTGAGTATGCTTTGCCTTTAAGCCCTGGTGAAAATCAGAACATTGTAGAGAGAATTGCTACTAATGATGAAGATCGCACTATTAATCAGGTAGTTGCAGGCTTAAATGCACGGTACAAGATGCCCTTCTTAGAAGGCTTAAGTGCGGCGACTCAATGGGGAATGAGCCTTAGTCAACGTGATAATGTTGATTACTTAGATCCTAACTCAGTCTCAGGACAAACAGTTCAGGGAGGACAGGGTAGCTTGTTCCAAAGCTTTACCAGACGAGTCCGATTTACAGGTACCAATTCAATCCATTATGATTTTACGGTTGGAGATGATCATGCCTTTAACATCGGTGCTTATCAAGAGTTTATATATTTCAATGGGAAATCCACCAATTTGGAAGTGTTCGGATTGGGTAAGGTTGAAACTATTGCAGGCGGTGCACAGGGTACAGATGACAATGGCTTCATTCCTTCATTTGGGGGTGGAACTTCTGAAAGTGCACTTTCTTCCTACTTTGGAACGCTTGATTATTCTTACATAGAGAAATACTTGCTTTCAGCTGGCATCCGACGTGATGGCTCAGCCAATTTTGGAAAAAATAACCGATTTGCGACTTTCTATTCTGTGGGATTAGGATGGATTATAACTGAAGAAGCATTTTTATCGTCTTCCAGCTTTGTTGATTATTTAAAATTCAGAGCAAGTTATGGAACAGTGGGCAACGACCAAACAAGCCTCACAGATTCTCGTTCGACCTTTGACCTTACTTCATATAACGGACAAAATGCAATCTTCGAAGGGATAGCCAATCCTGATTTAAAATGGGAAACCACAACTAAGATTAACCTTGGGGTTGACGCAACAGTCTTAAACAATAGGTTGAATATCAATTTAGATGTGTACAATGAAGAGACTACAGACCTTCTACTAGATGTGCCGCTTTCGCTGACTACAGGATTTGATGAGCAACGTCAGAACATTGGCAGTCTAAGAAATAGGGGGATTGAATTAAATCTCACGACAAGAAACATCGATAGAAACGATTTTAAGTGGACAACGGGATTCAATATTGCTCGAAATAAGACTACAGTTCTGGAATTGTCGAATGGCGAGCCGATTGCTGTGCAGGGTGGTGACATTCTTCTTGAGGAGGACAAGGAGTTTGGACTCCTTCATTTTGTGAGAAGGGCAGGAGTAAACCCTGCCAACGGTCTTACACTCTGGTATGACCTTGATGGCAACCTTACCGAAGTGTTTAATGAAGCCAATGCAGTAGACATAGCACCCAGTATTCCAAAATACCATGGTGGGGTTACTAACACATTTACATACAAAGATTTTCAGCTTCGCGCCACCTTTAATTTTGCTCAGGGGCACAGTATTTATAATGACGCCACTCGCTCGCTGTACAATCCTACAAAAGTATCACGAGGTAGTGTATCTACTAATGCACTTCGTTTTTGGAGACAGCCTGGCGACATCACAGATTTACCTGACCCTCAGAAAATCGGAACTTACTCGAACGATTCTGGGTCGATCGAAGATGCATCGTATGTTAGGCTAAGAAATGTTCTCCTGTCTTATGATTTACCATTTCCTATGATTGAGAAGTTAAAAATCGCAGGATTGCGCATATACGCTCAGGGACAAAACATACATACCTGGACTGCTTTTACCGGGCTTGACCCTGAAAATTCGGATACGGACTATGATGCTGATTATCCGTCTCTGTCTACCTACACACTGGGACTAGACGTAAAGTTTTAACCATATCAATTTGAATAACAATGAAAAGATGTAATTATATATTGCTGAGCTTGAGCTTGATTCTAATGCTATCATGCGATGGTCAGTTGGATATTGTGCCGCAAGACGTACTTGCAACTGAGATTGCAATTACGAGTTTAGATGATTTGGAGACTGCACTCTTAGGCGCGTATGCGACGCTACGGAGAAACGGTCTGTATGAAAGGGCATTTGTCATGACCCCGGATGCTTTGGCAGATAATCTGAGAATTGGAGATTCCAACGGAGGAACACTAAGAATACAGGCCAATTGGGATTATACTTCAGGTTCAGACTCAGATATTGGTACTTGGGAAGATGCATATGTGCTTATTTTCAGAGCCAATACAGTCATTAGCAACGCCGATCGATTCGAAGACGGTAGCAAGAAAAATAGAATTGTTGGACAAGCGCTAGCTCTGAGAGCTTTAGGTCACTTCGATCTATTGAGGTATTATGCACCAGACTACAATAGAAATTCTACAGAACCTGGTGTACCTGTTGTCACCTTTTTCGAAATAGGTAAGCCAAGTAGAAATACTGTTAGCGAGGTATACGATCAAATCTTCTCTGATCTGAGCGCATCTGCCGTAGCTCTTGGTGATGTTGATGCAGAAATAGAGTCTCCAGCCCAGATGGATCTACGAGCGGTCAATGCACTTCAGGCGCGGGTATCACTGTATGCAGAAGAATGGCAGGATGCAATTGATTTTGCTTCAAGCGTTATTAGCGCTAGTTCTCTTGCAAATGCTGCAGACTACGCGAACATGTGGTCTGACGACTTTGCCGCTGATGAACTTCTCTTCACGGTGGTTTTTGCAAGTAGAGATGAAGGACAGATTGGAAGTAGGCTCTATGATGATGACGTGCCTACTCAGATCACAGCTTCATTGCCACTTAGCTCAGATATGGCATTGCTTTATGATCAAGTGAATGATGTTCGATATAGTTCGTTTGTGCTTGATAACAGAGCCTTAGGTAATACTGACGCATTCATATTATTTAAGTATTCTGGACGCAACGGTGAAAGAGGCTTGCATAATGCCAAAGTACTCAGAACCAGCGAAATGTACTTAATTCGAGCGGAGGCGTATACAAATTTGCCAGGACAGGACATAGCAGCAATGGCTGATTTAAACGCACTAAGAGCTAGCAGAATTTCAGGATACGTGAATGAAAATCTTACCGGTACTGCGTTGGTTGAGGCCATAGCTCTTGAAAGAAGAAAAGAACTAGTTGCTGAAGGCCACAGGTGGTTCGATTTGAGAAGAACAGGTGGTGATGTTGTTAGAGGAGGGGAATGTGCAGCTTCTGCGCTGACGACCAACTGCAATCTTTTTGTCGGAGATGTGAAATTCACATACCCTATTCCCCTGGACGAGGTCTTGGCTAACCCAAATATTGAACAAAACACAGGGTATTAATTGACCCAATAAACGTTTCAGAAACAATGAAGATATATATATATATAACACTGATAGCCCTACTAACTGCTTCTTGCGGACTCGACAATGTAGGACCTGTTTTAGATGATCTTGACATTATCTTCTTTACAGAAGATGGTACTGAAGTACAGGAGAATGACTCTGATGATATTCTTGTAGAAATTGGCTCTACCAAGGGTGGGAATTCTGCTCTTTTGACACTCGGTGGCACCGCCGTCGAGGGAGTGGATTACCAGGTGTCAAGCGACTTAAATTTGACATTTAATGAAGGCCAGTTTATGACGACCATCACAATCTCGTTGATTGACAACACAAACCCTGATGACGATCATACAATAATATTGTCTCTGCCAGAAGGCCAGGGTTATTCTGTCGATAATCGGAGAGAGTTTACAATAGATATAATTAATGATGATGTGAGCTCTGCTACTGTAGTCTCCGCAATTTCAGCTTCAACAGATGATGCAGAGGAAGGTATTACAGGAAGTGCGCCAGGCTCTATGGATATTGATAGCAGCGATTTGGAATTTGGAGAAACAGAGGGAAGCACCAGAGGTGTTGAGATGATTGGATTAAGGTTTAATGACTTAGCTATTCCAAATGGAGTACTTATTTCGTCTGCCAGCATCCAATTTGGAGTGGATGAGGATGTGGATACTCCAGCGGATGTTGTGATGACAATTTTTGCAGAAGCTGTGGATAATTCGACAACATTTGAAGATGTTGATTTCAACATATCCAGTAGGCCATTGACAACTGCAAGTGTAGATTGGACAATTCCGATTTGGACTACCGATCAAATTGGCACAGCTGGAGCGGGTCAAGTCACGGCAGACATCAGCAGTCTGATCAAAGAGATTATTGATAGGCCCGGATGGGTATCTGGTAATAGCATCAATATTATCATTAAACCTACTACAGCCACTCTCGCAAATTCGACAGAATCAGGAAGAGTTGCCGAAGCCTTTGACGGGGACCCGGCGCTAGCTTCAGTACTGACAATAGACTGGGAGAGATAATATTTTTCATAATACAATATTGAAAATCATGAAAATCACAAAACATAAAGCATTTAAGCTATTCACATTTTCCCTGATCTGGGTTGTTAGTATGGTATTCTTGTCTTGCGAGGAAGACAAAGCAGATAAGATTTCTATTTCGGAACAAAAACTTCCCACAATCACAACCATAAATCCCTCAATTGGAGTACTACACACCAACGTAACAATTACCGGGACGAATTTCAGTTCTAGCAAGGAAGATGTTAGTGTTACATTTAATGGAACAGAAGCGGTTATATCGGAATCATCTGAAACTTCTATAACAGCGGTGGTACCCTCTGGGGCAACTACTGGCCTTGTAGGTGTGAAGATAGGTGCTTCCTTTGTCCAAGGAGGCCCAACCTTTACGGTCCCGGAGCCAACTGTGGATTCATATAGCCCAACTACCGGGATAGTCGGTACAGAAGTAGTTGTCACAGGCACAAATTTCAGTACCGTTCTCGCAGATAATAGCATCTCTTTTAATGGAGAAACTGCAGATATTACGGGAGTTACATCTACTACAATTACCACATCTGTTCCTTCAGGTGCCACAACAGGCCCAATAAGCGTGACAGTTGATGGTCAGACAGGTGTTGCGGGTGTTGAGTTTACCGTTCCACTTCCTACGATTAACTCTTTTGATCCTATAGAAGGGGAAACAGATGCAGTAGTTACTATCACAGGTACAAACTTTAGCGCAGACATTGACAATAATGAAGTAAGATTCAATGGAGTCGAAGCTGTTGTAACATCTGCTACGGAAACTACAATTGTAACATCAGTTCCCGCAGGTGCCAGTACAGGTACCATCACCGTTGTTGTAGGAGGTCAGGAAGTGACTTCAACCGACAATTTCACAGTTTTGGCAACTACCCTTCTTATTTCTCTGACATCCAATGATGATGACGTTGAAGAAATAGCTGTTGTAGACCCTGATCCAGACCCTCTGGAGCCAACACCAGTCGTTGGAACAATGGATTTGGGAAGCAGTGATTTAGAATTTGGTGAAATCAGCAGTGATCAGGGACTTATGAGTATTGGATTGCGGTATAACGATGTTACAATTCCTGCAGGTGCTGTTGTCACCGAGGCCAGCATTCAATTTAACGCTGACAATACAGGCGCAGATCCTGTAGAGCTTACTATCTACGGCGAAAATGTTGGTGATGCAGCTGCTTATGATGAGGCTATTAATGGAAATCTATCATCAAGACCTCTTACAACAGCAAATGCAGTATGGTCTATCCCGGAATGGGTCTCGAAGGGAGATCGTGGAGATGCCCAAAAAACAGTGGATATTGCTGCTATTATTCAGGAGATTATTGACAGAGGAGATTGGGCGTCAGGTAATAGTATCAATATTATAATGATACACTCAGGCGTAAGTCTTAATGGGGCAAAACCGAGTTCAGGAGGAAGAGAAGCTGAGAACTATTCGGATTCTGACCCGGAACATGGCGCAGAATTGAAAGTCGTATTTACTCAGTAGAACGCGCTCAAGTTAGAGTACTTCCCCGGAAGGGGGAGTACTCTAAAAATTCTATACACTCAAAGTAGTGCTTTCCAGATGATGGATTGATCTTCAAATCGAGTAAAAACATATATGAAACAATTGATAAAAAAAGTTCTAATAATACCCTTTTTCTTTTTGACAACGCTCTCGTGTGAAAATTCCGACGGAGGAAATTCAAATGAACAACTTTCCCCTATTATTAGCTCTGTTGACCCCACATTTGGTGCTGAAGGAACTCCTGTCACGATTACGGGTAGCAATTTCAGTAAGAATTCCGCAGAGATTACAATTAAGTTTAATGAAACGTTGGCTAGTGAAGTGTTTTTTGCCTCTGTTAACCAAATCTCGACTAAGGTACCTGTGGGTGCTACAACAGGTACTGTTACAGTCACAGTTCTGGATCAAACAGTTGAAGGGCCAATTTTTTCTGTAAACAGAGGGTTTAGTGTAACACCTACTGTGGGAATGGTTGGTACAGAAGTCATATTGATGGGAGATAATTTCAGTTCGGTAGCTTCTGAAAACGTCGTAAGATTCAACGGTACGCAGGCTGTCGTTAATTCAGCAAGTCAAACTGAAATATCTGTTAATGTACCTGAGGGAGCTACCACCGGTCCAGTCACTGTGACAGTTAATGGCACTGCGATTGAACAGCAAGGTGCAGACTTCATCGTTTCAGGTATTGAAGAAACACCGGTGAATTATAAAATTGCATTTATTGGAGATTCGGATATTCATTCAGAAGCGGATGCTGTCCTTAACCTTATAAAAAATGAAGGAGCGGATGCCGTAGTACACGCTGGAGATCTAAACTATGACGAAATTCCTTCTGGTTTTGAGAGTCATATTAATGAAACACTAGGAGAAAATTTTCCATACTTCTACTGCGTTGGCAATCATGATGATGCTGTGTGGAATGGACCCAATGGCTATCAGTCACTTTTGGAAGCCAGATTTAATAGGCTAGGCATTATCTGGAGTGGTCAGCTTGGCGTTCAAGGTGCTTTCAATTACAAGGGTATATTTTTCGTTATGACAGCGCCGGATGAATTTGGCATTACTTCCGCCACTTCCGGTGATCACATTCGGAATGAGCTTGATAACACTAATGCGGTTTGGCGTATTTCGTTTTGGCATAAAAATCAACGACTTATGCAGATTGGTGGAAAAAGCAACGAGGCTGGGTGGAACGTCTATGAAGAATCCAGAAAAGGCGGTGCCATCATTGCCACCGGTCATGAACATTCGTACAGTCGAACTCATGAAATGAGTGATTTTCAAAATCAGACTATTTCATCTACCGAAAACACGGTTAATCTAATGGAAGACGATGCCTCAACTAATGATTTTGACGAAGGGAGATCTTTTGCCTTCGTTTCAGGCCTTGGAGGTAAAAGCATTCGCGATGCGGAAAGCGGCTTGGATCAAAATCCATGGTGGGCGGATGTCTTTCACTCAAACAATGGAGGACAATACGGCGCGCTCTTTGGTGAATTCAACTACAATGGAGACGAGACATTGGCGAGGTTTTATTTTAAGGACATTTCTGGAACAGAGCGTGACGAATTTTTTGTAAGGTCGAAGGTAAATGAATGAACAGCCGAAAACCTTCGAACTTTATCCCTGAGAATTGCAGATTGTGAAAAATATTTTATTTACAATTTCAATTCTATTCCTTGCTATCGATGTCATTGCACAGCAGCCTTCAGAACAGAATAGAAAAGAGTTGTTACTATTAGCAGCTGAGCTCGATAGTGCTTACAAAAAGGAACAGGCAAAACTTGCAGAGCTTCTACCAAAAAATGCAAACGGGAGAGTTAGTGTCTCAGGAACACCAAGTGGAATCAGTCCAACGGGTAAAATTTTGTACACAATCAATCATAATTCGGGTGCTTCTCAAGCCACTCGAACCAATGATTTGTATCCTGGCGGAAGGCTATCCGCGTCCGTGACTGGAAATGGGATGATTATTGGCGTTTGGGAGATCGGTTCTCCAGATCCAGCACACCCTGAATTTCAAGGCCGACTCATCGTAAAAGATGCAGCTGGAGAAGTAAGTGATCATGCTACTCATGTTTCTGGTACCCTGATGGCAGGGGGAGTGGATTCTGACGCCCGCGGGATGGCATATGAAGCAATCGCTCATGCCTATTCGCATTCAAATGATTTGAGTGAGATTGCAGTAGCTGCTGCTGATGGATTGCTGGTTTCAAGCCACTCGTATGGAAAATCAGCTGGTTGGAACAGCAGTGGCAATTGGCTTGGCGATGAAGAAATTAGCGATGTTGAGGATTGGAAGTTTGGAATCTATAATGAGGCAGCAGCAGCGGTAGATCAGATTGCCTTTCTTGCTCCGTACTATCTGCTTGTAAGATCAGCAGGGAATGAAAGAGGAGAAGACGGAACTTCAGAATTCCCCCCTGATGGACCGTATGACTCCATGACTGGTGAGGCGATAGCAAAAAATATTTTAACAGTGGGCAATGTAAATCCCTTGAAACCCGTGCCCGTTGAAAAAGAAGATTTTTTGCTGAGTAATAGTAGTTCTTGGGGGCCGTCTGATGATGGGCGTATTAAACCAGACCTGGTAGCACCGGGAGTCAATATACATTCCGCGTCTACTGATAGCGATGGTTATGACCTGAAATCAGGAACATCCATGTCCACTCCTGTTGTTGCGGGAAATTCACTACTACTGCAACAATTGCATAACCGGCTTTATGCCAGCTATATGAAGGCTGCTACTCTGAAGGGGATCCTATTGCATACAACAATAGATGCAGGTTCATTTGACGGTCCTGACTATTCATTTGGATACGGATTTCTCAATGCAAACTTAGCTGCACGAACAATAAGTGAGAAAGGACATCTAACTACAATAGAGGAAAACACCATGATAGAAGGTCAAAGTTTTACCACACAATTTGAAGTAGTTGATCCGAATACCCCTTTGGTCGTGTCTATTTCATGGACCGACCCGGCAGGAGACCCAATTAGCGGAGCAGTATTGGATCCTGTTGAATTAAATCTTGTGAATGATCTTGATTTAAGAGTCACAGACCCATTGAGTAAAGTGGAATTACCTTGGAGACTGGATCCCTTCAATCCAACCGGGGCAGCAACAAAGGGAGATAATTTTAGAGATAACTATGAAAAAATAGAGATCAAAAATCCTTCCGCAGGAACCTATTCCATATCCATTTCTCACAAGAGCCAACTAATGAATGGCAAACAGGATTACACATTGGTGATTACAAATCTCCCATTAGATGATCATAGAAGTACATTTTACTGGATTGGTGAAAGTGGTGAATGGGAAGACCCTACTAAATGGTCACACTCGAGTGGAGGAGGCAGCGTGGGTTTAATCCCGTCCATCGAGGACAGGGTAATTTTTGATGAGAACAGCTTTAACGGAAACCGCACTGTTACTTTAAATGGTCCTGCATCTATTTTTCAGCTTGAGTGGTTGATAGGAAATGAATCAAAGATCAACTTTAATGGTAATACTTTAAATGTTACTCATTCCATTAATCTGGATGGGAGCATTTCCAAAACCTCAGGGAGCATCTTACTGCAGCCAAATCCTTCAGCCGCTGGGAATGTATTGATTAATGGGAATAATCAGGAGCTGTCCTTGAAAATGGCGGAGGTAGGTAATGAATTCCTACTTTCTGGCGAAGAAATTATTCTTAAAGAGGTTGAGTTGGCAAGTGGAAACCTAACTATCCTCAATAATTTCTCTGCCGAGAATATTGTATTCTCCTCTACTGTCATGAAAGAAATTGACATGAGTAATTTAGAGATTACAGCAAGCAAAATAGACTTAGGTAATCTAGTGAGCAACCAGGTATTGTTTGAAGATTCAAAAATTACGATAGATGGCGGTAACGGTCTTCATGAAATTAGATCTGAAGGATTCTTTGAGTTGCCGCAATTGGTTGTTAATGCCGGGATGCTTAGTATTCTGAACGATGGAAAAATAGGAGATGTGGAAGTGCATTCTGGCTCGACTATTTCTCTGGCTGACTTGGTGCAATTGGATCTTGACAATTTGTCTATCGAATCAACTGCCGAGTCTAGAACCAAGATTATGACTCCGGGATCTGCAACAATATTTAGTAATTCGCATTCGAAATTTTGCTTTGATTTTGTAGATATTGATAATGTAAGTGTAGATGGGACTGCGAAATTTGTGTACGAAAGCAATAGCACTTTGATCAATGGAAATGGTTGGTTGGCGGCACAATGTGCTGATGTGCTATTTTCGGATTTCACCGTTACATCTCCCTGCGCCCAAAATACCACCTTCTTCACAGATATGAGCGACGGAAATCCAGAAAATTGGATTTGGGATTTTGGTGATGGAACGACCTCTTCCGAACAAAATCCGATTCATTCTTACAGTGATCTGGGTATTTATACAGTGAAGCTGAGCATCAAAAAGGGGAATGAAGCATCTGACTTTTCACAAGAGATTGAAGTGATCGAGTCTTCTGTTGGGAAGCCGATTATTATCCTTCAAAATGGGCGATTGCTTACGAATTCTCCGGGAGCTTTCTTTCAATGGTTTTTAGATGGCAAGCCAATACCTGGCGAGGTCAGTCGGGTCCTTTCTGAAGAACCAGGTGATGGATTCTACCAGGTAGAAGCATCTGACGAAAGTTGTTTGGGACTTTCCGATCCATTTGTTCCGCTAAGTGCTGTTGATAAACCCTATGAGATAAGTATTTACCCGAGCCCGGCTAAGGATTTCGTCACAATCTATCTGAATGAGACCATTCTACCTACGGAGATCAGTATTTTGGATTTAGGGGGTAAAACGATGAAAAGATTTGAACCTCATTTTCATGACAGAACGGAACGAATCCCAGTTTATGACTATTCTCCGGGGATCTACTTTTTGGTCGTCAAAACATCAACCAAAACAATCCTTATCAAAAAAATAGCTATAAGTAGATAACCGTTTTTGACACAAAATCATGAATATGGATACTTATGTGACAACAATTTCGAAAAATTTCAAAAACAATCTCCCAAGCTAAAAAGTATTCTCGTACTACTAAAAAAGAAAGTCACATGTTAAAAACTCCAGTTATTCTGCTCTTGGCTTTTCTTTCCATTATGGGTTTTAGCTATGAAAAAGCATCAGTGTCAATAGTTAATGATGTTACAAGAAGTGCTCTTCAACAAATCGATGACTGCCCCTACATATCTTATGAAGAAGGACAAGTGATTGTCAAATGGATAGCTGAGGGAAAACCAATTGAGAGAAGGTATTCCGATGATGAATTTCTGCAGTTGAAAATTGCAACATGTGAAGATTTTGAGTCAAAATACTTAAAGTTCAAACCGAATTTGTCTGTAGACAATCGACAGCAGTTTGAGGGAGTTTCTAAAATAGCTATTCTTAGTGATATTCATGGTCAGCGAGATCTCCTTATCACTTTGCTTCAGGCACACAAAATAATAGATACAGAAAGAAATTGGATTTTCGGGGAAGGACATTTTGTCATTACTGGTGATGTGTTAGATCGTGGCAACAAGGTGATGGAAGTGCTTTGGTTTCTATACAAATTGGAGCAGCAAGCGGAAAAGGCTGGGGGGAGAGTTCACTTGCTTCTTGGCAACCATGAAGTAATGGTGTTTGGTGGTGATTTGAGATATGTGTCCGAGAAGTACCTGGAAGTTGCATCCATATTTAATACTACATATGATGAACTATTTAGTAGTAAGACCTTACTTGGACAGTGGTTGAGAACCAAACCTATTGCCATTTCTGTTAACAATATCGCTTTCGCTCATGGTGGGTTTTCACCAAAATTTGTTGACAGAAGGTTTGATCTAGAAACCGTTAACAGATTGTTTCACGATGCGATTATCGACCACCCTAAGAATACTGTAAAGGCGAATGATACTCTGAGATTTTTGACTAAATCAGATGGGCCAATATGGTACCGAGGGTATTTCAGAGATGAGGAATTCACCAAAGAACAAGCTCAGGAAATAGTAGATGCCATGGATTTGAATGCAATAGTGGTCGGGCATACCTCTTATGATCAGGTGTTGAAACATTATGATGGTTTAATATATAGTGTTGATTCAAGTATCAAAAAAGGTCAATACGGCGAACTCTTGATTTGGCAAGGTGAGGAATTTTTTAGAGGGACATTAGCTGGAGATATCATCAAATTCTAGAAGCGAATAGGTACTAGAGAAGCAGCTTCATCTCACCAAATCAATGGGCACCTCCAAATCCCCAAGATCCAACATTGCATTAATCAATGAGACTTTTTCGAACGTCGCCAATTCTTCCACATGAATGGCAGCTTTCTTAATTTTTCCTGACTTTAACAAGGTGGCTCGTTTAACACCATCCAACAATGGTTTTTCAGGAGTCAACCACTCGTGTCCATCCCAGAATGCTAGATTGGCATAAGAGCAGTCTGTTATCATCCCATCGATTGAGACAATAATGTCGTCAGCATCTGAAGATTGCAAAAGCTTCTGTAAAGTGGATCTATTCTCATATTTAAAGGAATAGTCAAACCATTCTGACTCAACCATTTGAAGTGACCTGATTGGCAACTTAGCATAAACAGTTTGTTCATGAGAGTAGCTGTCATTGTCATAAACAAAACGGACCTTGTGCTTTCTATCATCATCTATTTCAGGAAGAAGCTCACTCACTTTGTGAAGTGATTCCCCAAAAAAATGGAAGCATGTTCGGTTGACTCGCTCCTGGTGGAGATCCAGGTTTTGGTAGTCGCCGTTCTTAAAACAAATGGTTTCGATAAATTTCAAGTGGTTCGATTAGGTGTGTTAAAAATAAGTTAACCTCATATCATTTACTTAAATATTGTACACTCTTGGGAATACTGTGTCCAATAAAATCTTAACTTTATCCTATAAAAATCTATCCCCTAATACCTATGATGCGTACTTTCTTTTCCCTATTAGTGCTAATTGGCACTATCACGGTCTCTGGTCAAGGATTCTTAAAAAAGATTAAACAAGCGGTAGAGACTATCGCTCCTGAACAAACAGCTGACTTGGCTGACGAACAAATGAGAAAGGCTCGTCTTGACCAATTAGTTAAAGACACTTCGAATTACAATTACATATTTTCTCAAGGCAACCGAGCCTCTTTTTTCGCAAACCGTGAGGGAAAAGAAAATTTGCTGCTTACACTGGGAAAGAACTACGAAGATGAAGAAGAGGGTATCGAAGCAGTAGAGCTGGAAACCTATGAAGAGGCCTTCGATTTAAATCGGACTGGAGAAATCTCTATTTACATAAAGCCCTGGGCAGCATCGCTGAACTTTTTGGAAGCACTTTCATTATTAAGCTCTGAGGCAGCTTTTTTGAACATAACCAATATCGACTCTGCTTTTTCTATTGCCAGTTTGGTAGATATGGATACCCTGAGCACGGAAGAGAAGTATGCTTTGGGCAAGACCATGGCAAATCTGTCCATTTTGATAAATGGGCAAGGAAAATTCCAGCTTTCGCAGTCTTTCATTGATGAGACCACCAAATATTTCAAAGAACACATTGGGGAAGGTTCGATTGCTTTGGCATCACTTTATAACAATCATGCTGTGATTGTACAGTCCCAAGGGAGGTACCTGGAGGCAGAAGAATACTTCCTTAAATCGGAGAACGTACTGCAAAACAATGATAAAGCTGGCTCTTTAGCTCATGCAATTTTAACAAGTAATAGAGCGCTTCTTCAAAATGAGATTGGGCAATTTGACGAGGCAAGAATGTCCATTAAGAAGGCGCAGGAACTGGCTTCAGGAGAAATTAGAGAAAAAGGAAGGGACAATACAAGTTTCAAAATCAATGAGGGTTTGATAGAGTTTAGTGCAGGTAATTATGAGCGGTCTGAGCAGATTTTCAGAGAGGTACTGGAGTTGAAAAGAAAGAGGATGGCTCGCAATCAAACGGACTATGCCAACGTCGAAAATTACCTGGCGGGAGTTCTTATGGAGTCAGGAAAGACTGCCGAAGTTCAGGAATTCCTTAATGATGCACTCAGAATTTTTGAAAGTAAGTATGGTACATCCCATCCAGCGTACATTAAGACAAAACATAACCTTGGTAAGTTCAAGATTTTCATTGGCGACTTTGCTGGAGCTTCAGCAGTATTGCAGGAAGTGAGTGCTGCCTACCTCCAATTTTTCGGAAAAAATCATCCGGATTACCTCAGCTCTTTGGAAGACCAGGCGGTAATATCATGGAAGCAAGGATTGTTTTCCACAGCAAATCAACTGTTCGAGCAAACCATAGATGCAAACCTTGCATTAGTAGAAAAGTATTTTGGTGCGATGAGTGAATATGAAAAAGGTCAGTACTGGGCAAAGGTGAGACCTTCGATTCTTAAGTTCTATTCGTACGCGACAGAACGGGGTATTGAAGATCCTGAATTACTCACCAGAATGTTCAACCTTCATCTGAAAACAAAAGGAATTTTGCTAAGTGCGTCCACGAAAGTCAGAGAACAGATATTGCAAAGTGATGACGAAGAATTGAAAGCGACCTATTCGAAATGGGTAGAAACCAAGGAATCGCTCATTTTGTATTATTCATTTTCAAAAGAGCAATTAGCAAAAGAGAAGGTCGATTTGGCAACAATCGAACAAGAAGCCAATAGCCTTGAGAAGAAACTGAGTAAGATGTCTGCTGAGTTCGCTGACTCAAACAAGCTGCCAGCGACCACACTGGCGGAAGTCAAATCAAAGCTTGGAGCGAAGGATGCAGCGGTTGAGATTGTTGGATATTCCGTCTTTGACAATAGTTTCACAACGGAGAAAAACTATGCATTTCTAATTGCTAAATCCTCTGCCTTGCATCCTACTTTGGTTGTTATCGAAAA
Source organism: Cyclobacteriaceae bacterium (assembly GCA_039961455.1). Taxonomy (GTDB): domain Bacteria; phylum Bacteroidota; class Bacteroidia; order Cytophagales; family Cyclobacteriaceae; genus Ekhidna. The sequence continues at coordinate 26,638 of JBDVJN010000015.1, read as the reverse complement.
AGGTCAGGACTTAGATCAAAAGTATGCTAAGGCCTATCGAAACATGGTCAAACTCAAGGCGAACGATCAAATCACGTACAGCAAATTCTGGAAGCCGGTTGACGAAAAACTGGTTGGTGTCGATAATCTGCATATGTCGCTGGATGGTATTTACTACCAGGTTAATATTGGCGCACTGAAAAGGCCCGATGGAAGTTTTGTGTCCGATGCAATGAATTTACAGCTGTACTCTAGTACGCGGGACCTGGTGAACTCCGACGTAATTTCAAATTCGGGGAAAAAGGCAGATTTCTTCGGTTATCCTGACTATGGATCGAAAGGGTTGTTGGTTTCCCTTCCGGGAACCAAGGAAGAAATAGCAGCTGTAAGTACAATTTCAAAATCCAAGGGGTTTGTAACCAGAACCTTTTTGGAAAAGCAGGCGTCGGAGGAGAACTTCAAAAAACTAACTTCGCCATCGCTACTGCACATTGCTACACATGGATTTTTCCTGCCGGAAAGTCAATCAACGAACGAAAAGGTTTTTGGTGTTGACGTGAATCAAGCTAACAGTAACCCGTTGCTTCGATCTGGACTAATGCTAGCAGATGCTGAGCAAACAATGGACATTGCAACGCAGGGTACGGAGGTAAGCACCACAAACAATGGAGTTCTTACTGCCTATGAAGTGATCACCCTTGACTTAAAGAATACAGACTTAGTGGTACTTAGCGCTTGCGAAACTGGACTTGGAGAAATTAAGTCTGGTGAAGGTGTGTATGGACTACAACGAGCGTTCCAAATCGCTGGTGCCGAGTCTGTAATTATGAGTTTATGGAAAGTTAGTGACGAAGCAACAAAGCAGTTGATGACTTCCTTCTATGAAGAATGGATGGGAGGAAAGAAAAAGGAGGAAGCATTTCTTGCAGCGCAAAAATCACTACGTCAAAATTTCCCCGAACCGTACTATTGGGGAGCGTTCGTCATGTTGAATTAGATATCGAACTACTCCTCTAGGCTGACCAACATACTTTCCATCCATTTGTCAGCGTACAAAGTGGCTCTTTCACGAATGGTATCTCGATCTATTTCGTCACCTTCCTCAAGAGTAACAGCTTCAACACCTAGTTCATTGTAAAACCAGTTGTAGCAGTATGGGAGGGCTTGATCTCTTCTCCTGTAATCGTTCATGTTCAACGGATCATTGCCTACACTCTTAATCCAATTTGGTATAATCCTGGTCTTCATACTGCTCTCATTTGCTGAATCTAGTATGAGCAAATAAGGCCCATTATATGAGGTATGAAAATCTATTCCAAAGGAGATCACTTTTCCCTCCTGATCTACTTTGCTAGTTACAAAATCCCGAACGATCTGTGTCTCTGGTTGAGTGAAGTCCTGCCAGTCACGGTTTAGATCAACCCCATTCGCATTGTGCCTCCAGTTTCCAAGATCTGCACCATCTGGATTGATTAGTGGAAATACATAGAGATTGAATTTTTCCCGAAAAGAAATTGCCAGCTCAGAATCAGACATGATGTTTCCGATGACACCACGAAAACATCTTGATTCAACACTGATTTGCCTGCTACCTTTTTGCTGATAAAATCCTTTGAAGCAATGAACGAATCGACCCAATCATATGTGCTTTTTGAGGAAAAGACCTCTTGCGCCGAGACCCATAATGTATCTGGCGAAACTGTAATATTAAATGTGGCTGTCGTGCTATCATGATTCAATGCAAGTTGACCTTCGAATGAATTCCAATTTTTCCCATCATTACTAAGCTTTGGAATAAATCGGTGCTTGTGATGAGTGTAAGTCAAGGAAAGCTGAATCGCTTTTTTTTCATCACTCCATATCTTGAAAGAGAACCAGGCACTTGCATTTACAGGGATGTTTTCTGGACTAATGGTGGCCTGATAAATTGTTTTGCTCAGTTGTGTGAAATCATTCAGTCGTGCTCCATCAAATTGATTGCTAGCCGTCACACCTCCAAAAGTGAACGTTTTCTTTTTGACTGGATCTGACTTGCTATCCTCTGATTGGTTTGAGACTGGTGCACATGCCTGAACGATGAAGAATACAAGTAGTAGATTTCTCATTTGATTAGGTTAATCTTTAAAAATAGCCAAACACAAATAACTTAGTGAAGAGGTAGGTAGATCTTATTTATCATTTCCTCATACTCTTTTTCAGGGTCACTAAACGAGGTAATTCCGCCACCACTGCAATAGTAAGACTTATCTTGATCTTTCTTTATGAAACGAATCATCACACCAGTGTCCAGGTTTTCACCATCGAAATGACCGCAGATTCCAGTGTAGAAGTCGCGATCGTAATCTTCGATTTTAGCTATGATTTTTAAAGTTTCTGTCTTAGGAGCGCCGGAAATGGATCCTGCCGGTAAAAGTTTAAGTAAAAGGTCACCCAAATTTTCCTGCCAGCCAGTATCAAGTTTCCCAACAACTTCGGAACTGACTTGCAGTAAATTCTTTCCCTTGGTTTTAATTTCCTCTACATATCGAAATTTGGACACGGAGACATCGGTGGCTACCTGACTTAGGTCATTGCGAATTAGATCAACGATCGTCACGTGCTCTGCGGTTTCCTTGGGGTCAGATAGAATTGCTTTCTCAGCATTCGGAAGCGAAGCATCAATGGTCCCCTTCATTGGATAGGAATAGATCCAATCTCTGCAGGTTTTTACAAAGGTCTCCGGTGAAAAAACTACAAAATGATTGGGAACGTGAAGTTTGTACTTAGCAATTGATTGATCAAAGATTTCTTGCAGTGTAAATTCTGTCTGAATTTGAGTCTGAAAGGTTAGATTGGTCAAGAACGAATTTCCAATGTTAATTTGATGTAGGACCTTGTCAAAAGCAGATTTAAATTCATGGTAAGGAATAGGGAATCTCTCCAAGACCGATGGACTGTTAACCGCCGACTGATGATTTTGAACTTCATTAAGGATATCTAGCTGGAATGTCGTTTTACTGCCATCACCGATCGGTTCTATACACCAACTTTCGCCGAAAAAATCACAATAGAAATTGAAGGGCGTTCTTGTTTTGCCGTATTTATTTAGGAGAGCTTTGGCCTCACTCTTGCCGATCATTGGTTTTGATTCCAAATCTGCGTAGCATTTTTTGCTCGTATTTCCAGAAAAAGGCAAATTGACCAAAAATGAACCCGTAGATGAGCAATATTACATTGTAAATCGGTAGAATTAGTAAAATGTAAATGACTGTCATCCACCACTCTCTTTCAGCTCCACCGCTGATCAAATCCAATATTGGTCCCTTGATGAATAGGACTGTGAATCCAGTACAGGAAAACACAACAAGAACAGGCACTACCTGCCACAAGCTTTTCAGCTCCCATTTGACTTGCATTTTTTTAATCCAACTCATCAATAAATGCCTTGAAATCCGGCCACTTTGGTTTTGAAATTACTGAGATTGGTTCCTTTTTCACAGGGTGAATAAAGTCCAACTTAAACGAATGCAAATCTATGCTTTTGTCTTGATTAGGCTTGCTGTAGCCATACTTTAAATCTCCTCGTATCGGGCAATTTAGTGCTTTCATTTGCACACGGATCTGATGTGGTCTTCCTGTCTTCGGCAAAACTTTTAAAAGGGAGACTTTTCCATGTGAAGCAATTAAACGGTAGGAGAGCTCAGCCCGCTTAGATTTACCTTTTTGTTTGGCAAATGCTTTTGCTAGATTTTTCTGTTCATCTTTTTCCAACCAGTGGACAAGTGTGGCCTGATGCTCTACAGGCGTTCCATGCACAACGGCCAAATAAGTCTTTGTAATCTCACTGTCCCGAAAGAGTTTGTTCATTCTTTCAAGGGCCTTTGATGTTCTGGCAAATGTGATCAAACCTGAAACTGGTCTATCCAGGCGGTGGCATGGATGGCAGAAAACATTACCTGTCTTTTTGTACTTTTCTCGAATGTATTCAGTAGCCCAATCGGTAAGAGTGGAATCCCCTGTTTCATCTCCCTGAACAAGCATTCCGAAAGGCTTGTCCAAAATTAGAAGATGGTTGTCCTCATAGATTACTCGTGGTGTACTCATTATGTCAATTCGATTTAAACTTATTTGGACCAATAATCATCTGCAGTAATATACCCGAGTTTGATTCGAGATTCACAGAGAAGAATTTGTAAAAATGCGTATTTCGTGTATGTCAAAGCACATAAGCTCAATTGTGTTTTTTATGAGGCGACAAAAATAAGAGGTCTAATGAGTACTGAACACTCTTTTTAATAGTTACATTTAGATATTAACCAATTAATTCAACTACTTATGAAAACGAATAGCCGCTTTTTACTGCCGATACTCTGTATTGGTCTTATGTTCGCTTTTTCTCAGTGTACAACAGATGATACCGAGGAAGAAATGGATCCTGAAGAAGTTGACCTTTCTGATGCCAACGCTCTAACAGAGGGACTTTCAATTACCGGGGCAACCTTGGAGACAGGAGATCCGCCTGCACCTTCAAGTGATCCTAACGCACCTGAAATCGATGATCCAGGAGATAAAATAGCCTTCCAGGGAGGAGATCTTACCCTTGGCCTGGATGTGTCATCAGGGGATGTCGCGGGCGTTTATTTGCAAATTCCTGGAGCTGACAGCTATTACGACATTCCTGCCTCTGCTCTGATGGGAGGGAGAATTGCGGAGGACGATCAAGCCTTTTCCATTGAGTTGCCTGACAACATTGAACCAGGCACATTTTGCGTAGATTATTGTGTGTATGATTCAGATGCTAGAGTGAGCAACGTTGTTAACGTTTGTGTGACAGTTGGTGAACTAGGTGGAGCAAATAGTGAATTTCTTATCGGAACATGGAATGTAACGATGCTTGTGCATGTTGAGGGCGGGGAAACAAGAACAGAAATCATTGGTGAGCCTTTTTCTGAGACTTATGTCGAAACACTAACCTGTGCGGATGGTCAGACCAAGGAAATTGAATATGAGGAAACAGAAAATATCGATTTCATAAAATTCTCATTTTCTGAAAATGGCGCACTAAGATTGGAGGAAGAAGGAGAGGAGACATATCTTGATTTTAGTGCCTCTACATGTGAAGATCTTGTTTTTAAAACAGATACCTACATGGATGATTTTGGAGGAGGATGGAGTTATGAAGAAGCTAACAACAGACTCGTTATGATCATAAACGAGGAGGAAGACGGTGTGGAAGACCAAAATGTGATTGACCTGATCATAACTGTGACAGATAATACGATCGTTGGTGTCCAGACTGTTGAGGGGCAAACAACCACAGCTACCATAGTCAAACAATAGTAGCGAGGCAATTCAAGGAAACCAGAAACCCCATCTTTCGGTGGGGTTTCCTTTTTTTAGAACTCACTGATAAAGTGAAACTGAATATCCGGAAAATTGTCTTGAACCATCTGCAACCAGGCTTTTGTTTCTGCCATAAATACTAGCTTACCCTCCTTGTCTTTTGCAATGTGCCTGAACTTATCTTTCACGAACGCATCCAGTTTTGAATCACTGTCGCTACTTATCCAGCAGGCCTTATAAATACTAACATTTTCGAACCGAGCACTTGCGCCGTACTCATTTAAAAGTCGATGTTGCAACACTTCGAACTGAAGTGCACCAACAGTTCCGACTACTTTTCTTGCTCCCATCTCAAAGGTAAAAAGCTGAGCAAGACCTTCGTCCATCAATTGGTTCAAGCCTTTTTCCAATTGCTTGGATTTCATCGCATCGAGATTAATTACTTCCCTGAACATCTCAGGAGAGAACGATGGGATGCCTTTGTACACTCCCTTTTCTCCTTGACTAAGCGTGTCCCCAATTTTGAGATTTCCTGTATCATACAAGCCAACGATATCGCCAGGGAAGGCTTCTTCCACTGTCTCCTTTTGCTGTGCCATAAAGGCAGTGGCATTGGAAAACCGAACCTGTTTGTCTTGTCTTACATGATAGTAGTTGGTGCCACGCTCAAATTTTCCTGAGCAGACCCGAACAAAGGCGATTCGATTTCTGTGTTTTGGATCCATGTTCGCATGAATCTTAAAAATGAATCCTGAAAACTTCTTTTCATCTGGAGTTATTTCTCTTTCCTCTGTCTCTCTTGCTCTTGGTGGCGGAGCGATCTGAGTAAAGCAATCCAGCAATTCACGTACGCCAAAATTATTGACAGCACTCCCAAAGAATACGGGTGCAACTTCCCCGTTGAGATATTTTTCTGAATCAAATGGATCATAAACCCCATTGACCAATTCTATCTCTTCTCTTAGCTCATTAACCGCAGATTCTGGTAGATACTTCTCCAGATTGGGATCGTCTACTCCTTGGATTTCAACAACATCTGTGACTTTCTTCTGCTTGTTTGGCTCATAAAGGTTCAAATTGTTTTCGTAAATATTGAATACCCCTCGAAGCGACTTGCCCATGCCGATCGGCCAACTCATAGGTCGAACCTTAATATCCAATTTTTCTTCGATCTCATCAAGTAATGAAAAGGCATCCTGTCCTTCCCGATCTAGTTTGTTGATAAAGCAGATGACAGGTGTCTTTCGCATTCGACAGACTTCCATCAATTTTTCCGTTTGCTCCTCTACTCCTTTCACACAGTCAATGACCATGATTACGCTATCTACGGCCGTCAATGTGCGATAGGTATCTTCTGCAAAATCTTTGTGACCAGGCGTATCCAGAATATTTATTTTGAGATCGTGATACTCAAACCCCATGACAGATGTTGCAACAGAAATTCCCCGTTGCTTTTCAATATCCATCCAGTCAGAACGCGTCCCTATGTCAATCTTATTTGACTTAACAGCACCCGCTGTTTGGATGGCACCTCCGAAGAGAAGTAATTTTTCAGTCAAAGTGGTTTTTCCTGCATCTGGGTGAGCAATAATGCCAAAAGTTCTGCGGCGAGCTATTTCTTGTTCTAAAGTCATTTTTATGTGTATGGGCTGCAAAAGTATGCAGAACAATAGATTAGCTATAACTTTGATTCAATGAGAAAACCCGTTCGCTACGCGATGTACTTTATCATTGGTTTCCTAATTTATCAAATCATCGATTCAGGAGAGACGACCTTTACACACCAGGATGCAAGAAATTGGCTTATTGGTTCAGTAGTAATTGTATTTGGTCTGCTGTTAATTGTCAGGGTAATCAAGCAGCGCTACGATAAATGAGAATAATGAGCTGGACGATAGTAATCAGAACAACGGAACACTAAAACCCACGCTGAACTTCGAAATCTTCACGCGAGATTCGAAGCTGTCTTGTTCGCTTCCTGGCAATCCACGAGGCTCCCAGTCTTGCCTATTTCTTGCATACTCAAGGAAAAAAACATTCTTTGTTCCTGCAGTGAATTCAAATCGCATCCCTATTTCAAAAAACTGACTAGCTCCAAGCGGGTATGCCTCATCCCTGTTTTTGAAAGGTTTATACTCTGGTTTCAAGTAATGCGTGATACCATATTTGAATAATGGCTGTAATTCAATAAATTCAGTAATACGGAATCTATAAAGTCCATATAGGCCTAAGTGTAGTTTATTAGGCCCATGATAGTCTTGATTGACCGCAGTATTTGGTATTCCATCCTCAATATGGTAAGACGCATAGTAATAGTGATTTTGATAGGAGAGACTAGTTCCCACAATGAAATTTCTCATGTAATAGGACAAAGCAGTACCTAAACTCTTTTCTGAAATATTGACATAGTAGCCATCTGAAGTATTGCTCGTGGAACCGTTGTAGCTGTAGGTTAAATCACCGCTACCTACACCAGCTTGAAACGTCGCCACTAAGTTCTTTTCAATTCGCTCTTTAGGTTTTTTGACAGCCACCGTCACTTCGGGTAACCCCAGCCAAAAGCTTTGATCCCCTTCTTTAGGTGTTAAGATGACTTGAACTGGTTCTTTCCCTCGACGAATTCGCAATGTTTTTCTGTCATCGGTAAAATTCCTATCCTGATCATAATCAACAAAAAAGGTCACATCATTATAGTTGTAATTCCCTGCAAGCCAGATAAGCATTTTAGGCTCGTTAGGGTTACCGTACAATCCAATCAGTGCAGTGGTATGGTCGAATGCAGAGAGGTCTGGAGGCGTCACTGTCACGGATTCGGGAACAGTGTACTTTGTGTAGGTATTTATTGCTCTTAAATCCAGCGTTGGAGTCTTGTACTTCACGTGAAAGAACTCAATTGTTTCTCGATTGCCTTCAGAAGGGGCATTCACACGGAACTCTTCAGACATTATGGCTCTACCGATTGTAGGGCCATTAAACCCGGAAGTACCCAGCTGGTCTTGTCCAAAGGAAGAAAAGAAGTGTGTGATTAGGGAGACAATTATTAAGAATCTTGTTGATTGGGTCACGACAGCAGATGTTAGGTTGCGAATATATAACTCTACCATTACAAGACAATTAAACAGCATACTCCCCTAGTTAATCTGTAAGCTTTGTATGTGGTTCCTGATATTCTGACATTCTGTCATCTTTTATCGTTTGGCACATCCATTGATAAACGGATAGGAGCGAAGAATTAATTAGAAAATCAATAGATCAAATAGAAATGGGTAAAATCATAGGTATCGATTTAGGAACTACAAACTCATGCGTGGCTGTAATGGAGGGTAATGAGCCTGTAGTGATCCAGAATAGCGAAGGAAGGAGAACTACTCCTTCGATTGTGGCTTTTCTCGACGGTGGGAAAGGAGAAAGAAAGGTGGGAGATCCGGCCAAAAGACAGGCGATCACCAACCCGCAAAATACGATCAGCTCAGTGAAGAGATTCATGGGGAAGAAATTTTCGGAAGTAAAGGCGGAAATGAGAAACATCTCTTATGAAGTTGAGTCTGGAAGTAATGACACTGTGCGAGTAAAAATTGGAGACAGAACATATACACCTCAGGAATTGTCTGCAATGATCCTTCAGAAAATGAAGTCAACAGCTGAAGACTTTCTTGGACAGGAAGTGAAAGAAGCGGTGGTCACAGTGCCTGCATACTTCAATGATGCAGAAAGACAAGCTACGAAAGAAGCAGGTCAAATTGCCGGCTTGGATGTAAAGAGAATTATCAATGAGCCAACTGCTGCAGCATTAGCTTATGGCTTGGATAAGAAAAATGCGGATATGAAAATCGCAGTGTATGACCTTGGTGGTGGTACATTCGATATTTCTATTTTGGAATTAGGAGAAGGAGTGTTTGAAGTGAAATCAACCAATGGTGATGTACACCTTGGAGGGGACGATTTTGATGGAGTTATCATCGATTGGCTCGCTGATGAGTTCAAGGCGGACGAAGGGATAGATCTTCGAAAAGACCCAATGGCCTTGCAACGTTTGAAAGAAGCTGCCGAGAAGGCTAAGATTGAATTATCAAGTTCTTCAAATGCAGAGATCAACTTGCCATACATAATGCCAGTTGATGGAGTACCTAAGCACTTGGTAAGATCTCTAAGTAGAGCAAAATTTGAGCAATTAGCAGAGTCTTTGGTTAAGAGATCAATGAAACCTGTGGAGACTGCGCTTAAAGATGCAGGACTTTCTACGAGTGACATTGATGAAGTAATTCTGGTTGGAGGTTCAACACGAATTCCTAAAATTCAGGAAGAAGTAGAGAAATTTTTCGGGAAAAAACCATCGAAAGGTGTAAATCCTGATGAAGTAGTAGCAATTGGAGCATCGATTCAAGGCGGTGTCTTGACTGGAGAAGTGAAAGATGTTTTGCTTCTAGATGTGACTCCGCTTTCGTTAGGGATTGAGACGCTGGGAGGTGTATTTACTAAATTAATTGAGTCGAATACGACTATTCCCACTAAGAAATCTGAAACATTCTCAACTGCTGCTGACAATCAGCCATCAGTTGAAATACATGTTCTGCAGGGCGAACGACCAATGGCTAATGGCAACAAGTCCCTAGGTAAATTTCACCTGGATGGGATTCCACCAGCACCACGAGGAGTACCTCAGGTTGAAGTAATATTTGACATCGATGCGAACGGTATCTTAAATGTATCAGCGAAGGACCAAGGAACGGGTAAAGAACAAAAGATCAGAATCGAAGCTTCGTCAGGGTTGACGGATGAGGAGATAGAGAAAATGAAGCAGGAGGCTGAAGCAAATGCTGAGGCAGATAAGGAAGTGAAGGAAAAAGTGGAGAAAGTCAATCAGGCGGATTCATTGATATTCCAAACAGAAAAGCAGATGAGCGAGTTTGGAGAAAAACTTTCTGATGGAAATAAATCAGCAATTGAAGGTGCATTGACCAAGTTGAAAGAAGCACATGGGAAACAAGACCTTGCGGAAATAGACACAGCAATGGAAGCGTTGAACAATGCTTGGCAAGCTGCTTCTCAGGAGATCTATGCCGCACAGCAAGAAGCTGGCGGTGGAGCACCTGGAGCAGATGCAGGTGCGGGAGAAGAAGCAGCTTCGGGCGGAGATGATGTTTCAGATGTTGAATTCGAAGAGGTAGAAGAAGATAAGAAATAATCTTCCGATCCGATACCTATCGGAATACCCTGGATATATACAAAAAGCCCCTCATTCGAGGGGCTTTTGTTGTATTGGAGCTTAGTGACGGAACAAAGCATCAATTGCCTGCAAGTCTCCAGAGCAAAGAATTCGGTGAGCAGATACCTCTTTTATGTGTATTGTAGACCGAGTGTATAATCAGAAATTCGATGACCACTGTATACCCTGGTTAGCTTTACATTCTAAACTTAAAGCGAGTTTTGGAATACAAAGAGGCGACTGTTTGAGTGGTTAATTTAGCTGGTAACTCATAACCCTTTTTTATGCGTTCGCCTTGGAAGTAGATAGCCCTTCCTGATTGTGGTCAATTAGAGATTTTAGATCCAGTCGGAAGGGTTTGTTTTGTGCCACAGAAAAAACTTGCATGTTGTAGACCAATAGTAGATGCCCATTTCTGAGTGCAAGCTATGTATTGGTGAATTTTTGCCTTTCACTAAAACGCTAAATCATATGCCAAAATATTCAGTGGCTTTATTGCTATGTATGGGAATCACTTGTTCCAATGCCCAAGTCAAACATTCAATAGCCGTTTCCGTCGTGCAAGGGGTTGGATGTCCCGTTGTTTCAGGACTAGAGGAAACGGAACATATTCAAGTATTCCCTAACCCGGTGAATACATCGTTTTTTACCATAAGAACAGATTTCAAAAAAGCAGATGCGCAGCTATTCGATCTTGGAGGAACCTCTGTGTTTTCGGGGGAAATTGAGAATGGTGAATTGGAAATCAATGTCGATCAAATTAGCAGCGGAGTCTACATCATAAATGTATTTCAGGGAGAGCGTATTCACAAAATGAAAATTCGAATAAAATGAGAGGGACACGTACAATTATTGTTTTTGCCTTTCTACTTCTGGGAAGTGGTGTTTCTGCACAGCAAACAATTCCAATTCATGTATTAGATACCATAGAGCTTACAGCCGGGACATATAGAGGAAGTATTCAGTGGCAATTCTCTTCCAATGAATCTGATTGGAGTAATATTTCGAAGGCAACAAATAGTATTTATGAAACAGTGATTGATGAATTTCCAAGTTTTTTCAGAGCTAAGATTACAGAAAGTGGCTGTGACGAAGTCCTCTACTCTGAGGCCGTTCACATCATAAATGCGGCTGATGTCGAGCTTTGGTCTGACCCTGCAACTTGGGGTGGAGCAAAACCAGTTGCAGGAGAGTTAGTTACGATCACAGCAGATAAGTACGTTCTGCTTGACGAGAGTACACCGTCATTAGGGGGACTCACAATTGAGGGAAACTTACAATTTGATAGGCAAGATCTTGAATTAACCAGTGAATGGATTGTGGTAATGGGTGGAGGCCTCAGAGTAGGATCGCAAGGGATTCCATTTGAACAAAAAGCAATTATTACATTGACAGATACCGACCAGAATGCAAGTGTAATGGGGATGGGGACTCGAGGCATTGTGGTAATGAGCGGAAACTTGGAATTACATGGAGCAACCGCAGATGTTCTTTGGACTAAAATAGATGCGCACGCAGATGCTGGAACTACTTCTTTGGATTTGGCAGAAACTGTCGAATGGAACATTGGTGATGAGGTGGTGGTTGCACCCACAGATTATTACGAAGCGGGATTTTCTAACCAATCCATTACACAGCGAATTTCTATCACAGATATTTCAGATAAGACAATTTCGTTGTCGGAGGGTCTAAATGCGCACCGATGGGGCCTGCTACAATATGCGACCAATACAGGTATGAGTCTAACAGCTACAGATTTGGTAACTCCGCCAGTTGCTGACACAGAAAATACTAGAACACCATTGATATTGGATGAGCGCGCAGAAGTTGGAAACCTGACAAGAAACATTGTGATACAGGCTCCAAATGATTCCGATTGGAGTAATGAAGGTTTTGGTGTTCACACTATGATTATGCCAGGAGGAAATGCTCATATCGACGGTGTAGAATTTAAGAGGGCGGGACAAAGAGGGCGGTTGAGAAGATATCCTTTTCACTGGCACATGCTGAGTTACAGCGGTTCACAGACCTTAGCTGATGCAACTGGTCAATACCTTCGAAATAGCACGGTTAATTCATCTGCTAACAGAGGGATTGTTATTCATGGGACAAATGGAGTGGAGGTGACTAATAATATTGTCTACGACGTAAGAGGTCATGGGATTTTCACAGAAGATGCGGTGGAACGGAGAAATGTTATCGACGGTAACCTCATTCTGCATGTTAGAAATCCAGTAGATGGAAGTGCCTTGAAACAGCACGAGGTAGGGGAGCTCGGCTCTTCGGGATTTTGGATAAGTAATCCAGATAACACAGTGACGAACAATACCTCAGCTGACTGCCAAACCTTTGGGTTTTGGTTGTCATACCCCGAGCAACCCTGGGGCTTGAATCAGGAAGTTTTGCATGATGATGGATTGATTCTCCGACCAAATCGAATCCTTTTCGGTGTGTTTGATAACAATACAGCGCATTCAAATAGAGTTGATGGAATACACCTTGATGATGTGGAGATTGATAATGAAGGGAATACAAGTGGTAGGCAGTATTGGTCAACTACCGATGGTAGAACAGATGGTTATCCATTTGACGCCCTCAGGAGATTTTCCCTTAGCAGGTACAAGACTTGGAAAAATCAAGACAATGGGGCGTGGGACAGAGGAGCAGAGACAGATATTTTTGAAGTAGTATCAGCGGACAATTGTGGGAGGTTTTTCGCCGGATCAGGTTCAAATGGAGTTATTGAAAGGAGCTTAGTGGTTGGTACCAGTCTAAATCACCTGATGAATGAAACAGGCCGTCCCGAAATAGCGGATTTTCAATTTTTTGCATCTGCTGCCCCCGTTGCTTTTGCCACGTATCATAGTGCATTTAGCATGAAAGATAATGTCGTGGTCAATTTTCCGGTAGACAAGTATGACCGTGCAGGAGTATTTGCTTCTGACGATTATTATGTACGCCCAGTAGATAATGGTCAAATTCGAAATTCGAATAATAAGTTGATAGCTTCCCATCCAGGTGTAAAAATCAAAGCAGCAGATGACTACTTCACGCTCGCCAGTGCTGTTTGGGATCCCTATGGCTACTGGGGAACACCCGAAAACTATATTGTTTATGATGATCCTTTTCTCACGTATGGAAAAGATGTGACCATCCTTGATCTCGGTACTGATGTGGTCGGTGGCGTAGGCGTTGCCGGTCCATTTTATGGCTTTCTTGCATTTGTACTGCATGGCGAAGGCGATGCACTTCCTCAGAATCGCTACTACAACGATCTGATGGAAGTTTATGTGAGACGATTAGATATCGACCTTAACCAGGTAGCAGATTGGCGAGTGACAAGTGCGCAGCAGGATTGGTCGCTTCAGCACATGAGAGATTGGGCTGGAACTAGAGATGGCATTTACGAGCTGTCATTTCCAGATGAATCAGCAAATGGCACCGCGGAACCTCCAAGTGATTTCCATATGGATGTTGAGAGCATGTTTGAACCAGAGGATGTCATATTGATTGGAATCGAATTTGACGGATCCATTGATCCGGTTGTTTTTTTACAGCAACGCAGTGATTTGAATAATCATGTTGTCTACGACGAAGTTGGGTCATTGGATCTAGTTAGAAGTTCCGATGGAGAAAAGTGCTGGCAAGACAAAGCCAACGATCGGGTATGGGTAAAGTTAAAAGGAGGTCTCTGGAATTCACCCACGGGAGGTGCAGCTGATGATTTTGAAGACTATGCCAATGAAACGTTGATACTGAGAATTCGAGCTGCTGGTGGATAAACTGGGTGCAAAATTTGATTCTAGTTTTCAGGCAAGTCTGAAGGCAAAATTGGCTTTTTCTCTAATCGATCAGAAATAGCTTTATACAGATCTTTTGGGTTAAACGGCTTTGTGACTAAACCATCCAATCCGGTTGTCTCAAGCTTCTCGGACTTTTCATACATGGCTGATGCCGTAAGTGCCAATATTGGTAATTTGAAGCCTTTTTTTCTCAAAATTCTTGTCGCTTCATAGCCATCCATTTCAGGCATTTGAAGATCCATCAACACGATATCATAGGTGTTATTTTCAACTTTATCAATAGCTATCAGTCCATTCTCGGCCAGATCCACGATCATATTCCATTTTTCAAGCAAGCGCTTTGCAATAAGAACGTTCATGTGATTATCCTCAACTAGAAGAACATGAAATCCCGATAGATCAAAGGCTTCCGTTTCTTGAAATTTTTCTAATACTTTGTTACCAATCTTAAGGGCTAAAGTGAAGTAAAAGGTGGATCCTTTACCTTTCTCGCTATTCATGTGAATTTCCGAGCCCATCATTTCCACCAATTGTTTTGTAATAGATAAACCCAATCCTGTGCCTCCATATTTTCTTGTGATGGAGGTATTTGCTTGCTGAAAAGATTTAAAGATTCTATCCTTGAGGTCGCTACTAACTCCTATCCCGGTATCCTTGATTTCAAAGAGCACTTTGACGTTCTTGTCAATACGCTCTTGTAGTGAAATGGCCAGTGTGACGTTTCCTTTTTCAGTGAATTTGATAGCATTTCCGATCAGATTGGTCAGAATCTGATTGACTCTCGCCTTATCTAGTTTCACTACTTCCGGAAGCTTCTCATCATATTCCAAGTTTAGAGCAATCCCTTTTTGACTAGCGATTGGTTTAAAGACATTGAATACACCCTCGCTGTAGCGCTTAAGTTGAGTATTTGATTCGTCGAATTCCAATTTGCCTGCATCAATTTTGCTATAGTCGAGAACGTTGTTTATCAACGTAAGTAGGTATTCGGAGGCATTTTTAAGATTGTTTAGTTCTTCTACTTGCTCCTTTCTTGGATTTTCGTCAAGGAGGTGATAGGTGGTGCCAATTACAGTGTTTAATGGAGTACGAATCTCATGACTCATGATCGACAAAAAATCCGAGCGTACTTTCATAGCACTCTCCGCTTCTTCTTTTGCTTGACGCCAGGAAGAAGTAAAATGTTTTGACAAAATAAGAGATTGAAACAAGAAAAATACTAACTGACCGAGCATAGAGACCCACAGAATTTCTTCTACTACGTTTAAGTACGCAAGGGTCTTCATCAAAAAGACGACAATAATTCCCATGGTACTGTAGATGGAATATCGAGCACCTTGTCTGCCACGAATCAACGCGCTGATGAAAACAACACTTATGAATATCATCGCAAGGAGCAGAATGATAAGAAATGGATCATTCAACTGGGTGAAAATGTAGACCGGAGTTAAGGTCATTAGTGTCCAGAATAACGAGAGCAATAGGAATCCATTCACCAATTTCTTGGGTACTTCCTCAGGGAAGAGATGCTTCAAGTAAAGCCCGAAAAAGAAGACAGTAGAATAGAGTGTGGAGTATTCGATCGTCATGCCAAGTCGGTAGGGCATATCTATCAGATCGTGTAAAACGTAATTTCCCCATCCGATAATTCGGTATGCATACACAAGACAGAAAAGTGCAAAATAGAAGGCCATCTTCTTTTGCCGTCCATAGAAATACATACCCATGAAGATGAATGCTCCCATAACTAAACATCCAGCCATGAATACGTCGTAGACATCATTGATGAATTTCTTCTGAATTAGATTTTCAAGTGTACCTATTTGGATAGGCGCACCAATCCCTCCCTTGCTATGAACAAAATTTGAGATATGGATGACTACATTCAAAGTGTCTGATTGTATGTGTCCCAGAGAAACCAACCTAAATTGTCGACCTGGTTTTTCTGATTCACTGTCCACCCCCGGGACTCCCATAGTTGTCAAATGTTGCCCATTCACAAACAAATTGTAAGCACTAAAAAGGTCGGGAATTCTCAATGCAAGCGGCTCATCTGTCTTTTTGTAAATGACAAGTTGATAGGAGCCAAATCCCAAAGCTGACAGCCCGCTTTGCTCCCACCGATTTGGGACATCTATCAAAATAGATTCAGCACTTTGCTCAACTGATTCTGGGACTACGAATTGAGATGGAAAAAACTTCCAATCTCCATTCAAAGAAAGTGTGGTAGTAGAATTGAAATCGTAGCTAGTTAGATCTACCTGACCATTTTGAATATTTTGACCAAATAGAGACATTCCTGAAAATAGTAGGAGTAGAAAGAAAAACTTCTTGAAGATGTTATGTTCTGTTCGCTGCATCTGTAACACACTAAGATATTCATTTGATTTGATTGAGGACGGTTTTACGTTGGATATTCAATTGATGCCACCTACCCAGCAATTGACATCGTGCTTTACAGGATTGTTCCCCGAGTTTTGAAAGCAGTAGACCAACTGTAAATGTGGTTAGATTTCAGAATGAAACCCTTGAATTTACCTTTGAGACCATGAAAGTGTATTCATTGATTTCAAGATGGCCAGCCCAGTTTCTCAGGCTGTTTGTTGCCATATTTTTGGTGGGACTTATCCTCAGACTTCTTCGGTCCAGAGGAGGCTTGTGGAGATCAGGCCAACAGGGATCATGAGATTCCCTATTTCTACGTTGCAAAGAGCCCTGGGCAAACTGAATTATAATGAACGAACAATTCGGTTTTGGTCTCTCACATACATGCTCCTATACCTTGGATTTTCTTATGTCGATTTTTTATCCGCACCAATTAACTACAAGACTTTTTGGATGATAAGAGCATGTGTCTTGCCGTTCTTTTTTCTCGCAATGCTCTCAACATATGTCGAAGTAATCGCAAGATATAGGCTATTCATTAATGCTGTGATGGTTTTTATGGGTCCATTTTCGATAATCATTATGATCGCTATTTCAGATCCTGTGGAGTGGTCGACATACATCTATTTCAGTGGAATTGTGTTGACAGCATTTCCAATAGGGTTCATTCTAATGAATGCACGTTACACAGTTATTATCGCTCTTTTTGGTAGCTATACTGTATTTCCTAGTCGTAGGTGTAGGTCTCAATTACTACCATGATGATCTTCAATACTTCATCATGACTTCATTTTTTGTTGCCTCCGCCTTAATTGCGATCATTCTCAGCACCTACTTGTTGGAGTACAATCAAATAAAAATTCTAAATCAAAAGCGAGAGGTGGAGGATCTTGTGGAAATGAAAAGTACATTGATAAATATACTAGCGCATGATCTGAGATCTCCATGTAACAGTATCGTTGGCTTTTCTAATCTTTATATCAAAGATCCTGGAAACTTTGAAGTTGCGGATACTAAATTCTTTATGGAGAATATCAATAAGTCAGCAAACAATCTGCTTTCCCTCCTTCAAAATCTACTGGAGTGGTCAAGGATGCAAACCAATAATTATACTTTTAATCCAACTGTCATTCCCTTGGATGAACTCGTTGCTGCAAACATCCAGATGGCTAGGGGAGCATTGGAATTGAAAAGTATTTCACTAAGGAAAACCGAAGACGATTCTGGGTTGCAAGTAGTTGCAGATAAGAATATGATTGACACAGTATTCAGAAACCTCCTGTCAAATGCGATAAAGTTCACAAGGGAAGGCGGGAAAATTGACTTAAAGTATTGGTCCACGGGCAATCTTGCATGCGTGGCAATAATTGACAATGGCGTTGGAATTGATATGAATAGAATTGAGACTTTGTTTGAAATAACGAGCAGTGGATCAACCAAAGGCACGAATAACGAATCCGGTTCTGGCCTTGGCCTTGTTTTATGTCATGAGTTCATCGTAAAAAATGACGGACACATTTGGGTCAAAAGCAATAAGGGAGAAGGGACCACCTTTACCTTCACCCTCCCACTTAAACAGACAGGCTGACATAAGCGAATCACCGAACTTCTAGTTTTCTGTTTCTGCCTGTATAGACTTCGTGTAGATTTGCCGACATGAAGCTTACGATCAAAACACTTTATGGATTTGAGGACATTCTCACTGAAGAGATAAGAGAGATCGGTGGCAATAAGATCGAGAAGATCACACGTGGAGTAAAATGTGAGGGGAATCCAGAATTTCTGTATCGGGCAAACCTTAGATTACGAACTGCTCTGAAAATTCTGGTACCGATATACTCATTCACTGCGAAGACAGAAAAAGAGCTTTACGATCGAATGATGGAGTTTGACTGGTCGATTTTTCTGGATGTGGACCAGACGTTTGCGATTGACAATGTCGTGTTTTCCGAACTATTTAAACATTCGAAATTCGTTGCACTGAAAGCGAAGGACGCCATGGTTGATCAGTTTCGTAACAAATACAGGAGAAGACCATCGATCGATACGGAGAGTCCCGATGTTTTATTCAACCTACATTGTGCGAATGATTTCTTTACGATTTCGATGGACAGTTCTGGGGCGCCACTTAATCAGAGAGGTTATCGAGAAGACGGGCATCGCGCACCCATGAATGAAGTTTTGGCAGCAGGAATGATAAAACTGTCTGGATGGGATAAAAGTATGCCATTGGTCGATCCGATGTGCGGCAGTGGGACCATTCTTGTTGAAGCTGCTATGATAGCAATGAATATGGCTCCCAACATTAAACGAAGAGATTTTGGATTTAAGACATGGCCTGAATTCAGTCCGGTACTCTGGAACAATGTAAAGATTGAGGAGCAATCTAAAATGAGAAAACCTTCGATGGATTTCACAGGGTTAGATATTGATCCAAATGCCGTTAGTATGGCAAGAAAGTCGTTGGGAAAGATTGGCCTCCGAAGGGAAGTAAAGATCCGGGAAATGGATTTCAGAGAGTTTAAACCATTGGCAGAAGAAGGTATGATCATTACCAATCCGCCATATGGCGAGCGCATTGGAGATGATGATATCAATGCGTTTTATGTCTCGATGGGAGATGCATTTAAGCAGAATTTTTCCGGTTATGATGCATGGATCATCAGTTCGAATAAGGCTGCAATGAAAAAAATCGGTTTGAACTACAATACCAAATACACACTATACAACGGCCCACTCGAATGTGACTACTGCCACTATGAGTTATACGATGGTAGCAAATAGGGTGGTGAGTTGCTAGAAACTCAGCCTAACTAGTTTTCCATTACCAACCTCGCTGCCAACAATTACGATCAGATTCGAATATTCTTTTTCATCAAATTGAGTGAAGGTCTCATTTCCTAACAGGTGATTTGCAAGGTTTGGAATGGTGTTGGAATGACCAACAATGACTACTGTTCCTCCACTATGATCCCCATACAATTTAGCCAACCAATCCGCTCCGGCTCTAGGCTTGTATTCACTTGTCTCCAATCCTTTCTTTTGTGCCAGTGGTTGAAGCGTCTCTTGTGTCCTCTTGTAGGGAGTAGAGTACAACGCAGCTATGTCTTGATTTTCTAACAAAGCTGCCAAATTCAATGCTCGCTCTTTTCCAACTTCATTGAGAGGAGGGTTTCTGGTGCCATCATCTGCTTTTTCGGCATGACGGACTAAGATGAAAGTTGTTTGATCTTGGGCAAAAACAATTGAAACAATTGAAAAAGCGGCTATTAAGAGTATGAATCTTTTCATAAATGAGGGTTATTTTTTTGAAGACAATCAGGTTCTATTCAACGGAAGTTGTATTAACTAAGTTAACTACATTCATTG
Organism: Cyclobacteriaceae bacterium; assembly: GCA_039961455.1. GTDB lineage: Bacteria > Bacteroidota > Bacteroidia > Cytophagales > Cyclobacteriaceae > Ekhidna. The sequence continues at coordinate 6,574 of JBDVJN010000015.1, read as the reverse complement.
AATGAAAAGTGCTGCAAAGCTCACGATTTACACTTTCCTGCTCTTTTCCTTTTTCGCTTGCCTTGGTCAGAATTCAAAATTCACGATCAGTGGCTATGTCAAAGAGAAGGGGAGTCAGGAACTTCTGCCTGGTGTTACCATCTATGTTCCTTCCATCAACTCAGGAGTGGTTACCAATAATTATGGGTTTTACTCCTTAACGTTACCTGAAGGGTCTTACGATCTAATCTACTCCTTTGTTGGCTTTGAGGGATCAAAGGTCTCCGTAGAACTAAACGAAGATGTAGTCATTAATCAATTTCTAAGCACAGCCACATTAGCGCTGGATGAGGTTGTAATCAACGCTGAACTTCAGGTAAAAGAGAGCGAAATCACACAGATGAGTCTACTTAGATTACCAACGGAGAGTGTACAACAGATACCCGCTTTTATGGGTGAGAAGGATGTTTTGAAGGTGCTACAACTGATGCCAGGGGTTCAGTCAGGGTCTGAAGGAAATAGCGGACTGTATGTTCGTGGTGGAGGACCTGATCAGAACTTGATTATTCTAGACGATGCGATTGTATACAATGCCAATCACCTCTTTGGGTTTTTCTCAATTTTCAATGGAGATGCCATAAAGTCCATAGAGCTGTATAAAGGCGGTTTCCCGGCTCGGTTTGGTGGAAGGCTATCATCCGTAATCAAATTGGATCTGAAAGATGGAAACAAGGAGGAAAAACATGGGAAAATTGGCGTTGGACTAGTGTCTTCTTCGTTTCTTCTGGAAGGGCCTCTAAAGAAAGGTAAATCCTCCTACCTGATTAGTGCCAGACGAACGTACATTGATGCCCTAATTGCACCTCTTAATAACACAGATACCAAGGGCGGCTACTTTTTCTATGACTTCAATGCCAAGATCAATCATGAGTATTCTTCTACTGACAAGTTGTACATCAGTGCATATTTTGGAAAAGACAAGTTTTTTTCCAAAGACAAAACGATAAACCTCAACGCCCGGTTGGGTTGGGGGAACGCTTCGTCTACCGTGCGTTGGAATCATCAATTTTCTAAGAAATTTTTTGCGAATACATCTCTGATATTCAGTCGTTATTTATTTAAGATCACAGAAGAAAGTGGAGGGTTTGACCTGAAATACAATACGAGTATTCGAGACTTTGGAATCAAATATGATGTGGACTTTTTCCCTAACCTCAACCATTCAATAAAATTTGGAGTGGCTTCTACTTCACACCGATTTGTGCCTAATGCGCTGGTCGAGCAGGAAACCGGACTGGCGACTTTCAATCCTGATTTTGTGGAAGTTGATACCGAGAACAAATTCGCCACATTGGAATCCGCTTTTTATCTGGAAGATGAAATGCATCTTTTGAATCGCTTGAATGTAAATGCAGGTTTTCGCTTTAGTCATTTCATCCACAAGAGTAAACAGTATTACAGACCAGAGCCTAGAATTGCCATGGCTTATAAGATATTTGACAATTTTTCTATCAAGTCATCCTATGCATCAATGAATCAATATGTGCATTTGCTGAGCAATTCTGGAGTTGGTCTTCCGACGGATTTATGGGTTTCAAGTACAGATCGTGTAAAACCTCAAAGTTCAGATCAGGTGGCGGTTGGTCTTGCAAAGGATCTTCCACGAAATGTCAGCATCACGTTTGAAGGTTACTTGAAAAGATCAAAGAACGTCATTGCTTACAAAGACGGGGCAAGCTTCTTGATCCTGGATGATCCAGGATCTGCAGAATCGATTTCATGGGAAGACAACATAACCACCGGCTCTTCAGAGTCTTATGGGATAGAGTTACTGATTCAGCGAAAAGTGGGAGAATTCAACGGATGGATTGGATACACATTATCTAAGACGGAAGTACAATTCGACGAGATCAACTTAGGGGAAAAATTTCTATCAAAGTATGATCGAAGGCATGATGTTTCTGTTGTTGGGATTTACAATATTTCTGATAGAATTACACTATCTGGAACCTGGGTCTATGGTACCGGCAATAATTATTCTTTACCTGTTAGGATATTCAGAACTGCACCAGATGATGCTCGTACCAGTTTTTTCTTCAACAATACCTTCGAGGACATAGAACGACGAAACAATTTTCAAGCTGAGGCATACCATCGTATAGATTTTAGTTTTAGGATGAGCAAGCAGAAAAAAAAGGGAGTTCGTACTTGGGACTTAAGTATCTATAATGCCTACAGCCGTAAGAATCCTTTCTTCTATACAAGAGCGGAAAAAATTGAAAATGGTAGAACCACTGGAGTCCTGGAGAAGCTCAGCATTTTTCCAATATTACCATCCATTAGCTATACCTATGAATTCTAAGAAATATATAATCATCGGGAGATTTTGGATGGAGATGAGTCTTATTTTTCTCTTATTTTCTTGCACGGAAGAGGTAGATCCACCAGATATTGCGGGGGAAGATCTCATAGTCGTAAATTCGATCATTTCATCTTCTTTCGAGCAGATTGTTGTAGAAGTGTCCCGGTCTCAGAAGTCGTTTGGTGTTTTAGCTAATTCCTTCAATGGCGATGATTTAATAACTGATGCAGTAGTATTGATTATTGACGAGAACTCGGTTGGGACGCAACTTCCTTATAATAGGGACTCGGGCCATTATGCTATCTCGTCAGCCATTTTTCCTTTGACTGCCGGAAAGACCTATGGACTATCTGTAGTAGCTGATAACCAAACATTGTTTGCGCAAACAACTGTTCCGTTTAAGGCCCAGAAGATCGAGCATACAGTTAACATTTTTGAGATAGAAATCTCTTGGCTGGATTTCCCTGATGTTGAAAATTATTACCGTATAGTTGCTCAAGGTCGCATTACCAGGTTTGAATTCTGGGACACCTTTGACTTTCATAGTGATGAATTCGTTTCGGATGCTAACGGTGATGGAGAAAAACTCTTAGCTCGCGCAGAGACCTTCTCCACCCGACTCGGATATGATAGTGTTGCGTACAGGGTAATCTCGAGCGGGGAGATCTATCATGATTATTTCAAAATCTTATCAAATTTTGATAGCGAAAATCCATTTTCAAATCCTGTACGGCTGCCCTCCAATGTCGACAACGGACTTGGGATTTTTGCAGCCATTCAGGTCTCTGAATTTATAGGCAAACGCTAACAGTAGCCCTGCTTACCTATTTACTTCGGATTTAGAATAGCATCAATTCGTTTCTGAACGTCCTGCAAATGAAATCTGGATGTCGCATCCGATTGCCTACCAATACCAGATCTTACATCTCTCTCTAATCGTGAAAGAGTTGCCCGTGCGATGGATGGAATATCCGAATTGGCAAATTTCTCTTCGTCCATATTTATCAACTCACCGAGCCGGTCAATATGCTCCTTTTGAAGATTTCTTCGATAGGTATCAATCTTGCTTCCATTGTAAAGTTCTCCCCAAATACCTTGACGCATTGCGGTAAATAATGAAGTCATTGTATAGGCATTGCTTCCATTTAATGCTTCATTCTCCACCATTCTCATCAGCATCTCTTCGTTTGTCAACCTGTTTAGAATTCTAACTTGAATTCCCCTGATTCTTTCCACTAACCCATCCTGCTGAATTCTTCCTAGAATTTCTGAATCAATAAGCCACGATGGAGTTGCAAAAAGCTGTTCATTGAGGAACAAAACAGCGCGTTCTTGCTTGTCTTTTGAAACGTGCGTGTAAACTGCGCCATCCTGATCAGCGGTTTTGTAGTACTCATAGACTCCTCCGACGTTTGAGACTACGTGCCCATTATATCTGTTGAATTGATTGACAACATTTTGGTAGAGCTCATTAAGGTTATCGTAATTCTTGTCGTCTTCTGTTCCCCACTCCATCAGTTTGGCAATAATTCTCTTCAGATTTCTAATCCCCAACTCGCTAGCTATCATCGAGTCATCACCGATGTCTTCGGTCTGAGATGTTGGATCTATCGGCAATCTTCGCTGCCTTCCATAGCGATAAATGAGATTATCCGCTTTTTCTTTTATCCATGCATTCAAGATGTCTTCTTCGTCTTCAGGCGAGTTTACGTTGGCAATGGGCTTGTATCCGTACTGCGTAACCCAATCGTCGTATTCCCCGATCCTTGGGAAGAAATTGGTAATGCCATCTTCAGGTTGTGCTACATAATTGAATCGCGCATAATCCATGATGGATGGAGCAACCCCATGTGTATCGGTGAAGGCTTTGTCTCGTAGTTGAGCCACTGTGTAGGCCGGTGAGGAGCCCATGTTGTGAGGATATCCCAGCGTATGACCAACTTCATGAGCTGCAACAAATCGAATTAGTTCACCCATCAATTCGTCGTCGAATTTTATTTTTTGAGCATCTGGATTCACTGCAGCTGTTTGAATGAAGTACCAGTTTCTTAGGAGATTCATCACATTATGATACCACAATATGTCACTTTCCAATATCTCTCCTGTGCGAGGATCGTGTACATGAGGACCCTGGGCATTTTGAATATCTGTTGCGATGTAGCGTATCACAGAGTAACGTACATCTTCAGGACTCCAGTCTGGATCTTCCTCCTTTGTGGGTGCATCTTTTGCAATGATTGCATTCTTCAATCCTGCTTTTTCGAATGCTGTTTGCCAATCTTCGACTCCCTGCTTTAGGTATTTCCTCCATTTTTCAGGAGTTGCCGGATCTATGTAGTAGACAATCGGCTTGACAGGTTCTACTGCCTCACCTCGATTGTACGCTGCCCAATCACTTGGCTCAAGTCTCCATTTTGTAATGAACCTTCTGGTGGCTGCCTTTTGCTCATCAGCACTGTAATCAAGCTGTCGAAGGGAGAAAAATCCGACGCGCTCGTCGTGGTATCTTGGAACCATTGGATCATCTGGAAGAAGAATCATGGATTGATTCATCTCTATGGAAAGCGTACCAGTCAATTGATTGTCAGGGAGTTCGTCACCTTTGTATGTTAGTATATGTCTTACTTCAACGTTTTGTGGAAATGATCTAACTGATGTAATTAGTGATCTTGATTTATCTATTCCCTTCACCTTAAAACGTTTTCTCTCTGCATCTCTTAAGGCTCCAATCATTGGAATGTCGTCGCTAAAAAAACTATTAACCTTGATAACGTACGCTGATGAGTCATCTCGTATTGTCTCAAGGTCGAATGCTGCTACAAGCGGTTCGAAGTTGTTGTTCTTGACGGAGGTGTAGATAGGCTCATCTTCATCCGCAACATTGTTGAATGACACGGAACGCATTAAAATTTTACTTCCAATCTTTTGGAATCGAATAACCTGCTGCGGTCTGGATTTCATGCCGGCGCCACCAAAGTTTAATCCCTTTACATGCCCGGATATTCTGGAGACAATTAAGATTTCTTTCTCTAGAAGATCTGATGATATTTCAAAGAAATAATCATCTCCAACGACGTGCGAAGTTATAAGCCCTTCGTCTGTTATTGCTTCCGCGGTAATTACCTCAGCATAGCCTTTGAGGGCGCCTTTTTTCTTTGGTTTTTCAGCCAATTGCGCATCGTTGTCTTTTTTCTTCTTCTTTTGGGCAGCAACATCAATTGAAATACCCAAGAGCAAAATAGCCGATAGAATTAATGGTAAAGTCCTTCTCATAATTTGTTGAGTTGTTTAAATGTCCGCCAACATAGAAAATGAAATTGAATTAGATACTTTGTTTTATTTGAGCGGTATATGACAAACCTCTATCCAGGTTAAAAGATAGAGGTTTGTCATAGAGCTGTTATTTGGCTTCAAAAACTAGTTGAATCCACGCCGTGCTAAAATGGCATCGAATTCAGGTTCTCGCCCTCGGAAGTTTACGTACATCTCCATTGCTTCCCTTGTTCCACCTTTAGATAAAATATGCTCTCTATAGGCGTTGGCTGTTTCTTTATCAAACAGTCCTTTTTCCTTAAATGCACCAAAGGCATCTGCATCCATCACTTCTGAGTTCAGATAGCTATAATATCCGGCAGAATATCCAGTCGGATTAGAGAAGGCATGCCTGAAATAGCCAGTTCTGTATCTTGGTACAATGGCGTCGATTAGGCCGATTTTATCCATCGCAGCTTTTTCAAATGCCCGAACATCTCCAGTTATTGGCTCGGTGATAGTATGGTAGCTCATATCAAGATATGAAGCTGCCATATACTCGACGGTCGAAAAGCCCTGGTTGAACTTGCCAGCATTGTTGATTTTTTGAACAAGCTCGTTCGGCATAACTTCTTCTGTTTCATAGTGAAAAGCATAAAGCGCAAGCATTTCTGGTTCGAACACCCAGTTTTCCATAACCTGAGATGGGAACTCCACGAAATCTCTCGGAGTAGATGTTCCGGAAATGGACGGATAGGTACATTCTGAAAGAAGACCATGAATAGCATGACCGAACTCATGAAATAACGTACTTGCTTCGTCCTGCGAAAGCAGAGATGGTGTATCTCCTGCGGGTTTTGTAAAATTCCCTACGTTTGTGACGATGGGGATAATGTTATCACCATTCATATTGCTTTGGTCCCTGAAAGTATTCATCCAGGCACCTCCACGCTTGCTGTCACGGTAAAACCAATCAGAAAG
>JBDVJN010000014.1:0-4243 GCA_039961455.1 Cyclobacteriaceae bacterium | reverse complement strand
CAATGGTGGATACACTGGTAACGTACTCAGTGGCCTGCCTGAAAATGTGGCTGGGGAATCTTTCTGGGTGAGGGTTACCGACAACTCTGATCCTAACAACACTTGTTATGCGGATGCTGATCAAACTATCACTGACGATCCGGCTACTATCATCGTAACCAATGTCACTGAAACTGATGCTGATCAGTGCTCTCCGGTAAATGGTGCCATCCAGGTTGATGCCATTACTATCAATGGATCTACAACTAATACTGCGGCCGGGTTCCAGGCACTGGAAGCTTCCGGATATACTTTCGATGTACTGCAAAGTGATGCCGCTACCCTCGAAAAAACTTTTAACATAGCTGCGGATGCTGTGACTTTCCCTGGGGCGGACAACTTAGCAGCAGGAACTTATTATGTAAGAGTTACCAATGACTTGAGTTGTACTTCTGCTCTTTTCCAATTTGAAGTAGATGATGTAAAACCTGTACCAACGACTAATACAATTTCAGGAATTAATAATACCACCTGCTCAGGCACTCCAAATGGTCAAGTATCTACCAACTTTGTTTGGACTGGAGGTACCGTATCGTACGAATGGTATTACGGCACCATTGCCTCCGGAACTGCGGTGGGTCCTTTGACTGACACTCAAAACCTGGGCAATGGATCAGTAGTTTCTATTGGAGGTGGAACACCTGAACAGGTCGACGGTTTAGCGGGAGGAACATATTATGTGGTTATATCTGATACTGACGGTGGAATAGGCACAGGATGTACCTTCACTCAGGAAATTACCATTCTGGATGATGCTGCTACAGTCACTATAACAGGGCCAGCATCAGGATCAGACAATACAGGATGTACTGCTGCTTTTTATGATGGATCTTACACTGTAACCAACGCCACAACTGACGGAGCAGGTACTTTCCCGGGAGATTATGAATTTGAGTGGTACACAAATGGTGGTGCGTTACTTGAAACCACTGATGGAGTTCCAACCAAGAGTGATTTTGATAATGGATCATACTTCGTGATTGCTGTGGATAAAACAACCAATTGTTCTTCGTCTCAACAATCATTTACGATTAACGACAACATTACTCCGGTAGTAATTACAAATTCAGTAGTTACAGACGTGGAAAGATGTGACGCCACAATCAACAATGGATCAATTGATATTGAAGTAGATGGTTTTGCAGATCCGGGAGCGGCTTATACCATTCAGTGGTACACCGGAGGTGTAGGAACTATTGGAGCTGGGACTCTGATTGGAAGTGAAACTGATGACCTCTTCGATGAACAAAATACTGGTACTTATAGTGTAAGGGTTACTCTAGATGCAACTGGGTGTTTTGTCGATCAACAATTCACCATCAATTCAACACCAGCCACTACGCCAACATTTACCCTCAACACAACAGACGCCAGTACTTGTGTGCCGGGAGATGGGCAAATCACAGTAAACACCCTATCACCAGGTGTAGCCGCAGATTATACATGGACTTGGCTGCAAGCGGATAAGACAACAGATGTATCAGCAATAGCAGGATCAGATTTAACTACAGACGGTACAGCAGATTTAATTCCTGACGGAGATTACTATGTAGTCATCGAGCATAACAATACAGGTTGTGTTTCTGATACAGTCTCTGTGACGGTAGATCGAAATGCCAATTCTGTAATCTCCATTGCCGAAGCTAACGTGGTTGAACCAGGAGATTGTGATGCATTGGTAGGAGAGTTTGATTTAGAACTATCAGATGCCGCAGGAACAACACAAGTAGATGTTACTATTACAGATGACTTTGGAAATTCTGTTACTTTAAACAATGTTTCCATAAATGGGGGAGTTCCAGAAGTATCAGTCGCTGGGGTTGACCCGGCAGATGGATCTGTTTTTGTTTCGAGCAGTAAAGGAGTAACAGCTAACAACCCTGACATAGATTTCATTAATGGAGCCTATTATATTGAAGTATCAAACTCTGATGCAACAGGATGTACTGACACCTATGATTTCTTCCTTCCATACCAGAATGCCCCACGTTTAGATTTGGCCGTTCCTGTTGTCACCAATCATAGTACAAATTGTCAACCATACGAAGGTGCCGCGATAAACCCAGGAGATAACAGAGATGGATCTACAGGAGGGCAAGGTGGAGCCACAGGATCCGTTGACATCACGCTTACTATTCTTGATGGAGTTATCAATACCGACAACCATGGTAACTATCAAATATTCTTGTATCAGGGAGACGCACCAACTCCTTCACCGGATACATTTATCGCGCTTACCCTAGATGATGCATCAGGACTTAGTGACATGGATGTGGTGACTATTGGAGGATCTTCTGCCGCTTTATTTGGAAATCCAATTGGCAACAATATAATCCTTGAATTTATCGACGGTAATATATCCGACTTTACTACTGTGTCTAATGTTTTTGATACTGGAGAGACTATTAATGCCGTCACCAAAGACGGGCTTTGGTCTGTAGCTCAGGCAGCCCGACCAACCAGTATTCAGGTTAGAGAAGGTACAGATGTTGCAGCATCCGGTAATGACTACATAGGCACTTATTCATTTGATGGATTAGTGGCTGGAGAATACACAATAATGGCTGCACAGGAGGGTGCTGCCTTCTGTCTTTCTCCTTCTGTTACTTTTGAGATCGAAGATCGTTTTGAGGAACTGGATATTGTAAACAACACATCGCATATCGATATTTTCGATGATACAAATTGCGATGGAGGAACAACTAATAGTAATGGTGAGATTAATATCAAGCAAATTGATCGTGTCCTTAATGATGGTGCTGGCAGCACGCTTGTGGATGGTACCGATGCTGCAACTGACGCTGATTATACTTTTACATGGTATGTTGGCTCTGATATTAGTGGAACACTATTATCAGCTGCAGGATATGGAACAATTGTTGGTTCTGGGAATCAGGTAACCGAGCTTCCGGCAGGTGATTACACGGTTCTAATTGAAAACGGAACTTCGACCATTGGAAGCGGTGACGCTTGTAGCCAGACATACACTTTCGAAATTATCAGCAATCAGGACGATATCAGTATCGATGCAGGAGGCACTACCCCTACAGCCAATGCCAATGATAATTGCGATAGCCCATATGATGGTAGTATTGCAATGAGTGGTGTCGATATTGATATTGTTGATAGGACTGGAGCAACCTCAGATGTTACATGGCCAATAGCAGGTTATGAAGCATTTCTTTACGAATCCGGAAGTGGTCAATTGGCCTTTAATGGAACTGACAACACCCAAGCTTCTGACATCAATTACCTCAGTGACGCTACAGGAACAACATTCGGTCAACTTCAGGATGGAGACTACTACATTGTCATTGTGAATGACCTTGATTGTGAGTCAAGTCCATATTCTATTACAGTAAGTGATAATACCTTAAACCCTGTTGTTTCTGCAGGAACGGCAGACACAGATAATACCCAGTGCATTGATAATGCAAACGGAATTATTACAGCGTCACTTTTGGGAGATGCTGCAAACTATAATATTACCTGGTACAAAGGTGGAGTTACCAGTACCGACTTGTTCGTTGATGGTACGGATGGTGATATTTCAACTACAACAGGAAGCACCCCTTCAACCCTAACACTTTCCAATATTAAAGGGGGCACCTACACTGTAAAGGTTGAAGATGTTACAAACTCAATTGGTTGTGTTGGCTACTTCACTGCAAGCATTAGTGATAATGTAGATGCAATTACAGGTTTCGATTTTTCAAAATCTGACAATATGGATTGTAACCCAGACAATGGCTCAGTTACGCTAACTGACATTGATTTGTACAATTCGAGCAGCAACACCACAACCAACTTAACTGCTGGTGATGAAACGGCTATGGATGAATACACCATTCGAGTTTACAACAGTGCAGGAAGCTCTGTATTGTTTACTGATACTGAGGATGCAGGTGATAACCTAACCATTTCTGGTTTATCTCCTGGAGACTATTTGCTTGAGATTGAGCACCCAACCGCGATGTGTACATCTGCTCAAAAGTCTTTCTCTATAGCGGATGATTACACCAATCCTACCGTCGCTATCACTGAAGACAACCAAAACACAATATGTGACCCTGCTCTGGCGGGTACTGATGCAGATGGTCAGCTGACTGCTACCGTAACTGGTGATGCCGATGATAACTACTCTTTCCAGTGGTACGCTGGAGCGGATGGTAACACCTCTACTCCTATCAATGACTCTGATGTT
>JBDVJN010000013.1:0-12225 GCA_039961455.1 Cyclobacteriaceae bacterium | reverse complement strand
ATCAAAATAACTGCGACCGGAGGAGTTTTGAGTGTGGCGAAGGACGGATCTGGCCCACACTTCAAGGAGGATGAAATTGCTGCTATTGTTTCTACCGCAAAGGATTTCGGCTTTCATGTGGCAGCTCATGCACATGGTGATGAAGGAATGCAACGCGCGGTAAGAGCAGGTGTAAAAACGATTGAACATGGAACATATATGAGCGAAGAAACCATGGACCTTATGATTAAGATGAATGCGTACTACGTACCAACGATTTCAGCGGGAATGGAAGCCGCCGAAAATGGTAAGAAGCCTGGCTATTACCCAGCGGTTGTCGCTGCAAAAGCTCGTGAAATTGGGCCGCTCATTAGCAATACGTTTACAAAGGCCTATAAAAAAGGAGTCCCTATTGCCTTTGGGACAGATGCAGCTGTTTTCAAACATGGGGAGAATGCAAAAGAGTTTGGGTTCATGGTTGATGCAGGAATGCCTGCTATAGAAACTATTATCTGCGCAACATCGACTAACGCCATGCTTTTAGGACAAGAAGACAAATTCGGAAGCATCAAAAAGGGCCTATTCGCTGACATTGTAGCAGTGCCCGGAGACCCATTAAAAGATATTACAGTAATGCAAAAAGTAAATTTTGTTATGAAAGAAGGCATTGTTTATAAGAATGACTGATTTTATAAACTGAAAATCTGGTATTTGTACATTCTACTTTGAATAGGTAGTGAATTACCTTGCAAATAGTTTAAGTTCTTCAAAGGGCTGTCCATTGGACAGCCCTTTTTCTTTGACTCTCCCGCCTTCCGATGGCCTTCGTGATGTGAAAAAATGTTAAATATCAAGTGAATTTCGTCGGCAAGGATAGATTCTCTTGTGTTTGGCAAGGATGTTGTTTTCAAACTGATTACAAGGCTATTAGGTAGTAGTTGAGTTTTGGTTAGTTGGTATCCCGCCTTACACAGGCGGGATTTTTTTTGAATTTTAAGTCCGAAAATCAGTGTTAGATTCGTCAGGAGTTATAACTTGAAGAAAAAAGAATCTGGCAGTTGGAGTCGGCAATTATCAAAGAGGTAGATATACTTAAACGTTTTGTACAGACGAGATCACAAACAAAGTTCCTCTGTGAAACATTGGAAATAGAGGATTTTGTTGTTCAGCCTGTTGTCGATGTAAGTCCTTTGAAATGGCATCTAGGCCATACGACATGGTTTTTTGAGAATTTCATATTAGTTCCACAATACAAAGACTATAAGCCGTTTCACCCGAAATTCAACTACTTATTCAATAGCTACTATGTAGCTGCAGGGGAAAGATGGACTCGGGCAAATAGAGGACAGCTTACGCGTCCAACTGTCAAAGAAATTTTCAGATACCGGGAATACGTGGAGGAACACATGGTTTCATTCATGAATAACAAGGACGTGTCAGCAGAACTCCTAAAGATTATTGAGCTCGGAGTCAATCACGAACAACAACATCAGGAATTGTTTTTGTATGACATCAAAAGAATTTTGGGAGATAACCCACTTAACCCGGTTTTTAGGACCTCAGCCAAAGTTCACAACAAGCCTACTCCCCAGGAGTGGCTCAGGGTAGACGAGGGAATTTATGAAGTAGGTCACGAAGGTGAGGATTTCCATTTCGACAATGAGAAGGGACTTCATAAAGTGTTTCTCCACGAGTATCAAATTTCTTCCCGACTTGTTACCAACGGCGAGTATTTGGAATTTATGATGGCAGGAGGGTATGAGTCATTTCAGTTTTGGTTGCATGAAGCATGGGATTGGCTTAAAAGTGAAAACATAAGAAGTCCAAGGTATTGGTCGACAGAAGAAGGAGAATGGTGGCACTATACGTTAGGGGGGTATGAGAAGGTAGACATGGATGACCCAGTCTCTCATGTTTCTTATTATGAAGCTGATGCATTTGCCAGATGGAAAGGAGCTCGTTTACCAAGTGAACAGGAATGGGAAGTAGCATGCAAAAAACATAATCCTAACATTTGTAACACTTCTAATTTTGCTGAATCTAATAGTTTTAGACCGGTACAATCTGAAGATTATGGATTTATGGGAAACCTCTGGGAATGGACATCAAGTCCATACATTGCTTATCCATTTTTTGAAGTTGCGGAAGGAGCCCTTGGTGAATACAATGGAAAATTTATGGTAAACCAACTAGTTTTAAGAGGAGGGTCATACGGAACACCAAAAGATCATATTAGACCTACGTATCGAAATTTTTTTCACCCGCATCTGAGATGGCTATTTAGTGGGATCAGGTTAGCGCAGCACATGTAAATTAATGGAAACCAATCAAGAAGAATCAGTTGTTGATTCGCTGTCGATCTTTGCAGAAGACGTTCTTTCTGGGCTAAGCAAAGTAAATAAATCACTACCATCTAAGTACTTCTATGATGCAAAGGGGGATGAGTTTTTTCAGCAAATCATGCACCTGGATGAATATTATCTCACGAATAAGGAACTAGAGATATTCACAAGTCACAAGCAGGGAATATTAGAGACTATCTCCGATGGCGAGCCATTCAGAATTATAGAATTGGGTGCAGGCGATGGATTGAAAACAAAAGTTCTTTTAAAGCACTTCATGGAAAGTGGTGTGGATTTTACCTATACGCCGGTTGATATTTCCGGGAATGTGCTAGAAATTCTAGAGGAGAATTTACTTACAGAAATTCCAAACTTGAAACTTGACTGCTACCAAGGAGATTATTTTGAAGCTTTGGCAGAAATCTCCGATCGCCCAGAAAAAGACATCGTGTTTTTCCTTGGATCTAATATTGGTAATTTCTCTAAAGAGGAGGCAGTTTCGTTCTTATCCTCTCTCAGGGGACAATTAAAGACTTCCGACATGTTGTTTATGGGAGTAGATCTAAAGAAGGATCCGATACATATTTTATCTGCGTACAATGATTCCTTGGGAGTCACCAAAGAATTCAACCTCAATCTTCTTGACAGAATCAATGGCGAGTTAGATGCCAATTTTGATCGAAATCAATTTATGCACTACCCTTACTATAACCCTCAAACAGGAGAATGCAGAAGTTACCTTATCAGTAAGATTCGGCAAGATGTAGAGGTCTCAGGGGAGCGTATTCACTTCCGAGCTTGGGAGGCTATTTTTATGGAAATTTCTAAGAAGTACGATGAAGTGCAGTTGAGCGAACTGGCAAAACAGACAGGATTTACCGAAGTTGACACTTTCAGGGACAAGCTGAATTGGTTTTCAGATGTGGTGTGGGTGAATGAATAAATACATTTGAAAAAAGTACTTGTTAGTCAGCAAAAAGTGCGCACGAGAAGATTCGAACTTCCACGGGATTGCTCCCACCAGCCCCTCAAGCTGGCGCGTCTACCAGTTTCGCCACGTGCGCTAGAGAGAGCACAAAAATAGGTGTTGACTTGTAATAATCGACGGGATTGAGAAATAAAAAAAGGGCATTCATGCGAATGCCCTTTTTCTAAGAATAGGTTTCTTTAGTCTTCTTTATGCTCCCCAATTTCTACTGAAGGACCATGATGATAACTGTGTGTGATTTTTTCAGTTTGTGCTAGCAGTAAAGCTGAAGTAATGAACACCATATGAATGACAATTTCCATAACAATTCCTTCTGCACTTGTCTTCTCAACGGCCTCTCTATAGTCAATGAATGTTTTCAATAACTGAACTCCGGAAATTGAAGCAAGAGAAGTCGCAAGTTTGATTTTTAATTGACCTGCATCTAGCCCTTCAAGCCAAAGCGGTTTATCATCATGCATCTCCACATCTATTCTACTTGTGAATATGGAATAACCTCCGATGGTCACCATCACTACCAAGTTCATTACCATCGAAATATCAACCAAACTTAAGATCCCAAGCATCATCTCTGTTTCATGAAATGAAGCGGTGTGATTAATTATATGGAGCAGTTCCTGAAAGAATTTGTAGAGGTAGAAAAACGATGCGATAATCAATCCTGCGTAGAGAGGGGCCTGTACCCATCTACTCCAGAACATAAAACCCTCAAAAAAATTCTCGAACCGTTTAATTGGTGATAGTTGGTCGCTCATACTCGTATTTTGTCAATTTACAATCAGACCTGAAATATAGGATATTTTCAAATTCCACCTCAGGAATTGGCAAAAATAAACCTAATGTTCATCGAATAGTACTACCGTACCTGCCAGATAATCATGTAGACCTTTTCGACGACTATTGAAAATGATTAAGGCGAATCCGAGGAAGAAAATAAGTAGCGAAAATATCTTCAGGAGATTCCTCAAAATAATTCGATAAGGGTGCCAACGATCACCATCAACCTGCACATGAATTTTTGCCCAGCGCTTACCTGGTGTTGCTTGCCATCCGCTGAGTTCAAAGGCAATATTGTAGGTTAGGTAAATAAGCAGAAAAATGAGCCAGTCAAAACCGATTTTCGGGAAAACGAATGTGGACCCATAAAGCAAAAGGAGAATGGGTAGAAGATCAACGTTGTGAGCTAGTAGGCGCTGTGAGAATCCGGCATATCTTAATTCTTCCTTAATCATTGAATACTTACCCAAATATAAATGGTGAGGTTGCAATCTACTGGCCGATTAAATACTTTTGCCATCCTTTTGACCCACACTGGTGGGTAAGCCATGCCAAAGTGGCGGAACTGGTAGACGCGCACGACTCAAACTCGTGTTCCTTCGGGAGTGAGGGTTCGATTCCCTCCTTTGGTACAAATCCCTGGTAACTGATAGTTGTCAGGGATTTTTTGTCAGTTATCAACCTAGCCTTGATGGGTGACTTTCGTGTTTCGCTATTTATTAACTACCCGGAACCTTGCCCTTCAAAGTTCAGTCTGATAGTGCCACGATTTTTGAGACAGTGGCTTCATTGTTGACACCCAATCCTTCCTGCTGATGGGAGAGAACTCCTCCCTTATCAAAAACACTGATGATATTGGAGTGTGAAAAATCCATTGGAGATATCTTTTTATATTTCACTGACAGGACATTTGAGAACTCCCTCACATCATCCAGTTCTCCACGCAGAAAAACCCACTGGTCAGTGTCCATTTGGTTTTCGATCGCAAATTCTTTAAGTCGTTCCGGAGTATCCGTTTCCGGGTCAATGCTGACAAAAACATACCTTATGGTGGGGTCATTGACCTTTTGGTCTATGTTCCTGACATCAGCAACGAGCCTTGGGCAGGCTGCTTGACACGAGGTATAAATCATTACCATAACCAGGATATCTCCCTTTAGATCTTTCAACTCAATGATTTCATTATTTTGAGTCGTCCATTTGGATGTGAGATTGAATATCGACTCCGGTGCAATCCCAGCGTCTGCTAGTTCCATTTTATTGTGATTATGAATTTGTTTCAAATCCATTTTACAGACTGGGCAGCTGCCCGCTCCAGAATAGGTTTTTCCCCCTTCGCACTTCATGGGGCACTGAAAGTGAACCTCTACTTCAGCGGTTTTAGTTTCAGTGCTGCATGAACTTACCAGAACTGAGAGAAGTAAAATGATAGAGCTTAAAAGTATGTTTTTCATTCTTTTATATTTTTTGCGCACCTGAAACCGAGCGTTTGAATGCTGTAACTGGCTTTGATACTTCCTCTAAATGCGTAGCGCATAAACGCTGCATAATCCATTAAATCACTTGCATTGATGGACCCACTGCCGCAAAACAAGCTTCGTTCCGTATCAACATCCTGCCTGGATTCCCCGGAAATCAAGACCGAATTGAAGTCACTGGTCCATTCCCAGACCAAACCATGCATATCATAAACACCCCAATAATTTTTGAAGGTACTTCCGACTGCATTTTTATAAGTCTTGGGTATTTCGTATCCAGCAATAATCATTTGATTAAAGAGGCTATCCTGTTGAGCATTGGGTATCGTTTCACTTGCCATTGCTGCGTATTCCCATTCATCCATAGTTGGCAGCCGCTTGCCCTGACAAGCACAATAGTCCTTTGCAGCAAACCATGAGACGGTAGTTGCAGCGGAATTCGGAGAAACGAGATCACCCAAAACGAGATCGCTTTCCCATTTGGATAAGTAATTTTTATCTGCCAGGAGCCGAATCACTTTCGATCTTTTCCATTTAGGATATTCCTTCACAAAATCCAAAAATTGCTGATTCGTAACAGGATAGGTATCCAATAAGAAATTATCAACAAAAACGCCGGAAATGGCAGATCCATAGAGAGGGACAAATGTCCCCCCCTGAACCTTTTGCATTTCTGTGCTTTTCTGGCTTGCAGCTGTCAGGCCTGAAAAAAGGAGTGTCAATATAAAAGTTAGTCGAATCAAATCAATGCTGGCTCTTAACTCTTGCTACCATCCTTGGAGTCACTTCAGTTTTGTTATTACCCCAGCTGTTATAGACATAGGTAAGGACATTGGCCACTTCTTCGTCAGTCAGTGTTTGAGCAGTCATTGTACTGTTGTATGTTTTTCCATTCACTGTGATTTCTCCGGATTTACCATGTACGACGGTGCTAATTGCTCTGTCAACATCGGCATTTAAGTAATCTGAGTTGGCAAGAGGAGGAAACGCATTAGGTATACCCTGACCTTCGGCCTGATGACATGCAAAACATGTTCTGGAATAGATTTGTTTACCTAAGTCTACTCTTTCCAAAACGGAAGCTGCGATTGGGGTCTTTGGAGCTTCGCCTGGCATTTCCTGGATAGTCCCACCTTCAGGATTGTAAACCCCTTCCGTCTGTTTGCCCGAGTAAATGGTTGTATTTTCTTCACCCTCAACTTTTAACATTCCCAAAGCTCCCTTGTTAAATGCCCGGAAGATCGAATGATCCACTAGAATAAATGTACCTGGAACGTCGACCTTAAATTCAACAATAGCAGCTCCACCGGCAGGTATGAGTGTTGTCTGTACATTTTCATTTATTGTACTGCCTCCTTCAACATTCACTCTGTCGAAAATTTCTCCGATGACGTGAAAAGAGGAAACTAGATTTGGACCACCATTGCCGACATACAATCGCACTGTTTCACCAACTTTTGCTGTAATTGCATTGTCTCCAGTCAGCGAACCAACACTTCCGTTGAATACCACATAATCCGCATCCTCGTCAACAGCTTTTTGCATATCGAAAGGCTGTAATCCTGGTTGCCCGTTTTCCCCTTTGGTATAAAAATCTCCCTGCATGATGTAGTACTCTTTGTCGACAGGTGGTAAGCCTCCTTCCGGTTCAACCAAAATTAGGCCGTACATTCCGTTTGCGATGTGCATTCCAACCGGAGCTGTCGCGCAGTGATAAACATACAATCCCTCGTTCAATGTTTTGAACGAAAACGTGACCTCATGTCCAGGAGCAACGAAGGATGAAGCTGCTCCACCACCTGGTCCGGTTACTGCATGTAAATCAATATTATGTGGCAGTTTGTTTTCGGGGTGGTTCTTTAATGTGAACTCAACTTCATCTCCAACTTTAGTTCTGATAAAACTGCCAGGTACCGTGCCGCCAAAAGTCCAATACACATATTTCACACCATCAGTCATTTCTCCTTCCTTTTCAAGAACTTCCATTTCAACAATTACTTTTTTTGCTCCTCGATCATAGGGAGGAGGCACATTAGGAGGGGGGGTTAATACACCGGTTACTTCACCGGTTACCGGTATGGTTGCAGCATCAACTTTTTTCCTGCTTTCAGGCTGGGAACAGCTAAAAAGTGAGACCAGACAGACCAATAAAATAGTCTGCACTGAGAGGTAGGTTCTTTTTGTTTGATTCATATTACTTGGGATTATTTGCATAGTGAGTTGCCGGCAATTATATGATTAGCGTATGTTCAGAAATATGACTGTTATCATATGAGCCTATGATTCTTGAAGCATGCTTATCAGTCTCCTTTCTCCCCAACTCCCGCTTGATTTTTTACTTTACCTGGGAATGATCAACCAAAATGGGTTTTTTCAAAAACTGGAGAGAACTGAATTGTTGATCAGTGAAGTAGCTGCAGTCCTGGGTTGTCTGTCTTGATAGCTGCATTGTTTGAATTGAAAGTTGGGGTTTCCGGGTAAAGGCCCTATGACTGAGTTTCCAATGTATGAGTTTGATTTCTCACCACCTGGATATGATACTTTAAACTTCCACTTCTATTCTGGTACCGCCACCAGGTATACTTCCAATACTAAAGCTGGCATTTGCCTGCGCTGCTCTTTGCCTCATGTTATCTAATCCGTACCCAGAAGTGGGCTCCCCCGCCGCAAAACCATTGCCATCATCCTGGAGTAGAAGACACAGCTTCTCGTCCTTAAAATCAATAGAAAGCTCAATGTTTTTTGCATCAGCATACTTGAAAGAATTTGTAATCCCTTCTTGACAAATGCGATACAGCATAAGTGCCTTTTGAGGCTGAAGTGAATGCCCCGGGATACTGGTTTTTCTGTGAAATTTGATTTGACTCTCTTCAAGTATTTTAACAGCAAAGTCGTGAACCTGATCTAGCAATTCTTGCACAATGATAGACTCCTGACGGATTGACCAAACGGTTTCTCTTAGCGTGGTGCTCACCCCACGCACTTGTTCAGCAATTTCTCCTAAATCCTGCTTCTCATTGTCCTGTTCAGTCTTAAAAATCCGAGTATCCAATTTTGAACTCACCAGTGTTAATTCTGCTCCTACATGGTCATGAAGATCCATGGCAATCCTACTGCGCTCTTGGTTCATGTCCAGTCGCGACTGGATGCGCTGTTGCTCCTTTTTTATTCGATTCCTCCAGAAGAATAGTAGAATAGAAATCAACAAAAGCAGTATTAAAGCAATTTGCAATTGAATGGCTTGAGACTTCACCGAGAGTTCGATGTTCTTTTTCGCGATCGTTAATTCCTTTTCTTTTAGCCGGTAACGTGTTTCCATATTGGCTATCTGAGTTAGATTTTCCTGATTAATCAGACTATCGGTGAGGTAAATGAGCCGTTGCTGCCCCTTGTATGTTTCATGGATGTTGCCAAGTGCATAATAGCTGTGCACCATCTCCGTAAGAATCTCTTTCTCGTTCCACATTAAGTCATTTGCTTTGGCAATTTTTAACGCTCTCTCACCAATTTGAATGGCTTCTCGATACTTCTTTTGTTTGTTCTTGAGTATTATTCTGTTGGCTGTAGACAGAATGAAATTTTCTGGATAGGTCTCTGGTGGTGCAAGCCCAGTTGATTTTTCAAACAGTTGTTCAGCTACTTGAAGGTCGTTTTTCTTCAAATAATATTGTCCAAGATTATTGTAGGCAATCATGAGATTGTAGGTGTCATCCAGATTTTCGAACCAATCAATTGCTCGATTGCTGTAAGCCAGAGTCAAGCTGTCATTTCCAAGGTATTGATTCATCGAAGCGATACTCATGTGTGAAGCAGCTAAGAAGGAGCTATCGCCGATCTCTTCTCTTATTTTAAGGGCTTTTTCGAAATAGGCTAGCCCTCGTTTATAGTCTTTCATTTTCTCATAAATGAGACCGATGTTATGAAGTGGGTTAGACTGGCTGTACAAATTATCTGTTAACTCTGCATACTCAACTGACTTCAGGTATTGCTCGATGGCACCCTCATAATTTGAAAGCCTTTCGTTGACAAGCCCTTTTAGATTATAAATACTGGCGATCCCGTAATCATTCTTGATTAATTGATAATGATTTATGGCTTTATCAGAGAAGTGGATTGCGCTATCATGAGCGGTAGTGAGGTAGCACATCATTCCTTTGTAGTAGAATGCATTTCCCATTAACCTGTCATCCTTAGCCGATTGTGCCACAGATACAGCCGCATCGACAGACTTAAAAGCACTGGAGGGATCGTTGTACTTGTTTTGCCAGGCAAACTGAAGAAGCTCCTGTACTTTGACTGAATCAATTGACTCTGCTTTAATCAGGCTATCAAGTCTTGTTTGACTATTTGCAGCGTGGGTTAGGAAGGTGAGAACGCAGACAATAGCTGCTAGTAAAGGGTATCGCACACTAAATGGTATCTCCGTTTTTGATCTTGTTTATTGCTTCCAGTTTGTTGTGCACCCTCAATTTACGATAGCAATTTTCAACATGCTTGCGTACGGTACCATAGCTAATATAGAGATTATCTGCTATTTTTTCGTAGCTGTGTCCTTTTCCTAAATGTTCGAGTACCTCGACTTCACGCTTTGTTAAGTTGTATTCTGAAACGGCTTCCGACTCTTTTTGGGGTTTACCTTGCTTTATCAAAATGAGAGATTTTCTTGCAATGTCGGAACTCATAGGAATACCACCCTCCATGGTCTCGTAAATTGCTCGATGGATTTTTTGTGGCGGTTCATCTTTCATAAGATAACCAGATGCTCCTGCCATAATAGAATCGAAAAGATTGTACTGATCTCCGAAAATCGTACTCATCACCACATGTATTTGTGGCCATCTTGCATTAATCACTTTTGTGGTTTCAATGCCATCGAGCTCTGGCATATTGATGTCCATGAGAATTACATCAACATTGTGATCCTTTTGCAGATAATCAATTAAAATTTTTCCGTTTTTAGCGATATACTTCACCTTGAACTCAGTGGCCAGCTCCACCTTTTCCTTTAGTGCGTCTGCGAGTTGTGGCAGATCTTCCGCGATTGCAATTCGAATCATATGTATCAAAAATTGAAGAACAAATTACAGTAATGGTCAGCTGTAAACAAATACGCAGATCGTCGTATTGATGGTGAAAAAGTAGGTTTCCAACTTTGTGTCATACAAAAAATGAACATGAAAAACTCATTATTATTCATACCGCTTCACTAAATCTAAATCATGAAAAAATTTAAACTTACGATCATTTTAGTCTCGATTTTTATAAGCCTTGAATCCCGGTCACAGACCGATTGGAGCACCGTAGATTTTTCAAAAGAGTACAAAGTGGATACCAAGATACAAGGGGCAGTTGCCAAGTCATTGAAAAGCAATCCAACATTTATAAACGACTACACCATTGTTCAGGCCTCTCTGATGAAGGGTGCTTCAAGAGCAGGAACGCTCCAAAAACAGGGAGTTGGTTCTGTGTTTGCGGAAGCCGCTTTAGCGGGAGTGAGTCCAGATGCGCTGCAAGCTTTAATCAGCGAACTCTATCAGGGGTTTGTTAACGAATTGAATAGCGCAGGATTGAGTGTCACTGATGGAGAGAGTTTGTTACAGACTAAATATGTCGTCGGTAAAAAGAAGGATAAGAAAGCCATTATTGGCAAAACAGATGGAACGTACATCTATGACAAATCAGGACCTATGGGAGGCAGTATTAAGGAGCAGTATCTTTTCCGTCCTAAGAATGTCAATGTATTCACAAAGCCGGGTGTCATGGGAGCCAATTTTTACCAAAATTTAGCTTCAAAGGAAGCGGTGAATCTGATCAGCATCGAATACACGATCATGTTTGCAAACTTTGAAGGGTCAAAGTCAGGACTATCGAAAAATTCACTTTCAACTTCTGCGGGACTAGTTATTATGCCAAAAATTAAGCTCATTAATCCCAAAGGCTCATTTTCATGGATTGTCTTCGAAAAGAACATTGATGGTAACAATGATTGGAGTAAGGGTCTGATTGAAAAAGGATCTAATGATGGATCCGCTTTTGGACTATCATCAAATGCGGACTATGCGATTGAGGCAGATCAGGTAAAATACATTGCGGAATTGAAGAGTATTATTCTGAACCTGCAAAAAGGTATTGCGAAGGAAATCCAGGCAACTTTCTGAGTAGATAAAGTAACTGGTGTTTCTTCGGGAGTGAGGGTTCGACCGAAACGTCGGACCGTCACTCGTTTGGTACAAATTCCTGGTGACTTGATAGTTGTCAGGTTTTTTTGTTTGATGATTTAGGAACTCAGTTGGTGATTATGGAGTCGTAGATATTTATCAGGTTCGTCCTGTTGGAAGCTGGGTTCTAATAGTGGAAGATTATGGAATCTAAGTTGAAAGTTATGGAGTCTAAGTTGATGCTCGAGGTGTCCTTGTTGGTGTTTGAGGTGGATAAGTTAATGGCTGGGGAGTTTAAGTTGAAGGTTATGGAGTTTAAGTTGAAGGTTATGGAGTTTTAGTTGAAAGTTATGGAGTTTAAGTTGAAGATTATGGAGTTTAAGTTGAAGGTTATGGAGGGACAAAAGAGGGTGTTCAATAAAGTGTGTCAAAAGTTAGAATGTAAAAAATATAACTTATGACACAAATGGAAGGAAAAGAAAATAGCAAAGAAGAACTTCACC
>JBDVJN010000012.1:0-26222 GCA_039961455.1 Cyclobacteriaceae bacterium | reverse complement strand
CGATACAATTAACACAGACCTCAGACTAATCGAACTTACAGGACTCTCCTTCACCCCCACCTATCTATGGATGGACGATAAAGATCGATTTTTCGCCTTTACCTCCTCCTGGTTTGTGTGTATTCGGGATGAATTCCTGGATTTGAAAAATGCTTTGAAGGATTTCCAGCAAGAAAAAGAGGACAGCTACCTAAAGGCTCTAACAGGAGCTTTAACGGAAACATCTGAGAAGCCAATTCTTATCAATGATGTGAATATTATTGACGTGGAAAAAGGTAAGATCATATCCAACCAATCGGTCTTGATCAAAAACAACAAAATTGATAAGATCGATGATGCATCAAAACTTTCAGGTGATTATTCGGTAATTGATGGTAGTGATAAAACACTTCTTCCTGGCCTGTTTGATATGCACACGCACATTGGTAAAACCTCTGGCCCCTTGCATCTCGCCGCGGGTGTTACTTCGGTGCGCGATCTTGCTAATTCGTTAGACATTGGAGAAACCGCCGACGCTTTTAATAGCAACGAACTGGTTGGACCAAGAATTCTGATTCTGGCTGGTTTTATTGATCAAGCAGGTCCGTATGCAGGCCCTACGGGGAAAATTATCAACAACCTGGAAGAGGGATTGGAAGCCGTATCGTACTACAACGAGAACGGATACAAACAAATCAAGCTATACAGCTCCATAGACCCTGCATGGGTGAAGCCCCTTGCAGCAAAAGCACATGAGCTAGGCATGAGAGTGAGCGGCCACATACCTGCTTACATGATCGCCGAAAATGCAGTAAGAGACGGATACGATGAAATCCAACATGTCAACATGGTTGCTCTGAATTTTCTGTCTGACACCATCGATACCCGAACACCGCTGCGTTTCTCAATGATCGGAAAACATACCCATCAGCTTGATCTAACATCTGAAGCTTTTACCTCCTTTGTATCCCTTCTCAAGAGAACAAACACGGTGGTAGACCCGACAGTCTCCATCTTTGAAGGTATGCTGTCTTCCAAAGCCGGTGAACCAGACCCTTCCTTTTCCATGATACTTGACCGCTTGCCGGTCACGGTAGCCAGAGGGTTTTACGCAGGGGGTCTACCTATACCAACTGAAGAGGAGGAGAATTATGAAAAATCTTTCAATAAGCTACTGGCAATTATTAAAGCACTTCATGAGAGTGGTGTCACAATTGTTCCTGGCACGGATGCAATGGCTGGATTTGGGCTTCACCGCGAACTGGAAAATTACGTCCGCGCAGGCATTTCAAATGCGGATGTTCTAAAGATTGCAACCATCACCTCAGCACAAGTGGCCGGTGTTTCTGATGTACTTGGAACGGTCACTGAAGGTAAACTGGCAGATCTGATTTTGGTCGATGGCAACCCACTGGAAGATATCAGGGATATTCGAAGAGTCGAGCTGACCATTAAGGACGGTATCATATACCGCCCTCAGAAACTGTACGAGTCTGTCGGCGTGAAACATTTTCAATGAACGCGCTAGCGGGGTGAGTTACACTTGCTACATATCTTAAATCTAGCGTGCTTGTACTCGTTGCCAAGACACACCTGCAGAGACTCGTTTATTGATCTTCTATTTATTGAAAAACACCACTGGTGGTTTCCAGGTTATAGAATCTCCAAGAATATCCCGAGATTCACTTAATACTTCGATCCATTCTGGAGAAACCTTGATTAAAAAATACTCTTCTGATTTGTTTTGATAGAAAGCTTCCCATTCAACTTTCCATCGCTCCTCTTTTTCAATTTTAGGATCAACAAGCTCTGCTGTACCATAAACCATTACATAACCCGTGTTATCACTATCTAAGTAATACAAAGTCACTCTAGGATCGTTTCGTATCTGATCCACCTTTCTACTCTTGATATTAGTCCCAAACCATACTGTCATAGTACTATCGGGAAGAAAAGGATCCATCGTTCTAACCCTGGGACGTCCTTCTTCATCTAAAGTGATTAATGCACACGTACCCGCTGAAAACATTATTTCTCTTGCTGCACGTATTAATTTGTTATCTAAAGGATTTTTTAATCCTACATTTTGACCGAAGGTCGAAGAGGGTATTAAAAGGATGATTGTTAATGCATTCCGCAATAATCTATCTTTAGTAGGCATATCATTCGTTTTGTGAGACAGTTATTTGTGTAAATCTAGCATTGATCCGAAAACCACATCAACGCAGCAATTTGGACGTATTGCTGTTTGTTACACTTTCAAACTAACCTCATCTAAGCGTAGGTTACACCTACACTTCAATATCATTTAATCCAGGGTTATCTGTTTTTGCTACGAAAGCAAACAATAGAATAAGCGTAGAAGATTCTACGCCTAGGTTGGGTAAAAATACCCAAAAGTTGGAGGTGTTTAATTGTTTCGATAATGAGGCGTAGTGAACACTACTCCTGGGTGAAGACTTTCATGAAGTTCCCGATTACGGAGTATTGTAATTACCTGTTGTCACCGCCCAGATCATAAGAAAAATGGTCAAGGTAAATATTACAATAAAAATCACTCCCCAGATTGAGCTGTTCTTGTACTCTTCTTCGTTGTTCTCTTTCATTCATCTATTTGTTCGAAAATTAAACTTCCAACTCTATCTAGGCGCAACTACTGCCAACATCAAACCACCTCAAGCATCATTCGTCCTTATTCTCTGCAAAGGTCTTGTAGAGAAAACCATCTTTATTCCATTGAACGGCTTCTATCTGGTTGACAATGTGATCCGCGACGAGCAGGTTACACTTCAATTCAGTGGTTGCAGCTTCAAAATCTAGTGGCTGATCCATGTCATCATTCGGTCTGTGGTATCGTGTGACCAACCACTTATCGAGTTCCGCACCAGCATCTACGGAATCAGCTAAGGCAGTGTTACCACCCAAAATCCAGATAGCTGGTATTCCTTCGGCTATAAAGGAATATTGATCACTCCGAACAAAGAAGGTCTCTTCGGGACGGGTATCTTCTGAACGCTCCATTCCCAATTTCTCCAATGCATAGTCCACCGATTGAGAGAGGTTTGAATGCTCATAGCCATAGGCCAGCATATCACGCGTGCCAACAATCAAGCTAACTATTCCATCCATGTTTTGATTGGCAACAATCTTGGAGGCATCGATGGTTGGGAATTTAGCAAAGTATTCGGACCCTAGTAACCCTCTTTCCTCCGCGGTTACCCACAAGAACATGATTGATCTTTTGGTATCCATTCTGGAAAACTTATCTGCAAGCACCAGCAACGCGGCTGAACCTGAAGCATTGTCAATGGTTCCGTTGTATATCGAGTCATTTTCTACTGGGTTGGAAATACCGTCATGATCCAGGTGTGCGGTTATTACAAGAAATTCGTCTTTTAACACAGGGTCACTACCCACTTTGATCGCTGCTACGTTGTCACTTACAATGCGCTTCCTATCGGAGGAAGCATTCACTTCCAGTGTGAGACTTGTTTCGTAGGATGTTGGTGTGCCCTCTTTCAGACTCTTCAATGCGTCAGACAACTTCCTGCCATCTTTTTCGAACCAGCTGGCAGCTGTCTTGTAGCTCACAACAATACCGCCTCTGTAAGGCACATCACTCTCGGCTACATACTGCATTGACGGCCTTGAAACCAACCAGGTAATCAACGGCCATGGCCTTGAACTCAGCATCTCCGGGGGTATAATGGAGATTGTACCAACAGCTCCCATCTTCATGAGTCTATCCCGTGCCAGGTTGACGTGCACTGCTCGTTCGATTAGACCAAAGTGCTCTGGAGTTGAGCGTGCAAAATACATCACCACTTTTCCTGCAACGTCTACATTTTCCAGATCAGAGTATCCTAATTCCGGAGCATCAATTCCCGATCCGATAAAAACAATATCCCCTGAAAACGACACATCTTCATGATCAGCCCCCATCAAAAAGTCCTTGCCATGCTCCAATGGCTTGCCATCGAGTTTCGCCGTAATGGCAGCAGGCTTAATGGTAGCCTCTGTAAACTCAATGGGTTGACGATAAGTATTGTTACTTCCGCCCGGTTGGAGGCCCATGTCTTTCACCAACTGCTCAATGTATGCGGCAGCCGTATCGTAGCCTGCTTTCCCAGGATACCGCCCCGCCAGCTCATCGGAAGAGAGATAGGCAACGTGATTCTTATACTCTTTAGCATTGATGGAACTCATTGCCTCGTCAATAGATAGCGCCTTTTCCTGGTTCGTGCCCGCGCAGCCCAATAGAACGAGTACCAAAATAATTGCAGTGTATTTCATGATAGGGTTAGGTTAATATGGTAGTAAGGTAAAAATAAATCGAGCATTCGTTTTGTGAGGCTGTTGTTCCTCTCCACTAAGTGTAGGTTGTACCTACACTTCAATATCATTTAAATCTAGGGCTGTCTGTTTTGCTACGAAAGCAAATGATATAGAAAGGCGTAGAACATTCTACGCCTCGAGTGGGATCATCGAGGACTAACTACTTATACTTATTGTTGACTTTTTGAGCAGTCTTATTGGTAATGTATTTCAAATGCTTTGATTTGATGATGTCATTAGCATCATGGTTACGTCCGAATTTCACACCACCAAAGGTTAGTTGGGAAAGGATACTTCCACTTTTTGCATCTACCACCACCCATTCGTACATGTTAATTTGGTTTGACCAGATAATCTTAGAATAGCTCATGTTTTCAGCTTTGTTCAGTATGACATCTTGGTAACTTTCGAAATCTACAAGTTCGTACTCAAACTCATAGTAGTCATCAATCTTTGGTACATCCTTTTCACTAAAAAAGTCTCGCAGCAACACCAGCTTAGAATTCTTACAAGTCTCTATGTTACTGGCAACATTGTAAAACTCATCTGTTGGAATATCATTAAGAGAACTCTGGATCAATCGGCTTAATTGTTGATATAGGAATACATAATCAATCCTGGATAAATCACCATTAGCAAATCCAACACTTGTAATGCTTTTCTCCTTCTTCTTGGTTGTGAGTAGTAAATCAAAGTTGTAGTAAGAGAAAGTAAAAGCTTCATAATATTGCTTAAAAGCCATTTTATTGGAGTTAGGATCAGTAGCTCCCACCACTTTTCTGCCGTATTGATCTACTTCTCTTGATCGAATGTCCTTTCTCAACTCGTCGTTTTGAAGTAATAGAGCATAGCTGGTATTCTTTGAATCAAGAATTTCAGCAATAGCGTCCCAACCCATAAATTCAACAGGAGTTAAATCCCACTCTGCGAAAATCTTCTTCAGTGCATTATTCAGATTCTTCTCAGTATCTCCTGTTTCCTCTAGAAGTTGTATAGCGAGCGTTCGCTTCTTAAGCTCTTCGCAGAGCTCTTTATCGGGGTATTCGTATTGAGCAAAAGCTTGACTTGTAACTGCTAAGAGTAATAGTATCAGTATCCTTTTCATTGGGTTAAGTTTTTCCTTGAATTATTTGCCTACTAAGTTAGAATATCAAAAGTTATTCGTAACTGATGTGACTTTAGATCCATAGAGATAAGCATTAAGGCACGAGCAGGCATGAATTCAATTCAGCATATTGCACGCGTTACAAACGAGCGCTAGCGGGAGGTGTAGGTTGTATTAACCCTTTGAAAGTCCCATCTAAGCGTAGGTTGTACCTACGCTTTCATATATTACCGGAATAATTCAAAAGAATACGATGTTAATGACCAGTATTTATCCTTTGCCCCTCCGACGAACTAACATATCTAAACTCATCAACTAGTACATTCTCTGAATTAAGAAGCTCAACCATGTCTCCATCATTATTAAGGCTCATCGATCTTCCATTTCGGACGATGGTGGTGCTCTGGCCGGGGTTTATTGTTTCACTTAATCGCCAAGTCTTTCCACTTGCATCTTGAAGAACCCAATCATTGATGGACATAGCTGTACTGCCGTCATTGCGGATCACTACTTCTTCTAGCTGGGCATCTGAACCAACGGGATTTGGGAGAACACTTTCAATTACAACTCCTGATGAAGGTGCGGCTGCCGCTTTGACATCATAAGCCTTTGAGAAGTTCCCGAATGTGACTGTGTACCGGCTGCCTGTTAAGCTTACCAGAATTGTTCCCTCATCTCCTCCCGGATCAAGGTCAGCGATAAACTGATCTGTAACATTTCCAGCAAGTGAGTTAGACTTTGTGAACTTGTTCGTTTGAAAGATATCTGGCACCGGACTGACATCCTGCATGTTGGAAAGGGTCGATTGTCTTGGGTGACCAAAGCCGTTGTGATTTCCATTTGAAATTATGATAACAGCTGGTGTAAGATGGTTCAAAAAGGGAACAGCCGAACTCGTATGAGAACCATGATGATTCGCCTGATACATGTCAATATTTTCAGCAAGTCCATTTTCAGCTATTTTGTTCTCAACAGGTTCATGAATGTCTCCGCCAACAAAGTATTTGAAGCCGCGGAAGTTAACAAGGATCGCAACACTCAAGTCATTTTCATCATGACCGATACTTTCGGTCTCATTTGCCACAACTCCCCCAGATGCAAGGCACTCCACAGCCATCTCCCCTAACGTAAATCTTCTACCAGCCCTAATCATATCAGCCCTGCTTCCGATGGCCTGGTCATATTCCATATAGCGACTTCCAGATGTTTTGCTAGCTGAAAGTGTTTCTTTATCTCCACGGTCGTAGGCCTGGGTAATCTCCACGTCATGATTCTGGACCAACTCATCAACACCTCCATAATGATCGCTATGAAAATGGGTGGTAATGTAAATATCCAGATCTGAGATACCAGCCTCTTGCATAACTTCAAATATTTCGTCTCCGGCCCCATTTCCTCCGGAGTCTACAAGCATACTCTCTCCGGTTGAAGTCACAAATAAAGTTGCATCGGCTTGGTTCACGTCAATGTGATAAATTCTAAGGTCCTGTGAGTAAACAACTAGAAAACTCAGATAGGACAGCATTAGCAGTCCGGTTCTTTTCATGGCATTAGTTAATTTAAAGTGGGCAGGTACTAGTTAGCGTTTCTATTTAGGAAATACAATACCCATTTTTAGGTATTTTTCAATTGACGGTAGGACGTAGGAAAGAATTAATTGTGACGTACTGAGAATCGCACATATCTACCATTATTTTTCAAATCCGTCATTCGTAGTTATCACATCTCTTGAGTGGCTTGTCGATGACGAAAAGGAGCAACATGCTCGCGCTAGTTGGGCATTGAGGTGGTTACTAATAGCTTCTGCATAGAAGGGGTAATTGCACTCGTTGCAAACGAGCGCTAGCGGGGGGATAAGCCCTTAGTGTCTTCCAATCAAAGGGTTTAAAGATTTAGCAAAGTTCAATTCCAAACCACCAATAGATTCCTTCATTTCGGGATCAAATCCATAAATATGTGCTCTTAGTATTAGATCAATGTCGGTTGCCCATGATACTAGTTGTAGGCCTGCAGTAGCTCCTACATGGTAGTACCCTAAGTGGGTTCTCATCCTACTCCAAACATCTCTTTTCACTTTGCCTACATAGAGAGTTTTTGTCGTGTAATCTATATTTTTCTTTATCGCAGGAGTAGCTCTGTCTGTGGCAGGTTTTCCATACTTGAACTCTTTAAATGAATCCATGATTTCTCTTGTATTTCCTTCTAGTATTTCGAGATAGTAAAGGCAAGGACAATCGTTCTCAGGTAAATCTACAAGTATAGATTTGGTATCACTTTTATCTCCTTTTATCCATATTGGTTTCGGAAGACTATTACAATTAATATTAATCTTCGCATACTTAATCTTACTTGAAATTGCATTAGCAAAAGCTCTTTCTCCTAACTGCAAACCCTGGAGAATTGATTTTGGATAACTCTGGCTCGAAATTTTTTTCATTGTTAACTTTTACTTTAAAAGCAGCTGGGCCTCTCCAATCCGGGTGACACTTTGCGGGCTCAAGGCTCTAATTCCTCAGTTGTACTGTATCGCGGTCTCTCAAGAAAATATCCGGTTTTTGACTTAAAAACATTCTTACCTGTACGAATCAGTCGAATGCATATCCAAATCGCTACTATAATTGGAATCCCAATTACCTTAGAAAAGGCCATCTCAAAATCCAATAGGGAATATTTGATATGATAACTGTTGAAGAATCTAAAAAAAAGACCAAGCCAAGAGAGTAGTACTGCAAAACTTAATATACCGTTGATTTTGGAGACAGAATAGAATGTTCCAGTCTTATATATTGATTTATAAATTGGGCCGGTTATTGTATTTTCCAATTCGTCTATGTGGCCTTCCCAGTTTTCCTGCCATCTCTTACTACCAAGGTTCACCAAATACCAAGCTAAGCTGAAAATTATTCCAAGAAGTACAACATATAATTCTAACTCAACATTTGTTGATTCCTTTTTCTCCACAGCTGTTCTAGCTATTGCAATATATGCTCCGAATAAAAGGACAATGAATCCCCAGAAATAAGCCGCTCGTTGCCAATATTTATTGATTTCAAAATCCCTATTTTGCCATGCACGATCGAGCGCATTTTTATGCATTTCTCCACTCTCTTTAAGTTCTTTCTCTTTAGCAACTCTAAGTCTACCTATGTTGAATTTTTCAAGGTACTCGTCTGGTTCTTCTTTGCTGTTCAATTTTTTTTCAATTCTAACACCTTCCTCCACAGCTATTCCAATGACCTTATTGAACCGCAAAATCAAACGTTTTGTCCAAACAACTGGTAACCAAATCTTCCATCTCCAAATTTTCCACTTCGAAATAATCGGTTTCAGATAAAGGAAAACATATCGTTTATGGTCCCAAAAATTCATTTACTTGGATTCCAATTTCAAAACCACATCTCTAAAGCTCTCCAAAGCGGCTTCAATATTTTCAATTATCTCAGCAGCTAGTACATCAGGCTCAGGAAGATTATCTAAGTCTATTGCACTATCATCTCTAAGCCATGAGATATCTAGACTTGTTTTGTCTCTTTCAAGGATGTCTTCATAAGTGTATTTACGCCATCTACCTTTCTTGTTTTTTTCTGACCAAGTCTCTTTACGTTCATGACGATTCTTTGGATTGTAGAGTTTTACAAAATCCTTTAGGTTTTCGAATTTTAATGGACTCTTCTTTAGTGTGTGACTAATGTTGGTTCGATAGTCATAGATCCAAACTTCTTTTGTCCAGGGAGTTTTGGCAGCTGGTTTAGCATCAAAAAAGAGGACATTTGCTTTTACACCATGTGCATAGAAAATCCCAGTAGGGAGTCGTAGGATTGTGTGAAGATCAACTTTCTCCATCAGTTTTTTTCTCACGGTTTCACCCACGCCCCCTTCAAAAAGAACATTATCTGGCAATACCACAGCAGCCTTTCCAGTGGTCTTCAACATGGAAACGATGTGTTGCAAGAAGTTCAGTTGCTTGTTAGTGGTCGTTACCCAGAAATCATTTCGATTGTAGGTAAGATCTTCTTTCTCCTCCTTCCCACTTTCAACATTAGTAACAGTTATGCTGCTCTTCTTTCCAAAAGGAGGATTAGCCAAAACATAATCAAAAAGATCACTAGGCTTCGTAAGTAAAGCGTCTTCTCTCTTTACAGGTGGTGTTTTGTTGATATCGCCAATATTGTGCAAGAAGAGATTCATTAAACTCATTCTCGCAGTTGAAGCCACGATTTCCCAACCATGGAAGGTATCTTCTTTTAGAAAGCGAACATCTTCCTTATCTAGTTTATAGTTCTCGCGGTTATTGATAAAGTCATAAGCCGTTAAAAAGAAGCCACACGTACCACACGCAGGGTCAGCAACGGTTTTTCTTGGTTCCGGACGCACACACGCTACAATTGCAGTGATCAATTCTCTCGGTGTAAAATATTGGCCAGCACCACTCTTTGTATCTTGAGCATTCTTTTCGAGGAGCCCTTCATACATATCTCCTTTTACATCAGCATCCATACTGACCCAGGTTTCTTTGCCAATCATTTTGACCAAGCGATCTAGCTTGGCAGGATCTTGTATTTTATTCTGAGCCTTTGTGAATATTTGACCAAGCATCCCCTTCTCTTTCCCTAATTCACGGAGTAGTTCTACGTAATGCGCCTCCAGCTTCACGCCACTTTTAGAAGCTACAGTTTCCCATTTGTACTTATCTGGAATACCTGATTTTCGTTTTTGTGGTCCTTTTTCTTGCTCATCGGCCATTTTTAGGAAAAGGAGGAAAGTAAGTTGCTCGAGATAATCAGAATAACTTACTCCATCATCTCTGAGCGTGTCACAAAAGGACCATATTTTTTGTACTAGGTTATTTGTTGTCATTTTATGCTATTGCTTCTAGAGAATTTTCAAGCCAACTATATTCACTTTCGATTGATTTTGATTTAATGTAATTGATTACAACTCTTGAGAATGGACTCTTCTTGTCAGCCAAATCGGCTAATGAATCAAAGCATTCTTCGATCAACCTATCTACTCTATTTTGATCTCCGTTATTTAGAGTAATGTCATTCTGTGTCTTTTCAACCAATTCCTCACAGGTCTGCCATACCTTGCTTCTTCCTCTTAAAAGGGGCTTGTGCTTAAGACCATAACACTTGATTGTCAATGTAGCTCTCAAATGTTTTAATTCATTTTCTTCCTTAGAGAAGGTCTCATATGGAACGCCATCCTCATCGAATGAAATCAAAGTAACGTCAGCTGCCTTAATTGGGTCTAGCAGAAATGGCTGTTCACAAGAGCAAATCATATCCTTTGGCTGAGCAGCAGTCTTAGAATCTTGGATAGGAAAAAAATTACCCTTACCGAAAGTCTCTTCACCCTCATCAAATCTGCCTTTTCTCAACAGGTTAGTTAGAGTTCCAGAAAGTCTATAATTCTTCCAGTCATACGATCTCCACCAATAGCCTTCGCTCAAAATTATTTTACCTTCTTCATCTATAGATTTTGCTTTAGGTCTGTAGTGATCTACATTCCACTCTGATGAGTTTTCTTTAGATTCTGTGTACCAGCACTTACCACCAGACATATCTGACATGGCACTGTAAAGCTTAGTCCATGAGCCATTTTTGGACCAATACTCTGATCGTTTTTTAGGTGTGAGTTTTTCGATCTTATCCAGATGCTCTTTAGCCTCTTTCTTCCACTTAGTAAAAGAGCCATCACCATAAATTCTATCATATTCTTCTTTCAGATCATTGATTTTGATGTGTCTCATTTTGTTTCTTTTCTACGAGCTGCGATTTTGAGAGCAATTTCTTGACTTCTCTTTTTCAAATCAGTCATCTCCTTGTCAGTGAATGAGGCCTTTTGAAAAGCTTCAACTTTTGACATCTCCTTGAGGTATTCCTTAAACCAATAATCCTCTGACTCTTCATAGAATCCGTATCCCTCCATCTCTTTCTTAAGACTGAGATACTCCTCTTTTTCCTTACCCTTTAGAGTAGTTCTCATATTCTTACCCTGTAAGTACCTCTTCTTATTCAGCTTGATCTGAGTAGACTTGTCTAAGATGGTAGGTAATCCAAATAGTTCACTTGTAAGAATACCTGCTACGCCTTGTCCTTGTGGATCAGTATCAGGTTCTACTGCTTGATTAACAGCTCTTTTAATAAACTTTTGACTGATTTCATCTGCATCAGTTTCATGGCTCTTGCTTTCTTTTCCAAAGATCCTCACTTGAGACTTGACCATGCTACCAATCACAAGCGGATCATGCGTGTTTATGATGATTTGTGTTGTTCTATCTTCTGCTATGGTATCCTCAGGCTTATTTGAAACAAGGTCATCTTTTGATTTAACCAGGGTTTTTAAATAATGGAGATAATCGTATTTCCAGAGAGGATTTAGATGAGTATCTGGTTCATCAAGTAAAACCAGAGATTCGTCTTCCCTTGTGAAAATCAACAGGCCTATTACCGTTAGAAGTTGTTGCTCTCCTTCACTTAATTCTCTAAACGAAACCTCTCCATCCTTCTTTTTCTTGACTTTCACTTTGACCTCTTCAAGCATTTCAGAGATGTAGGTACTTTCAAGAGCCTTAAAAAGGAAAGTGTTACTTGGCTTTTCTCCACTGACTGAAAAATACTCTTTTGCAAATGCTTTAAGTTTGGACTTATCCTTTAAATAAAGGTACAACCGCTTTTGAGTCTCCTGACTCCGGAAGTCAATATCGACCGTTTTGTCTTCATATATTGGTGCTAAAGAATGAGCCCACAGGACACTCAAAAAATTCTTCACTAATCCGTCTGCACCCCAAAAACGCGGATCTCCTTTGCCTGTCCAACCGCCCTTCTTAATAATAAATAGGATTGATTCTAAATCTTCAATTCCAAGTACATTATTCAGGAAATCTTTGGATTTTTTCTCTATGCTAGGAAGAGCAAAAAATGCCAGAAGAACGAAAAAGCTATGAATCTGCTTTACATAAAATAATCTTCTTAGATCATCGAGTTCTTTTGCCTCAAAATCTGGTTTAATGATTTTGGAATAGAAGTTTTTTTGATGCTCCCAAAAAAGTTGATCTAGTCTATTGCTTATTCCTGAATAGTATGTGAAGACGTATTTTGGAAGATACGTTCTTTTACCCTCATCACTGAAAAACTTTGTGTACTGAATCGGTTTAGGTTCTTCATTTACCTGAATGGTATAAGAACTACTAGTGTAATCAATACTTATTTGATTTCCCCTGCATTGATATTGAATCCAATATTTAAAAGCTGGGTATCTTCTGGATCCACTTTTACTTAAATCTAAATTTTTGAAGATCTCAATCAGTGCCTCAATAAAATTGGATTTACCTGTAGCATTTTGACCAAGTAATACAGAATTCATTTGATCCTGATCAAGATCAATCCAAAACCTCTTAAGGTTCTTAAAATCTTCAATATAGACTTTATCTACTCTCATTTACTGAGAGTGAGTTTAGATTCCATTTCTTCTCTTATTTCTTTAACCTTACTGCCGAGTTTTTTGAGCTCAGAGTAAAATTCCTCAATATCTCCACTGTGCTTACTTTTCTGCCACACGTCCTTTGCTAACAAGGGCTTTCGGGATGCCTTGAGGACTTCTTCGATGCTTAGTTCTTTACTCATTTTCTTTGCTTTTTTAGGTGCCTTTTTCTTTTGCTGATTCTGTTCTTCCACGTACTTCTTTTTCTCCTCCTGGATCCGCTTAATTAATTCAGAAGCGGGTTCGTCATCTGGATCTTGATCTACCAACTTTCCTTCGAATGCTCGTTTTAGTATACTCTGCCTGCCTAACTCTGATTTTTTTAACTCCTTCTCAATGGTCGATTCCATATTATCAATAATTGAAAATCTATACTCTAAAATTTCAATAATTTTAATTTGCTCTTCGATTGAACACAAGGGTATTGTTAGTTTTCTTAAGGTATTGAGATAAACCCCTTTTTGAGCCGTTCCCTTAGCCTCTTTCAAAAGTTCTTGTTGGAAGTCAGGGCCTTGGAAAGCGAGCGACAAATATTTACTCTCTATTTCTGTTTTCAAAAGAGCAACGCTTCTCTGTAAAGTAAACCTTGGTAAATTGAACGGCACGACTGTTGATCTTCCAATTGTTCCAACAACAGTTAAGAGAACATCACCTGGCTCAACATTTGCTCGTTTGTATTCTAATTCGAAAGAGTCTTCGCCAATTGTTCTATAATCATCAAATACTATTGAGCTATTTTCAATATTTCTAGCACTCAACATTGGTAGTCCCTCATTCTGCTTTTGGGGAGGGTTATGTGAGCCGTCTGTTACTTTATAACAAACCTGCTCAATATTGCAGTTTACCCAGGCTTTGACAATATGATCTGACACATTATTTATAGCTGCTACTAACTTCGGCTTTCCCGGCTTTTTTTCTTTCTTACCCTTCTTCTCCCATTTATTCATGGCAGCTTTCCAATTTTTAAGCTCTTGCTCGTATCTGACTTGGCGTTCTTCTTTGATACGTTCGAGTAACTTTTCAGCAGGTTCTGGATTGTTTTCTCTTCTCCATTCTTCGGTTAGTTTGCCTTCAAAAGCATGCTTAAGCAAAGCTTGTTGATAGACATTCAGTTGGTCTTGCGCCACCTTCAAGTTTTGTATCCCGTTGTCCAACTCACTAAAAAGCTCTTCTATTTTGGCAACTACACGGTGTTGTTCTTGGAGAGGCGGCAGGTCAATGATGATATGATTAAGATCGGTTAATTTAATCCCTTTTACAGTAGTCCCACTAGCTCTTTTAAGGAATTCTTGTTTATTTACTTTGAACAAATAGTAGATAAACTCAGGGCTAATTCCAGCGAAATATTTGATGATTTTTAAATCTTGATTAACTGCAGAATCTATTCCTGCAATTGAAGTTTCGCCCGGAGAAATACGTGTAATTAGGATCACATCTCCTTTTTTCGCAAGATTAGTTGCGCTATTGTCCAACCCTTCTTTTGTGATTGAATCAATTGTGGAATTGAGAATTTTGGTTTTGACATCTTTGACAGAAGCCCACGGAATATCCCCATTCCAATATGATGGTTCCCTTTTATCAGGTGTACCACCTCCTTCAACGATAAAAAGATCTGCGAGCGATACTTTTTCCCAATTTGAATTTATATCACTCATCTACGCTACCAATTCCTTATTAAGTTCATTAATTATTCCGTCCATATCTTCTCCAAAAAGGTCCCACATTTTCATCATACCGCCTTTCGAATCAAATGGACTAAAATCTAGATCATCACGCTCTATATGAAAGGACGTAGCAATTTGGTCTTTTATCATTCTTAGCCATGTCATTTGTTCCTCTGTATATTTGACAGGTCCTGCTTGTTT
Organism: Cyclobacteriaceae bacterium; assembly: GCA_039961455.1. Taxonomy (GTDB): domain Bacteria; phylum Bacteroidota; class Bacteroidia; order Cytophagales; family Cyclobacteriaceae; genus Ekhidna. Next base: position 11,453 of record JBDVJN010000012.1, on the reverse strand, counting down.
CTTAAATGCCCAATCCTGAAATCGTTTATCCACTACTTTGCTAAAAGGCACCAGCTTTTGATCCAACCCTACAACTCTACGAACCAAACTAACCAATGCGGTCAATTCATTCAGCGGTGAGCTGTGTTGCAGTCCGTCTAAATGTTCGTAAGCTTGCCAGAGGCGCATAGGCGCAAGCGTTGGCTTGTCTTGCTTCAATTTATCCAATAGCTCCTTTACCAAGTCATAGGTTAGCTCCTTTCGATTATACGGTTCAGAATAAAACCAACTCAAGGCTAAAATCTCGTCCTTATGCAAGGATATGTAACTTTTAAAATCTTCAACAATGGCCTGCGCCCTTTCTTTTTGTTCTGTATCCCAACCTGCAAATTCAAGCTCATCAATATTGACTATATCAATGATCTGCTCCAAACTCCTTCTCACATTGTCCACATATTCAATCAATTCTCCTGTAATTGGTGCTCCAGCTTCTCTACCCATTTCCTTTTGAGTTTCTTCTTCTTGCGCTGGCGTAGGATGCCCATGTTTTGCCATGGCTTCAGCTTTCACTTTATCTGGGTCAAATACAGCCAACAAGTCTTTCATCATTTGATTGATGGTTTTCCCATCAGCAAGGTCTTTGAATTTCTCCCTTTCCTCTGGAGTAATTTGTTTTTCAATACGTCCTAATCTACCTGCCAAAGAAACGTAGGTATCTTCGTCAACAGCTCCCATCATGGCCATGTGCATCAGATCTTTCAAAGGCACCGCTCTTTTACGTTCCAGCGGTCTGCTATCCGTTTTGACTTCCTGCATTACACCTACGGCATCCACAATTACGAAATGGTCCTTAGTGGCAATGGCCGAAGGAGTCACCTTTTTCAAATCTTCAAATTTGATAGTCCGAGTACCGCGACCTTTCATCTGCTCGAAGTAGCCCTTTGACTTCACATTTCGCATGAACAGCAAGCACTCTAAAGGTTTGACATCCGTACCTGTGGCAATCATATCAACCGTTACCGCAATACGGGGATGATAGTCATTTCTAAAAGAGGAGAGGACAGATTTCGGATCCTCTTTAGTCTGATAGGTTATCTTCCTACAAAAGCTATTGCTCTCCCCAAATTCCTCACGTACAATATCTATGATATCATTGGCATGACTATCTGTTTTTGCGAAAATCAACGTCTTAGGGACTTCCTTTCTATCAGGGAATATTTCTGGGAGCTTCCTTTTAAATGCTTTGATGATATTCCGTATCTGACTTGGGTTGACGATGTCCTTATCCAGCTGCTTGCCGGTATAAACAATCTCATCATCAACCTGTTCCCAGCGTTTTCTTCTTGAAAGTTTCTCTCGCTTGTCTACAAACTCGTTGGCTTCTATAATCGCTCCTGTCTTGGTGATCTTTGTTTCTATTAAAAAAGTATCATAGGTCACGTTGACACCATCTGCTACCGCTTCCTCATGCGGATATTCACTGACTACATTCTCATTAAAGAAACCGAATGTACGTTTGTCTGGAGTCGCTGTTAACCCAATGAGAAAAGCATCGAAATAATCAAGCACTTGCCTCCAAAGATTATAAATGGAGCGATGACATTCATCAATGATGATGAAGTCAAAAAATTCGACAGGAATCTTCTCATTATAAACCACTGGTAAAGGCTCTTTGACTGTAATTACTTTTTCATTTGGGTTTTCCTCTTCTGCTTTTTCGTCCAATTCTTCTCCCTTCAGAATTGAATACAGTCGCTGAATGGTGCAAATGATGACATGTGCATCAGGGTTGATGTAACTCGATTTCAGGCGTTGAACTGAGTACAGTTCCGTGAACTTTCTATTTTCATTAGGCGGCGTGAAAGCCATGAATTCCTGTTCGGCTTGTTCACCCAAGTTTTTGGTATCTACTAGGAAAAGGGTACGCTTTGCTTCCCCGTTCTCTAGGAGCCGAAAAATGGAGGAAATGGCTGTAAAGGTTTTGCCTGCACCAGTAGCCATTTGAATCAGTGCTCGAGGTTTATTCTCTACGAACGATTCCTCAAGATTGTTAATTGCCGTGAACTGGCAATCACGCAATGAACCAATATCGAGGATTGGGAAAGATTGTAGCCTGGAGCGTAACGTAGTTTCCTCTTTTAACTCTGATTCAATCGTCTCAGGCCTTAGAAATGAAAACACCTCACGAGCTCGTGGTTTGGGGTCACGCAAATTCCAGAATTCGGTAATCTCTCCGGTAGTCAGATATACATATGGAAGTGTCTTTTCATCTACGATCCACTTTAGCTTGCTAGTCGCATATTCCTCTGCCTGATCTTCATGATTTTTAAGTCGATCACCTTCCTCAACTTTCTTTGCCTCAACAACACCTACTGGTTCTTTATTGACAAATAGCAAGTAATCAACTGGCCCTCTCTCTGTCCGATATTCCCTAACAGCCACTCCAATTCCAGAGTTTAGATTAATATTCCTCAAATCCTGAACGGTCCACCCACAATATTGCAATTGCTTGTCAATTTTATCTCGGGCAATTTGTTCAGGATTTTGATTCAATTTCGGTTGACAGTGAGTGGCTAACAGTGAGTGGTTAACGGACTAAAAATACCAATTTAACCCCAATAACGGAATGACTTTTGTTTAAGCTGCTATATCAGCTTTAAATGTACTCTAATTGTATAGTAGTGTATATCTTCAAACGTGTGACTTATGGATGACAACGATTTCAAATCCGTCCGAAAGAACCTGAACATTATCAGTGTTCTCATTTTGTTACTTGCTTTCTCAAATGCAGAAATAAACAAGATCAATATTCTGGGTATCAGTTTGGAATTGGAAGGAACTAAATTGTTTGTTGGTCTCTATTTCATCTACGCGTACTTCATCTGGAGATTCATTACTAAGCTTCCCTACAGAAAGGAATTTCTAAAAGATCTTCATATGTATCTGTACGAGTCCCTGGATGGGCTAAGCAAGTACTATACATTGGAGAGAATGCAAAAAGAATTTGAGGCTACCTCAGACGATTACAGAGAAAGATCAAAAAATGGAACGGCTCATGCACGTAAGATAGGTATAGGTCATGAAGCTGGATCTTTAAGAAAAGTTACTCTTAGTTTGGACTATTCCAGAACTCTGACCAAGGAGGAAAGAGAGGATCATAGTACTAGCCAAAGCAATCGAATAAGTATTGAGAAAAAAGTTAGTCTACAGCTTGTACTTCGAAAAACAATATGGTTCTGCATCAAATATGACAAATTCGGAGATTATATATTTCCTTTCATACCCATATTGGCTAACACCCTGTTCTTCTTTTTAAGCTCAAAGTGGCAAGGAGGTTTTTACGAGCTCATTCTCAAGTAATCTTTCCCTCCCTCTCACAATTTTACTCTTTATCAATTGCTAATATTTTTAGTATTTTATACATTCGCTGTATGAATTACATGAATAACCGCAAGACGCAGGGCGTCGACTTTACCTGGTGGGCAGAGAGAATAAATGAAATCTTGTCCAAAGATGGCATGGGGCCAATTACGGACTCCAACTACCTGACGGAGCTGTACAATCAAGACCTCACCTACGATGATGTAGTATTCAAAGAGCAATGCAAATACGACGGGCTGCGCAGTGTGAACATGCGGGTCATCGCCACGCACCGAAGGGGAACGTTTGAGAAAACCTTTCCAAACTCAGCCCATGCAAAACACTGGTTCAAGAACTTTCAAGAGGTTCGGGAGAAGTTTGAAAACGGTAGCGATCAAAGAGAGTTGAGTGCACGGGAGAAGAAACAACAGAGAGGCGGTAGTTGGTAGTTGGTATTAGGTATTAGGTAGAAAGTAGTTGGTAGAAAGATTCCCCTACCAAATTTTATTCCGTCCCCACTGAAGTTCACCCGTCCCCAGCAAATTTTATTCGGTCCCCGGTCACCTACAGCCCTCCCCCAGTGAATTTCAGGTGTCCCCAGTCAGTTTTAGTCATTCCCCAGTGACCTATGGCCCTCCCCCAATAAAAAAAGCAGTCCCCAGTATGCGGGATGCCTATGTTTCGGTCAATATCTGCTCCATTTTGGCTACAATCATCAATCTTCTATCCGTAGCAATAGAAGGAATTAACTGAGCTTCTATGAATGCATCCCTGTTTGACTGATCCAAAATGTATTGCACAGCTTTTTGCAAATAGGGCTTAACCTTATTATCTGAAGAGGAAATTTGCTGTACTATGTGGAGATGATAATCCATCACATATATGAAATCCTCTAAATCATGACTGGTAAGTGGGTCATCCTTTCCTCTTGCCAGGAACGCTTCCCACTTGGAAGCCAAAAAATAACTCACAGGAAGGATTCGGATGGCAGTACCTTCCAGATCATGCCATTCGGAAACTTCAAAACCTGGCTTCAACCAAGTGTTGGTAGGTCCCAACGGCGTTGGTTCAAAAGGAATGAAATCAACTAAAATATCCTTGAATCTGCGCCTGTATATCACGGAAAATTCTGGTGATGGTTGAAATCCTTTTTGAGCTAGTAGCTCTGAAAGTTTATTCATTTCCGCGTACGAAGCTACCTGGACAGAAACATCAATATCCTTGGTAGGGCGGGGATCAGAAGCAGCCGGATCATTCGCATAAAGACTAGCCACTGATCCCCCGACAAATAGTACTTCTTCTCGGAGTTCACCTAGTGCCTCGGCCACCAGCTTGACTACCTTCAAATTAATACTGGTATTAATAGGCATGAATCCGTTCTTTCAATAATTCAATAGCCAGATTCTTCTCGCGTACCCGTCCTACTCGAAGGGCATCCGCCAAAGCAAGCAATTCATGAAGTTTTGGATCATTTTGCACAGCCTCAGGCACTTTGGGGTGCAAGGGTGCAAGGGCCTCACCTCTCATTTGTCCAGATGCAAAAGGCCACACATATCCTTCCTGCGAATGAATATGCTGATTCAACGGTGCTGCAGAATGTGCTGTAGGTACACCTATTGTTACTCGTCCAGGTTCTGCCGGAAATACATAAGGTAGGCCACTGACCAGGAAATCCATAAATGCATCGGTATTCACCTTGTTTTTCTCCGAATTGACGAGTCGAGAAATTCTTGATCTATTTAAAGATTCTGTGATTTCTGATGAACTAATGAATAATTGATGGGACAGATCTTTGTTGTACCAAGATTGATCATCAAGGCTGATCATTTTCATAAGTACCACAATGTCCAGGGATCGCATGCCTTTATGCTCTTTCATGAAGTAAATATAGATACATATTCGCAATTCGCGAATCGCGAATAGAGATTTGTGCTATGTTGTCAACTTCATATCCAATGATGGAACGACTCTCCAATGCCCCAAAACAAAAAAACAGTCCTGCTATACGGAACTGTTTTTTCAAAATAAGGAACTTATTTTTGAGACACTATGACACTATTGGATCATCGATGTTGGAAGCTGAGGTATCCCTTCCTACGTTTGTCATCCTTCCAAAACACATACTTACCTGCTCCACGTATCTCGTCTACAGAAGCTTTCAAATACGTATACGCTTTGTCACGAACCAATTTGGAGATGTTGCTATCTGCTTTCTCTCCGTTTACCTCCGCAAGCAGCGTACTCATTGTTCCTGAAAGAGTTCCGGCCACTTGTAGTTGAGTCACGTCGAAGTTTACAGCTTCTAACAAGGACAAATTGTCTAGTCCTAATACGGCAAGGTCACTAAGGTCCTGTACTAAATCTTCTTTGCCGTTACCTTCTTCAATCTCCTGTACCTTGTTTAGCAGGTCTTGCCTTAATCGAAAAGCAAAACGAAAGCCATGTTCCAATTGATTCTTCAAATCCACCGCGACCGGCTCCTGCTCCAACCACTGTAACTGAGCTTCCTCTTTGCTGTGTCGCTCCTTGGCCCATAAAGACTGTGCATAGCGCAAAGCACCGATACGCGCAGGAAGCGTATCAAAGATAGCAGCTGCTACACCCACTCCTTCTAATACAGTTCGATCTTCAGCTGACCAAACCGAGATGTTGGCTGCTTCTTGTAAAAATTTTTCCACTGGCATGTTTGGCGCCAGCGTGTTACCGTCCGGGATAGCTTCCATCACGGGCAGTAGTGTGTTGTAATTAATTTCTGACATTGTTATTTGATATTACCCACAGGTGGCATTGGTAGTGAGTGGTAATTTCAATAGTGGCTAAAGTATTATGTTGGTCAATAACGGGATCGTAGTGGAGGTATAAAGTGAGTCTACAGCGGGAAATTGGAGGTTGGTATTGGGTAGTTGGTATTAAGAATTGGTGGATTAGTAGAATGGTTAAATAGTGGATTGGTGGAATAGTGGATTGGTTGTTGGTAATTGGTAATGGTTATGTTCAATAAAGTGTGTCATTGTTCAATTCCAAGTCTTTTCCCATGAGTAATAGCCAGGATGCTGATGACCTTGGTCCAGGATCTTGGCTTCGACCATCTCTTTTGAACAGTTGAACTGACTAAATATAGTAATTTGTACAGTGCTCGTTCTGAAGGTAATGCGCCCTTGGTTTTTGTAGCCTTTCTGATTTGTCTGTTAAATCCTTCTATGGAATTGGTGGTGTACATGATCTGTCTGACTTCTTGAGGGTAATTATAGAAACTGGTCAATCCTTCCCAATTTCGTTTCCAGGATTTTACCATAGCAGGATATTCCCTTATCCATTTGGTCTCAAATTGTGCCAGAGCTTCTTCTGCCTGTTCCAGATGAGATGCTTTGTAAATAGTCTTCATATCTCTGATTACTTCTCGTTCATCTGTCCAGGTAACATATTTTATTGAGTTGCGGATCTGGTGTACAATACATAACTGTACATCCGTTTGAGGGTAGAGCGCCTCAATCGCTTCTTTGAACCCTTTCAGATTATCAATACAGGCAATGAGAATATCCTTCATTCCTCTATCCTGCAAATCAGAGAGTACTTGAAGCCAGAATGTGGCACTTTCTGTCTCAGCCAGATAGATACCTAACAGATCTTTTTCCCCTTCTGTATTCATACCCAGCACCAGATAAGCTGCCATACTTTTTATTTGACCATCCTGCCTGACTTTGTAGAATAAGGCATCCAGCCAAACAAAAGGATAAACATCCTCCAAAGGCCTGCTACGCCATTCTTCTATTTCCGGCCATACCTTATCTGTGATGGTTGTCAATTGTGAGGCACTTAGTTCCATATCGTACATCTCTTCGATATGATGAGCAATGTCTCGGTAGCTCATGCCCATTGAGTACAGACTCAATATCTTTTGCTCAAGGCTGGGTCCAAGAGCTCTTTGACGCTTAGGGATCAATTGAGGTGTATAGGTGGAGTCTCGATCCCGTGGAGTCTCGATTGGGACTTCTCCATAACTGGTCTTCACACGTTTTCTTCCTTTACCATTTCGCCTGTTTGGTCGATTTTCGGTGAGGTGCTCTTCTAGTTCTCCTTCAAGGCTCACCTCAATCAAACGCTTAATCAAAGGGGTCACTGCTCCATCTGGACCTTCCAATTTCCCTCCTGATTTTAAGGTGGTTAGCGCAGCTTCGAAAAGCTGGTGAAGTTCTTCTTTGCTATTTTCTTTTCCTTCCATTTGTGTCATAAGTTATATTTTTTACATTCTAACTTTTGACACACTTTATTGAACACCCTCTGACTTTCTGCAACCATCAACGACCACTCCCTTACCTTCAACTTTCACAACCCAGCCCTCAACTATTCTAACGCTACTTCCAACTTGGATAACGCGGCCTCTAACTATCATAACGCGACTTCCAACTTTCACAACGCAGCCTTCAACTATTCTAACGCTACTTCCAACTTGGACAACGCGGCCTCTAATTTTCACAACGCGACCTTCAACTTGAGTAACGCGATTTCCAACTAGCATAGCGCGACCTTCAACGGAGGTAACGCAGGTGTTGACTGACGTAGCGCGGGATGCAACTGATGTAACTCTGTGTAGTCCTGAAATAAAAACAATGCAGTGCTCAACTTATAGACCAACAGAGACTAATCGATTCATTTCTCCTGTACCTCATACAGCGCTTCTTGTTGATTTCTTCCCCGTAATTCGAAGGTCCCTTTGTCATTATATTGATAGAAACTTTCGCCAAGGGCATTTTTTAATGCTCCTGAGATTACCAGGTCAGCTTGCAGTTCGTTGCACATACTTTGTATCCTGGCAGTTGTATTTAGTACATCGCCGGTAAAAAGCATTTCTCGTTTGATAAGGCCAACCTGTCCCCGCGTGACATCACCAAAATGCAAACCAGCTTTGAATTCAGGCACGACTCCAAATCTTTGCATGTATCCGTCGGATTTAGCAGCAATCGTTTTCTTTATCAGGTAGAAACATTTTATGCAGTTCATATGGTCTAGCCCATTTTCAGACCTCCAGGAAATAACAATCTCATCTCCGACGTACTGATATATTTGACCATTTGTTTGAACAATGGGGTCGGTCATATCACCATAGTATTCATTGATCAGTTCGTAGTGTTTCTCATGCCCCAATTTTTCAGCAATCGTGGTAGAACTCTTCATATCCAGAAACATGAAAACACGATTTTCGACAACGGACTTTGAGTACTTTCCAGTGAAAAAACTTCCAACAACATCCAGACCCAGGTAATCGACTATTTCAGAAAAGAAAAGACTGAGGCCGATCATCGCACCACTATAGATCACTACGCTTAGAAATGTGAAACTTGTGAAGAAGTGAATCACAGTGTCCACAACCTGCGAATCGTACATGAGCTTTCCGCTGTTCACCGCATTTAGGATGAATGCAACGATTAAAAGCATGATTATCAAAACCAAGACATAAATCCCAGTCTTGAAGAGTATTTTTTTGAGAAATGAAAGCTTTTTGAGCCTCTTCTTGAAGTACACCTCTTCAATTGTGCCCAGTATCAATCCCAGAAGGAAGGTCATAAGGCTTATCGCAATGAGGGAGGTCGTACTGTTGTAAGGGTTTCCTGTGGCGGGATAAATAGGGAAAGATCCTAGTAACCCTTTTTCTACATCATAGTATAGAAGACCACCAATCAAAGCAATGATGGGGTAGGGAACAAGCTTGAAAAGGAATCTCCTTTGTCGAGGTTTCAATGATCTGTTTTTCATTAAGTTAAATCAAAACTTTATTATGGCTTGATCCTATGAAGGGACAGGTACTTCAAAGAAGGAAGAAAAATTGCATTTGGAGAAATTTGAAATTCTAAAAGCATACCGGATTTACGGTTCACTACCGATTCTTGCAATAGAGTACTTCGACTATAGCGCTCTTGCTAATAACACAACCATCAGTACGAGTATTGAAATGCTGATGATCTGAAGTATTAGAAATAGGAACCTTTCTGCGGAGTTTAATTTGAGAGATCGAATCCATTTTTTGAGAATACTATACATGGGGAAGAAATTTTGTAGCTAGCTAGTGTGAAAAGAGAATGGTAAGGACTCGCTTAGTGGGAGCCCAAAACCAAACAAACAGTTCTTAGAATTCAATTTTATAGCTCAGATTAGGAATCATTATAGCTGATTCCTTCTTGATCATTGCGTCTTGCTTATAGTTGTATACATAGCCATCAAACTCTGGAGTACCAGCCATATTCTTCATCTGCAAAGACCAGATGGTAGAATACTTAGGTCTGTTTTTTCTCAATGAGACAGTCATGTCTAAACCGTAGATTGCTGGCTCCGCACTCTCGAATGCTCTGTTTTCGTCACGTACTTCTTCTCTGGCCACGAGGGAGGCTTGCTCATCAATAGGGCTCACTTTTTTGCCACCCATTAAGGTTAGGCCAAAGTTTACGCTCCACCATTTGTTGCCTGATGCCCCTGCTTTCCATTCCTTACCACCTAATATGTTGAAAGCATAGTTTCTGTCAAATCGAGAATCTCTCCAGACTCCGTCACCACCTCTGTACTCAGATTGGTAGAGAGATCCAGTGACCAGATAGTAGTATTTGTTGGAAAGAAAACGTTCGAACGTGATGTCCACTCCGTAGTTTCTTCCTTTCCCTGTGTTCTCCAGTTCTTGATCAAAGAACCAATCTTGTTCGAAGTTGATCATTGAAAATGAACTATCAGCAACTACCGGGACATCATATAGATGTTGGTAGTACGGCTCAATTTTTAATCGTAGATTTTCGCTGATAGACCAATCATAGCTCAGCACGAAGTGATGTGCTCTGCTCAATTTCAGGTCTTCATTGAGTGAGTTCCCTGCGTCATCCTGCACAAAGTAGATTTTAGCATCTTCGATTTGACTATGATTTCCATAGCCCAAAGTCAAAGACTTATAAATATCCATGTTCCACTTCAAGCTCGCTCTTGGCTCAAGCGTCATTTGCTCGTTCAAATCGAAGTATTGGCTATGCAGTCCGGCATTGATTTCGAAAGCTTCGCTGATCCTGTATTTTGTCTGGGTGAATCCCTGCCATCTGTAGCTTGTTCCATCTTGATCAACAATCGTTCTGAGTGGGCCACCAAATCCTACAGCCTCACGCATTTCCAGGTTGTAAAATTGTCTGTGAAATTTCATCCCAGTTCTATTGGTTACTCTTTTGGAAAATTTGTGATTGACAGTGGAGGCGAATGAATAGGTGCCGGTCAAACTTTCCACTCTTGACTCAGGTCGTAGTTCCGCCTGATCGTTAAGCTTGTCCAAATCCCAGTAAGCATTGTTCGCAGAAGCAGCAATACTGGTTTTAAGCAATGTCTTTTCAGACAGATTAATCTTATGACTTAGTCCGGTAGCTCCAACATCAAATCCGAATTCATCATCAATGAGATCATCCTCTTCCTCCCACTGAGTAGGGTCCAGATTCAGTTCCTCGTTTTTCTTGCCAAAGTCATGCCCGCCAACTCCCCAGAAAGAGAACTCCCCGGCCTTGGTTGGGAAATTGAATTTGAATGACAAATCCTGATAGCGTATTGTGTTTGTTTCCTCCGGAAGGATTGGTTCGATCAGTCCAAGTGTGGAGTAGCGATAGTTGAACAGGTATGATGAATTGTTGTTCTTGGAAAGCGGTCCTTCAGAAGCAAAGTCAATACCTAGGAGCCCGGCTTTGAATGCATGTTCGTGCTCTTGATTATTGCCCTTTCTGAGATTCATATCAAACACTCCCGAAAGTGCATTGCCGTATTCGGCAGGAAATGCTCCTGTTAGGAAATCGGAATTGTCAAGAACATGGTTGCTTAAAAGTGTTACTAAGCCACCGCCGGCAATTGATGAGCCTGCAAAGTGACTTGGATTTGGGATCTCAATTCCTTCTACTTTCCACTGCACACCTTTCGGAGCATTCCCCCTGATGACAATAGCATTTTGTCCAACAGACGAATTAGTCACTCCCGCAAAAGCGGTAGCCATTCTAGCTGGATCGTCGAGGCCGGCAGCATAGCGTTCTGTTTCTTCAACAGTAAATGCCCTTGCACTTACACCAGCCATGTCGTTGATAGGAAGGTCTTTTGCTCGTTCTCCT
>JBDVJN010000011.1:0-108632 GCA_039961455.1 Cyclobacteriaceae bacterium | reverse complement strand
CTTACACAAAGCTGACTTTGTGTCCCCTTCAGCTATAATTATGGGATCGGAAGAACAGGGAATCTCAGAAGAATTGATTTCAATATCCAATCAGACATGCAAAGTTCCTATGACGGGAAATATCGAGTCGCTGAATGTCTCTGTGGCAACAGGAATGATCTTGTATGAGGCAACCCGTCAGAGAAACCTAAAAACTTAAATCAACTTATTTCCCTTTTTGGCTTTTGCATCAGCAATGAAATCTTTAAAGATGCTGGAATCTTCTTTTTTGCAAATCAGCAGTACATCATCAAAGTCCGCTATAAGGTAGCCCTCTAGGTTATGAGCTAAAATCAATTTTTGTTTATTTCCCTTTATGAAATTGTCCTTGCTTTGGTAAGCAATGGCAGACCCCTCGATCACGTTGTCGTTTTCATCCTTGTCTCGTATCTCATGCAGGGCGTTCCAAGAACCCAAGTCTGACCACCCAAAATCACCAGGTACTACGTACACATTTTCCGCCTTTTCCATGATCGCGTAGTCGATGGAAATATTTTTACAATGACTGTAGGTCTTTTTGATAAACTTCTCCTCGCCTTTCGTGAAGTATTCATTTAGACCTGAAGCAAACAGTGAGGCTATCTCTTCATCATGAGATTCAAATGCACGAACAATGGCGTCAATAGACCAGATGAAAATCCCGGAGTTCCAAAGAAAATCTCCGCTCTCGAGAAATTTTTTCGCAAGATCAAGCTGTGGCTTCTCTGTAAAAGTCTTCACCTTCTTTATTTTTGAACCGGGCTGACTTATGTATTGTACATACCCGTATCCAATTTCTGGCCGATTTGGACGTATGCCAATGGTTATTAGATGATCCTCATTGGCAGCATCTTCAAGGGCAGTATGGATAACCTTCTGAAACTCCTTTTCTTTGAAAATAGCATGATCCGAGGGCGTCACAATCATCGATGCTTCCGGATCTTTTTTCAGAATCTTGTAGGCAGCATATGCGATGCAAGGAGCTGTATTTCTTTTGCTTGGCTCCAGCAGTATTTGCTCGGCGGTTAATTCTGGAAGTTGCTCACTAACCAGCGTGTCATACTTCTCATTCGTAACGATCCAAATTTTATCTGTGGTGGTTATTTCCCGAAATCGATCAAAGGTCATTTGGAGTAGTGAACGACCAGTCCCTACTACATCAAGAAATTGTTTGGGTTTCGAATCTCTGCTGTATGGCCAAAATCGCGTCCCGCTGCCGCCTGCCATAATAACAACATGTACATTTTTGCTCATAAAGTGAACTGGAAAATCGTTCAAAACGTATATATTCGACAAATATACCTATCCTATCTCGAGGGCGTTGGAATAACGAGTTTGCAAGCATGGAAATATTTGTTTGAACAGTAGATTTTAATTAAATTCCTTTTACATCAACCCAACAATGGAAGCAACTTTAGAGCTCAGTCTGAAGGATAGTTTGAAGCGTGTGTTTGGTTATGATACTTTCCGAGGAACCCAAGAGGAAATTATCAACCATATACTTGACAGAAACAATACGTTCGTTATTATGCCGACTGGTGCCGGAAAGTCTCTGTGCTACCAGCTTCCGGCCATTGTACAGGACGGAACTGCAATTGTTATTTCGCCTCTAATAGCCTTAATGAAAAATCAGGTGGACCAGATGAATGCCGTAGGTATCCATGCCCGATTTCTCAACTCCACGCTGTCTAAATCTGAGAGCACCAGAGTCAAAAAAGACACGATAAGCGGAATTGTGAAGCTGCTATATGTCGCGCCTGAATCCTTGACCAAGGAAGAAAATGTTGAATTTTTGAAGCAGGCGAAAATTTCATTTGCTGCGATAGATGAAGCCCACTGTATATCCGAGTGGGGACATGATTTTAGGCCCGAATACAGACGGATAAAAGATATTATAGCGAGATTGGGCGATATTCCAATCATCGCGCTAACGGCTACAGCTACGCCCAAAGTTCAATTGGATGTTCAGAAGAACTTGTCCATGGATGGGGCGAAACTTTTCAAATCTTCATTCAATAGATCAAATCTTTATTATGAAGTTCGACCAAAAAAGGAAGCCAAGAAGCATCTAATCAAATTCATTAAAGGCCATAAGAATGAGTCAGGGATTATTTATTGTCTGAGTCGCAAGAAGGTAGAGGAAATAGCAAATCTGCTGAAGGTAAATGGAATCAAGGCAGAACCATATCATGCCGGACTTGATTCAAAACTACGCATGAGGAATCAAGATGCATTTTTGAATGAGGACACAGATGTAATCGTGGCAACAATTGCTTTTGGAATGGGAATCGATAAACCTGATGTGAGGTTCGTGGTACATTATGATGCTCCAAAGTCTATCGAGGGCTATTATCAGGAAACAGGAAGGGCTGGTAGAGATGGCATAACTAGTCAATGCCTGATGTTCTATTCCTATAACGATATCTTAAAACTTGAAAAGTTCAATAAGGATAAAGCAGTAACTGAGCGAGAAAATGCAAAATTTTTGCTCGAAGAAATGGCTTCCTATGCGGACTCTGCAGTATGTCGAAGAAAGCAATTGCTGCATTATTTTGGTGAAGAATACACAGTGGAAAACTGCGGCCAGTGTGATAACTGTGTCCATCCAAAAGAACAGTACGAGGGACAGGGGATGATTCAGCTCGTTATTAGCGCTGTAAAGCAGACAGAAGAGCGATTTGATATCGATCACCTCTCCAATCTCTTAGCAGGAAAAGCCACGCAACATGTTAAGAGCTATAATCATGACGAACTCGACGTTTTCACAAAGGGCAAAGGGATCAATGAAGATGAGTTTTTTTGGAGATCGGTGATTAGGCAGACACTGCTCAATGAGTTCATTAAGAAAGATATTGAGAATCCCGCCACCTTTAAAGTTTCCAAAAAGGGAGCCGATTACTTAGAGAACCCCTATTCCTTTTCGCTCTCAAAAGATCATGAATACAACTCTGATGGCGAAGAGGAGGAGTCTGCACGAGCTACTGTAAATGTTTCTGCGTTTGATAAGGTGCTTTTCGATATGCTGAAGACGCTAAGGAGAGACATTGCTCACCAGGAAGACATTCCTCCCTATGTAATTTTTAGTGATCCTTCGATGGAAGAGATGTCCACGCTCTATCCAACAACTATGGACGATTTGAAGCAAATCGTGGGCGTCGGAGAGAGTAAGGCTAAAAAATTTGGTGCTCCATTTCTAGAGTTAATTGAGGATTATGTAGAGGAAAACGACATTATTACTGCCTCAGATGTACTTGTTAAGTCGTCAGGTTCAAAGTCAAAAAACAAGATCTACATTATCCAGCATATAGACCAAATGATGGATTTTGAAGAAATTGCTGATGCAAGGGGTATGACATACGAACAGGTGATTGATGAAGTTGAAAATATTTGCTATTCAGGAACCAAACTCAACATCGACTATTATATCGATCAGCTAATGGACGATGACCGGCAGGACGATATCTATGACTACTTTTTGAACGCTGAAACCGATGGTATGGGTGAAGCGATGGAAGAACTTAAAGATGACTATTCTGAAGATGAGGTTAGGCTGATGCGAATAAAGTTTATGTCGGAGTACGCTCATTAATGCCAATCGCCTTTCAGATAAATACCTTCGATGTCACTTTCGAACCTATTTTCAATACCATACTTATTCATGTTAATTTTAGTTTTTTAAACCGCGATTAAACTTTGTAGCACAATTACCAAAAGTTAATGAATATACTGATTCTTGGTTCTGGAGGAAGGGAACACACACTCGCCTGGAAAATTAAGCAAAGCCCAAAATGCAAAAAGATTTTCGTGGCCCCCGGAAACGGCGGAACTGAAAATATTGCGCAGAACCTTGACCTAAACCTAAAGGATTTTGACGCAGTTGCCGAATCTATCAAGGCGAATAAAATAGACCTGTTGGTTGTTGGTCCCGAGGAACCTCTGGTTAATGGAATAGTTGACTATTTGAAGAAAGATAAGACTCTTTCAGACCTTAAGATTATTGGTCCCGAAAGTAAGGGCGCCATGTTGGAAGGAAGTAAAGAATTTTCTAAGGACTTTATGAATCGTCATAAGATTCCAACAGCCAAAGCGAAAGTGATTACTGCTGATAATCTTGAAGATGGTGATAGGTTCTTGGATAGAATGAACCCTCCATTTGTTTTGAAGGCTGATGGGTTGGCTGGGGGTAAGGGAGTCATAATTACGGAAGAACTACAAGAGGCAAAAAAAGCGCTGCGCGACCTCTTAGTTAACAAGAAATTTGGTAAGGCTAGTGAGCGTGTTTTGATTGAGGAATTTCTAAGAGGCATTGAAGTCTCCTTCTTCGTTTTGACCGATGGAAAGGACTATAGAATTCTTCCCGAAGCAAAAGATTACAAGCGCATTTTTGATAACGACCAAGGACCAAATACAGGTGGCATGGGTGCGGTGTCTCCTGTAGTGTTTGCTGATAGAAGCTTCAAGGAGAGGGTCAGTCAAAAGATTATAAAGCCGACCATTCAAGGGTTGAGAGATGAGAAGATTGATTACTGTGGATTTTTGTTTTTTGGATTAATAAATGTCGGTGGAGAACCATATGTAATTGAGTACAATGCGCGGATGGGTGACCCCGAGACTCAGGTTGTGCTGCCAAGAATCAAATCTGATTTTTTAGAATTGTTGATCGCAACAGCGGACGGAAATCTAGTAGATACTGATATAGAGTATGAGCGTTTCAGTGCAGCAACAGTTGTTCTGGTAAGTAGAGGCTATCCTGAATTCTATGAAAAGGGACATGAAATTTCGATTGGAGATGCGAAAATGGTACTTCCATTTCATGCTGGCACAACGATAAATGCCGGGAAGCTAGTTACAAATGGAGGAAGGGTTTTGGCATTGACTGGCTTAGGGAAGAACTTAGCTGAGTCACTCGGAAAATGCTATAGTTGTGTAGATGAAGTAAATTGGGAGGGGAAAAAATTCAGATCTGATATTGGGTTCGATCTGACAAACCTCGGACAATAATGAGTTGCAGTAGTTGCGGTACAGGAGAATCAGCGGGATGCCAAAACAATGGGCATTGCAGCTCAGGAGGCTGTAACAAACTCAACGTCTTCGACTGGCTTTCAAATATGGATATCCCAGCGCTTCATAGATTCGACGTTGTAGAAGTTCGCTTCAAGAATGGGCGGAAAGGATTTTTCCGGAATGACAAGAAACTAGATATAGTAACCGGTGACCCCGTGGTGGTCGATGTACCCGGTGGTCATCACGTTGGGTATGTATCTCTGCAAGGAGAACTTGTGAGATTGCAGATGTCCAAAAAAGGGATCAAAGACGATGAGGAGGTCAAGGAGGTTTACCGGAAGGCCAGTAGTCGGGATATGGAACGATGGGAGGAAGCAAAGAATCGAGAATCTTCAGTCTTGTACCGAACCAGAGAGATCGTTCAAGAACAAAAACTTGGTATGAAGTTGACAGATGTTGAGTTTCAGGCTGACGGAACTAAAGCAACTTTTTACTATTCTGCCGAAGACCGGGTTGATTTTCGGGAACTCATCAAAATGATGGCCTCGGAGTTCAGAATCCGTATTGAAATGCGCCAGATCAGCCTAAGAGAAGAGGCAGGCAGAATCGGAGGAGTAGGAGTTTGCGGTCGAGAACTTTGCTGTTCCACTTGGTTATCTGACTTTAAGACCGTTTCTACTCAAGCAGCACGATATCAAAACCTATCCTTGAATCCAGCAAAATTGTCAGGCCAATGTGGTCGACTTAAATGCTGCCTAAACTATGAGCTGGACACCTACATGGAAGCCCTTAAGGATATTCCGGAGCTGGAAAAACTCCAAACCGAAAGAGGTGAAGCTAGACTTCAGAAGACAGATATTTTCAGGAAAACCATGTGGTTTGGCTATGAGGATGATAGTAACTGGTATTCTCTTGACGTGAAAAGGGTAAAGGAGGTGCTGGAGCTAAATAAAAAAGGGAGGAAGCCTGCTACGCTCGTTGAAGATAAAGTTGACGAAGTAAAATTTGGTGGATCTACTGCCAATAGCGACCTCGAAGCGATGGATAAAAAATACAATAAAGGGAAGGGTAAGAAGAAGCGTAACAAGAATAAGAAGTGGCGCAAAAAGCCGTTTTCAAAGACTAAACAGAAAAAGGATTAGCGATGAAATACTATGTCTTAATTCTTTTGTTTTTTCTTATTGCTTGTGATTCGTCAAGAGTGTATGAAGACTATGATGACATGGAGGAGGCCTTTTGGCACATGGACTCAGTAAAAAAATTCTCTTTTGAAATATCGGATACCGACAAAGAATACAATCTTCTTGCGACATTTAGGAATTCCTCCACCTATCCTTTTTACAACATCTACTTTCAGTATTCAATAACTGATTCGCTGGATAGTGTGGTTGTTCAACAGCTAACCGAGGCAGATCTATTTGATCCCAAAACCGGCCAACCAAAAGGAAGTGGGCTGGGTGATATGTTTGATCATTCAGTTCTTTTGCAAGAGAATTACAGCTTTTCAACACCTGGCGTTTACAACATTAAGCTTCAGCAGCAAATGCGATTGGATTCATTGCCTTTTATTCTGTCTGTTGGAGCCAGGGTTGAGTTTGTGGAGGAAAAGTAGAATCAATCAAGGAGTTTTTCAACTGGTCGCTTGTCTCAAGGTAGCCAGAATAAAAGGGACAAGGCCTTCTTCAATACCAACGCATCACTATTTCTGAACTCTATACAAAAACTTCTGCATTTTCTCTTTTGTCGATTCGGGATCTATCCAAAGTTCCCGGCTATGGAAACGTTCATAAGGCCAGTTCTTTGTTGAAAGATGAAAGTGCTGGAAAGCGTAGATCTGTTTCGGTGAAAGCGCTTGATGGTATCTCTCGTCATCCGTCAAAATCAAACCAATGAACTCATCATCTTTTTTAACTGAAAGATCTGAAAACGGCAACTCCTTTTCAATTTCAAGATTTTCAACTTCATGGAACGAAGCTTCGCGAAGCTTCATACGCAGATACCAGGAAATGTTGTGATCATCGAACTCAGGTAGATGTGGCGTCCAATCCCCCTTGCTAACATTCAAGGCATATTCGAGGTATTTTTTCAAAAGCTTGGGACCTTCGTTTTTGGTATCGTCTGTTTGCATCATGGAAGGATGAATGCTAGAGAGGATATAGACATTTTCTCTGGCGCGAGTGACAGCCACGTTTAGGCGATTTTCGCCTCCCTCTACATTTAGGCTTCCAAACTGAAGTTTGACCTTGCCTTTTTTGTCTGGGGCATATCCGACGCTAAAAACGATAATATCACGTTCGTCGCCCTGAACATTTTCAATATTCTTAACAAAGAGTGAATCTGGGATTAAAACATTCTTTTCGGTAGCCCTTTCTTCGAGCAAATCCATAATCAGGTCTTGCTGCTTGAAATTAAAAGTCACCACACCGATGTCTTTTCCCTTGTTTGTTTTCAACAAGTCAAGGATGAGATTAACAACTCCTTCCGCTTCAATCTTGTTAACTCCATCCTCCCAAATACCGTGAGACTCAATGAACTTAATGGCAGGTTCACTCTTGTTTACATATTTGAAATCTGGAAGTAGTCGAAGCTTACCTGAGTAGAAATGTTCGTTGGAGAAATCAATAAGCTCCAAAGACTTGCTTCGATAGTGACCAGCTAAATTTATCTCTGGCAAATAGTGTTTGGCCAGGTTTAGTAGCGAGTCGATGGATAGTTCAGGTGTATCATCATCATCTTCGTCCCATCGAACACGATAGAGGTCGTTTGGCTGTAATTGTTGGCTGTCTCCAGTTACTACGATCTGTCGCCCGCGGTACATCGCTGGAATGCCACGCTCAGCAAAACACTGAGAGGCCTCATCAAATATGACTAGATCAAAACTTTGTATCATTGGGAAAATGGCAGAGGCGCTCTCTGGTGAACACATCCAACAGGGTAGCAGGGTGAAAAGCTCTTCGGTAAACTCATTAACTACCCTACGAATTGGCCAGATTCGACGCTTTTTGGTCACCTGATGCTGTAGATCACGATAGGTGACTCTGTTTTTTAACCTATTGAATTCCAGGTTTTCGTAGGTTTTTTCACGGGCTTTCAAAAGCATTATATCATTGCTGCATTTTCTCTTGAGCACAATGGACTCCTGCAACTCTGCTATCTGTCCATCAAGCTTCCCGGACGAGACTGATCTCAAATCAGGAAATTTTCCTTCAATGTGATCTATCCAGGAGAGACTGAGACTATTGATGAAGAGATCTAAAGCTTCATCTATCGTTTTTGAGTTTGCCTCAATGATCTTATCCATGATCTTATTCTCCTCTATGGAAAGAACAGATTTCAACTTGTGGAATTCACAAATTGCGTCGAAGTCTTTTCGTAGCAGTTTTTCAAGTTTGGTCACGTCCTCTTTCCTCAGAATGATCGATTTCACTTGGTGACCATTAAGGTACCTGCTCCAGATTCCCATTTGGGTTGGTAGCTCCAAGGCGAGATTTTGTAGCTGTGAGAGCGATGAGAGATACGATTCGTGTTCTGAAGTGACAATTGAAATGTATTCATTCAGAGCTCGAATGTCTTCGCTGAGGTAATACATGTTGAGTCCCATTTTTTGCCAGAAGAACCAGTCTTGTACATCAATTTTTCTTATCTCCTCTGGGAAATTATGTAGCCACTTATTTTCTATGATTTGAGAAATGATGTGCTCATAATTTAGCCTGTTATCCACTTTGGCGACCATTACGTCCAATCCCTTTTTGTTGCTTTTCAAGTTGTTTGCAACCAGAACTCTTTTTAGAAAAGTCTTCTCTTTAGAAAAAGACCATTTGATTAAACTCCAAGGTCTACTTCTGGCTTTGATACCGGCGTGCAGCGCTTCCTGAAAACGGCCTAGTTCTGACGATTTCAAGGAGGACTCGACGCCTGACCCCTTGAAGCAGGAAAGTGCATTTCGCTCCAGTTTGATTAGCCAATTCAGATTTTGAGACGGCTTCTCTATGTGAAGCTGCTTGAAAATTTTGTATAAGACTGGCTCCTTTAGCTCTGCAAGCAGTTGCTCAATTTCGGGAATCTTACCAGCAAAGTATTCGACAGATTCAAAGTCAAGTGTTCGAAGCGTAAATTTCTTAGATTCTTCCGTGATCCTTTCGTTGAAAACGGGAATTTCATGAAGGACTTCATTTAGCCGAACCATATCGGCTGTTTTGAAATCTGCGAAGGACGGACCTCTTGACCAAAAATGAGATCGCTTTTCGAATTTTTCATGGTAAGTGAGGTAAACTTTGAACCTTCGGAGTACATCTGGAAGATTGTCAAAATGAATAGCACGATACTCCAAATTCATCGTGAAGCTGGGAAAATCTGGACTTGAGGTCAGATAGAGTTCTTTGACGGACTTTCCGCATTCTGCCTCATCAAACAAAGCACTCTTAAACTCTTCTAACTCCTCGCAGATTTGATCAATTCTTCGGCTGGCTTGTAGAAAATTTCGCTCAAGTTGAATGGAATCCAAGCTATTGTTTTTCTTCTGATACTGCTCAACAGATTCAATCTGCTGATCAATTTTTCCGAAAATTGACTTTCTATCGTTTTTGAAATCGTGCACCAAGGCGACAAAATCATGAGCTTCTTTTTCCTTCAATCGCTCAAATACAACATCCAATGCGGCACGTTTTTGACATACCAGCAATACGTTTTTTCCTCTTGCCATGAAATCACAAATGACATTGCTGATCAATTGCGATTTGCCTGTTCCCGGAGGTCCTTGAACGACGATGGACTTACCTTGCTTTATTTCTTTGATTGCCTTTTCCTGGTATGCATCAAGTGGGAATGGCGTAAATGTATTTTCTTCATTCACCTTGTCAAGAAAAAGAGACATTTGGTTAACATCTGTGGTGATCTTGTTGGCAAAGAAGTCTTCCAGATCACCAAAAATGCTTCCCTCAAGAAGGCGCTGATAGTCTGGAACAAGGTAGGATCCAGATTGTGGAAAAATACCAAGGACGGCCTCCGGGAACATCTTTAGAACTCCGGTCTTCTCTTTTTCTTCAAATTCCGATTTATGATAGTTGCGAAAAGACTGTAGCTCATCGGTGAAATTTTCTTGATTGAAATTGAGTTCGACTTTGCTGTTCTTTAGCAGCTCGTAGAGTTGTGTTCGAAAAGAAATCGGATCCTTATCGTAGTCGTCGATGACAGTCTCGATCAATTCTTCATCGAGTTGGATATCGTTGTAGTAGGAGTAGGCCAGAAGGAAAGTTTTATTTAAGGTGACATTCACGTCGGCTCTTCTGGAAACAGACCATGCATTTCCTTTCTTCTCTATAGAGACGGGAAAAAATATCAACGGACACCTAACAGGAGTGCCATCAGAAAATTTGCCACGAACGAAAGGCCAACCGATGTAGAGATCTTTTGCCCCCCGCTCATCAAAAATAAATTTTTCAATGCGCTGAATTTTTTTTAATCGTGTACTAAGTTCATTCGTCGACTTGCTTCTGCTATCCACTTCCTCACAAAGAGGAATACTTTTTTTCTGAAGCATCAATCCTTTGATTATCTCAAAACTTGGATCCTCACCTGAAAAATTGAAGTCGTGGATATCAATGAACTGTTCCTTCAAAAGTCGTAGCAATAGCAGTGACCGATTGTTGCCAGAAAGATTACTAAGCCGCCTCATGTACGATTGTAGAACCTTTTCCATATTATTTGAGGTAGGGCTTTAGTTTGTGAAGGACAGAATCATTCAATGCTTTGACCTTTAGCAAGTCTTCGACGGTCTCAATATCCCCATTTTGTTTCCGGTAGTTTATGATGACCCAAGCCAGATCATACGAAATGTACGGATGCTTAGCAAGGTGCTTTGCTGAATCAGCATTGAAATTGATCGGTTTTGTGCTAGTCTGTACTTCGAAATTTTCGTTTATGGAGGCAACCAATTCTTTCGTAATTCCATAGACTTCCAATAACTGATTTGAGTTGGCAAATCCTCCCAGCAGTTCTCTGTATTTTACTATTCGTTCTGAATACACTTTTCCAATTCCTCGAACGCGCTGCAATTCTTCGGCACTTGCAATATTCAAATCAAGAACTACGAATACCTCTTCGGATTTCTCGGAAGAGGCCATTAGTGGCTTTGTGCTTGAATGTTTGAATGTTTTTTTGGTACTTGCAGGTGAATACAATTTGGCTTTTTGTACAACTGGTTTTTTTAGTGAATAAGAAGTTTCGATTTCATTCACCCACTTGGCCAGTTCTGTAGGGTCAAACTCTTCATCAGGACTATCCTTCATCTTGCTTGAGACAAAGTGAAATGAAGTGATTGCCAAGATTACGATAACTGCCAATATGAATGTGCCCCTGGCTTCTGTCTTAGAAAATGCCAAACCCTGAGAAATCGCATCAATAATAAATTTGATCACTATTTATATTAATTCTAAATAAGATAAAGGAGCGGCTAATGTGGGACCAATATAACAAGACGCCCGTTATTTTTGCGATCTGTATTAAAGAGAATGGTAGATTTTAAGGCTGTCGGAATTTCGTATCACAATGCTCCTCTCGAGTTAAGGGAAACTGTGACGTTGAATGAAAGTGAGTCAAGGGATTTTCTTTTTCGGTTAAGAGAGACATTTGACCTCAATGAGTCTTTGGTAATATCTACCTGCAATCGGACAGAAATTTACTATTCGTCCAACAAAGATTTGTCCACTGAAATTGTAGCATTACTTGGGACACATAAATCCATAAAAACGGGACTTCTTGAAAAGCATTTCAGGTCATTCCAGTCAGGTGAGACGATTCATCATTTGTTCGAAGTCTCTTTAGGTTTGGACTCAAAGGTGTTGGGGGACATTCAGATATCTAATCAAATTAAGCGTGCGTATCAAGCTAGTGCTGATTTAGAGATGGCTGGCCCATTTCTTCACCGACTTATGCATACGATTTTTTATGCCAATAAGCGAGTTGTGCAGGAAACCAGACTTCAGGATGGGAATGCATCTGTGGCATCTGTTTCTGCGGATTTGATAAAGCGATTTATTGAAAATGTTGCAGATCCCAAAATAGCATTGATTGGTCTTGGAGAAATTGGGCAAAATGTCCTTGAGAATTTGGGAAGTATTGAAGCCTCCATTTACCTTCTGAACAGAACGAAAGCTAAAGCCCAAAATCTCGCCGATGCAGCTAACGTGACGGTAGAAGACTATCAAAAAAAGGAAGAGGTCATTCGAGATTGCGACGTTATTGTATCTGCAGTTTCTGGGGAAAAAGAAGTCCTAAATAGTGATAGTTTCAATGATCAAACATTTCAGCACAAGCTTGTGATTGATCTGTCCGTTCCACGAAGTATTCCAGAGAATATCCAACAGATTTCGGGACTTACACTGTATAACGTGGATGATTTGTCTGAGAAAACCGAAAAAGTTAGAAAGGTAAGAGCAAGCTCAGTGCCGGATGCACAGGAGATCATAAAAGAGTCTGTTGCGGGTTTTGATGAATGGCGTGAAGAGATCGGAGTTTCTCCAACCATTCAGAAATTAAAGAAGACGCTCGATGAAATAAGAAAGCAGGAACTTGCAAGACATGTAGGCAAGGTTACTGACGAAGAAATGGCATTGCTAGAAGTAGTTACTAAGAGTATGATTCAGAAAGTAATCAAACTTCCGGTACTGCAACTGAAAGCAGCATGCAAGCGGGGAGAATCTGAGAATTTGGTCGGCGTTCTGAACGATCTATTCAATTTGGAGGCAGACGAAGTGAATAAAGGCTAGTTAGCCTTTATTTTTACTGCTTATGCGGATTCTGATATCCTATCTTTCAATACTTTTTATTTGTCACTCGGCAGTTGGTGAAGACTTTTCTGTCTTCGAGAAGGATGGCCGTTTCGGAATAAAGAACGAAGCAGGAGCAATTGCAATACCAGCTGTATATGAAAAGCTGGGATGGAGCACAGGGGATCAAGTGGTTTTCGAGGGAGTTATAGGATTTAGGCGCGATGGCCTTTGGGGCTTGGTCTCGATCAAGAACAAAGTTCTAACAGAGAATAAGTTTTACACACTATCCCCCTTTGAGGATGGCCTTCTCTTGGCATCTATCAAGGGGCGTTTCAGTAATCACCTATTTCACGGAATCCTCAATCCAAGTGGCGAGGTAAAAATCAGTTTCAATTATTTCGGACTGAATAGCCTAGAAAACTTTTTTGTCGCCACAGAATTCGATCAATATCGGTTGAAGGTTGGATTGCTAAGCGGTGAAAATACGGTGCTAATTCCAATCAAGTATAAATCAATTACCTCCGAAAACAATTGGTTTGTCGCTGAGAGGTTTGACCAGAAGAAAGATGTGTATTTGGGAGAGCAACTTGTTGCCCAAAGCCTCGATTCCGTTCGATCTGAAAATGGTTTAAGTGGATTTAAAAATGGACTGGCAGGTTATTTCGATAAAATGGGAATTCAAAAATTTCAGTTTGAATTCAAAAATATCCAGGTGATTGATGGGGAAGTTGAAACAGACAATTTCCCTTCTTGGGAAGTGTTTAGGGACGACAACAAACTTCTTGAAAAGG
This sequence comes from Cyclobacteriaceae bacterium, assembly GCA_039961455.1. GTDB lineage: Bacteria > Bacteroidota > Bacteroidia > Cytophagales > Cyclobacteriaceae > Ekhidna. Next base: position 95,050 of record JBDVJN010000011.1, on the reverse strand, counting down.
ACTGCGATTCTCTGTCTGTTGAAGATGGCCTATGGACAATGTATTTGAATGGAGTGAAACATAAGGTTTTTCCAACAGACCAATTCAAGGTACCTACTGAGTATGAACTGCAAGAGGTGGCTAGTGACAACTTGATAGTTAGACATATTAAAACAGGAAGATGGTCGGTATTGGACTATGCAGGAAAGAAGGTGGTTTTTGATCAAGATTCCATCTACTCCAGTGGCAGCCATTTCATAATAAAAGACGATCAAAAGTGGAATCTGTACAATGGCTATGGGACCAAGGTAAATCGCTTTCCACTGCAGTCGCTAAAAAGGGGAGTTGGCAATCATTTCGTGGCAAAACGTAATAACTATTGGGGTGTGATAGATTTTGCAGGTAGGAATTATATAAACTTTAAGTATGATTCGATTGGCGTAGCAGGAGATCTATATGTGGCAAAATTTCATAGCAAATGGGGTATTTTAGATAAGCATGGAAATTGGAAATTCTATCCCGAGTTTGCTGAATTTCAAATCTATAAGGAGCTAGTGATAGGGAGAAAGGGAGCAGCATATTCATACTTTCTTAGAGATCAGTTATTGTACAAGACCACGTTCAATATTGAATCCCAGCTTGGAAACTCATTTATAGTTAAAGATGAGGATGAGAACTTAGGTTTGATTGGTTCTGATGGCACGATCATTTCTGATCCTGTATTTACATCAATAAAGAGAATTGGGGAGTACTTTGTTTTGAATGACTCAAGCTTCTCAATCCTTGCAGATATAGAAGGGAATGTGCTCGTGGGAGAAGAGCAAACATACGAGGATTTCGGTGTCTTTGGTGAAGACTACATTTCTGCCAGGAGAAATGGACGGTGGGGATTTGTGGATTCGCAAGGACGATTGCGAATTTCCAATAGGTACGAAGATGTGCAAGCTTTTCATGAAGACTACGCCGCAATTAAGCTAAGAGGAAGATGGGGGTTTATTGATAAAGACGAAACACTGAAGGTTCAGCCGCACTATGAAAAGGTTTCCTCATTCCAAGGAGGGCTTGCTATTGTTAAGGAGAATGACCAATTCGGTCTGATCAACAAGAAGGGTGAGGAGGTCATCAAGATGACCTATACAAACATAGAAAGATCAGTCAATGGAAATTATTTGCTAATGAACCAACAAGGGATGATTGGTTTGGCCGATACTAGTGGGGCATTTGTTCTTCGACCAAATTATGCGAGCCTGGCGGATTTGGAAGACGTGATTTTAGTAAAAGAAAATGGTAAAATGGGAGTTCTTGATTACGAGGGGAAGCAGAGATTCAAAACCTCCTATACTGAAATCAAAGAGCAGGAGGGCCATCTTTTGCTCAAGAGGTGAATTTATTCTATCTTCTAAGAGCCTAGAGTGTTGTGAGTATGAATACCAGCCAGCTATTAGAATCTATCAATCAAAATATCAATGAGGGAATATATCGAAGTGACCGAGGGGGACTGATTTATGTAAATAAAGCATTTGCTAAAATGTTTGGTTACTCTTCAGAAGAAGAAGTGCTAACTGCAAGTACCCCCATGCTGTACAAAGAGCCAGACGAGAGAGCTCGGCTAGTAGAAAAACTCCTTGACTTTGGTTCATTTGAAAATGAAGAATTAACAATGTTGAAAAAAGGCGGGCAAGAATTTGTGGCCTTGATAAGCAGTGTTATTTACAGGGATGATGAAGGCAATATCTTTTGGGATGGTGCGGTCCGAGACGTGACCGAACTGAGAGAGACCTCCAGACTGGCCAAGGCAAGTGACCGGCAACTTCAAAACATTAGCAAAAATATCAATGAAGGTATCTACCGAAGTATACATGGAAAGGGAGCCGTCTATGTAAATGATGAATTCGTTCGAATGTTTGGTTTTACCCGACAAGAGGAAGTTTATGATCTCCCGATAACTGAATTGTACAAGAATGTTACTGATCGCGAGAATTTAATCGAGGAACTTTTATCAGAAGGATCTATCTCAAACAGGGAAGTGGAGCTAAAGCGAAGGGATGGAACAACCTTCTGGGGGTATATGAGTTCCATCAAATCGATTGGAGATGATGGAGCTATTTTCTTTGATGGAGCCATCAGAGACATTACCATGCAAAAGGAATCGGCCGAAGCTTTGAAGCGTCACGCCGCAATGCAAGAAGTTTTGATCAATCTATCTTCAAAATACATCAACCTGCCTGTCGAATTACAAGATGACTCAATTGTCAGCTCACTTGAAGAATTGGGCCGGTTTGTAAATGCAGATAGAGCCTACATCTTTGAATATGATTTAGAATCGAAATTGTATAGCAATACATTTGAGTGGAATAGAAAAGGCGTAGAGCCGGTGCTGGAGCAGAGTCAAGGGTTGAAAATGGCTGACTATCCAGCTTTAGTAAACGATCATCTCGAAGGGAAACCGATTTTTATTCCTGATGTTTCGATTTTAGATGAGAAAAAGTCAAGAGAGATGCTTCTGTCTCAAGGTATCAAAAGCTTAATCACAGTCCCCATGATGAATGAAGAACATTGCATGGGGTTTGTGGGGTTTGATTCAGTCAGAAATTTTAGATCATACACGCAAGATGAAGTTTTGCTATTAAAAGTAGCGGCTGAAATGTTAGTTAACATATTCACTCGTGCTAAAAACCAAAAACAACTAGAGCACCTTTTAATTACAGCGAATTCACAGAACAAAAGACTTAAGGAATTTTCTTATATCACATCTCACAATTTCCGATCATCGGTCGCCAACCTGATAAGCCTGACTCAGGCACTTCAATTGGATCCAACAAACAGTGAATATTTTGATATGTTAAAAATGACAACAAATAAGCTTAGTGAGACCATTGATAATATAAATGAATTGCTCAATTTTGAAAATGAAATTTCATTGCTTGAAAGGGAAAAAGTTAATCTTTTCCAAACAGTAGAAGGAGTATTGGAATTAAATAACCAAATAATAAAGGAAAACGGTATTGTGGTAGATGTTGAGATAAGCAAGAACCTTACTCTTGAGGGATCTTCTGCCTACTTTATTAGTATTTTTCACAATTTAATTTCCAATGCCATCAAGTACGGAACGGTTGAGGGCTCAAAGAGAATTGAAATTTTCGCGAAAAAATTGAATAAAGAAATACTTGTGACGATAAAAGATCATGGATTAGGTATAGATTTAGGCAGATTTGGCAAAAAGATGTTTAAGCTGGGTTCAAGATTCCATTCGAAAGAAAGTGAGGGTCAAGGAATGGGACTCTTCATGACAAAACAGCAAGTAGAAGCGATGGGGGGGAGAATAGATTTAGAGAGTGAAGTAAATAAGGGGACAATGTTTAAGCTTTATTTTAATGGCTAGTAAGATAAAAAGGATATTACTTGTCGATGATGACGACATTTTTTTAGTATTAGGTACTATTACTATTGAAAAACTTTTTCCTGAGGCGGAAATATTTACGGTGCCTCATGGCGAAGAAGCACTGGATTTTTTGCAGGAAAATGATGTTGATATCATGTTTTTAGACCTAAATATGCCGATTCTGGATGGCTGGGAAGTGTTGGAGGAGCTCGCAAAAAGAGAAAGAAAAAGAATGGCAATTTTTGTGGTTACTTCTTCCATCGATCCATCGGATCGGCAGAAGGCAAATAGCAATCCTTTGGTTTATGATCTTATCGAAAAACCACTGGATGAAAGTAACATTAAGTCAGCAATTAAGAAGAAGCTGGCCTCCCGTTCAAAATAATTCCAATTGTGTAGGTAGAAGGTGGAAACTCATTCTGTGATGAGGGGTTGTACCATACTCTTTTAAGCCAACTCGATGTGCAGTTGTAGGGTAGCCAACATTTGTATCCCATCCATATCCCGGAAATTCCAAAGCAAGCTGACGCATCAGGTCATCTCGGTATGTTTTGGCTAGAACAGACGCTGCAGCAATCGAGAAATACTTCCCGTCACCTTTGATTATGCATTCATGAGGTATCTGATTAAAAGGCTTAAAGCGATTTCCATCAATCAGGAGTAGCTCAGGTTGAAGTTTTAACTGTTCAATTGCGCGATGCATTGCCAAATAGCTTGCATTCAAAATATTAATGTCATCGATCTCCCCGGGTGAGGCAACTCCTACTCCCCAGGCAATTGCATCTCTAAGAATATCTTTTTTTATGGATACTCGCTGTTTTTCAGACAGTTGCTTGGAATCGTTCAATTCCTCATGATGGTAATCTCGTGGAAGAATAACCGCTCCAGCTACCACTGGTCCGGCTAAACACCCTCTGCCAGCTTCGTCACATCCAGCCTCAACTTTTTTCGTTTGAAAATAGGGTTGTAGCATATTCAAAAGTACTTACACATGTATCATGAGTTATGCAACACAAATCTAACTGTTCCTACCATCTGTTAAAAACATACAATTTTAGAAACCTAATTTTGTTTTGCCTGTCTGTATTAAAAGCTTAGTTATCCAACCCTAAACTCAAAATGAAAAAAACACTACTTAGCTTGGCATTTTCATGCCTAATATTTGCTGGATATTCACAAACACTATCACAAACAATCAAGGGTCAAATTACCGACCAACAGTCCCGTACTCCATTAATTGGAGCCACAGTTATGGTTGTTGGTATTGATCCCCCACTCGGGGGTGTTACAGATGTGGAGGGATATTTCAGGATCGATAATGTGCCCATCGGAAGGCAAACATTAAATGTTTCTTCTATCGGCTATGAAGCGGCGGTCTTGTCGGAACTTTTGGTTGGCTCTGGTAAAGAGCTTGTTTTAAACGTGTCCTTAAAGGAGTCGCTGATTCAAATGGAAGAAGTGATCATAACTGCAGATTCAGAAATCAAAGGAGAACCTAGAAGTGAGCTGGCAACTGTAAGTGCAATCTCATTGAGCGTTGAGCAAACTAGTCGCTTTGCAGCAACATTTGATGATCCTGCGCGCGCTGCGCTTACCTACGCTGGAGTTCAGACTGGAGGAGATGATCTTTTAAATGAAATTGTTATTCGAGGGAACTCGCCCAAGGGTATTTTGTGGAGGCTCGAAGGCGTGGAAATCCCCAACCCAAACCACTTCACAAGTATTGGATCCTCAGGTGGAGGAATCAGTATGCTAAGTTCAAATGTGCTTTCCAATTCTGATTTCTTTACTGGTGCATTTCCAGCACAGTACGGTAACGCAACTTCAGGGATCTTTGACCTTCAATTGCGTCAAGGAAACTTCGATAAGCATGAGCATGCTTTTCAGGCAGGCCTTCTGGGAGTGGCTGCTTCCTCTGAAGGACCACTATCGAAAAATAGCAAATCATCGTACTTGGTGAACTACAGATATTCGACGCTGGCGATGTTAACAAGTTTGGGCTTAGATCTTTTAGGTGAAAGGGAAGAAATCATCTTTCAGGACCTCTCATTTAAAGTGAGAGTGCCGACCAAAAAATTAGGTTCCTTTTCCTTTTGGGGTTTGGGAGGAGACAATTCTTATACATTTATTCCTGATACAAACATTGGCGAGACCGATTTTGAAAATGAAGATCAGGCAACAGTCGCTGTAGGAGTTACAAATGTCTTTTATGTGTCGGACGATTCTTTTTTCGAAACCATCCTATCGGGGTCGTATAATAAATTGACTAACAACTATGATTCTCTTCGCATCTTGGTTTTGGAGCGAGAGGATTTTGTCGAAGACCAACTGCGATTCTCTACTTTTTATAACCATAAATTCTCGGCACGTCATACGCTAAGAATCGGAGGAATCTACAGTAATCTGGGGTTTGATCTCAAAAATAGATTTTGGAACAGACAACTAAGGGAGCATTTTGTCTCACTGGATGCAGATGATCGAGCTAATTTTTATCAAGGGTTCACGAATTGGCAGTTTCGGGCTGATGAAAAATTAACAATTAATACAGGGCTTCATTTTTCTCATTTTGCACTTAGTGGCAAGTCCTATTTAGAACCACGTGCTGGGTTCAAATGGAATCGTGGGTCACACATTTTTTCAGGTGGATTTGGTCTGCATAGCAGGATGGAGACTGTTGCTCTTTACCTGGCACGTCAGGAACAAAGCGATGGAAGTTTTCAACAGAGAAACAAAGATTTGGGCTTTACGAGAGCTATACATGGAGTTTTGGGGTATCAGAAGCAGCTGAAGCCTGATCTACGCTTCAAAGCCGAGATTTACTATCAAAGCTTATTTGACGTCCCGGTCTGGCCTAATGATACCACTTCAAGTTTCGAAGCACTTACATTCTCTGCCATTAACACCTTTGATGGATACACTACCTCGGAGTTAGCGAATGATGGGACCGGAAAGAATTTTGGTATAGAACTTACGCTGGAAAAGTTCTTCACGAGAGGATATTATTTTCTTAGCACCTTGTCGCTTTATGAATCAAAGTACAAAGGTGTAGATGGCGTTGAACGAAGCACACAATTTGATGGAGGTTACATTTTCAATATCCTTTCTGGTAGAGAATTTAAGGTGGGAAAAAATGGGAATAACAGTTTCGGGCTAAATTGGAAGATTATAGCCTCGGGAGGAAAACGGCAAGCTCCTGTTGACTTTGTCGCAACAGCAAATCAAGGACAAGGATTCACAGTTTTTGATTATGAAAGAAATTTCGAATTACAATTAGACAATTTCTTCCGGATAGATGTTGGCTTTAGCTACAGGAAAAACAAGGAGAAGACTGCTTCTGTGATCGCCTTGAACATCCAGAATTTAACGCAGCGTGAAAGCGAGCTTCAACGGTATGCGTGGGGATCAGAAACTCAACTTAGTTTCTTGCCAAATCTGAGTTACAAATTAGAGTTCTAAATCCTCAACTGTCACAAACAATACATTGTAATCTTTGTTACAATTCACTCAGGTTGGAGGATCCATATTGGAAAATCTTCGTACCTATGATGAGTGAAACTATTGAGATTATGAAGTCATTATTATTCATTGCAGGGATTCTGCTATTCAGCTGTCAGTCACAAGGGAGTAAGCCTGTGGTGGAGGCAATACCAGTTATCGATTACCAAAACTTAGAGACTGCCACCTTTGCTGGTGGTTGTTTTTGGTGTGTGGAGGCTTCTTTTGAGCAAATCAAAGGGGTGGTTTCTGCAGTATCTGGATATAGCGGAGGAAAAAAATCTACAGCTGACTACAGGCTGGTGAGTTCAGGAAGAACGAAGCACTTTGAGGCAGTTCAGGTTTTTTATGATCCTGAAGTGATTGACTATAATACACTACTAGCCATTTTCTTTACCACGCATGATCCAACTCAGACTAACGGACAGGGAAATGACATTGGACCGCAATATCGTTCAGCGATTTTCTATCATAATGATGAGCAGAAGAAATTGGCAGAAGCTAAAATCATTGAGCTTACACCAGAATTTAGTAGGCCAATCGATACCCAGCTAATTGTCTTCGATACGTTTTACGATGCTGAGGAGTATCATCAGGATTATGAAGTGAAAAACCCAAACAACCCCTATATATTGGCTGTTTCAAAACCGAAAATTGATAAAGTAGCTAGAAAGTTTAAAGAGATTCTGAAGGAGAAAGAGAACTAATTACTGTTTGATTTCGACAAGAAATCTCTTGCTCATCCAGCCCAGGGACATGTTTGTGGGTTTCTTGTAAACAAGTAAAGACCTGTTGGGCCAGAGATTATTTTCCATAATTACAAACCACCATACTCGACCTTTTTCGTCTGTAGTCTGCGCAATGGCCTTTCCAATCGAACCGGCAGGATAAATTGCTACAACATTCCCCTCTATTTTCTCTAGCCAGCCATTTGGGGAAGCGTCAATTCTTGGCTGAGCTCTTAGATTGTATTCAACCTTTGTGATGAAGGGTTTTGGTGGAAAAAATGTATCAGGAATCTGCGTGTTCGTTTTGTAAGAGTATTCCGCTGACGTCAACATCTTGAAATCATTTGGTCTGATGCTCAAATTCACGATGAGCCGATAGTGCTCTTCTCCTGACGGGTCCTGTTGTATTTTGAATTGAACGTGTCCAGAAAGTTTTGATCTTTCAATTTCGACAATATTTCCTCCCAGAATATTTGATTGAATGTATGATGATCCACTTTTGAGAAAAAGCACAATGCCGTTACCACTACCAATTGGACCATTGTAAACTATGTCAAGTTGTGAATCAGAATCAAGATCAAGGATATGAAATGTGGAATGATTTTTACCTTCCGCATATTGTTTTGCAATAGAAGCGGGTAATGTTTTTGCACCTTCAATAAGGGCTTTCAATGCTTGTTTTTTCTGCAGCTCAGGGAGAATTGTTTCCCATTTGCTCCAATCTAGGGTGCCTTCAAGTACAGATCCTTGCGCTACTATCAAGCTAGAGGGGATCATAAGGAAAAAGAGAAGGGCCGTTTTCATTTCACTTAGAAAATTAAACGATTCAATTCAATCTATCTCACTCAACTCTAGCCATCGCATTTCTTTCTCTTCCAAGTCACCCTCTATTTCTTTGATCCTAAGGCTGAGTGCTTGAAGTTTCTCGTATTCGGTCTCATTATTTAGGGACTCTTGCAATTCTGATTTTTTGGCTTCAAGTTTCGGAATTTCCTTGTCCAGATCCTTCAGTTCACATTGCTCGTTGTAGCTGAGCTTCTTTCCTTCCACCTTGATCTCTGGTTTGAGTTCCACCTTCTTTGCAACTTTTTGTTTTGGGAGTTCAGCGGAAGGTACCCCGAGTTCGTTTCTATAGTCAGAATAGTTACCAGGATAATCCTTGATGACTCCATTCCCTTTGAAAACAAACAGGTGGTCCACCAAACGATCCATGAAGTATCGATCATGGGAAACGATCATCAAACATCCAGCAAAATTTTGCAAATAGTCTTCCAATACGTTTAGCGTCATAATATCCAGATCATTCGTTGGCTCATCCAGAATTAGAAAATTTGGGTTTGCCATCAGGACACGAAGCAGTTGCAATCTCCGCTTTTCTCCACCGCTCAACTTGCCCACATAGTTGTGCTGCATTTTAGGAGGAAAGAGAAATTGATTTAGCAATTGGGAAGCAGTGATCTCAGAACCATTGTCGAGTTTGATGTATTCTGCTACTTCCTTTACTATGTCCAGTACTTTCTTGTTAGGGTCGAAGACCGTCTCGTCCTGGGTGTAGTATCCAAATTTTGTCGTCTGGCCAATTTCAAGCTCACCGCTATCCGGCGATATTTTTTGCGACAGGATATTCAGAAAAGTGGATTTTCCAATGCCATTTGGGCCGATGATTCCTACGCGCTCTTTCCTTTTGAAAACATAGCTAAAATCAGAGATCAAGTTCAGCCCTTCATAGGTTTTGGATACATGTTCAAGCTCTAAAATTTTCTTGCCTTGTCGTTCCCCTCGAAGATTGACTTCCATCTGTGAGGCTCGTATTCCGCTGTTGGCAGTTTCCTTGAGGTCCTGAAAAGCATCAACACGATATTTGGCTTTGGTACCCCTTGCCTTTGGTTGTCTTCGCATCCACTCCAATTCGGTTTTCATCAAGTTTTTCGCCTTGCTGACAGTGGAAGCATCCATTTCATGGCGCTCTGCCTTCTTTTCTAAAAAATGACTGTAGTTTCCCTTATACCGAAACAAGTCTCCATTTTCAATTTCTATAATCTCATTGGTAACACGATCAAGAAAATAACGATCATGCGTCACCATTAGAAGGGTCAGGTTCTGCGTTGCCAAATGTCCTTCGAGCCACTCAATTAATTCAAGATCTAGATGGTTGGTCGGCTCATCTAGAATGAGGAGATCGGGCTTTGTAACTAGTGCTTGAGCGATGGCCACTCTTTTCTTCTGACCGCCAGAAAGGTCTCCCATCTTTTGCTCTAGATTGTGAAGACCAAGTTTCCCTAGGAGCGTCTTGATCTGATGCTCATACTCCCAGGCATTTAGTGAATCCATTTTCTCAATTAGAGGGGTGAGGTCAGGTGCGTTTTCAGGATCAATTTCCGTCTTTAACAGAGCCAATTCGTAATCCCGAATGACATTCAGTTCTTCTTTATCCTCAGCGAAGACTGCCTGAGATATTTTTTCATCCTCATTGAATTCCGGATGTTGTCGAAGGATTGAAATTGTCACCCCTTTTCTAAAGGAAACTTTACCACGATCTGGAGACTCAATCCCAGCGATAACCTTAAGGAGCGTTGATTTCCCACAACCATTGACTCCAACAAGCGCAGCCTTTTGTCCCTGATCCAACCCGAAAGTGATTTGATTGAACAGTTGCTTTTCATCGTAGCTTTTCGTGAGTCCCTCAACAGACAAGTAATTCATAGGTGCAAAACTAGCCTAAGTGTGTAAGCTGGCTTTAAATAAAAAGATCTTCCGTACAAATTGGGGGGCTAGTACTTTTATCAGAACTAACAGTTACACTTAATTTAATTCTCACTCACCATACTAATGAAGATTAAGTACCTGGTCATTCCCATTTTGTTTTTCTCAGCCCTGAGCGTTTGCAGTCAGGCAAATGAAGTTCAAAAACAGTCTTCCTATATCACTTTGAATTTCATTTCTCCATTTGTAGGCATTAGTCCAAGATGGAAAGCAGGTATCTACACACCCATAGCGAAAAATGTGTACTTCGGCACTGAGTTTGGTTATGGTTCAGAGTGGGCAAGTCCCGAAGCGAAGATCAAACTGGGTCGACGTTACAAAACTCAGAGGGATTACAAGAGTTTCGAAATTGCCCCTGAACTAATAGTTATGATTCACCCTAAGCACTTTGTTTCAGCTAAATACTATCATCTGTCCCATTCTTCTAGTATTAAAAATGGAACGATCTTGAGCCAGCCAGATGAACTTTACTATGACTTTACCTCTTTGGATTATCATAGAACTGTGTCAGGTTTTCATGTCTTCTACGGCTACATGGATAAGATTTCACAGAAGGTCGGTTTTATGCTCAAGATTGGATACGGAGGAAGAAATAAAACAGTAAACCTGTCGAATATAGAAGGGCGAAAACTTAGTTCAAGTCCAAATGCAAATGGGTTTGCTACGACCAGGGATGGCTCGGAGGAGAGTTTACCTTTTGCTTTTGACCTGAAGATATACTACACATTGAATTGAGCTGAGAAGCGCACATTCAATGCAACTTTGCTGTGTTCTCGGACAACCACCATATCCCATGATATTTCTCAGTTAGAAAGTGGAACAAAACATCGAGATTTGGTTTTATATATTAAAATCTCCCTTGCAATGAAATATTTTACTTTGATTTCGGGTGCCCTGCTTTTGGCGGCATGCACTACAACGCAATCCCAGAACAAGACTTATGAGAAACCTCCAGAATTCAATGATTACTGGTATGCAGGTGAAGCGGAACTGACAAGTTTTGAACTTCAGCAAGTGCGATATGGAGAAATTCATTCGGGGGAAGCGGTATTGGTATTTGTCACCGAGCCCTTCTCAAAGACCAAACAAGTAAAGCTTGACAATTGGAGAGATAAAAGTGATGACAATGTGAGTGTGATGAAACTAAATTTCAACAAGAAGTTTTTGACCGGTATTTACCCTTATTCGATGATGTTATCAACATTCACTCCTGTTTCAACAGATAGATACCCAGATATTCTAAAGGTCACAACCTCTTCGCAGGAATGGTGTGGGCATACGTTCATGCAGCTCAATCTAGTGGATAGGAATTATAGGCTTCAAGGATTTTCCTACTTTGAGTCTGAAGGAGATATCAACATCAAAGTTCCAAAAAGTATTCTAGAGGATGAGATATGGACACGAATCAGGTTTAACCCGGACAATCTTCCGACTGGCAGTATCAACATACTTCCCAGTAGTTTTTACCTCCGACTAAGGCATCAGGAGGCAAAGCCGCAAAAGGCTGATGCACAATTGAAGGAGATGAGCACTTCCGAATTTTCGGTGGAAAGGCATATGAAATACTCTTTGGAATACGAAAATAGATCACTTTCCATTTACTTCAATTCCGATTTTCCATTTGAGATTCTAGGATGGGAAGAGACCTATTTGAGTGGTTTTGGAGAGCCTCAACAATTAACAACAAAGGCGAAACGTATTAGTAGTATTAAGTCGGCCTATTGGGGGAAGAACAGCAACGCCGACAGAGAAATAAGAAAAGAGCTAGGTCTCAGGACGGAGTAATATTTTTGCGGGATGGAAAACCCCTGGAAAACCCACACTTCGAAAGAGATTTACACAAATCCATGGATCACGCTCTCTGAGCATGACGTCACTAATCCCGGTGGCGGCAAAAGCCTTTACGGGAAGGTTCACTACAAGAATCTTGCACTGGGAATTGTGCCTCTAGATGAAGAATTGAACACTTGGTTGGTGGGCCAGTATCGTTACACACTTGATGAGTACTCGTGGGAAATTCCTATGGGTGGTGGTCCCTTAGGAATTGATAAGTTAGATTCCGCAAAGCGTGAATTGAAAGAGGAAACCGGCTTGACCGCTGCAAAGTGGACGGAGATCATTAAAATTCACACATCAAATTCCGTAACAGACGAAGTAGGATATGCTTACCTGGCTGAAGAATTAACAGAAGGAGAGACAGCTTTTGAAGAGACTGAGCAGCTGGAAGTAAAGAAACTACCATTAGCAGAGGCAATAAAAATGTGTGACGATGGAGCTATTACAGATAGCCTAAGTGTCGCTGCAATTTATCGACTCGCCAGAGTGCTAAAACTATAGAAGTGACTACCTGTTCGCTCTCGACCGCTTAATCCTGTCCAATTGCGAAAAGCCATAAGGTCCAACGTAATCATCTTTGATTGAATAGAATTCGTCCTGAAGAGCTTCATCAAGCGTGATAAATTCCCAACCCTCTTTTTTGTACCAAGTCAGTAGTTTATCCAGATAATCTCCATTGATAGGGTTTGAATGTAGGAGCAATATCTGAGGAATGTCCCTTTCTGTTAGCTGCAAGCTTATTTTTTGATATCGAGCGGTGACCTCCTTCATGTGATAGATATACTCTTTGCCAAGGCGATCCATATTTTTTTTATCACCAATCTTCATTGCCAGACTGTAGCCTCGGTTGTAGACCCACTCATTATTATCAATAGTAACAGGAGCGATCAGCAAACCTTTCTCTTGGAGATATGCGTAAACAGAATCGCGCTTCGACTTTGTGTTGCCGCGATGTAACATGGCGTAACGAAAGTAGTTGGTGTTGATCCAGCTACCCGAAAGTTGTTGGCATGAATCAATATCCGCAATATATTTTTCAGCAGAGACCTGATTTAGGTCGAAGTGGTTGTTGGTGTGATTTCCTAATTGATGCCCAGCAGCCAAAGTTTTGTCAAGAATAACCTTCGTTGCCTCCGACATGTTTGCAGAAGTAACAAAACACGTGGCTTCGACTTTGTGTTTTTTCAAGACTTTTAGAATTTTTTCAAAGGCCTCAATCTTTTGATCATCAGTGAAACCTGCTGAATATCCAAAAGGCAAATCATCAAGAGTAATGGCGATTTTTTGAGCAAGCAAAGTTGAGCTTGCGGTTACAAGCAGGATGGTCAGAATACGTTTCATGATTGGGCGGTTATTGGGCGAAGATACTACCTTGCGACATCTTTGAAAAAAATGACACTTCGAGAACATTTAAGGAAAAATACTTTGTTGGCCGTACCAGTGCTGGTTGGACAATTGGGCCACATCACCGTGACTGTCGCTGACAGTGTAATGGTGGGCAGAGTGGGAGTAGTGCCCCTGGCTGCTGCGACCTTTGCTGGTACTTTTTTTTTCGTCCTCATGCTTTTCGGCATTGGTGTTAGCTATGCAATTACTCCGCTCGTCGCAGCTACTGACAAGAAGGATAAACCTAGGCTTTTGTCCTTTCTTCAAAATGGATTAGCAATGAATATTGGGCTTGGAGTGATTTTACTTGCCCTGGGCCTTTTAACTAGTAATTTTCTAAACTTCTTTGGTCAGGAAGCGGAAGTGGTGCAAGCTGGAAGGCCCTATTTGATCATTGTGGCTCTTTCACTTTTGCCAATCATGATCTTTCAAACCTTCCGCCAATTTTCAGAAGGCCAGTCCGATACGCTATCGCCAATGGTTGTTTCTATAGTTGCCAATCTTTTGAATGTCACCTTGAATTATATCCTGATATATGGGAAGTTTGGCTTTGAGCCTATGGGACTGAATGGGGCTGGGTACGCAACACTTATTTCTAGGATTGCCATGGCCTTTTTGATCGTTTGGATGGTTAGAAAGAAATGCCTTGGGTTTCAATGGAAATTTAATCGTGCAGTTATTAGGCAGCTTTTGAAAATCGGAGTGCCGTCTGGCCTTCAATACATTTTTGAAGTAGGCGCATTTGCGACCGCTGCAATAATGGTTGGGTGGATCAGTGCTGAATCCTTGGCTGCTCACAATATCGCATTGAACCTTTCCGCGATTACTTATATGGCCTCAACAGGTCTTGCCGCAGCAGCTACAATTCGTGTCGGTAACCAGGTTGGCCTTAAGGATAAAGTGAATCTGAGGCTGGCAGGATTTTCACTAATGGGAATGGTTGCCGTTTTTATGGCAATTTGTGGCGTTTTGCTGATCCTGTTGCGTGACCTATTGCCAGCACTTTATATTGAAAATATGGAGGTGAGGTCAATCGCTTCTGTACTTATCATTATTGCTGCTGCTTACCAAATCTCAGATGGCCTTCAGGCAGTTGGACTGGGAGTACTGCGTGGGCTGACCGATGTGAAAGTACCAACAATAGTCACTTTTGTCTCCTTTTGGATCATTGCTATCCCCTTAGGCTACGTCCTTGGTTTCACACTGGAAATGGGCGTCAACGGAGTATGGTATGGCTTGTGCGTAGGATTAACGCTTGCGGCCATTTTTCATACTTGGCGCTTTAATAGACTAACAAATCAGCTAGAATTCGATTGATCACTCATCCTTTAGGTGATTTACTGGATTCGATGAAGCTGCTCGTAGAGATTGATACCCTACCGTTACAATAACCAATGCAAATACCATCGCTAGTGTAATTGCAAAAGTGATCCAGGAAATCGGAATTCTGTAATGGTACCCTTCAAGCCAATCTGTCATGAAGAAGATGACGAAGGGCACACTAATTATGAAAGAAACAATTACCCATTTCGTAAAGTCTCTGAAAATAAGCTGTAAGATTCCACGGATTTCTGCTCCCAGTACTTTTCTAATACTAATCTCTTTACGTCTTTTTTCGATGATAAATAGTGTAAGTCCATAAAGTCCCAGGCAAGCGACGATGATAGCCAGTGCTGAGAACATGGTTACCATACCCAGGTACCTTTCCTCAGCTTCGTAAAGCCTCTGAACCTGATCACTCATGAAGTAATAGGTGAAGTCGTTCGTAGACCCGAGTTCATTCCACATATCTTCAATTTCCTCAAGTTTGGTTGGCAGATCAGACATGCTAATTTGGGCACTTACATATGTATGGACTGGATTAGCGGCAGTCCTATGAAACATCAAAGTTGGAGCGACTTCAATTTGTAGCGATTCGAAATTGAAGTCCTCAACGATACCAACCACATTCATTCTTCTATCTCCAATTTTGATTACATTTTGGCTAGAAGGATCAAACTCGAATGCCTTCATTGCAGCTTCATTGAGAATAACGGATTCTCTCTGATCACCTCCTTCTGAGTCCGCAAGGAAGTGATTGCCATATTTTAGGTTAATGTCATAGGTATTGAAAAAGTTCGCATCCACATACGTGTAGCGCATGCGTAGAGGATCACCATTCCAGCCGTCCGGACGCACAAATGTGAAGCTGCGTGTCCAACGTGTCGGTATGGACCTGCTTAGGGCTACGTTGGTCAAATATGATTTGTTTCTGAGCTGTTCCTTCAGCGTATTGAGTCGAACCACACCTTGATCTCTATCAGCGAAATCGCTGGCAGATGCACGTATTGCTAGTGTATTTTGAGAATTAAATCCCATGTCCCTTTGGGTCATGAAGCTGATTTGATTCCGAATGAGGATTGCACTGGTAATGAGGAAAAGGGCAATGGAAAACTGAAGAACAACGAGGATGTTTCTAAAGTTGGCAGATCCACCAAATCCAATCTTTTGTTGTAAGGCATCTATGGATCGAAGAGATGACAGGTAAATGGCCGGATAACTTCCACTGAGAATCCCCAGTGCAATTGCAAGTCCGGCGCAAAATGAGAGAATCTGAAGAGGAGAGAATAATCCAAAGGAAATTGAAACGTCAAAAAAGTCATTAAAATAGGGAGCAATGAAAAACACCAGCCCCACGCCGATCAGAATTGCGATCAGTGAGGTGACAAATGCTTCGGTGACAAATTGAGTTCTAAGTTGACCTCTAAAAGCCCCTAAAACCTTCCTGAGGCCGATTTCTTTCATTCGCTGGGATGCCTGCGCCGTTGACAGATTCATGAAGTTTATTGCGGCAATAAGTAAAATACCAAAGCCAATTAGTAGTAGTGTATATGCGTCCGCTTTTCGCCCAATGAATTGATCGTAAACCTGATTATATGGAAGTAATTTGAAATTTGTGTTTTCCCTTACCTCAGCACCCCAAAGCGTTTCTACAAGATCGGGGAAGGCCGCTTCAAGTTCCGCAGCACTCTCTTTTCGATCCAGAAGAACGTAAGTCTCTAAGAAAGAAGACCCCCAGTTATTCGCTATCTCAGGATACACCGGAA
The DNA here is from genome assembly GCA_039961455.1 of Cyclobacteriaceae bacterium. GTDB lineage: Bacteria > Bacteroidota > Bacteroidia > Cytophagales > Cyclobacteriaceae > Ekhidna. Next base: position 78,395 of record JBDVJN010000011.1, on the reverse strand, counting down.
TACCCTCTATTTGCACCATCATGTTCGGACGGTAGGAAATGTTGGTTGGAAGACGATCCAAAATTGCTGAAACCTGATATAACAAAGTTGTGTCCTCATCAGGCAGGAAGATCTCCATCACTTCACCAATAGCATTTTCCTTTTGAAAATATTTCATGGCTACTTCCGCACTTATTACCACCGACTGCTTATCTGCGAAGATCTTTTTCTCGTTGCCATAGAGCAGAGGATAAGTGAAAATATCAAACAGAGACTCGTCTGTGTACATAATATCCTCTTCCAGATACTGGTTGTTCTTCACAATTCTGGAGTCTGTCTCATAAATTCTTGCTGCTGCCTTCACTTGCGAATAGTCACTAAGAAACCGATCCTTCATTGGTGCCCAGGTATCAAAGGCAGGTTGGACGCCATCCGGTGTTATTCGCTCTTTATAGGCTAGAAAGATCTTGTCTTTTTTCTCATGATGGTCATCAAACGAGATAATCTGATAAGCGTAGAGAAAGATGAGAACAAATGCTGCTGCACCTAGGGAGAGCCCAAAGATGTTGATGAATGAGGTGGATTTTCTTTTTAACAAAGTGCGGAACGCAATCTTTATGTAGTTTCTGAGAATCATAGTGTTGAGAGAAAAATGGTAAAATGATTTTAAGTTTTTAGGGCGTAGGGATTTGATTACCTCCCATGCAAATTTTGCCTTTGCTTTTCCAGGACCTTTTTCTTTTAGTCGCCAGTAAAAGGCTTCATGCAAATCACCCAAAATTTCATCTGCATAGTCCTGCCGACAGAAATAGATTAGGAGCTTGTCAGCCCAAAGCGGTGGACGGTGTTTGTTGGTGCTCACTGAAATGAAAAATTCATGGCTGGAATTGCCTTCCACATTTCGCTACGTTTTTGCTGGAGGTATCTGGCTGCTTCATAGCCCTTGTTGGTGGCCTGGTAAATTCGTTTTCTTCTTCCGCCTCTCTCAGCAGTGGGTTCTCCCATTTTGGAAGTGACCAGATCTTTTTTCTCCAGCCGCTTCAGCACGACATGAATAGCTGGGAGTGAGATGGATTGATTCAACTGCGATTCGTACTCCTTGGCAATGTCCACGCCATAGGTTTCATCCTTCATTAAGAGAATGATGAGGATCATTTCTTCAAGTACGCCAAGCTGCAGATTCATATCATTAATTTTTGTTTAACTAAAGATACGCATATCATTAACTTTTGTTTAACAGAAGTATTCAAGGTTCATTAAAAAATTGTTTTCAGTTCAATCTGCTTCTTTTCGTATCTTCGGCCGCCATGCAAAAAAGACAAGCTGCACTCATCTTTATCTTCATCACGGTCTTGATTGATATCCTTGGTATTGGACTGATTATCCCGGTGGTTCCAGCCTTAATCAATGAGCTTACTGGTTTCGATAATAGCCAGTCTTCCTTGTTTGGAGGGCTCCTTGCAGCAACGTACGCAATTATGCAATTTTTTGCTGCGCCTATCCTCGGTGGACTGAGCGACAGGTTTGGGCGAAGACCCTTGCTGCTTCTTTCTCTGCTTGGGCTTGGGTTGGACTACATCGTTATTGTTTTTGCCCCCAACTTGATCTGGCTTTTCATTGCCAGAATTATCTCGGGACTATGCGGAGGTAGCGTGACGGTAGCAAATGCATACATCGCTGATATAAGTACACCGGAAAACAGAGCGAAAAATTTTGGAATGATTGGAGCTGCATTTGGATTGGGTTTCGTGATTGGGCCATCCATTGGAGGTTTGCTGGGGGAATTTGGGACAAGAGTACCTTTCATGGCAGCTGCTGGATTGTCACTGCTTAATGCTGCGTACGGATTTTTTGTTGTGCCGGAATCTCTATCAGCCGAGAACCGACGTCCATTTACTTGGAACCGGGCAAACCCTTTTGGTACATTAAAAAGAATCCTGAGTCACAAGAAAATTGTTTGGCTTGTGGTAGCACTATTCTTCATTTACGTAGCTGCAAATGCTACACACGCAAACTGGTCATTTTTCACCATTGAAAAATTTGGTTGGTCATCATTGGAAATTGGTCTTTCACTAAGCTTTGTGGGCGTGATGGTTGCCATTGTCCAGGGAGGATTGGTAGGCCCTATTGTAAAGAAGATTGGTGAAACAAATGCAGTGTACACTGGTTTCGCCTTCAACGCATTTGGTTTGTTGATGATGGGTGTGATTTCTCAGTCCTGGATGGTCTACGCGGTGATCGTTCCGTATGCTTTCGGAGGGTTAGCAGGACCGTCACTTCAGTCCATCATGACAGCACAAATCCCAAAAAATGCCCAAGGAGAATTACAGGGAGGTTTGACAAGTGTAATGACATTGACCGCCATTGTTGGACCTTTACTAATGACGGGGATCTTCAGGTATTTTACAAATCCGTCAAACGAAGTATATTTTCCAGGAGCACCTTTTATCATGGGAACCTCGCTTGCAATCTTGAGTATTTTCATTGTGCGGCTGTCTCTGAAAACGATAACTAATCCCTAAGCTGCCGCAGTGCACGCCACGTCCAGATTCCTGCAAGGAACTCAATTAGCGAAAATCCGACAAGTGGAAGAGTACCTCTTTCGAAGAAATAGAGGAAAAGAAAAAATGCCAGTTGTACAATCCTGATTTGGATTGTGAAACGAAAAAAGGGACTAAGATTCTCTTTAGCATTTCTTATATAGTAGTATCCCAATGCTGCAACCACAAAACCGACAATTAGCCGCCAAATACTCTGAGCTTCTGGTATTCCTATCTCTGTCAATACCCAAGCTGGCGCTAACATCAGAAATATGCCCTCAGCCAATAAGTAGATTCCAAAAACCCATATTGTTTTTGCTGCTTTGTTCATTCAAGATCCATTATCTTCATCCCCTAAATTAACTCAGGTACTATGAAAAAGCTTTTGTCACTACTTGTTCTGCTTACCAATATTTGTTTTGCTCAAACCACCCCTACCCAGGTTTTGGATAAAGCGGCCAGCTATCATGATCCGAATGGCGAGTGGAAGAATCTAAGTACAACACTTCAATTTACCGAGACACGACCTTCGGGAGATGATCGTAAAACGACCATTGTTATAGACAATTCGAAAAGCTACATGAAGGTTGATCGAAATAACGAAAACATCTACGAGGTGTCCAACGAGTCTGCTGAAGTATTAAAAGGAGAGCACGATGAAAAACAAGCGCTTCGAATGAGAAACTATTACCTGTATTTATGGGGTCTTCCGATGAAGCTCTACGATGAGGGAACTCCGTTTGATAGAGACATTGAAGAGGACGAAATTGATGGTAAAAAATGCCACGTGTTGCGTGTTGTTTATGAAGAAGATACCTGGTACTTCTACATTGATCAATCGTCAGGACGAATGCTTCAGTACAGGTTTTACAAGGATGAAGAGGCTGGAAAAGGTGAGCTCATAACCCTGGAAGACGAGATTATGGTCGGCCAGATCAAAATCCCTCAGAAGCGTAGCTGGTACACATTACCAGAAATGAAATACTTAGGAACGGATATTCTTACAGGTTCAGAATAGCCGTAACTATTACCACAACGCTCACTAAGCTTTCGCAACGTTTTACCAGGCATTCGTGTCATTGTATTCCTTGTGATCTCTTCGTGTCTTTGTGGTTGAAAAAACACAAGTACTTCTCTTACATCCTGGTTCTAAAATTCATTTACTTAACAGATGTGAAACATATACATTACATTCACGTTTGTTAAGTAAATAAAAATGAATTATGGATTATCAATTAGGCGAATTTGAAGAACTCGTTTTGTTGACAGTAGCAGCTCAGCATAATGAGGCATACGGTGTTTCAATTTTTGAATTTCTCACCGCCGAAACCAAGAAGAAGATCAACATAAGTGCCATACATGTTGCACTAAAGAGACTTCAGAAAAAAGGTTTTGTGAGCTCAAGAGAGGGAGGTATAACTGCCGAACGAGGAGGTAGAAGAAAGAAATACTACATTGTGACAGCCTACGGTAAGCAGGTATTGGACGCACAAAACGATCTGCGCTCCAGGATTTACAATAAGATTCCGCAAATCTCTTTTACTCAGGTTTAATGTCAGAACTGCAACCACCTAAATGGGCGGTTCGATTTCTGAGATGGTATTGTAACGATGACTACCTCTCAGAAATTGAAGGCGACTTATTTGAGCTTTTCTACTTAAGGACTAGAAGCTCAAATCGGTCTGCAAATCTCTTTTTTGTGTGGAATGTTCTGAGATCTCTGCGCTTGATTAATCTAAAAAAAACTCAAACTAAAAACGTGACTATGAACCTATTAAAAAACTATACTAAAATATATTTTAGACGATTTAGAAAGGAGACCGTGCATTACGGTGTGAATATTTTGGGGCTAGGAATGGGCTTTGCTATTCTTTTCTTCATTCTGATGTTCGTCTATGATGAGAACAATATTGACTCCTTTCACTCCAAGAAAGATCGAGTTTATAGGGTGATAGAGAAAAGCCAGGAAGATGATGGACTTCATCACTATTTATCTGGAGCAAACCCTATGGCAAGAGCACTCAAGGCTGATTTTCCAGGAATTGAAGAATCAGGGCAGAGCACTTATTTCGGATCGCATGTTCTTGTGAAGGGAGATATTCGAATTGCGGACCGCGATTGGGTGATCCTGACCACAGGGATGTTCGACATTTTGGATTTTGAAATCCTTGATGGGAATCCTAAGAAAGATTTCCAAGGCCAGTCCGGGTTGGTTTTGACTGAAAAAGTAGCCATGAGCCTGTTTGGGAAAACAGATGTGGTGGGAGAGGTTGTTGATGACTCTCGCTTTGGTACAGCAGAGGTTTTAGCAATCATGAAGGAGATGCCAAGAAATTCCACATACAGGTTCGAGGAAATTTATGTGCCCAATTTTGCCCAATTCTCGGATGGGTTTCAGCGCTTCTTTGAAAACTGGGATAGCCGATTTATGCAGAATTGGGTCTTGCTAAAAGAAGGATCGACCCCTGAAGATATTTACGCGCAGAAAGCTGTATTCTTGGAAAAGTACTTTGATGAGGATATTCGTGATCAGCATGATTTTTATCTACATCCGCTGACAGAAGTTCACTTAGGATCCTCTCATATAGAGAATGGTGGGCCGGGACCTCTCATGGCAATACCATATAGTGACCGCCAGTTTGTCTCTATTATTCTGCTTATGGGTTTCCTAGTGATTTTCATTGCAGCGCTCAATTACATCAACCTTTCTTCGGTTCAGGCCTTGAAGCGAACATTAGAAGCGAGTATGCGGAAGATTAATGGAGCCACTAACAAACACTTGATCGGACAGCTGTTCTTTGAAACATTTCTTACCGTCATCATAGCGTATGTGGTTTCCCTTCTTCTGGTTGTCGTTTTCTTTCCATACTTCCAGGATATTGCCAATAAGAACTTTGATTTGGCACTTCTTTTCTCCGCGGATTTCTTAGCGTATCATGTAGTCACAATTGTGATAATATGGTCAATTTCAGCTTTTTTGCCAGCCTTGTACTACTCTAAATTGAAGCGCTCACTGCTCGTGCTGAAAAATGCTTTTTCTGGAAAAGGCGATACACTTAGAAAGGTTTTGGTAGGGATTCAATATGCACTTGCACTTTTTTTAATTATCGGATCAATTACCATTTATCGCCAATTGAATTTTGTTCAATCAAAGGATCTAGGTTTTGATAACAATAACCTGATTATTCTTGACATAAACTCAAGATCGGCGAGAAGCAATTTCAAAAACATCGTCGAAGGGATAAAGAACGATCCTGATGTTATAAATGCATCTACATCATCGAGAGTGCCGGGCGAGTGGAAGGATCTACCTGTTGCGAATCTGAGCTTAAACCTGGCGGATCCTCCGATTGAGGCAAATCATTATGCGGTTGACAAATATTGGTTGGATACCTATCAGATCAACCTAAAGGAAGGGGTGAATTTTACAGGAGCAGATCAAACGGATAGCCTTTATGTTCTTGTCAATGAAAAGGCAGCGCAAATGTTGAGCTTAGAGGAACCTCTTGGAAAGAATATTTGGGTAAACAATTCAAACGATTCTGTTCAGATGCGAATAATTGGGATTATTGAGGACTTTCATTTTGAATCTTTGTACGAACCAATTGGCCCTGTCGTGTTGACTCATTGGAACAATCATGTACGATCGATAGACTATTTCACAATTCGATATGATCAAAATCCAAAACGCACGGTTGAACATGTAGAAAAAGTGAATGCCATGTTTGATCCTGAAACTCCGGCAGAAATTCACTTTCTTGATCAGCAATGGAAGCGGTTTTATGAAGCTGAGCAAAGTAGAAGTTCCATCATCCTATTAGCTTCAATTGTTTCAATTATTATTTCTGCATTTGGACTGTTTGGGTTGATAAATTTTACTGCTGAACGAAAAACGAAGGAGATTGGAATACGAAAAGTGATGGGTGCATCCGTTCCAAACATCATCAACCTGATTTTGAGGGACTATATGATTCTCCTCCTTATATCCTTGTTTATTGCTGGTCCGATATCCTACTGGCTGTTTAAGGGTTGGCTTGCAGACTTTGCTTACCGGATAAACCTCAGCATTGATGTATTTCTGATTGCTTTCGTCCTTGTATCACTGATTTCGTTTTCAACAGTGCTATCGAGAATTCTCAGAATTGCTAAATCTAACCCGGTTAATTCTATCAAATACGAGTAAATGAAATTATGAATCACCCTCCAAAATGGGCGTTGAGCTTTCTTCGATGGTTTTGTCGGGAAGACTATCTGCCTGAGATAGAGGGTGATCTATTTGAACTCTATCATATTCGGAAAAAAACATCGAATCGCTCTGCCAATCTGTTTTTTGTATGGAATGTATTCCGTTCCTGTAGGCCCATCAACTTAAAAGTCAACGAAACATTTAAATCCACCGGTATGCTTAGAAACTATTTCAAAATTGGAATGCGATCGCTTCTTAAGGATCGAAAATTCAGTATTATCAATTTGGCAGGTTTGTCACTTGGCCTTTCAATCTTTCTGACCATCGTCCTGTTGGTTCAACATGAGCTAACCTTTGATAAATTTCATTCCAAATCAGACCGTATTTATCAGGTAATTCAAGAGTTCCAGAATGCTGATGGGGCCGATCCAGAGATCTTCACTTCGCTATATCTCTCGGAGGCACTTCGAAATGATCTTCCGGTTGTAGAAAATGCGGTGACTGTACATGGGAGTCAACCGACGTGGACTGAAGCAAATGGGAAGCGGTTTTATGAGGAAGAAGGAATTATTTCTGGTCCTCAGTTCTTTGAGATTTTTGACTTTGAGTTAAAATATGGAGAACCAGGAACAGTTCTTTCGGGAAAAAGGTCAATTGTGCTTACTGAGTCTTTGGCGACGAAGTTTTTCGATTATGAAAATCCAATAGGCAAAGAGATCAATCTGGATTCGTATGGTCGATTTACAGTTTCAGGTGTTATGAGGGACGTACCTGCAAACTCTTACATTCAATTTGAATTCATTATAACCCAGGATTACGATTTCTACTTTGGACGTACGGCAAGTTGGTATCCAGGATGGTTTCAGTCATGGGAAGGAAATGGCGTAGCTACCTATGTTCTTCTTGATGATTCTCAAAATCAGGAAGTATTTGAAAACCAGGTTTCAACGGTACTTGCCAAGAACCTTGGACCAGACCAAGAAATAAATCGACATTATTTGCTTGGATTGGAAGACCTTCATTTTGGTTCTCACGGAATTGATGGAAGAGTAAATGAGTATGTCAAAGGCGATTATAGGCAGGTTCAGTTTTTAATAGGCGTTGCAATTATGATTTTGGCAATGGCCTGTTTCAATTACATTAATATCTCAACGTCGAGATATACCAAGAGAACAAGAGAAGTAGGAGTTAGAAAGGCAATGGGAGCTTACAATAAGCAGGTGACAAACCAGTTCCTCGTCGAGTCTTTCATTATGGTGTTAGTTGCTTTTTCTGTCGGATTGATTTTGGTGTGGCTCTTGCTCCCATATTTTAGCAGCCTTACAGGAATTGACCTTGCATTTGATGCCGAAATTTTGATTGGGCTGTCTCCTTACTTTGCTACTACCATTTTGCTGGTTACCGTTTTGGCAGGATTTTATCCTGCTTTTCATCTAAGCCGTTTTCCTGTAATTAGTGTGCTTAAGAATGCTACGGTATCTGGTGCGGGAAATGGCTATTTGAGAAAAGGGCTTGTGACTATTCAGTACGTCTTTGTTATCTCAATGCTAGCCACATTGGTCATTGTTAATGAGCAATATTCATTTATGAGTAGTAAATCTCTGGGGTTTAATACCGAAGAAATGGTGGTTGTCGAAATCAACGGAGGTGGCGTCAGAAATAATTTTGAGCTAATCAAAAACGAGTTGCAGCTGGAACCAGATATTCTTGGCGTGACCGGTATGACGCGAATGATAGGGGGATATAGATCAGGTGCATCTGTACAGGTTCATGATATACAGATCCCCGAAGACAATCAGCCAATGAGATTTTTCGGCATGGATTCCGATGGGTTATCAACCCTCAATATTGAACTAGTTGGTGGTGTGGGGTTTAACGGCAACGAAAGGCTTGACAGTGCATCGGTATTATTAAATGAAATGGCTGCCGAAAAATTTGGAGGAGCTGCAGTGATTGGTAAATCACTGGAAGTTGTTGCAGATGATGGAGATGTGCTAAGGGCAAAAGTTATTGGTATTACAAGGGATTTTCATAGTAAATCTCTTCACGAGTCCATAAGCCCGGTGGTTCTTGGATACTACCAAAATCAATTCCAGGGATTTGATGATATTGTCATAAAACTTAGTGGGTCCAATACGATGGCTACATTAGAGAGCATAGAAAAAATTCACAACAAGTATGACGATAATAATGTGATGACATGGGAATTCATGAATGATATGACACAGAGAGCTTATGAAAAGGAGCTGATTTTCAGAGATATCTTCGTAGGAGCGTCAATACTATCTTTTTGTATCGCAATACTTGGATTGATCGGGCTTACCTCTTACAATGTTGTTTCTAAAACCAAGGAAATCGGGATTAGAAAAATATTGGGAGCATCCTTCCTTAGCATTCTGAATATTGAGGCAAAGGAGCAGGCAAAATACCTGGGATTATCCGCGCTAATCTCTGTTCCCGTTTGTTGGTGGTTGGCACACTCCTGGCTTCTCAATTTCGAATACAGAATTGCAATTTCACCTTTGATATTTGCTGCTGTAGTCTTTTTTATTCTACTAGCCTCTTATCTGACTATCTGGCTTGTGGGAAGGAAGACGGCATCCTCACCTCCAGTTGAAGCGATTCGATACGAGTAGCACGGGCTTGTAGTTCAAATAATCAGTACGAAAGTGTGAGGTTTAAGTACAGATATGGAAAAGGCATACCAAATTATGGTACTCATTAGACTATAGTTTTTTTACTATTGTGAAGAATAATCGAAACCATTAGACCCATATTTCGGTTTGAAATAAAAGGGAATTGCGAACGTATTAGTTGTAAATACTCGCCGATTAAGTCTATCTTTGCAGATTGCTTTTCTGGACCCATAATAAACCTGTAGAATAACAATATATGCGACAACTGAAGATTACCCAGTCCATAACCAATAGGAGAGAGAGCCATACGCTGGAGAAATATTTTACTGAGGTAAGTAATGTGCCGATGATTACTCCTGATGAGGAGGTCACCCTTGCTAAAAAGATCAAGGAAGGTGATGATCTTGCTCTGGAGAAATTGGTAAAGGCCAATCTTCGATTCGTGGTATCTGTTGCAAAGCAATATCAGAACCGAAGTCTTCCTTTAAATGATTTGATCAACGAAGGAAACTTGGGACTCATAAAGGCAGCTAAGAAATTTGATGAAACCAAAGGGTTTAAATTTATCTCTTACGCTGTATGGTGGATTCGCCAGTCAATTATGCAGGCACTAGCCGAGCAGTCTAGAATTGTTCGACTCCCGATGAACAAATCTGGAGCTATCAACCAGATTAGAAGAGCGTATGCAGAACTAGAGCAAAAGTTTGAACGTGAGCCCACTGAAGAGGAACTGGCTGATATTCTCGATATGAAGCCGAGTGAGGTAAGGAACACGCTGGGAGCTGAAGTTAAGCAGATGTCAATGGACGCTCCATTTGGAGAGGACGAAAGCGGATCGCTTTTAGACGTTCTTGAAAATGTAACAACCGGACCTACCGATGGCAGCTTGGTGTTCAATGATTCATTAAAAGTGGAGACCATGCGAGCACTTTCTACTTTAACAGCTCGTGAAAGAGAAGTCATCATGATGAGTTTCGGGATTGGATATGAAAACCCGTACACTCTTGAGGAAATTGGAGATGCAATGGGTCTTACGAGAGAACGAGTTAGACAGATTAGGGAAAAGGCGCTCCAGAAACTGAGAGAGCCTAGCAAAAATAGAAGACTGAAAGAATTCTGTGCTACATAAGAGCAAAAGAAATTAACTTAAACCCTGTCAGAAACGTCAGGGTTTTTTTTTATGCCAATAAGTGATAAACTAGCGTATTCACGGAGCCATCGTGATCAAGGACCGAACAAGATTCTTGCTCAGGAAATTGTAGACTCAGAAGATGTGGATGCCTTGAGAGAATTAAAGTCAATTGTACTATCAGGTGCGCACAAAAGGCTGCGTATGGATGCAGCTCTTACTATTGCATATGTTGGCGAGTTAAAGCCAGCAATGCTGATCAATTTTGTGGATTTTCTTCTAGACAGACTCAATGATCCAATAGATCGTGTGGGCTGGGGAAGCATGATAGCACTTTCGTACATCTCTCCTCAGCAGCCATCAAAGATGTATACAAATCTCCCAGTCATCTTAGATGCAATGGATACAGGTGGGATTGTTGGTCGGGACCATGGTTACCGAATTTTGATTGACTTGTATTCTGTAGAAAAATATAGTGTAGACATGTTTTTCATTATTTTGGAGCAAATCCAAAAATCCCCCTCAAATCAACTTGGACAGTACACGGAACGATTGATGTCGGCTCTAAATGAGCGAGACAAACCCGAATTAATCTCTGCACTTGAGGATCGTAGAGGTGAATTGACAAATGAACATCACATCAAACGATTGACAAAGAACCTTAAAAAGCTATACTCATGATAACATGGCAAGATTTTGAAAAGGTAGACATGCGTGTGGGAACGATCATTGAAGTTAATGCCTTTCCCGAGGCAAGAAAACCAGCCTATAAATTGGTAGTTGATTTTGGTGAGAAAATCGGAATTAGGAAGAGCTCAGCGCAGATAACAACACTTTACAAAAGAGAGGAATTACTACAAACACAAGTTATTGCTGTAGTGAACTTTCCGCCAAAGCAGATTGGCCCCTTTATGAGTGAATGCTTGGTTATGGGTATCTACCAGGATGATGAAGTTGTGCTTCTTCAGCCAGAAAGGTCCGTAGAAAATGGAGCAAAAGTTGGCTAGGATCGATCTTTGATCTTTCTCGGCTCATGCTTTTTTCTTGAGTTTATATCCTAGGCTCTTTTTGGGGTTGGGTTTATTTTTGACTGTACCTCAATAAAATCAAAAAGCAACTGAATTCTTTCCTTGTGAGTCAGTTCTTTTTCTTTCTTTTGCGACTTGTGTTTGAGTCCGTACATCTTAATCAAAAATTAACATTAATCGAGCCAATTATATGCCTCAACTTCACCTTGTTTCCTGGAATGTAAATGGCATTAGAGCCATGATCAAAAAAGACTTCTTGAAAGATGTCAGAACGATGGATCCAGATATTATATGCCTCCAGGAGACCAAAGGACAACCAGAAGAAGTGAAAACAGCACTTCTGCTACTTCCAGAGTATAGCGTTGCCGTCAATTCATCTAAGGCACGGAAGGGATACTCAGGCACTGCTATTCTTTCCAAGAAAAAACCCATTGAGGTTTTTTACGACATAGGAATTGAAGAACACGATCAGGAGGGACGTGTTATTGCTGCTGAGTATGAAACCTTTTTTCTTGTAACCGTCTACACGCCAAATTCCGGAGAAGGAATGAAGCGTCTTGAGTATAGGAAGGGTTGGGATGAGGCATTCAAGGATTATGTACTAAGCTTGGAAGACAAAAAGCCAGTTATCATTTGCGGCGATCTAAACGTCGCGCATACGGAAATTGACCTGGCCAGACATAAAGAGAATTACAACAGACAATCCGGACATACGCAGGATGAGATCGATGGACTGGAAAACTTACTGGAGGCAGGGTATGTAGATTCTTTCAGAATGAAATACCCGGAGGAGGTCAAGTACTCATGGTGGAACTACAAATACAATGCCCGTTCCCGAAACGTTGGGTGGAGAATTGATTACTTCCTAACAAGTCAGCAGCTAACAGATCAGGTAGAAGATTCTCTGATTTACAATGAATACTTAGGATCAGATCATTGCCCGGTTGGGTTGAAAATTAACGTTTAAGAGGCTATATTTCAGATTTAGAGAAATCAATTTACCTCGAAGGAATCTTGAGTTCTTGCTGATTACATTTGTGACAAATAATCAACCAATGGAAGTAAAACAAATTCCCCTTAATGCCATTCACGAAAAACTTGGTGGTAAAATGGTCCCATTTGCTGGCTACAATATGCCAGTTAGATATTCTTCTGACAAAGAGGAGCACCAGACTGTACGTGAAGGTGTAGGAGTCTTTGATGTCTCACACATGGGGGAATTCATGCTTCGGGGCCCTCATGCTTTGGATCTCATCCAATGGGTAACATCCAATGACGCATCAAAATTGGTAAATGGCCAGGCTCAGTATTCTTGTCTACCAAATGATACGGGCGGAATCGTAGATGACTTGCTTGTCTACAAGATTGCAGATGAAAAATACATGCTAGTGGTCAATGCCTCCAACATTGAAAAGGACTGGAACTGGATCAAAAGTCAGGATAAGTGGGGTGTGGACATGGAGAATGTTTCCGACGACATTGTCTTGCTGGCCGTTCAAGGTCCAAAGGCTGCTCAAGCACTTCAGAAGCTTACAGAAGTTAATTTAGATGATGTCACTTTTTACACATTCAAGACAGGTATACTAGCTGGTATTGAAATGATTATCTCTGCGACTGGATACACTGGATCCGGTGGATTCGAATTGTATATCACCAAAGAATATGCTGAGGAAGTTTGGCATAAGATTTTTGAGGCTGGGGATGAGTTCGGAATCAAGCCCATTGGTCTTGGTGCGAGAGATACACTTAGACTCGAAAAGGGGTTTTGCTTGTATGGAAATGACATTACAGATGAAACCTCACCTTTGGAAGCCGGATTGGGTTGGGTAACCAAATTCACAAAAGACTTTGTAAATTCAGAAAACCTCAAATCTCAAAAAGAAGCTGGAGTGACAAGAAAACTTGTTGGCTTCACAATGGTAGATCGAGGTATACCAAGACAAGGCTATGAGTTGGCAGATGCTGCTGGTAATATCATTGGGACTGTTACATCTGGAACAATGGCTCCTTCAATGAACATTGGTATTGGTATGGGCTATGTCACTCTCGAACATAGCAAAGCGGATACAGAAATTTTTGTTGTGATTCGAGAGAAACAAGTCAAAGCTAAAGTTGTACGTCCTCCTTTTTTGAAATGAAAACCATTGAAGTCTGCTTGTCACCCGAGCTCATTCATCAGCATGAGCTAGCTGGAAAAGTTGTCGTCGTTGTTGATATATTTCGCGCTACCTCTTGCATTGTGACCGGATTGGCCAATGGAGTCACTGCTATAAAACCAGTAGCCGAAGTTGAGGAATGCAGGGAACTTGGAACTCAGGGGTACCTGATGGCTGGTGAACGTGGAGGAATCAAAGTGCCAGAATTCGACATGGGAAATTCTCCTTTTGAGTATCAGAGTGAAGGAGTAAAAGGAAAGAAGGTGGCGATTTCCACGACCAATGGATCTCAAGCCATTGTGAAGTCAGAAGGAGCTGATGAGATTGTGATTGGAGCATTCTTAAACCTTGAGGCTGTTTTAGAATACATTCTTCAATCCAAAAAAAATGTCCTAATTCATTGTGCTGGCTGGAAAGGAACTGTAAATCTGGAGGACACCCTATTTGCAGGAGCCTTAATAGATGAATGTGCCGAAGAAATGAAACCAATTGGAGACACTGCCCTGCTAGCCCATCAATTGTACATTGGGAATCATGAAAACCTATTTGGCTTAGCAAAACAATCAAGTCATGCTGAGCGCTTGGCTGGATTTGGCATTGAAAAAGACCTCGAGTTTTGTATGACTCAAGATGAATACACTGTGGTGCCGAGGTTGGTGAATGGTGAATTGGTCGTGAATGTGTAGGTTTTATCGCTCTAGTGTAATCTCACAAATCTCGTAGTTCCCATTTCTATATCCAGTCACTAACAATTTTTTTCCATCGCTGGACCAGCTCGGCAAGGTATCTCCATCCGCATTATTAGTGATACGCCTCTGATTTTTTCCATCAACGTCCATGATGTAAATTTCCGGTCTGCTGTTTTCCATTGAAGTAGCGTAGGCTATCATTTTCCCATCTTTCGACCACTGCGGACAGAAGTTGTGTTTTGGACAATTAGTCAACCTTTTCTCGTCAGCGCCCTCAGTATTTATCGTATAAATTTCATCATCCTTGTTGCCTGTCTCATGCCTTGAGAAGAAGAGAATACGATCCCCATTTGGAGACCACTGTGGGTAGGTAGTTCTGTAGTCGGTGTTGGTTATTGATTTTGGACTTCTTCCTCGATTGTCCGAGATGACAATATTTGCGATATCATCAGTCTGAGGCAACGCAAATGCAATTTGTTTTCCATCGGGAGAATACCTCGCGAATATGGGTTCACCATCAATCTCGATCTCATTTATCTGTCCATTTTTTAGAGTCAATTCGTAAAGTTGATTTTTCTCGTTCCTGTTTGACTCGAATAGCACTTTTTTACCGGACGGGTGCCAATCTGGTCTTCTGTCATCGGCGGCACTGGTTGTTAGTTGTTCTTGATTTCCGCCGTTAACATCCATTAGGTAAATGTCCCAATTTCCATTCCGATTGGATTCAAAGAGAATCTTTTCCCCTGATGGGGAGTAGCTGGCATATCTATCCTCTGACGGATGGTTAGATAGTATTTTTTCCTCTTGACAAAACCCGTAAGTCAACGTGAGCATTAAAACCAAAAGTGTACCTACTCTATTCATAATGGTGGCAGAAATTTTAGTCTTAATGAACACGTGAATAGGCCAAAAGAGTTTTAGTCTCTGAAGGGGGAGAAGTCAAAATTGAAGGAATCGTGTAAAATTTTATAAGTTTTGACCATCCTCCTTTCAGGAATTAGCAGCTTAGATTTCAAATCAAAAGGAATCAAAATGCTCAGGACTACTTTTTTCACAATCTTATTTTGTCTCATTCAAACATTGGCTACCTCTCAAGCGAATCCTGGTCAGATAATTCAAGCTGCGGTTCAAAAGGTAAATGCAGGCAATGCTGCTGAGGCCATCGCTGATCTAAATGAATTTCTGGTTGATAACCCCGATCATTATAGAGCACTAAGCACCTTAGGCTATGCCTATCGAGGAAATCAGGAATATAAAAAAGCATTGGAGGCGTATCTGAAGGCAGAGAAAGTGCAGCCGGGCCCAAGAGCAATGTTCAATGTAGGTATTGCATATGCACTGGCAGAAGATCTGGATAGATCATTCGAAAAGTTGATGAAAGTGAAAGAGTCCAACGCGATTAATCTTACCAATATTGGTCTCAGCCCTGCAGCGGCAGTACTCGCAAAAGACTCAAGATATAAAATGCTGTTCCCTAGCCCAGAGGAATATGCAGATCCCTTTACAGAAGAGAATGTTGAGATCCTTCAGGACTGGAGTGGTGAAAACGCTAATGATCAATTTGGATGGATAGGAAGAAATATAGGAGACGTTGATGGAGATGGAATTTGGGATGCTACGACCTCTGCTCCGACAAACAATGAAGGTGAGACCAGTGCAGGTAAAGTTTATGTGTATTCAGGTAAGTCTGGTAAGCTAATTTGGGAGTTTGCGGCCAAAGATGCCAATGGACAGTTGGGCATGAGCATCGAAAGTGCCGGAGATGTGAATGGAGATAATATTCCGGACGTGGTAGCAGGGGCACCTTATGCAAACAAGACCTATGTGTTTTCTGGAAATGATGGGAAGGTCTTGTTCGAATGGACAGGCAGTGATCAAAAAGGTGCGTTTGGAAGAGGAGTAGCAGGAGTAGGAGATGTAAATGGGGATGGATTTGGTGAAATATTGATTGGGGAGCCTTACCACATTTGGGGAGCGCCTCTTAACTCGCAACAGATTGAGCAAGCAGGTAATGTCTATCTCTACTCTGGGAAGGACGGCTCGGTCCTTCAAAAATGGAAAGGGAAAGAAATCGGAGATGGTTTTGGGACTGCACTAGCAGGAAAAACTGTCGATAAGAGTACGTTGTTAATGATAGGCGCTCCTGGGGCTGGCAATGGAGGGGAGGTTTCCGTCTACAAAAGAATGGATGCTGATACCTTCTTCACTATGGAAGCGGATTCCACAGGGAACAGTCTCGGGGGCATGTTCATGTCCGTAGTTGGTGATGTTGATGGAGATAAGGTGCAGGACCTTTACGCCTCAGACTGGAGCAATGGTGCTCTCGGTAATTCCACAGGAAGGATATATGTTCACTCAGGAGCAACTGGTGAACAATTAATGATGTTAACAGGCGAAACTGCAGGTGATGGTTTTGGAATTGGAGTTGCTAATGCTGGAGATACCAATAATGACGGATATGATGATTTAGTTATCGGATCATGGCAGCATGCTTCAGCAGCACCATCAGGTGGAAAAGTGTATGTCTATTCTGGCAAAGATGGAAAACTGATAAGAACACTTACAGGCAAAATTCCAGGTGAAACGCTTGGTTTTGACACCACCGGCATTGGAGATGTCAATGGTGATGGTGTTGTGGATTTGCTACTTACATCTGCATGGAGCGCAATTAACGGTACTCGATCAGGACGAATGTTTATTGTCTCAGGAAAGTAGTTTAGGGAGTGATCTGGTATCAGGTTTATTAAGAACTCAAAGTAAGACTGTTCGTATGTGTGATAGAGGTTTGTTAATTTGGATTACAAAATCAAACCATTAACCAATTCCCTATTTAACTCTATTACCAAGAATGAACTGGCTTATTGCTCTTGTCTCCGTTGCTCTTGTTCTGCAGATTGTGCTATTCATTATGGGTCGGCGTATTCGTCGAAAAGAGAAGGAAAATAGTATTATAGAAAAATACGATATACGCTCTAGGCAACGTGCCTGGCAGTTGCTCGGAGACACATCTATCCCTGATGAAGATCGTGAGAAGATTAGAGAATTGTACGAGGGCGAAGAGTCAGAAGAATCTTGATTCAACGAGGTCTACTTCTTTAGTTTTACTACATCAATACTAGCTAATGCCTTCAGGTACTCTTCGACATGTTCGAGTGGAATTTCACCAAATTGTGCCGATAAAATGTTTCGAATTTCGATTACGTCGTTTTTCCCATTTACCAGATTAAGTGCTTCGTATGCATATTCATACCCAACACCTCTTGTTCCTGTAAAACCATAGATGGCCGGCGACTTTTTGTCAGTACCGTAGTGATCAGCAAAGTAGTCGTAGCCAAAAACAGACATCGGTCCCTTTACTTTGGAGTTTCGGGTATAAACATCAGGCGCTCTTAACGTAGCCATCATGTACTTCTCTCCTTCTCCCACTGGAATCTTCAGATTGGTTATGAACCGTATGTAGCTCAATTCATCTTCGGATGAGACGGACGCAAAAGCCTTCAGTGAATGAAATGCTTTTACTTCATTTTGCCAGAAGTAGTATTTGGTATTTTCCTGATCTTCTGCAGACAGTGATTTGCAGTAACTCAATAGTGCAGAAGAACGAGCGAGTAGCTGACGCTTCATTGTCTCAACAAGTTGAGGAACATTTTCAGCACTTAAATTTGCAAGAAAATAACCGGACCCAGCTCCAATGAAGCTAGAGCGCTTCAGCTTCGTGGGGTCAATGTTAGCCGCCTCATCGTAGTTGGTGTGGATGTACCTATCAGGCCAGTCATGGAGGTAGATAGAGGGAATCCTAAAGGAGCCCTCAGTAAATACTTCAAAGTCACTTCCCATATGAAATTCTCCAAGTACAGCATGAAGTGCTTCTTTCCCCCCTTCTTTGGAAACAATAGGATATGGTACGGATACACCACTCGAATAGTCAATGGAGCTCTTATTAACAAAAGAACCAAATGCAGTACCAACATCGGTGGTGAAGCTTGCTACGCTCATTGGACTTCGTGAAACATGAAAAATTGCTTTCGTTTCTGGTCCCCCACCGACCATATCCATGTGGATGTTGAACTTAATTTTTTCAGCATACTCTGGCTTGAAATTTAGCAATGCTGTTGTCCCTTCAATTTCCGGAGACCAAATGAACCTTAGGGTGCGTTTTGGACGCTCAATTTTACCTTCGGCAATTAGTTTATTCAGTGTTCTGGCAACTTCCAATATTGCCATGCAGCCACTTGCGTTGTCATTGGCGCCCGGCCTTGGATGGTCAAGGTGGCAAGTGTAGGCGATCTCCTGCTCTTTTAGTTCTGGATCTGATCCTTCAATTACAGCAGTTAGTACGTCATAAGAGCCCGGTGTTTGTTGTGCTACAACCTTGGCATGTAGACGAATGGATTCGCCATTCACAAATCGCTCTTGAAAATTTCTAGCTTGTTTCAGCGAAATCATAAAAGCGAAGGTCTTAGTTTCCGAGAAGGTGCTAAGGTGACCCCACCTGATCAGATTCTCGTTCTCTTTCCACCACGCAGTCACTTGATTCTGGGCGTAGCTGATAATTCCAGCGGCACCATATTTTTCTACGGCCAGCGGCACTACCGCTCCAGGTTGAGAGGAGGTCAAGACCAACTTGCCACGCAGTTCTTTATTTGCATAGTCTGATTCAGAGGTTCCTGAGCCAATATCCACAAGCTCGGCTTTGACTTCACCAGAGTGACTGTCTTGTGCTACAACAAGCGGGATTGATTCCCAATCAGCAATTTTTGTCTTTTGTTTCCAATCACCATTTTGTTGCTCCAGTTCCCACAGCTCCGCAAAATCAACGTTCCATGCAGGTCTTGACTTTTGCGTCCCGTACATTGTCTTTCCATCAGTAGGAATTCGGATAACTTCAATTGACTGCAGCTTGTATTCCTTGAGTTTTTGGGTAATAAAATCTATTGCTTTGTTGTAGTCGTCTGATCCTCGCATGCGATGAAGCCGAGAGATGTATTCCAGGTTTCGTTTGGTGGATTCACCTGAGAGTTCCTGATCCAGGTGCCAGACGAGTTCCTCTTGTTCAAAAGGCACATTCTGTGCCTGGACGATTTGACTAACTAAAATGAGGAGAGTGTAAAAAGCACTCTTAACTAGATTTTTCATATGTTAATTCAATTTTACCAGTTTGCTGACGGTTCCACCCTTTTCCGATGTGATGGTAAGCGTCGCAGTGGCATTTTGTCCTGTGATTTTTATTCCGTATGTGAGATTTCTTTTGCTGTCAATAGAAGAATCATCGCTATCCCTTGATCCGGCAACGTGACCGAGATCGGTCCTCAAAGAACCAGAGACAAGCTCTGCATTTTTAAGTTCAAGAATTGCTCGAACCGGTTGAGCTATTTTGACATCGATTGCACGTTGAGTAATATTTGTTGGTAAGTACCCAACGTTTTGGATTTCGGCAGTCAAGCTGACAACCTTGTTCTTCTCAATGGTGCTTAAATCTGTTTTATTGATTTTCATCATTGGACTTGTTTCGGCAAGCCAAAGCATCCATTCCACATATTGCTCTATTTCAGATTTTAGAAATTTCGGTGGAGGATTTTGAAAAGTAAACTTCCTGTTCCAGCCGCCGATTTCCACTTTCCCAAACGAGGGATGATCGTATGACTTCCAATTAAGAAAACCTTTTCCATCCAGATTTTTATCGTTCCAGGCAAGCCGATCAGATTCTGTGATTTTATCATCGGCATTGGCATCCTTTACGAATCCACCCCAAAACTCCGGAACATACGCCACCACTCCGAAGTCCCAGTAAGACCAACTGATCAGCGTGCCATGTCTGTGTAGACGTGGGTTGCTATAACTTGGAATCACGCGTTGACCTGTCGTAGTGTTATACATGTTGGAAAGCTCCATGATGAGACGCTGGTCACTCATATTGTAGTTGTCCCAGTTGGTTGTGGACGGTAGCCTAAAGAGGAAACCACCGGAGGTGTGACCGTGAAAAACGCCTGTGATGTGTTTTTTAGCATTTATGAACTCAATGGTAGCTCTGGTCTCCGGCTCTGAAAGAGGATAGGGGCCTGCTCCTTTTTGCTCAGATTCCAGTCCCCAATTCCTGGGGAAATTGCGGTTCATGTCTATGCCACCAACACCATCTTCATTGTATTTCCCATCACCGTCATTGTCTATTCCCTCCGTGTAAATGTCATAGTATGTGCCGCCTGTTTCACCGACATCACGAGTGTCCATAATTCGTGAATCGCGTTCATTGATCTTAAATTTTCCGTTCGGGTTTGGTACTCGCATTTTCGTAATGATCCCATCTCCGTTTAGATCCTCACCTGGATCCTCATCCTTGAGTCCATCAAAATCTTCATCGTATGGACGTGGTGTGCTTCTTAGAACAGTCGATGTTTGCAACGCAAGATCTGCTCCATCAGGATTGAACTTGGGCCGGATATAGATCACACGGCTGTCTACCAATCGTTTGATACGATCACTTTTATCATAGTTTGACAACAGATGCCAGGCGTAATGCAAGGCCACTTCAGCACCAGTCAGTTCGCCAGCGTGAATGTTGCCATCGTAGTAATAGGCTGGCTTTGATTCTGAACTACCTGTATTCTTGTTTGATATCTCTAGAACCATCAATGGCGTACCTTTTAAGGTTTCTCCAATTGAATACAGGTTGGTTAGATTGGGGTAAGCTTCGTTCCACGCTTCAAGCAGAGCGTATGCGTCGGCTGTGGAGTTGTAATTGTCCCATTTCGGATTTTTGGGATCTGTTCTTTGCGCGTCACAGTTAAAACTTAGGAATAAAAAAGCGATAGCACCAATCAGGTGAGGGAAGGGTTTAGCTCTCATTTCTTGTGGTTTGGATTTGAAAGGGTTACTACACCCAAGGTAATTATTTTCTTAGTCCCGAGAATAAGAAATGAAGTATTCTCGTGTGTTAGCGATAGAAATTATTGCAAAAAGTATGTTTGGCTCGAAATGATGTAAGTAGAAAAATCGAGATCTGTGCAGAAAGTTGAAGAGTGATTATGAACAAAACCAAGAGAGCCAGTAATTCTCTTTGAAGAATTATCATCATGTCATTTCTTTCTTGCTACCAGAAAAATTGAATCATCTTCTTCAAATTCCTTGTATTTTTCCAAATGTAAGATCTCAAACTTATCTTCAAGGAGCTTATTAAGCTCAGCTTCGTAATGATAGTTCACAAAAAGTCCTTTGAAGACTTCCGAACCTTCTCCTTCCCAAAATGAGTGACAGATGATTCCACCATCATTAAGTATTTCATATTGCCTTTCTATCGAGCTTTGAAGCTCCTCATCTTTCAAATGATGGAGGACTTTGTTTGAGTAAATACCATCAAATGTTTTTCTTGTCTGTAATGTGCTTGCGTCCAATTCGAGAAATTTTCCATCTGGAATACTTTCAATCAGACGTTTAAGAAATTCTTTAGAATTATCCGATCCCACCACGCTAAAGTGAGTGTCCAGAAGCTTCCAGTCTGTGCCAGGCCCTGAACCAAGTTCAAGCACGTCAGACTCTGCTGGTAAGAATTTTTTGAATATTTCTATTAACTCACCACCATTGTAACCCTCTGCCATCTGAATATACTCGTCAACGGAGGCTTTGGTGTGGTAGTAATTCTCACTCATTATTTTCTTAAATCTTCAAAAAGCAACCAAACTTCGGGATCAAGGACAACATTAGTAGGTTTGATCTCTATAGGAAATTCAAACGTCTCAGATTTATTGCCTATTTGAACAATCTCTGTTTTCATTTGCCCATTTACTCGAAATCCAACCTGTAGTGGAAAATTGAACGTCGAGTGATTTTGCTCCTGATCTACTTTGAGAACAACTTTTTTCTTTTTGTATTCCCAATTCCATTGCAATTCAGGGTAACCCTTGGTGTGAATCCATTGCTGGAAAAATGCTGATAGGTCTTCCCCTGAAACTTCTTCCATCACCTTTCGAAAATCTTCCGTCAAGGCGTTAGATTTCTCATAGGTTTTATAATAAGTACGTATTCCTTTCCAGAAGGTCTCATCTCCAAGTCGGTGCCTGAGCATATTTAGCACCCAGCCACCCTTCTGATAGGTATTTGCACTCAGCACTTTAAATGGATCCTTAATTGAATTGTCGACTACTGGGCTTGGATTCACCTGGTAGTAAGCAATAACCTCTGTTCGGTCTTGTACTGCCTCGGCTTTTCTCCTATCTTCTCCGTAGACGCTTTCCAGGTATAGTGTCGCGAAATAGGTAGCGAAACCCTCACTTAGCCAAACGTGATTCCAGCTGTTTTCGGTTGCAGAGTTTCCAAACCACTGATGAGCAACTTCATGAGCAATCAATCCTTCAACCTCATTTTTCCCTGTCACGGAGTTTTCGAAGTAGGAAATAGTGCCGGCATTTTCCAGTCCACCCCATTGCGTTTTTGCTTGCATGTTGGCAAGCTTGGCGAAAGGGTATGGGCCAACATTTTCAATAAAATACGACATCACTTTGACGGCCACCTGGTAATCGTAGAAACCGTCCAATCTATTTTCAGGATACACCCAGGCGCTTATAGGCACCTGATCAACAGTACCTAGAATTTTCGTTGCGAATCGAGTAACTCCAATCGTTACATTCTTCATTGCTACCGGGGCTGGTTCGAAATACGTGGTCAATTTGTTCCCATTGCCCAATGAACTTTCTTCTACCTTTTTGCCAGTGGCAACAACGTCATAGTGATCGGGTGCGGTAACCTTGAATTCAACTGTTGCTTTGTCGTAAGGATGATCTATGCATGGAAGCCAGTGTCTGGCAAGGTTTGGCCAGTTGTCGCCAAAGATAGATCGCTGGCCAAACTTTGTAGTGTCGATTACAAGTCCTCGCTCAGCCTTGCCTGTATATCGAATAGTGAATGTATTGGTTCCAGGTTTTACATCTGAAATTTTAATTTTATTTTCAGCAAACTCATAACTCACCTTACTTTTTCCAGAGTAAACATCGCTAACCTTCATACCAAACTCTCCTGACTTTTTGACCAGATCGAGTTCAAACGTTTGGACATCACTGTCTAGATCTACTGTCACGGTTGCCTCTCCCTGTATTTCATTGTTATCATCATTTAGTGTCAGACTGAAAACATAGCTTTTAACATCTGCGGATTCGTTTTTTTCATAAATATCCTGGGCGGAGGAAATGGTGATGTTGAGTAGCAGCAATACGGCTGAGTAGATTTTTTTCATTTTTAGTTTTGAAGCTTTTTGTTTTCAAGATGCCTCGTTGCATCTCTGGTGTTCTTTTTGTCTAAATTTTTCTTGAACGCTGCTGTTAGGTCAATTCCTGTCTGGTTTGCGATGCAGATCAAAACCCACATTACATCGGCAATTTCATCGCCAAGATCGCCGTTCTTGTCGGAATCTTTGAACGACTGTTCGCCGTAGGTACGTGACATGATCCTTGCAAGTTCACCAACTTCTTCCATTAGAATAGTCATGTTGGTCAACTCATCAAAGTATCGAACACCTTTCGTCTTGATCCAATCGTCAACTAACCCCTGAGCGTCCTCTATCGTCATTAATTATTGAGGTTGTCGTTCTCTTCTTTCACGGCAAACCCTTCTTCATTAAGCTTAGAAAGGAAAAAATCTAGTCTGGAACTCTCTTCCGCCATCAATGAATCCATGTTAGGCTCGAATTCCTCGAAATGCTCATGTGGGAATCGCTTACTAGGGTCGTAGTGATCTTCCCAGAAAAGACTTTCTGCGATGGTATTTCCTCGGTAGTAGTACTTGAATTCTTCTGCGAGACTCTCATCCACAAAGTTGATCATGTGTCCTGAAAAAATCGGTTTTTCATTTTCAAAATAGAAATAATCATCTCGTTCAAAATGTGGAGTTCTTGTGATTCCAACTAGTTTTTGTATTCTACCTTCGGACATGTAGGCACGGACTTTATAGGTGGAATCGCCTTGCACAAAATCATCTTCCAAAATAGTAATTCGGTGATGATGATCAATACTCTTGACTTTGTAGTCAATGGATTCAACCAATTTCTGATTTTCCTTCTTGATTTCTGGACTACAAGCAATCACTATTGCTGCAAGAGAGAGGACTAATATGCTTTTCATGTCAGGTTAATTTTTAGAAAAGTTAACGATTTCCTTGTATTCTATCTTCAAGCTCCCAAAGCTAATATGCGATTTGGTCTGCTAGATAGATATACTACAAAGTCGTGGAGATAACTTCATTTTCGGTTTTGAACCACTTTGAATGGAGAAAATGTGAAATCTCACAAACAAAAGAATGTCTAATCCGTGGAATTGAATTCGAACAAAAAACTAAAGACTATGAAAACAGTGAAAACACTGACCATTCTATGTATGAGCTTTCTTCTTGTATTTGCTTCGCAAGCACAGCAAGATAAAAGTAAGCGGCCAAGCCCTCCTGCAGAAGTAACTAAGGAGATTAATGGAACAACCGTAACTGTGAATTACAGCAAGCCTTCGAAAAGAGGCAGAACAATTTTTGGTGAACTGGAGCCCTATGGAAAAGTTTGGCGTACTGGAGCAAATGAGTCGACTTGGATTGAATTTTCAAAGGAAGTTAAAATAGAAGGAAAAAAGCTAGATGCTGGTAGGTATGGACTTTTCACCATTCCAGGTGCTGATGAATGGGTTGTGATTTTCAACAGCGTATCGGACAAATGGGGAGCTTTTTCTTACAAAGAGAAAGACGATGTGTTGCGCGTGACGGTTAAGCCTTCAAAAACTACTTTGACAGAGGTTTTTGACATTAGCATTGATGATGATGGAAACGTGGTAATGGCATGGGATGAGACCAAAGTGGTATTTGCAGTAAAATAGCAACTTGGCTTTTGGCTACTGGCTGTTCGTTTTTGGTACTACCACCAAGGATCAATAGCTGGTAGCCAGAGGCTAATTATAGAATATTAAGTGTCTGCTCTTTTATTTTCTCCAGCTCATCCTTCATCCTGACGACGGTTCGCTGCACGTCAGCGTCATTGGCTTTTGATCCAATGGTGTTAATCTCACGGCCTATCTCCTGCGCTATAAATCCCAATTTTTTACCAGCTTGATCTTCTTTCTCAAGGACTTCCTGAAAGTAGCTCAGGTGCTGATTTAATCGAACTTTTTCCTCAGTAATGTCCAATTTCTCCAAATAGTAAATTAGCTCTTGCTCAAAGCGATTTTCGTCGACCTGTACTTTATCTCTGATCTCGTCCAGATTTTTTTGAAGACGTGACCGTACATTTTCACTTCGACTTTCATCCGCTGCTTCTACCGCTTCTAATCCTTCCGCAATGTTCAATGCATATTCGCTAAGTTTTTGCTCTAATGCATTACCCTCTTCTTTGCGAAACTGAGCACACTGATTTGCGGCATTTTCGATACTCTTGAAAACTTCAGACCATGGAATAAGCTCCGCATCTAACTCTTGCTGTTTGATCACATCAGGTGCTTGTAGGGCCATCTCGAACAAACCTTTTTGGTCGTGGCCTACGGTTGAGGCTAGAGATTCAAATTTTTTGAAATATGCTTTGAAGAGGTTGTCATCGACTTGAACGCTCGACTCTTCAACTTCAGTAATTGCTAGGTCAATAGAGAGCATGATCTTACCTCTCTTCAGTTTATCTGAAATCAGGTTTCTAATATCAATTTCCTTCATTGATAACTCTTTTCCGTACCTGGCTGTCAAATCAAGAAATTTACTGTTTAGGGATTTTATCTCTGTCTTAATCTGAAATTGTTGATGGTTGCGCTCATCGCGTCCATATCCTGTCATGGATTGTTGCATGTTGCAAATTTAAGTTGTCAGTCTAGAAGTCCAGACCTAAAGTGAAGTAGTATCGATAGTTTCCAACTTCTCCGTCGATATAGGGCTTAGCGGCGTCAAATTTGATGTAATACCCAAGAAGCACTGTTCTCAGTCCCCAACCAAAGCCTCCAAGCCAGGGGTTTTGAAACTTTACGATTTCAGCTTGGAAAGCATTACCCTCACCAAAAGTTTGTGTGATGGATCGGCCATCGCTGAAGGGAGGTTGCCCAGTCCACACGGACCCGATATCACCAAATGCAATCGCCTGGAAATTTCTAAGGAAGTTAGATTTGATAGGCGCATTGCTTAAATACTGAAAGATTGGAATTCTGATTTCCGAATTGATCACCAAAGCATCTGTGCCAAAAGCTTCGTTATAATCCAGACCTCTCAGATTTGTTGCAAATTCATTGAAGAACAAGTCAGAATTGTCCCTTTGATTATCAAAGGTCAGTGGATCATTTTGTCCTTGCGTATCATTTTTTGCAAATAGCCAGTTGTCCATTCCCCCAAGCATGTAAACTTTGGCAGCTGGTCCCATGTGTTTGCCATACAAGATTCTATTTGCCCAGGTTATTTCCTTATGCAGTTTTTGATAGTGCCTGAAATCGAATCGTAGGTTACTGAAGTTTCTACTTGCATCCGAGGTGTGAATGTGTGTTGTATATTCAATTAGCCCACGCGTCCCTTGATACAGATTAAATTCTTTTTCTACAGCATTGTCGAAGATTAGTGCGGCACTGGTTCCGATATAGTCATGCTTACTATTTGGTGCATATCCAGCGGGTAACTCTCCTTTTACAATTTGATAGTTCAGGTTAGTAAAGGAGGTAGATGTGACGAAGGGAGAAATCTCCACCCGAAAAGAATGTGTGATCGGAACTGCGGCGGTTAATTTTACTCTGTTCAGCTTATACTTGAGCCTAGCTTCTTCATCTCCTTGATTGTTCTCGATTAGGTAGCTTTTTCGGTCGACCCGGAACTTAAAATCCATCCAATACTTCAGGTAATGAAATTCGGCGAAGATGTCACCTTGTTGCAGGCTGGTTTTAAGAAGTGCACCGCCTTTGATCTTGTAATTTTCTAGCACGTCATTAATTTCTACCTCCGTGAAAGCCATGAAATTTCGATAAGGATCCCACAGGAAGGAAGTGATGACATTGTTGAAGGTAAATCTCGGAATGTAAGGTATTGGTCCAACTCGTTCGGTCTCTCTTTGGAAATTACTATACTTAGAGAAGAATGATTCTGGCTGAAAATCAACCTCTGCCTCGTCCTTGAATACATAATTGTCCGTGTCTATCCATTCAGGATTTACTTCTTCGTCAACTTCCTCCTCAAATTCAAAATTATCTGCATCAAATTCCGTTCGTACAGGCTTTTCTGCTTCCTCTTCCTCCTCTTGTTCTTGCGCAGCGTTTGTCTGTTTTTCTATTACTCGCGACACGACCATCATGGCATTTTCCCTTCGTCTTCTTGGTGTTTCAGGAGTGAAATTGTTAGAGTACAGATCAATATCTTTGTCGTAAAACACCTTTTCCTGACCTTTGTTAAGCATGATATAGCTCAGCCTGTCGGGATCAAAGTGGAGATCATAACTTACAATGCTCTTACTAAAGGACGTGACCTGAATAGCTGTGGAATCATAAAAGCTGTACCTAAATAGATTTGAAATTCCACGTTGATCACTTAGATAGTAAATCTCATATTGATTTTTGACATACGGCTTTCTGTCCTCGCTGTAAGTGTTTGTTAATCGGTAAAACTTGTTTGTGGTAGTATCTAGGTCGTAGATAAAAAGATTGAAATTATTGTCTATCGACTCGAAAACCACATCTCTAACTCGTACAGAATCATTTGCCCGGTTGGAGCTAAATACGAAGGCTGCGGTTCCTGGGACGAAGGCAGGGTCCAAATCATCGTAAGCATCATTGGTGATCCGTCTGAGTGCATTTCTCTTCATACTTATGAGGAAGAGGTCATTTTGTCCATCCACATCTCCTGAAATGATAGCTAGCCTGCCATTGTCGTTAAAAGTGAAACTCTCGATCTGTCTAAATCGTGTTAAAGGCTTTTGTGTTTTCTTTCCAGTTTCCAGGTTAAATGTATTGAGGTAGAGAAAACCTCGCTTAAATAGAATAACACCTAAACTAAAATTATCCTGCCAATCAAGGAGCGGGAGTGTTCGGTCAACATCTTGACCATTGATTTTGTATCCACCCTCAGTAATTTTTTTAACATTTCCTGTTTCCAGATCTTGCACGAAAACCTGATACTTACCAGACTTGAGAGTAGCATAAGCCACCTTGTCTGCATCATTATTAAATCGGATGGACGAGTTAATTAAGTCTTTGTTTCCTCGAATTTTATCAATAATTGATTCCTCAGACGTTGCAACATAATTTTCTGAGACCTCCTCGCGCTGTAAGAGGTAGTAATTTTGCCAATCATTCATGAAGGATTTGAATGAAAGCCCCAGCGTATTAGCTATGCTGTTTTCTTCTTTTCTAATAATTCTGGTAAGGTTTAGAATGTTGGAAATATTGCTTTCACCATATTTTACGGCTATGTAATTCCAAATACTCTGCCCTACAATTGCTGCAGACTCTTTGTCAATTCGCTTTAGTTTCTTGATTCTTTTGCGACTCATATAGTCACGCAAATAGTCATCCATTTCCCTTGTCCAGCCGTAGGCCATATACCTGGCAGCTCCGTCTATAAACCAGTCAGGGAGTGTCAGCAAATAGCTATTCTGGAAAATTTCTGCGAGGCTACCCCCATACATCATATCCTGAATTAGTGTACTTGTGAGCTTTAGAAATAGGTCTTGTCTGAACTGCGATGCCTGGCCGGGATAGGCGACTTCCACTTGAAGCTTCACAAAATCTGTTCTTCCTCCGATAGTGTAGACCGCTCCGTCAATACCTATGTTGCTTTGTTGAAGGTCATGAATGGAATTGTAGATAAGAATCTTTGTCTTGTTGTAGGGAGCATACCCTAGTTTATCTGTAAGATTTACGAATTCCTCCTCGAGAAAATCAATAGCCTCTAAAGCATACTCATGCCCACCGGGATAGTAGTAAATATCAAAGTTGTTGGTACTGTAATAATACCAGTCAAGATTTTTGTATTGAATCCGATTTTGACCAAATGGTGTTGTGTAATGCTGTCCAACGACAGCATTAGAAAGTAGAAGTAGTACTATTATTTTAATAAACCCTTTGAACATCTGCTTCAGTTTCAATCTTTGATTTTCCTTCTAGAAAATCCACAAAGTGTGCGGCAAAATAGGGCGTCAAAGAAACCCCTTTTGTACCAAACCCATTAAATATACCCAATGTTTCTTTTTTTGGATGCAAGCCAATAAATGGTTTTCTGTCAAAAGTCGCCGGCCGTATACCAGCACTCTCACTTCTAATACGATAAGATCCGGTAAAAAGCTTGCCAAGTCGTTGTTTTAAATTTGTAATTCCTTCAGGCCGCGGCTCGTACGATAAATGATTGTGGTCGTACGTTGATCCAACCGTGTGATGACCATTTTTCGGAATAATGAAAACGCCACGATTAACAATACAATTCTTAGGTAAATCACCCTCAATCTCAATCAACTCTCCACGTACCAATTTGAACGGTAAGTCACTCCAAAATGGATTTTCCAAATTAGGACCTTCGCAAAATAGTACCTTGTCTGCCTCTATGTTTTTATAGGCTATTTTATCGCTCACAAATTCCAATGCTTTGTAATCAAACATTTCAGATAGATACTGTCCCTTATCTACCAGGTATTCTCTAAACGAAGTTACCAGCCTTCTTAGGTCAACGTACCCGGTTTTTTTTAGGAGAATCCCGCCCAGATCGTCTGCGATGTTTTGGAAACCAAGGGAGTTTGATTTTGTTTCGGAGACAAAATTTGAGTAGCCAGAATTTCCCAGTTTCGCTTCCCAGTCGTTTTTTTCTTCGATCGTATTGAAAGGTCTGTAGATGGGCATTTTGTGGAGAAAAGTCACAGACATGAGCTTTTCTAACTCCTCATAGTTATCTTCAAGATTGAGAAATAACTCATCTGAAAGCCAGGTTTTCACCATTTTACGTCCCGTAATTGGATTGTAAAGACCCGCTGCTTTGTTCGAGGAGGTGTTCTCAGTCTCATGGTTGATAACGACAATGCTCTTCCCTCTCTTTATCAACTCATGAGCAAGCCAAGTACCCGCAATTCCTTGCCCAACAAGAATAAAATCTACCTTTCTCCTAACCACTTTAATTTTACCTAATTATTTAAAGGGCTTCAAAGCTAATCACATGCGCATTAAGACTTTTGTTTTCAACCCATTCTATGAAAACACTTACGTGGTATCCGTTGAATCAGGAGATGCTTTCATATTCGATCCCGGATGCTATGAGGATTTTGAGGTAGCCGAAATAAGCGAGTACATAGAAAATGAGAAGCTGACCATCAAAGCTATCGTCAATACACATTGTCACATAGATCATGTGTTGGGAAATGAGGTGCTAAAAAAGAAATTTGAATGCCCATTGATGATACCCCAAAATGAAGTTGAGATCTTCAACGCAGTGCCGGCTTACGCGCCACAGTGGGGAATCACAGGATATCAACATTCCGATGTTGAAGAGCATTTACACGATGGGAAAGATCTCACCCTAGCGGAGGTCACCTTCACTATGATTGAAGTATCAGGACACTCACCAGGCCACTTGATTTTTTATGTGAAGGATGAAAAAACTGTGATTGGTGGGGATGTACTGTTCAGGGAGAGCATTGGTAGGACAGACCTCCCTGGAGGGAACCATGATGATCTTTTGAGAAACATCCAGGAAAAGGTCTATACTTTGCCTGAAGATGTCACTGTTTATCCAGGTCACGGGCCAGTAACTACGATTGGACATGAAAAAGTGAACAATCCATTTGTGAAGGGATAGTCGGTTAGGAATATTTAAGCAATGAAGAAACACATTCCCAATAGTATTACGAGTTTGAATCTGGCAATAGGATCCTTCGGAATTTTCTATGTCCTGACCATTGATCATTCGTACGCTTTTTACTTTGTTGCGGTCGCAGGCATCTTCGACTTTTTGGATGGGTTCGCCGCTCGATTGCTAAAGGTTAAGTCTGAGATTGGTAAAGAACTCGATTCTTTGGCAGACATGGTATCCTTTGGCTTACTGCCAGCTTTCTACATGCTGAAATTGCTGGAAGGAACTTCAGAATTTTATTGGGTAGCAATATTGATTGCCATTTTCTCTGCTCTCAGATTAGCAAAATTCAATATTGATGATTCGCAGTCGGATAGTTTTGAAGGGTTGCCAACACCTGCGAATGCCATCATGCTGACTTCACTTTTTTTACTTGAATTGCCACTTCATGAGGTAACCCTAATCGGGATTTGCTTAATGTCAAGCTTGCTCTTAATTTCTAAGCTCAGGTTGATTGCACTTAAATTCAAGTCTTTTTCATGGAAAGGAAATGAGCCTCGTTGGATATTAATTCTTGGGACAGTGATGCTGTTGTTGGTCTTCGGCTGGACATTCGTTCCACTTCTTATCCCATATTATCTGGTTGTTTCCATTTTGTCAACTGTTTCATTACATAGAGGCTGATTTTAATGAAATTTTGTAGTGACTATAGCGTTTCAACTATCGTGAGAAAGCTAACCTACGTTCTTGCATTTTTTGCGTTCACTTATTCGTATGCTCAATCTTCGGTTCTATCTGCTGGAAATTGGTTCAAAATAGGTGTGATCGAGACTGGAATGTACAAGTTGTCTCGAGCAGATCTTCAAAATTTAGGGCTAAATGTAGGGACACTTGATCCTCGGAAAATAAGCATATATGGAAATGGAGTAAATGGAATTTTGCCACAAGCAAATGCGGAGGCAAGACCTATAGATTTACTTGAGAATTCCATTTCTATTTCGGGTGAATCTGACGGATCTTTTGATGAAAATGATTTCATCCTTTTCTACGCCAAAGGCCCCGACAAAATTCAGTGGTCGCCTGAAGGCTTTGAATTTGAAAAGAACATTTATTCTGATACAGCCTATTACTTTGTAAAAGTAGGAGAGGCAAACGGGAAAAGAGTAGAAAGCAAAGCAAGTTTGCCAGGGTCAGGAACAATTATTAGCACCTTCGATGATCATCTCTTTTTTGAGGAGGACGTTAATAATATCTTAAATTCCGGGAGAGAGTGGTACGGTGAGCTGCTAAGCGATGGCGAAACGGTAAATCACACGTATGAAGTTCCAGGCGTAGCATCAGAACTATCGATGGCATTCAGAGGTGTTAGCCAAGTTGCTACCCTGAACACCTTTGAGATAGGTGTTGATGGCAATAGTGCTGGTGTTGTTGATTTATCATCCATACCAAGTGGAGACGGCACCACGTATAGTATCAAGGCAAGAGAAGGTGTCGGGATATTTGTGCTTCCGCAGACGGAAAAACTTAATTTACGCATCACCTTCGATGGAAATATCCCAAGTGCCAGAGGGTTCATCGACCGGTACGAAATAACCTTTAAAAGAGACCTTGCTTTGTATGGTTCTCATACGATTTTCAGAAAAACTGAAAATCTTGGGGAATTGCTGAACTACCAAATTTCAAATGCCGCAAATAGTCAGGTTTGGAATGTCTCTGATCCAACGAATGCTGCGAGTCAGCAAATTGAATTAAGTGGAGCCATTGCCTCTTTTCAGAGTCAAGCTACAGAGCTTGAAGAGTTTGTGATTTTTCTCACAGGGGACTTGCCCTCTCCTGCTCTGCTTGGATCGTTTGCGAACCAAAACCTTCGAGGGGATACTAATTACGAGGCAGTTATTGTTAGTAGCGAAGAGTTTCTAATTGCTGCAGAACAGTTGGCTCAGTTTCATAGAAACCATGATGGGCTGACTATAAAAATTGTAACACCGGGTCAGATTTACAATGAATTTTCGTCAGGAAGGCAAGATGTGTCTGCTATTAGAGATTATGTGAAACATGTATATGAAAGGGGAGGACAGCTGAAATACTTGCTGCTATTCGGGGACTGTTCGTTTGACTACAAGGAGAGGGAAAACAACAATACCAATTTTGTTCCGACCTACGAATCCAGAGATAGTTTTCACCCAATTTTCAGTCATTCCTCTGATGACTATTTCGGATTCTTTGAGGATAGCGAAGGTGAGTGGATCGAGTCTTCAGCGGGTGACCACACCATGGAAATTGGGATCGGACGATTGCCAGCCAAGTCAATGGAGGAGGCGAAGACGATGGTAGACAAAATCATTTACTATTCCACAAGTCCAAATACGCTTGGTAAATGGCGAAATCAAATCTCATACTTAGCAGATGATGGTGATGGCAATACACATGCAAGTCATGCCGAACAATTGTCGGAACTTGTAGACACGACCTACTCTCAGTACAGAATAGAGAAAATATTGCTTGATTCCTTTGATCAGGTGGTAACTGCGAACAATGATGAGATCTCACCAGAAACAACTCGAGCGTTAAAGGCGCGAATCAAAGAAGGGACATTTAGTATCAATTTTATTGGACATGGTAATGAAAGATTGTGGATGAGTGAACAAGTCCTAACCAACAATGTTATCGAGAAGCTTACTAACCTTGACAAAATGCCGGTCTTCATTACCGCAACCTGCGAGTTTGGTCGATACGATGATCCATCAGTGGAGTCTGGTGCTGAGAAACTGCTGCTCAGTGAAAATGGCGGCGCGATTGCTCTTCTCACCACAAGCCGGCCAGTCTTTGCAAGCACAAACTTTGAGCTAAACGAAGCCTTCCATCGAAACGTTTTTAGGAAAGTCGATGGTCAGTCTCAACGTTTAGGCGATATCATCAGGATCACAAAAAACGAGGGATTGCAAGGACCGGTAAACCGGAACTTTACGCTACTAGGGGATCCGATGTTGATGCCAGCTTTCCCTGAGCTTGATGTGATAATCAATGAACTGGAGACTCAGGTTGATACGCTCAGCGCTCTGGAAGAAATTACATTTACCGGTCAGGTGGAAAGAAAT
The DNA here is from genome assembly GCA_039961455.1 of Cyclobacteriaceae bacterium. Classification (GTDB taxonomy): domain Bacteria; phylum Bacteroidota; class Bacteroidia; order Cytophagales; family Cyclobacteriaceae; genus Ekhidna. Next base: position 44,208 of record JBDVJN010000011.1, on the reverse strand, counting down.
GGTCAGGTGGAAACCAATTTCAACGGTATAGTCGATATTGTAATTCTGGATGAGAAGCAGAATTTTAAAACCAAAGGACAAGAAAGTTCCCCATATAACTACACGGTAAGAAGCAATGCTCTATTTCGTGGCGAGGCTACGGTCACGGATGGCTCATTCTCTTTCACTTTTTTGGTGCCAAAAACAATTACCTATCAGTTCAATATTGGAAAAATGAGTCTCTATGCATGGGATGAGCAACAAAATATCGATGCTTCCGGATCTTCCCGAGCCTTCGTTATGGGCGGAACAAACCTGAGCAGTGAAGAGAACTTGGTGCCACCAACGATTGAAATGTTTTTGAATGATAGGTCCTTTCAAAACGGATCGACGGTAAGTGCTTCTTCGATTCTCTTCGCAGAAATAAGTGATGAAAATGGAATTACAACTACTGGAAATGGACTAGTTCAGGGGATTACGCTAGTGCTAAATGATGAGTCCATAAACCTCAATCAGTTTTACTCAGCAAATTTAGATACCTATAAAAGTGGGAGAATTGTTTATCCAATTCAGGATTTGGCGCCGGGGAGTTATACTGCCACATTGCAAGCGTATGATACTCATAACAATCTAGCTACACAGGAAATTAGATTTGTGGTTTCTGAAGAATCATTCATTTCGCTCTTCAATACAATGACCTTTCCCAATCCCTCTTTTGAAGAAACCACCTTTTCTTTTGAACATGATCGAGAGGAGGAGGACTTGGAGGTTTCACTCTTTGTGTACAATTCTCACGCAGACGTTGTGTATTCTGGGGTTTTCGAGTATGAGAACAGTAAACGACTTGTGGAATTGGAGTGGTTGAATACTACAAATTCAGGTCAGCCGTTAAATCCAGGAGTTTATTTCTATCGAGTGATTATCAAAAGCAGATCGGATGGTGCAGTAAAAGAAATTGCCAATAAACTCGTTATCACCAATTAAGAACCTGACCAAACCACTTTTGGAGTATAAACCAACATTTTGCACCTAAAAATTGTAATTTTGAGATCCTCTTTTAAAAACATTCGAATGAACCAACTTCTGAAGAACTCACTAACGATTCTTCTTGCATTTGTATCGATCCAGTCTTTTGGACAGTCAAATAGTCTTTTTGGACAGGATAGTGCTAGTCGGCCAATCACGGTATCGGTTCCTTTTCTGACTTTTGCACCTGATAGTCGAGCATCAGCGATGGGTGATGTAGGGGTTGCAACAAGCCCAGATGCAAATAGTGTGCACTGGAACAATGCTAAGCTTGCGTTTATTGACACTGATTTAGGGTTTGCTTTTTCTTACTCACCGTGGCTTGGAAATATCGTTGACGATATGTCACTCAACTACTTGGCCTTTTATAAAAAAATTGATCAGACTCAAGCTTTTGGAGCAACCATGAGGTACTTTGATCTTGGCGAGATAGCGCTATTTGACGAATTTGCAGTAGCTCAGGGAGTTGAGAATCCAAGTGAGTTGGCTGTCGATGGTACCTACTCTCGGAAACTCTCGGAAAACATGGGACTTGGTGTGACTTTGCGGTTCGTCTGGTCAAACCTCGCAGGGAATATTACAGGAGCTCCTGATGCCAAAGCAGGGACAAGTGTTGCTGTGGATTTCGGGTGGTACTATACAAAGCCGTTGCTGTTGTCAGGTAAGGACTCAGAACTATCTCTTGGAGCTCACATATCCAACATTGGTCAAAAAGTCACATACAGCTCTGAAAGTAACGAGAATTTTATTCCAGGAAATCTGAGAATTGGTTCAGCATTTAAAACCAATCTAGACGCATATAACACCATTACTTTCGCTCTGGACATCAATAAGTTACTAGTGCCTACACCTCCAATTTATCAAACAAATTCAGCAGGAGAAATTGAGGTTGATGCCAATGGGGATAGGATTATCGCAAAAGGTAAGGATCCAAATCGATCGCTTTTGTCGGGAACTTTCGGTTCATTTGGCGATGCTCCGGACGGGATTTCTGAGGAATTAAAGGAGTTGACCTACTCAACTGGAATTGAGTACTGGTATCGAGATGTGTTTGCTGCAAGGGTTGGCTACTTTTCCGAGCATCTTAACAAAGGAGATAGGAAATACTTCACCGTTGGCGCAGGATTTAGATACCAGGTTTTTGGATTTGATTTCTCCTACTTGATTCCGAGAGGACAAAATCACCCGCTTGCTGACACGCTGAGAGTCTCTCTTCTGTTTGGTCTAAACAACAAGTCGGAGGAGACTACGGATTAAGATTTTGCAATAAAACTTCTGCACCTCTGAGATGACAATGTTGTTGTCTCTTCTTTCTATTTTTGGGCTTTCTAAAACCGCGACAAAATAGATGGAAAAACTCTCCAAAAGAATCACAAGCATTCCTGAATCAGAAACCTTGGCTATGACAGCCAAAGCCCGTGCGATGAAGGAAAAAGGAATTGATGTAATCAGTCTTAGCATCGGTGAACCTGATTTTAAAACACCAAAACATATACAGGAGGGAGCTATCCAGGCAATAAACGACGAAAAGTATTTTTCCTACCCGCCGGTAAACGGCTATTTGGATCTTAGAAAAGCAATTTCCGAGAAATTCAAAAAGGACAATAATCTTGATTATTCTCCAGATCAAATTGTAGTTTCAAATGGCGCGAAGCAATCGATTGCTAATGTCTTTATGGCAATCCTAGACCCAGGAGACGAAGTAATCGTGTTTACGCCCTACTGGGTGAGTTACTCGGCAATGATTTCACTTGCCGAGGGTACTGCAGTTTTTGTCAAGGGATCTTTTGAAAATGATTTCAAAGTTACCGCTGATCAGCTGGCCGCCGCTATTACAAGCAAGACCAAGGCTGTCATATTTTCTTCACCTTGCAACCCTACTGGTTCCGTATTCAAGCACGATGAATTGCAGAAGATTGCAGAGGTGCTTAAACCGCATCCAGAAATAACGATTGTTGCGGATGAAATTTACGAATACATCAATTTTTCAGGAAAGCATATAAGTATCGGGGCTATCGAGGGAATGCAGGATCAGACAGTCACTGTCAATGGGTTTTCGAAGGGCTTCGCGATGACCGGATGGAGAGTTGGGTATATAGGTGCTCCAACATGGATTGCGAAGGCAGCGAATAAAATGCAAGGTCAATACACTTCTGGGAACTGCTCTATCTCTCAGCGAGCAGCTCTTTCCGCACTCAACAGTTCGCTTGAGCCCACTCTTGCAATGACAGAAGCATACAAGGCAAGAAGAAGCTTAGTGTACGATCTGTTGAAAGAAATTCCGGGCTTCGAAGTAAATATGCCAGAAGGAGCATTTTATTTTTTCCCCAACGTCAAATCATATATAGGCAAATCAACCGGAGATATGACCATTAATTCCATTGGGGATCTGTGTATCTATCTCTTGGAAGATGCCCACGTATCGCTTGTGACTGGAGAAGCATTTGGTGACCCTGACTGCTTGAGACTATCTTATGCCGCATCGGAAGATGATTTAAAACGAGCCATTTCGCAGATAAAGGAATCCCTAGCAAAACTGTCCTGATGAAATATAAAAGTTTAGAAGAGATACTTGAAGCATTTAAGAATAAGACGGTACTCGTCTTGGGTGACGTAATGGTTGATTCGTATCTCTATGGAAATGCTAAACGAATATCTCCCGAAGCCCCGGTGCCAGTTCTAATCGCTAACAAGCGAGAAAAGAAGTTGGGAGGAGCCGCCAACGTGGCGATGAACGTTCAGGCGCTCGGCGCAAAACCAATTCTTTGTTCAATTGTAGGTGATGATAAGGATGGGTCCATCTTTGAGCAACTGCTGAAGGATGAGAAAATGCCCACCAAGGGGATCATAAAAAGCCAAAATAGAGTCACAACTGTAAAGCATAGGGTATTATCTGGCTCGCAGCATATGCTGCGAGTTGACTATGAGGACACGCATCCCATTGTTGATCTGGATCGAAAGTCACTCCTCCACCACATCAAAAATTTGATGGAAGAATGCGATCTTATCATTTTTCAGGATTACGATAAAGGAACGCTTGATCCTATTGTCATTGAAGAAACAATCAAGCTAGCCAAGGCGAAAAACATTCCAACTGCGGTAGATCCAAATCAGCGAAATTTCCTTAGCTACAAAAACACCACACTTTTCAAGCCAAACTTGTCTGAGCTCAAAGAAGGTTTGGAGCTTGATTTTGATGTGAAAAAGGATGCCGAAGTGGAGGACGCTATAAAGCAACTAAGAAAAAAAGTTGATGCAAAATATCAGCTCGTCACTTTGTCTGATAAGGGGATATTCTATCAGTCTGAGAAACAGAAGGGAAGATATCCAGCTCTTGCAAAGAAACAAGCCTTCGTTTCTGGTGCTGGAGATACAGTGGTCAGCATTGCTGGTCTTTGTCTCACACTCGACCTGCCGCTGCCATTAATTGCAGAGCTCGCCAACGTTGGTGGAGGAATCGTTTGCCGAACCCCTGGTGTCACCCCAATCGACATTGATAAATTATTGAAAGAAGCTCAATCCAATTCCATCCTCGAGAAATATCTTTAAATTGGTTAGCTAGACCATGACAAAATATTTTCTGCCCATATTTCTACTTTTGGTAAGCTTTTCCTCATTTGGCCAAAAGGCAGAGAAGGGTATAATCGACCTGTCAGGTGTTGATCTTACGGGCTCCTTTCATGAACTTTCTGGAGAATGGGAATTGTACTGGGAAGAGCTAGCGAGCCCTGCAAATCTTCCCGATCATAAGAAGGATTATTACACATTTCCGTCTTTGTGGAATGATGGAATTACAGCCAGTGGAAAGAAACTTCCATCATCTGGACATGCAACATATCGAGTCAGAGTAATTATGCCGCCACGGTCCAAGACGCCAGATCTGGCTATTTCTATGGGAGAAATGTATTCATCCTACAAGTTGTACTACAATGGATTTGAATTTTCGTCTAATGGTACGGTAGGAAGAAACAAGGAAAAAACAAAAGAGGACTGGGTTCCACGCACGCTCACACTTGGACGGTACACCGACACACTGGAGTTTGTGATTCAAATTGCGAACTTCAGACATACCAAAGGGGGAGCGCGTGAGCCTATTGTCATCGGTGATCGAACGAAACTTTCAGCACAAAGAGACTTCAATTTCAGCTACGATTTTCTGCTATCTGGTAGCTTGATAATGGGTGGATTATTCTTCCTTGGCCTTTTCCTTTTTGGGCAACATGAAAAATCTGTATTGTATTTTGCACTCTTCTGCATAACATTCAGCTATCGCATGATTGGAAGTGGAGAATATGCCTTCCATACATTGTTCCCAGATCTTTCCTGGCAATTTGTAATCCGAACGGAATACCTTTCACTATTTATTCCAACAGGAATTTTTGCTGTGTATTCATATCTTCTGTACCCAAAGGATGCACACAAAAGCATTTTATTGGGCGTTGCGTCAATCGCAGCGATCTTTTCATTGTGTGCTCTTTTTACCCCTACGCTGTTTTTCACACGACTTGTTGAGCCATACCTCCTAATTATAGTCCTCACCATTTTCTATCTGGTCTACCTGTACTGGCTGGCATTCAAAAGAAGAAGACTAGGAGCAGAATATGCACTCGGTAGTACCGGGGTAGTTTTCTTGGTGGCGATGTACCTGATCCTCATTTACCTGACCCCAACAAGAGAAAATACGCTCCTTACTTTTGGTGGATTTATGCTATTCTTCTTTTTTCAATCCCTTATTCTGTCTTTTCGATTTGCCGCTTCGCTAAAGCAAGCGAAGGAAGAAGCTGAGGCTGCTTCAAAGGCGAAGACAGATTTTTTAAGCACCATCTCTCATGAGATCAGAACGCCGCTTAATGCCGTTGTGGGAATCTCACATTTCCTGATGAACGATAAGCCGAAGAAAAATCAAGTGGAGAGCTTGGAGTCGCTGAAGTTCTCTGCTGAGAATCTCACGAACATCATCAACGATATTCTAGACTACAATAAGCTGGAATCAGGATCGATTGAATTCGAAATGACAGAAGTGAATCTTAGAGATTTGGCCAAGAAAATTATCTCGGCGCATATGCCTTCCGCCAAGTCCAAAGGTGTTGAATTAAAATTGGAATTTGACAATAGAATTCATGAAAGTGTATTGGCCGACTCTACCCGAATTTATCAGGTAGTAAACAACTTGATCCACAATGCACTCAAATTTACTTCGAAGGGATTTGTGAAATTGAGACTTGATCTCGTCAGGCAAAATGCTAAATCTGTCAAAGTGCTATGTATTGTGTCCGATTCTGGCATTGGTATTTCCAGAGAGAAGCAGGCGATCATCTTCGAAAAGTTTACTCAAGCAGGCTCTTCTACTACACGAGAGTATGGCGGCACTGGGTTGGGACTCGCGATAATCAAGCGTATTCTTACCTTGGTTGGTTCGGAAATAAGCGTTATTAGTGAAGAAGGAAAAGGCGCGGTTTTTTCATTCGAACTTTCCTTTGCCAAGGTCAAAAGATCTCCGAAACCTACCATTTATCAAGACGATCTTGCTGACAAGAAACTGAAGGGCAAGAAAGTACTCCTTGTAGAAGACAATCAGATGAATATCATGGTTGCTAGCAAATTTTTGAATAAATGGGAATTAGAAATTGAGGTGGCCTACAATGGGCAACAGGGAGTAGACATGGTTTTGGAAAATGAATATGATCTTGTATTGATGGACTTGCAAATGCCGATCTTAGATGGATATGAGGCAACCAGACGAATTCGAAAGCACAATAAGAAGATCCCAATTATTGCGCTTACTGCATCAGCACTGCTGAGGGTTAGAAAGGAAGTTCATGCAGCAGGGATGAATGACTATATCACCAAACCTTTTGATCCAGAAGAATTGAAAAGAAAAATCGTCTACCAATTAACGCGAGCTAGATTCTCGCACTGAGTTAATAAAACACTTCACTTTGTCAGGATCAGTATCTGGATAGACGCCATGTCCAAGATTCGCGATATGTGGATGCCCCTCAAATTGGCTTAACATCTTCTTTGTCTCCTCTTCAATTTCCTGATAGGAACCATAGAGTGCGCAAGGATCTAAATTTCCTTGCAATGTTTTACCGGGGATTACGTCTCGAACTTTCGAAGCATTCATGTTCCAGTCAAGTCCAATAGTGTTGCAGTTCAAGTCCTTCATATCCTCCAGAGCGAACCAAGCACCCTTGGCGAAGACAGTAACCGGAACTTCATTAATGGCATCACAGATTTTAGCTATGTACTTAAGAGAAAATTCAGTGTAATGCGCAGGTGGAAGAACCCCCGCCCAAGAATCAAATAATTGTATAAGATCAGCTCCCGCCGCCACTTGGGCTTTAAGGTATCCAATTGTTGTATCGGCAATCATGTCTAGCAAGCGATGGGAATCTGCTGGATTGGTGTATAACATCCTCCTTGCTTTGGAGAAAGTTTTGCTCCCGCCGCCTTCGATCATATAGGAGAAAATCGTCCAGGGTGCTCCGGCGAAGCCTATGAGAGGAACCCTGTTGTTAAGCTCGGACTTAGTTAGTTTGATCGCGTCGTAGACGTAGCTCAGCTCAGTGGGATCTGCAACTTTTAGATTCGAAATGTCCTTTGTGGATTCTATAGTTTTTGGAAAATGAGGTCCTTTTTTTTCAATCATTTCATAAGACAATCCCATTGCCTCAGGGATGACGAGAATGTCGGAAAAAATGATTGCAGCATCGACATCTAGGATATCTACTGGTTGGACAGTTACCTCAGCAGCGAGGTCTGGTGTTTCCACCAGCTCTTTGAAGCCCGACAATTTTTCTCTAATGGCACGGTATTCGGGTAAGATTCGACCCGCCTGACGCATCAGCCAAACAGGAGTAGTTTCGGTAACTTCTCCGTTTGCAGCTCTAAGTAGAAGATCATTTTTTAAAGACATGGCCGCAAATTTAATTGTTCATTTAACGTCTCACATGCTAATTGCTACCTCATTTCGTAACTTTATAAAATGGCTATACTATTTGACAATTTTAGCGACTGGAAAAAGACAAGCGAAGCAAACAATTCGCCGCTATATCAAGCGGTGATTGATTTTGAGATTCAACAAAGGGGTAAAACTGAAAAGGAAATTTTGGAAGGAGTCCAAGCTGCTTTTACTGTCATGAAGGAGGCTGTTGAATCAGGTTTGACTGAGGACATGTCATCGCACTCAGGAATGATAAAGAATGGGGCCAAAAAGGTCATGGCATACGATACGCCGGTTCTATCCTCTGAATTTCAAAAGTTGATCTCTCGGGCACTTGCCGCTAAGGAGGTGAATTCATGTATGGGCAGAGTAGTGGCTGCTCCCACAGCAGGAGCAAGTGGGATTTTGCCAGGCGTCTTAGTGACCCTTCAGGACATACATAACATTTCAGATCGGAAAATTTGCGAAGCACTTCTGCTAGGTGCTGGTGTTGCACTCATTCTCGAAAAGAGAGCGTCAATAGCGGGCTCAGTCGGAGGCTGTCAGGCAGAAACTGGCTCTGCCGCAGCCATGGCTAGCGCGGGAATCACCTACTGTCTTGGCGGTTCAAATGAACAAATACTAAATGCTGTGGCAATTACTATCCAGTGTATGCTAGGATTGATCTGTGATCCAGTAGCAGGACTAGTTGAGATTCCATGTGTGGTTCGAAATGCTAGTGCCGCAGCTATCGCAAACTCGTCAGCACAAATTGCACTTGCAGACGTTAGTGCTGTCATTCCTGTTGACGAATGTGTAGATGCAATGGGAGAAGTAGGTCAAAGCATGGAAGAAAGATACAAAGAAACAGCCTTGGGTGGATTGGCGGCAACGCGGACGGGACAAGCGATCTCTAAGAGAGTGCTTATTCAAGATATTGAAATTGAGGAAGGCTAGACGGTTGTTTGTATTAGATTTCTAAAGCCGTCTACGTAACTGACAAGTGTGCAAATAATTATGCTCCAAAAGATTGCGCTGATCCACATCCATTTAATGATCAAAGACTTCTTACTACCAAGTACATTTATCAAAATAGCCCCACCCGGAGGTGTCAAAATTAGTGGCGTAAGAAAGCAAACCCCCTTCAAGCCAAACTTTCTCCAAATTCTTACAAACTGCCGATTCCTCTTGGTGAAAATTTTTCTGTCTCTTTTCCTAAATCGATTTAGGAATGTTCGTATTTGGACTCCAAAAAAAGTGAATAGGTAAACGGTAGTCATCATACCCAAAGCGGTGAGGCTGATAACAGCAAACAACGGAAGATCGTAGGCAATAATCCCAAGTGCAGGACCAAATATGAATTTGAGAGCGCTCAAAAAGTAGACAGAAAAATATTTTAAGACTGTTGTCATAACCCAGTTGCGAACTTACAGAGGGCTCGGGGTATTCTTGATATTTTAAAATTTTTTTAACCATATCTTTACGCTCTTTTACTAAATGTCAGTATGCTGAATATAGTTTTGTTTGGTCCTCCCGGTGCAGGTAAGGGGACGCAAAGTGAGAAGTTAATCACTACCAAATCTCTAGTCCACTTGTCAACGGGAGATTTGTTCAGAAAACATCTTAATGAAGGGACAGACCTTGGCAAAAAAGCTCAAGGTTTTATGGATGAAGGAAGATTGGTCCCAGACGAAATTGTTATTGGTATGGTTGAAGATACTATAGCAAATAATACGGATGCGAATGGGTTCATTTTCGATGGATTTCCGCGGACCGTGGCTCAAGCACAGGCACTGGATTTGATGCTGAAAAATCACGAGTTAGATATTTCAGGAATGATCAGTTTGGAAGTGCCAGAACAAGAGCTGATTGCCAGGTTACTTGAGCGTGGCAAGACCTCCGGACGTGTAGATGATCAGAACGAGAACAAAATTGCAATCCGAATTGAGGAGTATCAAAACAAGACCGAACCTGTAGCTGGTTACTACAAGAAGCAAGATAAATTCAATGGAATCGATGGCGTCGGTTCAATTGATCAGATCTTCGAAAAGATAGATGCTGTGGTGTCTACCTTTTAGGCATGGAATCCAATTTCATAGACTATGTAAAATTCTACTCTAGATCAGGAGATGGCGGCTCCGGTTCTGTGCATTTCCGTCGGGAAAAATTTGTCCCCAAAGGAGGACCGGATGGTGGCGATGGAGGTAGTGGAGGTAGCATTATTTTGAGAGGCAATGCACAACTCTGGACACTTCTGCATCTGAAGTATAGAAAACATATCAAAGCTGATCATGGTGGTAGAGGTGAAGGGGGTCGAAGATCAGGTGCTGATGCTGAAAGTATCGTACTGGAAGTGCCGATTGGGACCATCGCACGAAATGCCGACACAAACGAAAAAATGTTGGAAATCCTTGAGGATGGAGAGGAGAAAATCTTACTACTAGGCGGAATGGGAGGACAGGGTAATTTCCATTACAAGACTTCCACGAATCAAGCCCCGAGGAATGCACAACCGGGGATTGAAGGGATTGAGGCTTGGATAATCCTCGAGTTGAAAATTCTGGCTGATGTTGGACTTGTAGGTTTTCCGAATGCTGGAAAATCAACACTTCTATCCGCGGTTTCCGCTGCTAAGCCAGAAATTGCCGATTATCCATTTACAACCCTGGTCCCAAATCTTGGCGTAGTTGAGTATCGTGATTACAAGTCTTTTGTGATGGCTGACATTCCAGGGATCATCGAAGGTGCGGCAGAGGGTAAAGGATTGGGAAATCGATTCTTGAGACATATAGAACGAAACTCAATTTTACTCTTCATGATACCTGCAGATTCGGATGATATCAAAAAAGAATATCAAATACTATTTGGCGAGCTTGAAAAGCACAATCCCGAGTTGACCGACAAGAACAGACTGCTAGCTATTTCCAAAGCTGATTTGCTAGACGAAGAGCTCATGAGCGAGATGAAGGCCGAGCTGCCAGAGATCGAACACGCCTTTATATCAAGCGTTACAGGACAGGGAATCCAGGAGCTCAAAGATAAAATTTGGCAGATGCTAAACTAATTCTGCCATAATGGCATTGCAAAACCAATTGGCAAAGTAATTGACATTGGTTCAAAATCATTTACTATGTATCGTAATGAAAGAAGAAAAAGACAAAGTGAACACGGAAGAACTTGAAGATCAAGCAGAGGCTAGCAGTCAGGGAAAGCAGGATGCAGAGTCAGAAAAAGAAGAGGAGGCGAAGAATGAAGAACCAACCCTGGAGAATCAATTGGGCGAAGCAAAGGATAAATATTTGAGGCTCTATTCGGAGTTCGAAAATTTTAGAAGAAGAACAGCAAAAGAACGTCTGGATTTAATTAGCACTGCTAACAGAGATTTGATGACTGAACTATTGCCTGTCATTGATGATTTCGAGCGAGCAATGACTGCCTCGACAGAAAATAAAGATGAAAAGGCTTTCAAAGAGGGAGTTGAGTTGATTCAGAACAAATTCAACAAAACGCTTGAAAGCAAAGGCCTGAAAAAGATGGCGGTTAAAAAAGGCGACAAGTTTGACGATGAGAAGCATGAAGCAATCACACAGATTCCAGCGGAGAAGAAATTTGCAGGAAAAGTAGTTGATGTGATTGAGGCAGGTTATTACTTGGGCGAAACAGTGGTACGATTTGCAAAGGTTGTAGTAGGAGCAAAGCAATAAGATGGCGAAGAGAGATTTTTACGAAATACTCGGTGTAGATAAATCAGTCGGAAAAGACGAGCTCAAGAAGGCTTACCGAAAAATTGCTATCAAATTTCACCCCGATAAGAATCCGGACGACAAGGAGGCTGAGGAAAAGTTTAAGGAGGCGGCGGAAGCATATGAGGTTCTTAGTGACGACGAGAAGCGGGGAAGATATGATCGGTTTGGACATCAAGGTGTAGGCGGCGCCAATGGTGGCTTTAGTGGAGGAGGAATGAATATGGAGGATATCTTCTCTCAGTTTGGAGATATCTTCGGTGGTGGAGGCGGAAATCCGTTTGAAAGTTTCTTCGGAGGAGGAGGTAGAGGTCAGCGCACAAGAAAAGGGACAAATCTTCGAATCAAACTGAAACTCACCCTCAAAGAAGTAGCCAATGGGGTGGAAAAGAAAATAAAAGTCAACCGCCTTATGGTTGACCCCGAAACTACGTTCAAGTCATGTTCGAGCTGTAATGGTTCAGGCCAGGTAAGAAAGGTCATGAATACGATGCTGGGCCAGATGATGAGTACTTCTACGTGCCCTGTGTGCGGTGGTAGCGGTCAAACTGTGGAAAGCAGAGCGACAGGTGTCGATAGTTCTGGTCTGAAAAGAGAAGAGGAGGTTATCTCTATCAAGATTCCGGCTGGAGTAACTGACGGAATGCAACTTTCTATGTCTGGAAAGGGAAATGAAGTTGCAGGTGGTATTCCGGGAGATTTACTGATACTAGTTGAAGAAGCCGAAGATGAGGTACTTTCCAGAGATGGAAATAATGTCATCTATGATTTGTACGTAAACTTTGTTGACTCCGCCCTTGGAACCAGTGTTGAAGTTCCAACGATTGATGGTAAAGCAAAAATCAAAATTGAAGCGGGGACACAAAGCGGTAAAGTCCTTCGGTTGCGTGGCAAGGGAGTGAAATCTCTGGAAGGATACGGGCATGGGGATCAGCTTGTCTATGTGAATGTTTGGACGCCAAAGAAACTCTCAAGTAAAGAAAAAGAAGTGCTTGAAGGTTTGCGAGAATCTCCGAATTTTAAACCCGCCCCTTCTAAATCTGACAAGAGTTTCTTCGAACGTATGAAGGAATTTTTCGAATAAGCTTCGCAAAACGTAACCTGACCATAAACTTTGCGTAACGTACTCCATGTCGCGGTTGATAATGACTGCAGGGATAGCCCTGCTTGTGAGTGTAAGTGCGTATAGTCAGCTGAAAAAGTTTTATATGATAAAGGATTCACCGGCATTTGATACGGTGGATTTTTATTTGAAAGCTACAGCTACTAATTGCTTGATCAATCAAGCACTGGAAGATAAAAATCCATTGACTATCTATGGGAATCCAGATTTAGAAAAAATCAATCCTTCTTTTAAGAGTAAAGTCTACGAAAACACGTGCTACGCCAAGTTGATCTTGGATGAATACAGCTCTTCCAGTTTCAGTGATCGCTTCACTTTTGCTATGTCAAAGAAGACCGAGGAGAATGACTTCTGGAAGGTCAGTTTCAACGATAATAAGGTCTATCGACTCAACTTAAATTATGGATTTGGCAATGCAGATGTGAATCTAACGGGTTCCCAGGTGCAACAATTCAAACTACGATCCGGTAGCGCAGATATTCTCGTTGGCTATGACAAGGGAGAGCCCAATCCAATCCGGATGGATACCTTTTTTGTTAAGGCAGATTTTGGGTCAATCGTGGCCAAGCACATGGAGCTTTCACGAGCCAAAAATGTCATCACTAAGATTGGCTTTGGGAATGTGATGTTGGACTTCGAAAAGGGTGTTACTGAAACGTGTAGAGTGGATGCTTCCGTCGGTGCTGGGAATCTGGAGATTTTGTTGCCAGAGGAGGAAACACCAATCATTATTTATGTTCGAGACTCGCCTTTGTGTTCCATCAGAATGACGAAAGATTTCGAAGAGGTTGAAAAGAATGTTTATGTAAACAGATCTTACAAAGTAGATGCTGAAAATCTACTCACCTTCGATATCGACGTCGCCCTAGGGCAGGTGTACTTCAAGTACGCAGACTAACTCAATCCACATGTTTTAATACTCCGACTACTAGCAAAAGCTGGGCAGCCGTGTAAGTAGACATTATCCACAAACCGGAAATCGGTATTTCCATATAGAACTTGTTGATTGCCAGGATAGAGTCTGAGGCAAGAAAGAGTAGACTTCCATACAGTGCATAATGATAGCTATCGTGTGAGGTGTTCCCTTCCCTGAGCCTTGCGATCCCGGCCATTACGCAAATTACTATGCCATAGATAAAAACCGGAACCACTAGACTGCCCGTGTTTGGCAAAAGGACTGCGAACAATAGTACTGCAAAGACGACATATGGCGCGACCCTGAATAGATCAAAAGCTGGAGTTTGGAAGGTTGCTTTCTTTAAGACCAATATATAAGTTAGCTGAGCAAGAAGAAACAAGCCAATTCCTAGCATGAAGTACATTTGATTGGATTGATAAAGCAATGCTACATCGCCAAGCCAGGAGAAGAGAATTGCCAGTGAGAGTAGCAGTGTTTTTAGAGTGACCTTTCCTCTGCTTGATTCGTAAATGTAAAAAATCAATAGTGGCATTAGTACTGGCTTAGTAAACTGGTTCAGCTCAGCCGATTGAATAGTTTGAGCTACAAGGTTTGCAACTGATACTGCGATGTATGCCCAAAAAATTAGTTTTACTTTCATGTTTTTAACTCTTCCGAAAAATTAAATAGATAAAAGCTAAGTAGGCGAGAGAGCCTGAGCCTCCAAAGATCATAGGAAGGTTCTTGATATCTCCCTTGTAAAGCCATCCGCCAAGAAAAGCGCCCATTCCAATACCAATCTCCAAAGCCATAAATACTGTCGAAAACCCTCTGCCTCTAAATTCGGTTGGAGCTAAGTCAGTTGCCCAGGCAAAGATTGCTGGTGACGAGAGACCGTAGCCTGCTCCTAAGATTAATGCTCCTGTAAATAATTCATTCGGATTAGAAGCCAATCCGGTATACACTGATCCGGTTCCTAGCGTTAAAGTTGCTACCATGAGGACAATCCTTCTACCGTACCTGTCAGAGAGTTTTCCACCCACCACTCGAGCAACAAGAGATGTGGCGGTGAAGTAGGCAAAGAACAAACCTTTGTTAGCAACTCCTAAGGATTTGCTTAAATCTGGAGCCAGAGACACCGCTACACCAAAGGAAAACGTGACTAGCATCATGACTACTGTAGGAGTCAGGACTGTAGGCTCATAGAGATCTGAAAAATTAATTTTCAACAACGACGGCGAAAATTTCTGTCGGTCTTGCAAGGTTTCCTTCATTCCTAGTAGAACCAGAACTGACGAAAGTGCTACGGCGGCACTGATAAAAAATAATGTGTCAATTGAAAAATGAATAGCAATCTCTCCACCAATATAATTTCCAATACCCATTCCTGTCATTCCAAAGAAACTCAGTATACCCATGCCTTCACCTCGTCTGTCTATCGGAGTGATATCCGCCACGTACGCCGCAGTACCGGTTGGTTTGAAGCCGGTAGAAAACCCGTGAAGAAACCTGATAAACAGAAAGGCATAGATGTTGAGAAAAAATGGGTAGAATAGCGAGACAATTGATGTAACAGCAGCGCCAACGACCATCACTGGAATTCTTCCCCAAGTATCCGTTAATTTTCCACTGAAGGGTCGGGAGATGAGTGCTGTAATTGTGAAAAATGTAATGTGCAGACCAATGTACTTCTCGCCACCAAATGTCCGCATGAAGTCAGGAAGCTCCGGCAGGACCATATTGAAAGAGCCGAAGAAAAGGAACGAACTAAGAGAGAGCAACCAAAATTGCGGTGTATAGTGTTTCATCTAATGAAAATGCAGTTCATTCGTTAGCAATCTTTTTCGTGTCCTATTTGATTTTTGTCCGCCGAAAACGGTCATTCTTGCTGATGGAGAAGAAATGCTTTTATATAGTCATTTAAATCTCCGTCCAATACGTTCTGCACATCTGTTCTTTCAAACCCTGTTCTTGCATCCTTGATGAGCTTGTAGGGGTGCAACACATAATTTCGAATTTGAGATCCAAAATCGATGGCTTTTTTCCCAGCTTCAATTTGGTCACGAGCACTATTCCGTTTTTCAATTTCAAGTTGGTATAGTTGAGATTTCAACATTTGCATTGCTCGTTCTCGGTTAGCAAGCTGAGATCGATCAACCTGGCACACCACTACAATCCCAGTTGGTTTGTGAGTAAGCTGAACCTTGGTTTCTACCTTGTTAACATTTTGTCCTCCTGCTCCACCAGACCTTGAAGTATGTAGTTCTACGTCCGCTGGATTTATTTCAATTTCAATTGAATCGTCAACGACAGGGTAAACATATACCGAGGCGAATGAAGTATGCCGTCTGCCACCGCTATCAAAGGGGGAGATCCTCACAAGACGATGAACACCATTTTCTGACTTAAGGAAGCCATAAGCCATCGGGCCATCGAATTCCAATGTAACAGATTTAACGCCTGCTACGTCACCGGCTTGAAAATCTACCTCCCGCACTTTGTAGCCATTGGCCTCTCCCCACATGATGTACATTCGCATGAGTATTCCGGCCCAATCGTTGCTCTCTGTGCCACCAGCACCCGGGTTGATCTGCAACATAGCTGATAGCTGATCTTCCTCCTCGCTCAACATTTTTTTGAGCTCCAGTTCTTCTAGAAGCTTGAGGGCAGTATCGAATTCTGTCTGAACTTCTTCTTCTGAGGCCTCTCCTTCAGCAACAAACTCGTAGAGGGTTTCTACGTCACCTAGGGAGTTCTCTACTTTTTCATAGCTGTCCGTCCAGGCTTTTGCTGCACGAATCTTTTTCATGGTTTTCTCCGCTTCTTCAGGATTATTCCAGAAGTCTGGTTGAGCGGTAACGAGTTCTAGTTCTTCAAGATTTTTCTTTCGGCCATCGTAGTCAAAGATACCCCCTAAGGGCATTAACACGAGCCTTCAAAACTTTCAATTCGTCGTTTGTCATAGGTTTGTTTCAGTGAAGTTGCGAAGATAAGTAGGGCGTAGATTTTTCCAGTCCTGCTTGACTTAAAATAGCGATATTTAGTTCGACGAGAAACAGATCTCGTGATGAGCAAAGTCGCTCACCATCTGAAATATGCAAGAAGGCAACTGCTACCCAATTCGCCGGATCCAGTCGAATTTATCTTCTGTTGCACCAGTTTTTATTTTGGTAAGGGCTTCAAGAAGTCGATTGGAAATCGTTCGTGTTTCTACTGAAGGTAGTTCATAATCAACGCCATCAAATCCGATTGTTTTGATTTGTGAGATGGACGCTCCTGTCCCGATACCAAATGCTTCCGAAAGCTCATTCTTTTCAATAGCATCGATTATCTCAGTTACTTTGATAGGTCTTTCTTCTACATTCAAGCCCCAGTCTCTGGCCAAAATCAAAGCGCTTTCCCTGGTAATTCCAGGAAGAACGGAGTCGCTAGGTGCTGGAGTAATTAGTGTATCATTCAGCACGAACATGATGTTCATTGTGCCAGCTTCTTCTATGTATTCATGCGTTTGTCCATCAGTCCAAATCAGCTGATGATACCCTTGATCTTGAGCTAGCTTTGCAGGATAAATGGAAGCTGCATAATTTCCGGCAGTCTTCGCGGCTCCAACGCCACCTCTTGCTGCACGTGTGAAGTGTTGCTCGATTTTCACTTTTACCGGTTCCGAATAGTAGCCCCCCACAGGCCCAGTAATGACCATGAAAGAGTATGTGTCTGATGGTCGTATACCAATGTAAGGGTCTGTGGCAAATTGGAATGGTCGAATGTAGAGCGAGGTGCCAGGACGGTCGGGTATCCAGTCTTTGTCAAGCTTAACAAGTTGCTCAACAGCACCTAGAAATAGTTCTTGTGGGACTGGAGGCATGCACATTCTTTCTGCACTTCGGATCATTCTTTGCGCATTGGCTTCTGGCCTAAAAAGTAGAATTTCACCATCTTCACTCTTGTGGGCTTTCATTCCTTCAAAAATACTCTGAGCATAATGCAGAGTGGCGTTTGCTGGACTTATTCTTAAATCTCGAAAAGGAATTATTCGACTGTTTTTCCAATCACCATCTTCAAAATCAGCGATAAACATATGGTCCGAATATGTATGGCCAAATGTGAGATTATCAAAATCTACATGTGGCAACTTAGATTCTTCAGTGATGGTGGTTTTTATTTCTAAAGCCTCAGTCATTCTTCTAAATACAGTTTTATGATGTTTCTTTCAGTCCGAATTGGGAGACCAAGGTGTCTCTGGTACATCTAGATCTTTCCCGATTGCACGCGCAAAGATGAATAAATAATCCGACAACCTATTAACAAAACGAATAATGACATCATCAATATCTTCGTCATTTGTTAGTGCAATAATTGATCGCTCCGCCCTCCTGCAGACACTTCTACACACATGGCTGAGCGAAACCGCTTGATGCCCTCCCGGCAGAATAAAATTCTTAAGCGGAGGTAGTTCACTGTCGAATTTGTCAATCCAGACTTCTAATTGCGTGACTTCAGTATCAGAAATTTTTGGTAGTTCGAATCCTGAAAAACCAGGCTCTGTTGCTAACAAACTTCCGATCGTAAACAGGTGTTCCTGAATCCAGTAAAGCTGCTGCTTCAGTCGATTTTCCACTTCATTTTGATCTTTGAGCAATCCCAAAAAAGAATTGAGCTCATCTACGTTTCCATAGGCTTCAATCTTACGGTCTGATTTAGGAACTTTCTTTCCTCCAAGAAGGGAAGTGTTGCCTTTGTCTCCTGTTTTCGTGTAGATTTTGGCACTCATGCCACAACTTCAGATTTTCTCACATTCTTGTTGACCTCATCGGACTCCACAAGACCATCTCTTAGACGAACGATTCGATGAGAATACTCTGCAATGTCCTCCTCGTGTGTTACCATGATAATTGTGTTACCACCATCGTGAAGTTCCTGAAAGAGATCCATAATGCCATAAGAAGTTTTTGAATCGAGATTACCGGTTGGTTCATCGGCAAGAATGATACTTGGATCATTTACAAGAGCTCTGGCGATCGCCACTCTTTGCCTTTGTCCGCCTGAAAGTTCATTTGGTTTGTGATGAGCACGATCTTCTAGTCCAACGTTTGCAAGTGATTGCATAGCCTTTTCTTCCCTATCAGATCCACTTATTCCTGCGTAAACCAATGGAAGCGCTACATTTTCTAATGCTGATGCTCGGGGGAGAAGGTTGAATGTTTGAAATACAAAGCCGATTTCTTTGTTTCTGATTTCAGCAAGCTCATTCTCTGTGAGATCACTTACGTCGTTTTCGTTCAGAATGTAAGTACCACTTGTTGGAGTGTCCAGGCAGCCAATGATATTCATGAGCGTAGATTTTCCCGAACCTGAGGGCCCCATAAAGGCAACATACTCGCCTCTATCAATGTTTATGGAAACACTTTTCAAGGCCATTATAACCTCGCTTCCCATGATGTACTTCTTGGCTATGTCGGACGTGGAAATAATACTACTCATTTGCTGCAGGTTTGTTGGCTAAAGTAAAAAATCTAAAGTGATTGTTACGACCAAAGTCTAACACGTTTTTTAGATAGTTTTGGTTAGAAAAAATTACAACCAAAACATTCTCTTAATTTGTTGCCTCCTTTTCTTTTTATCTGGCCAACTTCATTGGTACTACTTTCCGGGATAGATCAAAAAATCACCTGCTTTATCAACACAATTACAGAAATTTAAGCATGGATAAAACTTCCTTTTTTCAAGATGTATTTGAGGTAGCAAAATTGATCCCAAAGGGGCGAGTGACTTCATATGGGGGAATTGCCAAATACTTGGGTCTAAAAAGCTCTGCTAGAATGGTCGGTTGGGCCATGAACCAAGCGCATTCGGATCCTGATGTTCCCGCACAAAGAGTTGTGAATAGCAGCGGTCTTCTTACCGGGAAGCATCATTTTGCAACTGAAACGCGGATGCAGGAGCTCCTGGAGGCAGACGGAGTAATGATTAAAAATGATAAGGTAGTAGACTTTGAAAAAATCTATTGGGACCCAATCAAGGAGTTAGAAATTTGATCATTTGCCAGCTTTTTGATTGAGCGAGTAGATCGCCTGAAAATAGATTTGATGCAAATTGATTGCTGTAGGTAGATCTGCGTCT
This sequence comes from Cyclobacteriaceae bacterium, assembly GCA_039961455.1. GTDB lineage: Bacteria > Bacteroidota > Bacteroidia > Cytophagales > Cyclobacteriaceae > Ekhidna. Next base: position 24,394 of record JBDVJN010000011.1, on the reverse strand, counting down.
GATCCTTTAAAGAATACTTTCAGGTCCTGGCCTTCTCCTGCCTCAACTGGCTGAGACAAGAGGATTAACTTTTGATCTGCAAAAATCCGAAGCAGACTAGCACTTGGTTCATAGCTAATCATATAAACCTTAGACCCCACCTTTCCCGTAAGCCGACCGTTTAGCAACCTGAAGTTCAATGGTGGTTGTGCTCCTATTCTGAGAAGCGCGGTTGCGGACGGCGCGAGATCAAAATCCCCAAAGTCGCTACTGGTTTTAGGCTGGAAGAACCCTACCCAATTTGTTTGCACCTGAGGGTTTCGAATACCTACAACAATCGGGTCGTTTAGTTCACCAACCAATGGTATTTCACCTGAGGCATTGGAAATATCTATATCTGTTTCATTTCCTCCTTTTACTCGAAGAGCAATTTCACTGCCGGATGAGTCCGAAAAGATTGGACTTCTCGACATGAATTTTTTGAGATTACACCTCTGAGAGCCGGAAACAAAATCGTCAAATTGCTGATCACCTGATCTGTAGAATGTCCGCACTTCCAAATTTTCTTTCGCTTCGTTAAATACTTCACTTGTGGCCAGATCGAAAAGTGTATAGAAATCCTCAGCGGAAATTAACTCAGATGAGGAAATACTCTCGTCACTAAAAAGTGCGTTGAAAGGGACCTCAAGGGAGTTGGTGAAAACCTTTTTACCCTTCCTGTCAGATAGCTTAGCCTGAAGTTCAAAAGTGTACCCTGCATTGTGATTTAGACGATTGATCGGGGTGATGAAGCTTGTTATTTGTAAATAGTAGTCAAATCCCCCTTTTTTTATTAGGATCTTATGATTTCCATTATAGCCCTTTAGTGGGTTTATTTTGTTTTCAATGCCCTCGAATGAGATGCCTTTTTGATGGATCGATGTCTCATCTAAATCATATTTCACTTTCAGAATTGAAAGTAATTGCGATTTGGTTTTCTCAAACATTTCGGGGTTCTCAAGAAAGTAGTTTGAAAGGTTTGCATCTGATGGTGTGCTAAATGTGTTAAGGAACACAAAGTCGGTCACCAGCAGCTTGTTTTGCGCTAGTCCAGAAAGAACGAGAAATAGAAAAATGAATGCTGCTTGAAGCTTTTTCATAAATAGTAAAAGTACTACGACTCTCTGCGAATAAAAAGAAGACCAATAAAGGTTAAGAGTCCATTCAACATCAAAATCTCAAAACCAAATTTGTATCCCCAAAGCAAAGCTTCAGAGTTTAGATTGATCAAATAACTCAAAATTGGAGACGCAATACATATATATGGAACGAACCGATCTTTCAATTCATATTTGGTTAGAATGCCAAAGGCAAATAAACCAAGGAGCGGTCCGTACGTATAGCCCGCCGCTCTAAAAATCGAATTGATTACACTTTCATCATTTATGGCTTGAAATATGAGAATCACGAAAAACAACAGGATCGAAAACCCCAGATGGACTGAGATTCTGAGTTTTTTCTTTTTAGCATAGTTCTCAGGTTTGAATCCAAGGAAATCAACACAAAATGAAGTTGTGAGGGCAGTTAGGGCAGAGTCGGCACTTGAATATGCGGCAGCAGTGATTCCCAACAGGAATGTTACAGCGGCGATTGTAGAAAACTTATTTACAGCTAAAAATGGAAATACACCATCTGTTCTGGCTGGAAGACTGATAGCTTCTGTTTCTGCAAACTGATAAAGCAAAACACCAAGGCTCAGGAATAGAAAATTCACAATGACCAGAATGACGCAAAACCAAAATATATTCTTCTGGGCTTCACCAATGTTTTTGCAGGTCATGTTCTTCTGCATCATGTCCTGATCAAGGCCCGTCATTACAATAGCTATGAAGGCGCCCGAGAAAAATTGCTTGAAAAAATTACGTCCGCTTGTCCACTCCCAATTAAAAATCGTAGTTCTCGAGTCAGAGAAAAGGTTTGTGCTAAGTTCACTCCAGCTAACGCTCATTTCATACTTAATGAAAGCGATGCTTATGATGACGGCTAGAATCATAAATGACGTCTGGAGTGTGTCAGTCCAAACGATCGTTTTTATACCACCTCGAAAAGTATATGCCCATATAAGCAAAATGGTAGTAATTACTGAAACCCAAAACGGAAGATCGAAAGCATCGAAGAACGCGATTTGTAGAACGCCAGCAACAAGAAAAAGTCTAAATGAGGCTTGTATTACTCTACTAAGCAGGAAAAAGAAAGCTCCCGATTTATACGACCAAAAGCCAAATCGGTCATGCAAGTACGTATAAATGGATACAAGATTCAGTCGATAGTAAAGGGGCAGAAGCACACGTGCAATCACATAGTAGCCCACCAGATATCCTAGCACCACCTGAAAATAGTAGAAATTACTGTTGGCCACCTCTCCAGGGACGGAGATAAAAGTGACTCCAGAAAGCGAGGCGCCAACCATTCCGAAGGCCACCAGATACCACTTAGACTGTCTGCTGGCGGTGTAGAAATCATTGTCTCCAGCGTTCTTCGTCGTAAACCACGACATCAATATCAAGAGAAGAAAATAGCCAAGGATAATCGATCCGACCAGAATTGGAGTCATTCAAATTTTACTTTAAAATGGAATTGCAAATTACAATTCATGGTTGGTTTTATTGCAATGCTTAATTTTGTAGGAAATCAAAAGAAATGGCAGAAGATTTCGAGATAGAGGAGGAAGTCGAGGTTGAAGATCAAATTACCATCGAGGGTGTGCGCGATTTGATGGTCTACAACGACGACTTCAATACATTTGAGCACGTCATTCAAACACTCATTAAGGTTTGCAAGCACGATACTACGCAGGCGGAGCAATGTACTTATCTGATCCATTACAAGGGAAAGTGCAGTGTTAAGAAAGGCCCATATGAGGAGCTGAAGCCAATGCGAGAGGAGATTTCTGCGGCAGGAATCAAAGCATCTATTGTTTAATGGAATATCCCTCTCAGCTTGTTGAGAAAGCAGTTGAGGAAATTGCCAAGCTACCTGGAATCGGAAAAAAAACCGCATTACGGCTAGTCCTTCACTTACTGAAACAACCGATTGAATCTACTGAAGGCCTTTCCAGTGCGTTGCAGGAGCTACGCGAAAAAATCAAGTACTGCAACACTTGTCATATCATCGCCGATACAGAAGAATGCACATGTCAAACCGCATATCGCGACACATCGATTGTTTGCATTGTAGAGGACACACCGGATGTCCTCGCGATTAAGAATACAGGTCAGTACAATGGGCTTTTTCATGTCCTTGGCGGAAGAATTTCTCCAATGGATGGAATAGGTCCGGAGAATGTAAATATTGACTCGCTAATTCTGAGGCTTAGAAATGATGATCAAATCAAAGAAGTGATCTTAGCACTTAGCGCCACGATGGAGGGGGACACCACCTCGTTCTACATTACAAAACTCCTCAAGGATTTTGACATTAAAGTGACAACCATCGCCAGGGGAATTTCCATTGGAAGTGAAATCGAATTTGCGGACGAAATTACTTTGGGACGAAGTATTGCAACACGAACATTGTTCAGTCAGGACAACTAACGCCTTCGAGTCCCACCCAGACTTTGTGCTAGAAGGACGGCAACTCCTACGGCGAGAATTAAAAAAATCCATCTAGGATTTCCTTCGTTGTAAGTTTTCATCAAATACCACACACTTAAGAACAATGTCAGCAAGATGCCAGCTGATGCGAAAAATCTAAGTGCTTTTGGATTCATTACTTGTTTGAAAGTTACGTTGATGCAAAAGAAATAGATAATTCCCAATATTGATCATATTTGCTCCCAATGGGAGATTTTATTGAATTTCTTTACTCTCGATTTCTGCTTAGTAACGGAGTATCGATTGATACAAGGACGATGGAGAAGGGAAATCTCTTTTTCGCAATAAGCGGCCCAAACTTCAATGCGAATAAGTTTGCTGAGCAGGCGATTGAGAAAGGAGCTACATATGTGGTAGTTGATGAAGAAGAATATGTTACAAGTGATAAGACGATTTTAGCCAAGGACGCTTTAGTAGCCTTGCAGGAGCTAGCCAAATTTCATCGATCGCGTTTCAAAAGACCGGTGCTTGCATTGACTGGCTCGAACGGCAAGACCACTACCAAGGAATTAATAGTCAAGGTACTTTCGGAAAAGTACATTGTTCATTCTACAAAAGGTAACTACAACAACCATATTGGTGTTCCATTAACGCTTTTACATATTCATCCCCAGGTGGAGATAACTGTAGTCGAGATGGGGGCAAATCATGTTGGAGAAATTGCGCTACTTAGTGAGATGGCAGACCCTACCCATGGATTGATCACAAACATCGGACATGCCCATACAGAAGGATTTGGTGGATTTGAAGGTGTGATACGTGGAAAAAGTGAGCTATTCGACTACCTGAAAAGAAAAGGGCGTGAAGTTCTGGTAAATATGAATGATCCAGTTCTAGCCAATATGACCAAAAGATTTGACCATCCCTACCTCTATCCAGAGACGGATGTGAACCTGGTAAGCGCCTCTCCGTACGTCACATTCTCACTTGAGAAAGAGAAGGTGGAAACGAACATCGTTGGTGGATACAATTTCGACAATATCGCGGCGGCAGTAAAAGTAGGGAGGCTTTTCGACGTTCCTTGTAAAAACATAGCCAAGGCTATTTCCTCCTATGTTCCTTCAGACGCACGTTCTCAGGTAATCAAAAAGGGATCACTTACGATTATTCTAGATGCATACAATGCAAACCCAGATTCTATGAAAGCTGCTCTTGATAGCTTATCAAAAATGGAGGGACGGAAAATTGCAATTCTGGGGGACATGAACGAGCTGGAAAACTCAGATGAAGAACATAAGAAACTCATTGAATTTGCAAGAAAGTTGGGTCTGGAGATTCTGACCACAGGTGAAAAAATCAAAATCAGTAGTCAGTCATCTGATTACTTTGCGAGCAAGGAAGATTTAGTCTCACACCTCGACACACAAAAATTTCCTGATTCAGTTGTCTTGTTAAAGGCCTCTCGATCGATCAAATTAGAAACATTGGTAGAAAATTTACATTCATGAACCTACAATTCACACTTGACTTCCTCACTGACCTTGCTAATCACAACAAAAAGGAGTGGATGGATGACAATAAGAAAAGATACAATGAAGCCAAAGGCTATGTAATTGAACTCGTGGCTGAGGTCATTGAAAAAGCCTCGACGTTCGACAAGTCTTTGGTTGGTATCGAACCTAAAAAGACGCTCTTTCGAATAAACAGAGACATTAGGTTTAGCAATAACAAAGATCCATACAAAACCAATTTCGGGGCTGCCATCGTTGATGGTGGTAGAAAATCCGGCAACCCTGGATACTACTTACATATTAAACCAGGCGACAACATGGTAGGTGGAGGACTCTTTCAACCGGAAGCTCATGTTTTACAGAAGGTCAGGCAAGAAATTGATTACAATGGATCAAACATTCGTAAAATTATAAGTGCTAAGGATTTCACTAAGACTTACAAAGAGCCCTATGGTGGAGACAAATTGAAAACGGCTCCGAAAGGGTACCCGAAAGATCATCCTGACCTGGACTTGCTGCAGTTGAAACACTATGTTTTCATGAGCAAACTTTCTGACAAGGAAATAACATCAAAGACAATTGTTAACAAAGTGGCCGACGCCTATCAGACGCTTTATCCCTTCAATGGATTTTTGAAAGAAGCACTTAGTTAAAATTTCCGATCGCAACATTTGTGCAAATCCAAAAGGATGCTACATTTGCAAACCTTTTTAGGAGGGCGCTTAGCTCAGTTGGTTCAGAGCATCTGGTTTACACCCAGAGGGTCGGGGGTTCGAATCCCTCAGCGCCCACAGAAAGACAGTCAAAAATGGCTGTCTTTTTTTGTTTCCTATCGACTGTTACTTCTGGAAGGATATTGGAGACACACTGAAATTCGTTTACCGCCGGTTCAGATTATCTGGTTTACACGCGGAGTGTCGTGGGGCGGTTCGCCGCTGCGATCGAATCCCTCAGCGCCCACAGAAAGACAGTCAAAAATGGCTGTCTTTTTTTTGTTTCCTATCTACTGTTTCTTCTAGAAGGATATTGGAGTGACTCTGAAATTAGTTTGCCGTAGGTTCAGAGCATCTGGTTTACACCCAGAGGGTCGTGGGGCGGTTCGCCGCTGCGATCGAATCCCTCAGCGCCCACAGAAAGACGGTCAAGAATGGCTGTCTTTTTTTTGGTTTAGTCGGCTCAAATACCTTTTATCTCTTTACGAATTTTACTATCTCTGGAAGTGTTTTGTTATGTTTGAAGGCTACATTCATTTCAATGAGGTTTACAAAATCCATATTAATATGTCTTTTCGCTGTTTTAGCATACAGTGGGGCCTCCCAAATTCCTATTGTACCTGACCAGTTTAGAGTTAATCTGGAAGAGCAGGAAATCAGGAAGATGATGAAGTTTTACCAGTTGAATTTTCGAACCCCAACCATTGATCTTCGGCCATTAAAACCACTTGTTGATGTTGATATCCCAGACTCAATTGTGGTCGTTCCTCCAAGCCTCTCAAATTTCGATCATGTTGTGGTTTTGATTGGACTCGTCGAAGGGGATGCTTCCTCAATGGTCGTTTGGCTGGCGGGTAACTACAATTACCGAAATATCACCTTTTTCCTTGACAAGGATCAAGATAGAGATTTCACGAATGATGTAGACCCAATCAAGATCAAGGCAGGAAGTGCAGAACGTGAAGTGATTTTAACACAAGATGGAGTTGATAGAAAAATGTGGTTGTCCGTTCCAGAAATTGAGGTTAAAAGAATTGAAAAGTATAAGGTAAGAATTGCAAATCGTTTTGCAATTGCCTTTAATATGGGAGTTGGCACTGGAGAGACAAACTATCGATATGATGATCTTACAATAGGCCATCCAACCAACTACTTTGTCAAAATCACTGAAAAAAACCTGACCACTTCAATTACCTACGATTTCAAGAACTTTAATTTGGGAGTTACGGCATCCTTCCAAAATCATTTCTATTTCACCTCACATCTTGATGTAAAAAAAGGGGAACCTTTTTTTAGAATAATAGCAGGTGTTAGGCCGATATACGAAGACAATATTGACCATCATGTCAACCTTGATCTACACTCAAATAATAGAATACAATACTCACTTTTTGGTACATACAAAGTGAAGGTTGGCAGAGCAATAGACGTGCAGGCTTTTGCACGAGTGGGAAGGACCAGCTACTTTATACCGGAATACAATCGATTGGTTCGAGAAGAAGATCAGACCTTTCCATTGAGAAGCAGTCCTTTTTATGAAATAGGTCTAAGAAGTGAATTTACTGTAGGAATATCAAAAGCGTTTTTTATAGAAATAGCACGGAACGAGAACAAATGGGTGCCCGAGGGGTTTCTGGATGATACGCCACATGAAAATTTTGAGTCAGAATCTATTATCGTTAAGCTGAACGTAGGCTACAGGTTCGCGCTTTAAACCAATAGATATCTAGTGATTGTCCTCACTGCGACTTGCTCTACTAGTTGATGTTTTACATTCGAACTTATTTATCAATTTTTGGTTTGAAATTTTGAAACCAACTTCAACCATGAAAATACATTTTATTCTACTCACATTCTTGTTTTTTGCTTGCGGTTCCTCAGAAGAACCAAAAGGAGAAATCTATGCAACAGACGGCATCGCTATGGGAGGCTATGACCCTGTTTCATATTTCGAACAATCGGAGGCAAAGGAGGGGAATCCTGAGGTGACATCATCAGTAAATGGTGTGACATATCAATTTTCCAGTACTAAGAACAAGAGCCTGTTTGACGGAAACCCTCAAAAGTATCTTCCTGCATATGGTGGGTGGTGCGCTTATGCTGTCGCGAAGAATTCAGTCAAAATGGAAGCCGATCCGACGATGTGGCAAATTCAGGATGGAAAACTCCTTCTGTTTTACGATGATTGGATGACATCATTGACGGGAAGCCTTAAAGAAGAATGGAATACAGATGAAACGGGATATAAAGTAAAGGCAGACGAAAACTGGGTCGAAGTAAAGGACTCAGAATAGTCTTCCCCAAAAATTAAGTTTTTCAAGTCCGAAGAGCTTTTTCTGCATATGATGAGGGTCTAAACACGTCTGTCCGGACTTTCCTGTCATTATCACTTATTTTCGCGGTCACCTATGAGATTCAGCTCTGTTTTGGAAAATCTAAATCAATAGCGCTACAGACTGAGAATTGTAGGAGTTAAAAAATGAATCAACTTAACAATCTTTGCGATAATGAGTAAGAAGTACGACGTGTGTGCTATAGGAAATGCCTTGATAGACTATGAAATCGAGGTCAATGACGAGTTCTTTTCTGAGAATAATGTAGAAAAAGGTCTAATGACATTGGTCGATGATGACAAACAAAAAGAGTTGGTATCACTGGTCACTGACGGAATAAAGAAAAAGCAAGGTGGTGGCTCAGCAGCAAATACAATTTTTGGTGTTTGCGAATTTGGTGGAACAGGGTTCTATACTTGCAAAGTAGCTAATGACGAAGATGGGAGGTTGTTTGTTAAAGATCTGCAAGACAATGGAATTGATTCAAATCTATCAGAGGATAGTTTACTAGAAGGGATCACCGGAAAATGCTTAGTGATGATTACACCGGATGCTGAGCGAACCATGAATACTTTTTTGGGAATCACCACTGATTTCTCACCGAAGGAGTTAGATGCTGACGCTATTACCAATTCCAATTATCTTTTTATGGAGGGTTTTTTGGTTTCCTCTGAGACAGGACTGGAAGCAATGAAAGAAGCCAAGAAAATTGCGCAGGACAATGATGTAAAAGTTAGCTTGACTTTTTCAGATCCTTCAATGGTAAAGTATTTTGGCGATCAAATGCGTGAAGTTGTTGGAGATGGGGTGGATCTGCTCTTTTGCAATATTCATGAAGCGGAATTATTCACCGGGTTAGAAGGGCTTGAAAATGTAAAAGAAGAACTTCAGAAGTACGCGAAGAAATTTGTAATTACGCTCAGTGCAGAGGGAGCGATTGCTTACGATGGCGAATCTTTCACCTCAATAGAACCATTTCCCGTTAAAGCAGTTGACTCCACGGGTGCAGGAGACATGTTTGCTGGGGCTTTCCTTTATGGGGTAAACCATGGGCATTCCTTTGCAGAGGCTGGAAAGCTTGCGAGTTTGGCAAGCTCAACAGTTGTAAGCAAATTTGGGCCAAGACTTAACGATAGTCATATTAGGGAGATAAGAAGTCGCTTATCTTAGCGCAGAACAGCAAAGGGATCCACATTTAAATTTGAAATATAATTTTAAGACTATGAAAAAGTTATTGACCCTCTTACTTTTCGTCTCCTTCCTTGGTGCAAATGCGCAGGATCGGAGAATTGAATTTGAAGAGTATGACCTTGCAAATGGACTACATGTTATACTCCATCAGGACAATTCAACACCTATTGTCAATGTTTCAGTGTTGTACCATGTTGGCTCCAAGAATGAGCCTGTAGGTCGAACTGGATTTGCACACTTCTTCGAACACCTAATGTTTGAGGGCTCACCCAATATTCAGCGTGGTGATTTTTCTAAGATCATTGAAAATGCCGGGGGACAACTAAACGCGAATACCTCATTCGACAGGACCTTCTACTTTGAAACACTCCCATCTCACCAGTTGGAGTTGGGTCTTTACATGGAATCGGAAAGAATGCTTCACGCAACTATTGATTCGGTTGGAGTAGCAACTCAAAAGGAAGTAGTCAAAGAGGAAAAAAGAACGAGGATAGACAATCAGCCTTATATGTCCTTTCAAGCTAAGATCTTCGGTAAAGCATACGAAGGAACAAGCTATTCATGGACACCGATTGGTTCGTTCGAGGATATTGACGCTGCAACCAATGCAGACTTCAAGGATTTTTTCGAAACCTTTTACGTTCCCAATAACGCAACGTTATCCATCGCAGGCGACATTGATATGGGTGAAACCAAGGTATTGATTGAGAAATACTTTGCGGAGATACCAAAGGGGACTAAAGAAATACCAAGACCAGAAATCATAGCGCCGAAATTGGGTGATGATACAAAGGAAGAAGTGTTTGATAATGTGCAACTGCCAGGAGTTTTCCAGGCGTATCGAATGGCGGAGCAAGGATCCGATGATTACTACGCAATGCAGATGTTAACCACATTGCTTTCGGGGGGAGAAAGCTCGAGGTTTCAAAAAGAGATAGTCGATAAGCAGCAGTTGGCAGCATTTGTTGGATCATTTCCATTTGCGCTCGAAGACGGTGGCCTATTCATTTCCCTTGGCCTCGCCAATGTAGGCAAGTCTCCCGAGGATTTAGAAGTCTCTATGGATAAGGAAATTGATCGGGTGAAAACAGAAGATATTGATGATAGAGAATTCCAGAAGCTACAAAATCAGATTGAGACGAGTTTTGTTTCTTCCAATAGTACCATGCGTGGAATCGCTGAAAGCCTTGCTGACTATCATGTGTACTTTGGAGATGCTAACCTGATCAACAATGAGATAGAGCGTTACATGGCTGTAAGCAAGGAGGATCTCAGACGCGTGGCAAAGAAATACCTGACTCCGGAGAATAGAGTCACTCTTTACTATTTGCCAAAATCTGCGCAGCAAAAGCCAGAAGATGAAAAAGCAGGAGACGATCATTAATTCAAATCAGAAAAGTTATGAATACTAAAAATATACTTTCAATCATTTTTCTTTTCGGCTTAGGATTCTCGTTTGCACAATTGGATAGAAGCAAACTTCCTGAACCTGCGACGCCAAGACCCATCGAGATTGGAAACTATGAAACCTTTGAGCTCAAAAATGGCCTCAAAGTTTTTGTAATCGAAAATCACAAGCTGCCAAGGGTTAGCTATAACCTCTTAATTGATAGAGAACCTCTCTTGGAAGGAAACAAGGTAGGGTATCTGGGAATGGTCGGGCAAATGATGAGAAGAGGTACCGAAACAAGAACCAAAGAACAGATTGACGAAGAAGTAGATTTCATCGGAGCTTCACTCTCTGGTAGGTCTGGAGGAGCATTTGCATCTGGACTGTCGAAGTACCAGGAAAAGATCATGGAACTAATGACGGATATCGTCTTTAATCCAACTTTTCCAGAGAAAGAATTGGAGAAAATAAGAAAGCAAACCATCTCTGGTCTGGCTGCTAACAAAGAAGATCCGGGAGCAATTGCTGGGAATCTGAATCAAAAGATACTGTACGGATCAGATCATCCATATGGTGAAATTCAAACAGAAGAGACCACCAACAATATTACTGTGGAAGACATTAGAGCGTACCATTCTAATTTTTTCAAACCTAATATATCTTATCTGGCAATTGTTGGCGATGTGAATCTCAAAGAAATGAAGAAGCTCGTGAAGAAGTATTTTGGAGCATGGGAAGCGGGTGATGTAGCTAAACCAACCTATGAAATGCCGAGTGCACCTGCTAAAAATGTTGTGAGCATTGTCAACAGAGCTAATTCGGTGCAATCAACAGTTAACATAACCTATCCACTGAGTTTACCGGTTGCCTCCGAAGATGAAGTTAAAGTTCGAGTGATGAACCAGGTGTTTGGTGGATCAAGTACAGCAAAACTGTTCATGAATTTGCGAGAAGATAAGGGCTATACGTACGGTAGTTACTCATCACTTTCTTCAGATGAACTCGTTGCAAGATTTAATGCAAGCGCAGAGGTGCGCAATGAAGTGACGGATAGTGCAATTGTTCAGATCTTCTACGAAATGCAACAGATGAGAGATGGTAACATGAGTGATGAAGAGATGGATCTAGCTAAAAATGCAATCTCTGGCAGTTTTTCAAGATCACTCGAACGACCGCAGACAGTGGCAAGTTTTGCTCTAAACTCATCTATATATCCCTACCCTGATGATTATTACCGAACCTATATTCAAAAGGTTCAAGCGGTGACAAAGGAAGATGTGCAGGCAATGGCTGAAAAGTATTTGAAGCCCGAAAATGCATACATTAATGTAGTTGGGAAGGCTAGCGAAATTGAAGAGAAACTGAAGCAATTTGGAGAGCTAAAGTACTACGACACCTATGGTAATGAAGTCGATCCAGCTCTTGCCAAACTGCCTGCTGGTTTGACTGCAGAGTCAGTCCTCAACAAATACTTGGAGGCTGTTGGCGGAAGAGAAAAGCTTGCTGAATTGAAGAGTGTCAAAATGAGTATGGAAGCTTCCATGATGGGACAAACTGTAAATATGGAAGTGAGTAAAGCAGCACCAAACATGTCTCGCCTTGAAGTGAAAATGGGCGGAAACGTTATGCAAAAGCAAGTCTTCGATGGTAAGAAGGGAAAACTCTCTGGAATGGGTGGTGAATCCATTGTTGAAGGAGATGATGCGTTGGATATGGCCTTAAGCTCTGCAATGTTTGAAGAGATCGTCTATTTAGAAAATAATATCGATACCGAACTATCAGGCGTTGAGAATATCAACGGAAAAGATGCATATGGCATTGAGGTAAAAGCTCCTTCAGGAAAAACTTCAACGAGGTATTATGATGTGGAGACCGGCTATCTTGTTCGGACCACCAATGTTATTGAAGGGCCACAAGGTGCTATGACGCTATCTACTGACCTTGGTGATTACGCAGAGTATGATGGTTACTTCTTCCCGACAACGATGAAGCAGCCCATCAACCCACAAATGAAAATGGATATTAACGTGACGGAGGTAGTAATTAATGCCGAATTACCGGCCGACCTTTTTAAGATCGAATAGGAAAAAATAATAGTTCAACAAAATTTGCACAGAGGGCAGGGATTTTTCTATCTTTGCCCTCCGTTTTTTAGGGACGAAAGAATATTAAAATGAAAAGGACATTTCAGCCTTCAGTAAGGAAAAAAACTAACAAGCACGGATTCAGAAAGAGAATGGAGAGTGCGAACGGACAAACTGTGCTTGCACGCAGAAGAGCCAAGGGTCGTAAGAGACTGACAGTTTCTGACGAACTGCACAAAAAATAAGCTAAAATCAGGCCTATGGGCCATTCAGAATACAGTTTTTCAAAACCAGAGAAACTAACCGGAAAGAAAAAAATAGAGGAACTATTTCGTAGTGGTTCCTCTTTTTATTTGGATACCTTCCAGGTAAAATACCAGTCTGTATCAGATGAGGAGCAGTGCCACAGATTGTTGATCACTGTTCCAAAGAAAAATTTCAAACGTGCTGTCGATAGAAATCTTCTAAAGCGCAGAATACGGGAAGCGTATCGATTGAACAAGAAATTCCTCCTAAGAGAGGATCAAAATGAATTCTTTTACATTGCTTTCATTTATCTTTCAAAGAACATTTTGACCTTTAATGAGATTGAGGACCAACTAATTGCCTGTCTAAAACGTTTGGGTAATGTTGTAGAGACTAAGAAATAATATGCGTAAGAAATTAATCATCATACCTCTGTCATTTGTTTTGCTTGTCAGTGTGGCTGCGAAGTTCACAGACACAGACAGGTACTTCGAAATCTTTAAGAATCTTGACATTTTTGCCACCCTTTTTAAAGAAGTGAATACACATTATGTGGATGAGGTGAACCCAAGTACCTTGATAAAAAAGGGAATAGATGAAATGCTAGGTTCCCTTGACCCATACACTAACTATATAGCAGCAGATGACATTGAAAACTATCGGATGCTCACGACTGGTGAATACTCTGGTATCGGGGCGGTTGTAGAAAGAAGAAATGGCGTGCACACGGTTGTGATGCCTTATGAAGGCTTTGCAGCACACGAAGCTGGACTTAAAGCTGGAGATGAGATTCATAAAATCGGAGGAATTTCACTCGAAGGGAAGAACTCTGACGAAATCAGCTACCTACTCAAAGGTCAATCAAAGTCTGATATCGTGATGACAATCAAGCGCTACGGACAAGAAGAATTGTTTGAAGTAACATTGAAGCGTGAGAAGATTGCTGTGGAGAGCGTTCCTTATGCAGGCATGGTAACAGATGATATCGGATATGTTCGATTAACAAGCTTTACCCAGAATGTTGGCCGCCAAGTTGGAATTAAAACGTTGGACCTGCTCGAGCAGGGCGCTAAAGGAATCATTCTGGATCTTCGAGGAAACCCAGGGGGACTTTTGCATGAAGCTGTAAATGTTTCCAATGTTTTTATTGAAAAAGACAAAAAGATAGTTGTGCAAAAAGGGAAGGTTAGAGCTAACGACTGGACGTATAATTCACTAAATGAAGCTGTAGATACAAATGTTCCTTTGGCGGTACTTACTGATAATGGTAGCGCTTCAGCTTCAGAGATCGTTTCGGGAGTTGTTCAGGACTATGACCGAGGAATCTTGGTGGGCAGAAAAACTTTTGGCAAGGGACTGGTCCAGGTGGAACGGCCTCTATCTTATGATGCCGTAGTAAAAATCACCACAGCTAAGTACTATACACCTACAGGTAGGTGTATTCAAGCGATTGATTATAGCAATAGAAACCCGGATGGTAGTGTCGGTAAAATTCCAGATTCACTGAAGACAGAGTTCCGCACAGCGAACGGCCGATTGGTCTTTGATGGTGGCGGTATTGACCCCGATATCGAGGTAGACGATTTTGACTTTGCTCCAATTACATACAGCCTCTTGAGAAAAGATCATATTTTCTTTTATGCTACGGAATACTATTACAACAATCAGAATAGAGAAACTGAAGACCCTCGTGACCTTCGACTATCTGATCAGGAATACGATGATTTTGTGAAGTGGCTTGAAGGAAAAGATTTTGACTACTCTACTGACCTTGAGAAAGGAGTTGATAAACTTATCAAGACAGCTAAGGCTGAAAAGAAATACAAAGAATTGAAAACACAATTCGATCAGTTGGAGGAGGCTTCAATCCATGATAAAAATAGAGACTTACAGACCTTCAAAGAGGAAATTAAGATGTTGTTGGAGCAAGAAATTGCAAGCAGATTTTTCCTTCAGAGAGGCTTGGTTGAATCCACTTTTAATAAAGATCCAGATATTCTGGAAGCAGTTAAGATACTTCGTGACGAAGAGCGTTACGCCGAAATTTTGAATAGAAAATAGATTGGCACTGATTCTAAGTATAGAAACGTCGACAGATGTTTGTTCAGTTGCTTTACACCAATCGGGAACGCTCATTAAAAACCAAATTCACCAGGTTGAAAAATCCCATTCATCATTGTTACCAGGGATTGCTGGCGAAGTTCTAACGGAATCGAACTTTGCATTCAAAGACCTCAATGCAGTGGCAATATCTGCAGGCCCGGGCTCTTATACGGGTCTACGAATTGGGGTGACTACAGCAAAGGGCTTTTGCTTTGCTTCCGATATTCCACTCATCTCAGTGGACACATTGGATATCATGATTGCAACTGTTGCAGGAAGCTTTAAGGGCAATCATAATTTGTGTCCCATGCTAGATGCTAGAAGAATGGAGGTGTACACAAAGATGGTAAATCAAGATCTGGCAGAGATTTGGCCGCTTCAAGCGAAGATTTTGGATAAAACTTCTTTTGAGAAAATCACCAATCCGACTTACATTTTTGGAAACGGGATGTCGAAATTCAAAGAAGTTGCTGATCAGGACAATTTGATTTTTATTGATGAAATAGTTCCTGATGCAGTCAACATGGGAGAATTAGCGTACCAGAAATTTCAAAGCACAGATTTTGAGGATGTCGCTTATTTTGAACCAAATTATTTGAAAGAGTGGCGAACTACTACTCAAAAGAAGCAGTTATTGTAAAATGGAAGAAATAGTAAACCGAGTAGCTAAGAGCCCGCTTGTTTCCATTGATCTTGATGAATTTATCCATAAAGGTGAGAAGTGTCTTTTTGATCTCAAGGATGTTCTGTTTGATGGTTTAATTCTGAAAGAGAAAGATTTTCGTGAATTCCTCAAATCAAATGACTGGTCTGCCTACCATGGGAAAAACGTCGGGCTGGTGTGCTCAACCGATGCAATTGTCCCTATCTGGGCCTACATGCTTTTGGCTACCAGTTTAAATGAACATGCAAATACAGTTGTTTTTGGGAGCGAGAGCGATGTCGAAAAAACACTCATTGATCAGGCCATTGGTAGATGCATCAAGAGTCAGAATTTCGAAGGAGCAAAGGTTGTGATCAAAGGATGTGGCGAAGTTCAGAACAAGGAGTATGCTTATACACAAATCACAAACGCATTACTTCCAACGGTGACAAGTTTAATGTACGGTGAACCCTGCAGTACAGTGCCGATCTTCAAAAAGAGGAAGTAATTTCGATCAAAATTCAACCAGTAAAAGTTGTGGAATTAGAAGAATTAAAATACCCGAAAGGAAAATATCAGACACCAGATGTTATTGATCAAGCTGTCATCTCCGAATGGATGGACACGCTGCAGCAACTACCTGTGAATCTTCGAAAATTGGTTGAGAATTTGTCCTATGAATGTTTGGATTGGGTCTATCGCCCAAAAGGATGGACTATCAAGCAAGTGGTACATCACCTTGCAGACAGTCACATGAACAGTTTCGTAAGATTCAAGTTGATGATGACGGAAGATAACCCAACAATTTGTCCGTATGAAGAATCTAAATGGGCAAAGATGCCGGATGGGAACAATCCTGAAATTTCGACCTCACTAATGATCTTGGACGGTTTGCATGGACGCTTAAATGTTTTGCTAAGAGATCTGATTTCAGATGATTGGAATCGTACTTTTTATCATCCGGAGTATGAAAAAAGCCTCACTCTCAGCTGGATGATCGGCTTATACGCCTGGCACTCAAATCACCATCTGGCACATATCCAACAAGCGATTGATCAGGAGGGGAATTTTGAGCTGAAAGAGTAATTATAGGAGCATAAAAAAAGCCCTGATTTCTCAGAGCTTGATTTCTATTTCATCGGAGGCTAATCCTTTTTCTTCGAGCCACCTTTCTTGCCAGTGCCAGCAATGGAACTTCTCATGTCCGTGTCTGCCTCAATATTCTGGAATTTATAGTAGTCCATAATTCCCAAATTTCCACTTCTGAACGAATCAGCGATGGCTTTGGGTACCTCTGCTTCTGCTAGAATTACCTTAGCACGTGCTTCCTGTGCTTTGGCCAACATTTCTTGTTCTTCTGCTACGGCCATAGCTCTTCTTTCTTCCGCTTTTGCCTCTGCAACTTTCAAATCAGCAGATGCCTGATCTGTTTGAAGTTTTGCTCCGATGTTTGCTCCAACGTCTACGTCAGCAATATCAATGGAAAGGATTTCAAATGCAGTTCCTGCGTCCAATCCTCTTTGAAGAACCAATTTTGAGATCTTGTCTGGATTCTCAAGTACTTCTTTGTGCGAAGCCGCTGAACCAACGGAAGTAACAATTCCTTCTCCAACCCTTGCTAAAATCGTTTCTTCTCCGGCACCTCCAACTAATTGTTTGATATTCGCTCGAATGGTTACTCGCGCCTTTGCTACCAACTGAATGCCATCGGCTGCCACAGCAGCGACAGAAGGAGTATTGATCACTTTCGGATTTACAGAAACCTGTACAGCTTCAAACACATCTCTACCAGCTAGGTCTATCGCCGTTGCTTGCTTGAAAGTCAAATCGATGTTTGCTTTATCTGCAGAGATCAATGCACGTATTACTTGCGGGACATTTCCTCCGGCGAGGTAGTGAGCTTCTAACTCTTGTGTCTTCAATTGCCGCCTCTCAGTGTCGCCTTCATTCTCAACAGTCGTTAATCCTGCTTTTGTGGCCGTGATAAGGGAGTTGACTACAATCGATGGCGGTACCTTTCTAATACGCATAAACACCAACTCCAACAGGCCTACTCTCACACCCGAGAATACAGCCGTAATCCAGAGATTAACAGGTACGAAATAAAGGAAAATAAAAAAGAGAATAATTCCCCCAAACACTAACAGAATAAGCATCATACTGCTTCCCATGACTTTACTTATTTACAGGTTGTACAAATATTTTTTTCGATTCGATTCTTAAAATTTCGATCTCAACATTTTCGTTGATATAACCTCCGTTGGATCTAACCTCTACTTCATTATCGTCGAAAAGAGCTTTCCCGACAGGTTTTAGAGACGAAATAGATTGTCCAATATCTCCTTCTTTTAGACCTAACTTGATATCTTGATTGAATTTTCCGGTCATTGAGCTCTTCAATGAAAAGCGTTCCCATGATCTTCCCTTAAATGCTAAGACCAAGGCGATGGTATTTAATATCAAAGTGCTTAGCAAAAAAATGGTGCCAGTCGTTGGTCCAAAATTATCGTAGCTAAGGTAGATACCATAGCCACTAAATAGAAGTCCTAAAATGCCAACAATGGTTGTTCCAGGCACAAAAATGATCTCCGCTACCAATAAAATGATGCCGAAAACTACGAGCCCTATAACCGTTATCCAATCCAAGGTGGTTGTTTAAAATTTCAAATTCAAAGCTATCTGTTTGAGCTAAGTTTTACTAGCAATTGCAACAATAGCTGAATTATTAATACGCTTTCGCAAAAAGGACTCGACCAGAGGATGGCTTTCCTGTGTAAATGCATTTTCCCTCTTCTTTTTTCCGATCGAATGGAATACATCTGATGGTTGCCTTAGTTTCTGCTTTAATTTTATCTTCAGTCTCATCTGTGCCATCCCAATGTGCGTACACGAAGCCTTTTTCAACTAATTCCTTAAACTCATCGTAAGAATCTGCCTCGTACGTATTTTCCTTTCTGAAACTCTCAGCTTTGGCATAAATGGACGTCTGCATCTCCTCTAGCAATTCAGAAATGTACGCTGCGGTTTCTTCCAGTTTGTGCGTTGATTTTTCTTTGGTGTCACGCCTGGCAATTTCCACAGTTCCATTTTCCAGATCTCGTGGCCCTATAGCAATACGTGCCGGAACACCCTTCAACTCATATTCAGCAAATTTCCATCCCGGTTTGTGCGTGTCCCTATTGTCGAATTTCACTGAAATACCTTTTTCCTTCAATTCAAATGAAATTCCATTAACTACTTCGGTGATCTTGTTGAGCTCTTCTTCTGTCTTGTAAATTGGTACAATCACAACCTGAATTGGAGCTAATTTTGGGGGAAGAACCAAGCCTTCATCGTCTGAATGAGCCATAATCAAAGCGCCCATAAGTCGAGTACTTACTCCCCACGAAGTTCCCCAAACAAATTCATCTTTTCCTTCCTTGCTAGCATATTTAACGTCAAAGGCCTTTGCAAAATTCTGCCCAAGAAAATGGGAGGTCCCGGCTTGAAGTGCTTTTTTATCCTGCATCATAGCCTCGATGCAATAGGTATCCACAGCTCCAGCAAATCGCTCACTTGCTGTTTTTACACCTTTTACTACTGGGAGAGCCATGAAATTTTCTGCGAAATTCGCGTAGACATTTAGCATTGTTTCCGTCTCTTCCACCGCTTCCTGCTTTGTAGCATGAGCAGTGTGTCCTTCCTGCCATAGAAATTCAGCAGTTCTCAGGAATAGCCTGGTTCGCAGTTCCCATCGAACAACATTTGCCCATTGATTAATTTTTAGTGGAAGATCACGGTAGGATTGGATCCAGTTTTTGTACGAATCCCAAATTACCGTTTCAGAAGTTGGACGAACAATAAGTTCCTCCTCTAGCTTAGCATCTGGATCAACCACCACACCTTTGCCATTTTCATCATTTTTTAGACGGTAATGAGTAACAACCGCACACTCCTTTGCAAAACCTTCAACATGATCAGCCTCCTTGCTGAGAAATGATTTGGGTATGAAGAGCGGGAAGTACGCATTTTCATGCCCCGTGTCTTTGAACATCTGGTCAAGCGCTTGTTGCATCTTTTCCCAGATCGCAAAACCATAAGGTTTTATGACCATGCACCCGCGAACAGGAGAGTTTTCAGCCAGTCCGGCTTTTTTCACTAGCTCGTTGTACCAGAGAGAATAGTCTTCGGAACGGGATGGAATTGCTTTAGCCATTAATTAGTTCAGTTTATATAGTTTATTTACACCTGCAAGCACTTTTTCTAAATAAAAAAGCCAATTTTCAAATAAATAGCATTGATTCGAGGCTTTGGTATAGTGTTTGCATAATTGCAAGTATAATTTCTAAAGGACGGCAAATATAAGTTTAGGCATGAAACCGATTGTCCTTCAGAATGGTTTAATAACTAAAATCTGGTGATTATGAGAACATTTAACAAACTCTTCATTTTAACTGCGCTAATCACGGTTACTTTTTCTACAAAGGCTCAGGAGTATGATGATATGTATTTCTCGAAAAAGGACAGAAAAAAGGTAAAGCCCATCACGAAGAATGAGGTTACACCGGCACCAGTGGGAAGTTCTTCTTTCCTAAGCAGACAGATTGCTCAGAATAATGAGTTGACTGAGACGTACACTGAAAACGAAGTAAGTCAGGAGGCCATTGACCGATACAAAAATCAAGAGTCAACTAGTGCGAAAGAGCAAGAGACAATTTTGGAAAACTCCAATTATTCGAATCCGGTTGACACCTACCAAGATGAATACTACGAGGAAGAACCAGTAGTGGTAAATAACTACTACTATAACGATTCTTGGAGGTACAACAATGGATGGAGAGGATTTCGAAACCCATGGAGATATCGATCAGGATTATCTGTGTCGTTCGGCTGGGGGTTTGGCTGGGGTGCTTTCGGAGGTGGTTGGGGATACGATCCGTTTTGGGATCCTTACTATGTGGGTGGATTCTATGACCCATGGTTTGGCGGATTCAATTCATGGGGCTTTGGTTATAATTCATTTTACTATCCTCCTTTCTACCGCAACAGATTTGCAAGGTCGTACTATGGTTATGATGGATACGGAGGAAGATATGTTCCAGCTACAAGAAGGTCAGTTGCGGGAAGAAATGTTACCAAAGGACCGAGAAATGGTAGAGGAGGAGCGGTCTCGTCATCAGGGAGAAATAGCAACGCGAGAAACGTTTCCGTTGCAAACTCGACGAACGATAATAGGGACTACAGCTCCACACAAGCAGCTTATTTGAACAAATCCAGAAGAGGCACGCAAATTTCAAATGCAAACAGTAGAAGTAGCAGTGCAACTAGAACCAGAAGTAGAAATGTTTCAGATGGAATTAACAGAAACAACGCCAATAGATATAGCGGAACATCAAACTCAAGGCAGAGATCTTATACACCAAACTCAAGCAGATCTTCGAATAGCAGAAGTAGCTCCGGTGCAGTTAGATCATCTAATTCTAGAAGTAGTTCAGGTTCTGTCCGGTCTTCGGGAAGTAGAAGTAGCTCAGGTTCTGTCCGGTCGTCTAGGTCCAATAGCGGACGGTCAAGCTCAGTCAGACCCTCCAGCTCTTCTTCCAGAAGTCGAAGCAGTTCAGTGAGGTCATCAAGCTCTTCACGAAGTAGTTCGGTAAGATCATCCGGCTCAAGAAGTTCTTCAAGCAGGTCCAGCTCCGGTCGATCAAGCTCTGGCAGATCTAGTTCAAGTAGGTCGAGAGGTAACTAAGAAACGTTTTAAAAGGTAGTAAAAATGAAAAAGGCACTCTTACTTATTCTTCTCATACAAACAGTTATATCCAATGCTCAGCAAGGACCGTTTGGATATTATAAAGATGCATTGATCTTTAGCCAGGCTAATACACTTTATGGTAGTACCGCCAGGATAAGAGGAATTGGAGGAGCATCCGTGGCCTTGGGCGGCGATTTGAGTTCTATTTCATCAAACCCTGCTGGTCTCGGATTCTATAATCGAAGCGTCTTTACGGTCACTCCTTCTTTGGACTTTTCAACCGCAGATTCAAAGTTTACGATCCCAGATCAGAACTTTTCTGGATCTTCCGAAGAATCATTTAAGAACGGTTTTAACTTTTCTAACATCGGGACGGTCATCAATTTCTCGAAAGGAGACTATAGCAGTGATAAATTCAAAGGAGGCTCTCTAGGGATTTCCTTGAATCGCCTAAATGGATTTAATCTGGAAAGAAACTATGAAGGTATCAATGACTATAATTCTATTATCGATACTTTTTTGGGTAATGCGGGACAAAGTGAACCCGGAGATCTTGGAGGTTACGAAGCAGGAGCTTACGACCAATATCTTGTCAACCCCACCTTTGATGCTGATGGAAACATCGATGGTTATGATTCATTTGTTGCTGGATTTCCGATTCAAACGGAGAGTATCAAAGAGTCCGGTTCTCACTATCAGTTGAACGTAGCATGGGGCGGAAACTATGACGACAGACTCTATTTTGGTGGAGGAATGGGAATTCAAATTTTGAATTATAGGCTTAGGAGAAACTACATGGAAGATAGATTTGAACCTGCCCCGTTTCTAAATAGTCTTTCTATTGTTGACGATTTAGAAGTAAGGGGAGCCGGCATCGATTTTAACTTTGGCACTATTGTTCGACCTGTTGAATTCCTCACTCTGGGAATAAGTTATACCTCTCCTTCTTTTATTTCATTGGATGAGGAAAATTTCTTCGATGTAGCAGCAGATTGGAAAGCTGGAACAACAATCACCGAAACGGATGATGACGGCAATGATACAGAGGTTGATATCAGCTCAATTGATCCATACAGAAGCGATCTGTTTGTTTCAGAGTATAAGCTTCGGACTCCATCGAAAGTTGCAGTTGGAACTACAATATTTGTTGGCAAAAGCGGATTTCTTACAGGAGATCTTGAGTTTGTCGACTATTCTAATGCGAATATCAATTCTAGTGATTTTCCGGAATCTGCAGATAATAACGTGATTGACAACATATATACATCTGTGACGAACATTCGAGTTGGTGGTGAGTACAGAATAGACAACTTTCGTTTGAGAGCTGGCTATGCTTTTCTTCCGAGTCCCTACAAAAATTCTGATTTACAGGATCGAACTAATCTGACTTTTGGCTTTGGTTATAGGACTTCTGATTACTTCCTTGATTTCGCTGTAGTGAATAGCGAGACCCAGTCTTTCTACACACCATACGATATTGCAAATGATCAGCCGATTGTAGCTACGAATATCAAGAATACGTCCGTATCCGTCACATTCGGATTGAGCTTTTAATTGAAAAGGTTTTCCAATTCTTGATAGCCTGTAACAGTGTGTTGAGCTTGCTGGTACCACGCTTTTCTTTTAGTCTGTAGTTCCGAAAGGTCAAACTTTTTCATTAATGGTCTGGAACGATCCTCCACCAGACGTTCCCTAATTTCATCAAGTGGAGTGTTGATGTAGATGGTGATTCCGCTTTGGTTCATGAAATCCATATTTTCATAAAAGCATGGTGTCCCGCCACCGCATGCAAGTACAAACTCATCATTAGTGTTCGCCACATTTACCAACTGTTCTTTTTCAATTTTTCGAAAATATTCTTCCCCCTTGTCCTCAAAAAGCTGTCCAATTGATTGACCTGAAGACTTGGCTATTTCGTCGTCAAGATCGAGAAAGGTTGAATCAATTCTTTCAGAAAGTTTTTTAGCAAAAGTTGTCTTGCCACAGGCCGGAAGTCCAACAAGGAAAATTTTTCTGGAAGTCATCTATTTGAGTAGCTCTGCCACTTCATCAGACAGTGGTGTATCGTTGTAGTGCCACTTGCCAGCTACCGTGCCATTTTTCACCAACCACACACCAGGATTAGAACGGACAATCGTTTTTAGAACTGTAGCATCGGCAAAGAAGTAGCGAGCGCCAAGCTGATTTTTGTGGCGAAACTCTTCAAAGGCTGCGGCTCCCGATGAAGTAAGTATCCATGTTTCAAAACTTGGATTCGTGTAGGTTAGATTTCTGAGTCTGTCAATTTTTTTGAGTGAGGCCTTGTCTACATCGTGAATAACAATTACCAATTTGTTGCCAGTTAAAAGATCATCTGTAAACTCTCCATCATCATTCCAGACACTTAGGTCTGTGATTTTTGGCTCTGCCCATGGATTCAATGGTCTCGCTTTAATAAAGGTGTATCCTGGCTCAGTTGGATAGGTTTCAAATTTGTACTGTTTCCCATCTTTTTCGACGGTGTATTCGGTACGTAAAGGCTCTGAGGCTTCCATTAGACTTGGTATATGCCCTCCTACTTTGTATGCTCGAAAGTCGATGAATGGAAGATGCGTAATTGCGTAAATGGCAACAATCACAAATACCATTGCTGTGCCACCTACCTTAATCTCCCTAAACATGGGTGAGAACCATGACTTGTAATCACCTCTCTTGATGAAGATGATGACAATGAGAACCAATAGGATGATGTCTTTGTAGAAGGACTGCCATGGGCTGAGTTTGATTGCATCACCAAAGCAACCGCAGTCTGTGACCTTATTGAAAAAAGCTGAGTAGAAAGTAAGAAATGTGAAGAAGACAATCATTCCCAGAAGCGTCCAGGCGGTAATCTTCATTCGGTAGCCAATAATCAGTGCTACT